>NZ_JAKEDS010000001.1:220272-868159 GCF_021462415.1 Rhodohalobacter sp. 614A
TTTCGGGTTTCGGGTTTCGGGTTTCGGGTTTCGGGTTTCGGGTTTCGGGTTTCGGGTTTCGGGTTTCGGGTTTCGGGTTTCGGGAATGAAAATTATGAATCTTATTTGAAATCGATATTTTTGATTAACTGATTTCGATATCTTCTCACTGTTTCGTTTTCACTTTTCACTCAAATATTCATGAACATTCAACCTGCTTCCAATAACCAGTTAAAAAATTGGAAAAAACTGCAAATGGGAAAATACCGGAAGAAATCCGGGTTCTTTCTGGCTGAAGGCGTACGGTGTGTGGAACAGATTCTGGCAAATGGCCGGGTTGCCATTCACGAACTCATCATTCAAAAAGGATGGGATCTGAATCAAATGTCTGCCCAAAATGATCAGCCGATCTATGAGCTTGAAGCGGCCGATTTTGAATTGGTTTCGGATACGGATAATCCCCAGGGAATTATTGCCGTTTGTAAAATTCCCGAGGAAATTTCTGTTCATGAACTCTCTCAAAAAAAGGGAATTATTTTAGCTACAGATGCCATTCAGGATCCGGGAAATCTTGGAACTATTATCCGTACCGCCGCTTGGTTTGGGGTAGCAGGAATTCTTTTGGGAACGGGAACGGTGGATTTATTTCATCCAAAAGTGGTTCGAAGTACAGCAGGCGCCACGGGAGTCTTACCTTATATGACCGGGAATCTTGATGGTCACTTACAATCCCTTGAAAAAGAGCACTGGAAAACTTATCTGTTGGATGCCGGGGATAACTCAAAAAACCTTGGCGATATTTCTCCATCCAAAAAAAGCATTCTCGTTGTCGGTAACGAAGGAAACGGCATTGATTCAAACCTATTTGCTTCCACCAGGCAAGCGGTTCAAATAAGTGGAAAAAATTCAAACGTAGAAAGCCTGAATGCGGCCATTGCTACAAGTATCGTTTTACATTATTTCTCCTGAAACCCTTTTTCTCTCAACACCTCCATTTTTTTATTGACTTAAAAACTTAAAACAAAAACTTTATAATATTAAAAAATTAAATGCTTTATAAACAGATTATTTAAATAATCTAAGACACTAGTACTGTTTGGACATTTTTTTTATTCTTGTTACTGGTTTTTTATCTAAATATTTGATTTTTTATACGACTGAAAAAATTTTTGATATAAATCTATTCAATGGACAGAAAGCAGTTTTTAAAAATCGCAGGAATTGGCAGTGCGGGTGTAGCTTTTCTCCCTTTCATAAATGCTGAAATTTTTGCCCGGCAAATTCCTAAAAGTGAAAAGAAAAGACTTGCCGAAATTGCTCTTGAAACGGCACGACAAGCTGGGGCTTCTTATGCCGATATCCGCATTGGGAGATACCTGAACCAGTACATTTCAAGCCGTGAACAACGGATTAACAACATCACAAATACAGAATCGTTCGGTTTTGGCGTACGTGTTCTCGTCGATCAAACCTGGGGATTCGCAGCTTCCAATCAAGTCAATGAAAGTGCTATCCGCCAAACCACCAACCAGGCAATAGCCATCGCAAGGGCTAATCGAGGTATCCAATCCGAATCCGTTCAGCTTGCTCCGGTGGAAGGATATGGAGATGTAACCTGGAATACACCCATCGAAACCAATCCGTTTGAAGTGCCGATGGATGAGAAAGTGGATCTGCTGATGCAAATCAATGCTGCAGCAAACGATGCCGGAGCTGATTTCTGCTCATCCAATCTGTTTTTTGTGAACGAACAAAAATACTTTGCATCGACTGAAGGAACGTTTGCCGATCAAAATATCCATCGATGCTGGCCAACATTTACAGTGACCAGTATTAACAAGGAACAAGGCGGGTTTGAAACAAGAAATTCACTGGCTCAACCAATTGGGATGGGATATGAATATGTGAAAAATTTCGGTTTGGTTGAAGAGGCGCGCGAAGCGGCCGAACAGGCTATAGAAAAACACTCGGCAAAAAGTGTGGAGCCGGGGCAGTATGATCTTGTGTTAGATCCCACACATCTCTTTTTAACCATTCACGAATCGGTAGGCCACCCTCTTGAGCTGGATCGTGTGCTTGGATATGAGGCCAATTATGCCGGCACCAGTTTTGCAACGCTGGATAAATGGGAATCCGGTGATTTCCAGTATGGAAGTGACATCGTAAATATTTTTGCTGATAAAACACAGCCAAATGCTCTGGGAACCATCGGTTACGACGATGACGGTGTAAAAACAAAAGAGTGGGATTTAATTGATGACGGAGTCCTGGTGAATTACCAGGCAATTCGTGACCAGGTTCACATGATCGATCAAAACGAATCGCATGGTTGTTGTTATGCCGACAGTTGGTCGTCTATCCCTTTTCAACGGATGCCGAACGTTTCTTTAAGACCCGGCACTGAGGACCGTTCAGTAGAAGACATTATCTCAAACACCGAAGACGGTATCTATATCAAAGGACGCGGATCGTATTCGATTGATCAGCAGCGATATAATTTCCAGTTTGGCGGACAATTATTTTATGAGATAAAAAATGGTGAAATAACGCAGATGCTGAGTGATGTTGCCTACCAGTCCAACACACAAGAGTTCTGGAATTCATGTGCAGAGTTGGGTGGCCAGTCCACCTATGAACTGGGTGGAACCTTTTTTGATGGAAAAGGGCAACCATCACAGGTAAGTGCCGTAAGCCATGGATGCCCGACAACCCGTTTTGAACGTGTGAACGTTATTAACACGGGCCGAAACATCTAAATAATTGTTCGTTTTCACCAAAATACGGTTTGGTGAAAATGAGCGGGTACTCAAACAATAAAAAGGAGGTTACTTGAAAAGGAAAGACTTTTTGAAAATTGCAGGGTTTGGCATGGGGGGAATGATGATTCCTCTAACCGGGCGCACGGTAGATAAATTTACCTCGCTTGCATGGCTGCCAAACAGCGAAAAAAAACAACTTGCCGATACGGCGCTGAACGCAGCAAAAATGGATGGCGCAACCTATGCCGACATTCGCATAGGACGATATCTTAACCAATACGTCATTACTCGGGAAGACAAAGTACAAAACACGGTAAACACCGAATCCTATGGAGTTGGAATCCGCGTTATAGCCAATGGTACCTGGGGATTTGCCGCCACCAATGAAGTAACTCCGGAAGGAGTGGCCGCCGCCGCCAAGCAGGCCGTCATGATTGCAAAAGCAAATTCGAGCATCAATTCTGAGCCGGTTGTACTTGCTCCTGTTCAAGGCCACGGTGAAGTTTCCTGGAAAACCCCGATTCAAAAAAATGCCTTCGAAGTACCTATTGAAGAAAAGGTAGACTACCTTCTTGAAGTGAACGACACAGCCATGCAAAACGGCGCCCAGTTTGCAAGCAGCTTTCTGTTTCTGGTCAATGAACAGAAATATTTTGCATCCACCGAAGGATCTTACATCGATCAGGACGTTCACAGAATTTATCCTACCCTGAATGCTACCATTGTAGACAGAGCCAGTGGCAAGTTCGAATCAATCCAAAATTTGTCTGCCCCGGTTGGAATGGGTTATGAATACCTGGATGGAAACGCAGCAGATAAATACGATGGTATTGTAACACGATACGGCAACTCATATGATATGATTGAGGACGCCCGACAAATAGCTACTGCCGGTCAGGAAAAACTTACGGCCAAATCTGTAGAAGCCGGTCAATATACTTTGGTTCTCGATCCAACGCATTTATGGCTGACTATTCACGAGTCGGTTGGGCACCCACTTGAACTCGACCGGGTTCTGGGTTACGAAGCCAACTACGCCGGAACAAGTTTCGCCACTCTGGACAAATGGGAAGCCGGAGATTTTAATTATGGGTCCGAGTTGGTAACACTCTTTGCCGATAAAACCCAGCCCGGTTCTCTTGGATATGTTGGATATGACGATGAGGGAGTTAAAACCAAACAATGGGATCTGGTGAAAGACGGAACCCTCGTTAACTACCAGGCTATTCGTGATCAGGTGCACATTATCAACCAAAATGAGTCACACGGTTGTTGTTATGCCGATAGCTGGAACAGTGTTCAATTCCAGAGAATGCCAAATGTATCGCTTGCTCCCGGCAAACAACCACTGTCGGTAGATGATATGATTAAGGATGTGGAAGACGGTATTTATATCGTAGGTGATGGTTCGTACTCCATCGACCAGCAACGCTATAACTTCCAGTTTGGCGGACAGTTGTTCTATGAAATCAAAAACGGTGAAATTACCGGGATGCTCCGTGATGTTGCGTATCAATCCAACACACAGGAATTCTGGAATTCATGTTCTGCAATTTGTGATGAATCCGATTACAGGCTTGGCGGATCTTTCTTTGATGGAAAGGGCCAACCCGGACAGGTGAGTGCGGTTTCTCATGGAAGTTCTACCACCCGTTTTGACGGAGTTAATGTGATTAACACAGCCCGAAATATCTAACCTTCTATCAATAAACACGAAAGACATTATACGATTATGGCCATTCTTACAGAAGATCAAGCTCGCGAAATCATGCAGAAAGTTGTTAAACTTTCAGAAGCAGATTTCTGTGAAGTGAACCTAAGCGGAAGCAAGGGCGGCAACATCCGCTACGCCCGTAATACTGTAACAACCAGCGGCGAAGAAGATAATACCTCTCTGGTCGTGCAATCCTCGTACGGGGAAAAAACGGGAACGGCAACCATCAACGAATTTGATGAGGCTTCCCTCGAGAAAGTCGTTCGCCGTTCAGAAGAGTTAGCCGAGCTGGCTCCAGAGAACCCGGAATTTATGGAACCTCTTGGACCACAGGAATACAAGCAATCAAATACCTGGTCTGATTCCACAGCAAACATCAGCCCGGACTATCGCGCCGAAGCTGCTGCAAACAGCATCAATCCAAGTAAAAATCAAGACCTCGTTGCAGCCGGATTTTTAGAAGACGGCGCCGGTTTCAGCGCTATCATGAACAATAAAGGGCTTTTTGCCTACAATCGGGAAACAGATGTTGAATTTTCCGTAACAATTCGAACCCGTGATGGACGAGGGTCCGGCTGGGTTTCCCGCGACTTCAATGATGTAAGCAATCTTGATACGGCTTCCGCTTCTCAAATTGCCATCGACAAATCGATTGGTTCTGCCGATGCCGTAGCACTTGAACCCGGGCGTTACACAGTTATTCTTGAGCCACATGCTTCCGCAGGTCTGCTACAGAATATGTTCTATTCTTTGGATGCAAGATCCGCCGATGAAGGACGAAGTTTCATGTCGAAAGCCGGTGGTGGTTCCCGCCTGGGTGAAAAAATGTTCGACGAACGGGTTACAATCTATTCTGATCCCTTTGATCCAAATGTTCCCGAAACACCCTGGACCGGATCAGGCCAACCTGTTGAAAAAACCATGTGGATTGAAAACGGTGTGGTTAAAAACCTGTCCTACTCACGCTACTGGGCGAAAGAAAATGACCGGGAACCTCTGCCGGGGCCTGTAAACGGAATCATGCTGGGTGGAGATAAATCTACGGCAGATCTTGTTGCCGAAACCGAACGTGGTATTTTGGTTACCAGAACATGGTACATCCGGATGGTAGATCCGCAGTCTCTGCTGTTAACAGGACTTACACGTGACGGTACATTCTATATCGAAGATGGCGAAATCAAGCATGCCGTTAAGAATTTCCGCTTTAATGAAAGTCCCGTTATTATGCTGAATAATGTGGAAGAAATAGGCAAGCCGGTTCGAACAAGTGGAAATATGATTCCGCCCATGAAGATTCGCGACTTTACATTCAGTAGTCTGTCAGACGCTGTCTAAGAAAAAAATAAATGATTCATGAGCCACATTCGTTATCCGTTTGTGGCTCTTTTCATTCAGATACTATGAGAATCCTTATCTGATATCATGAACCATTTGTTTTAAAAACCGTAGTTCTTTATAGTCAATACTTCTTTGACTCTCCATTTATGCTTAACCGAAAAGAATTCCTGAAGAAAACTGCTCTATTTGGAGCTGGTGCAACGCTTATGCCGGTAGCGTCGTTTTTTGCACGAAATCATTCGGATTTCTTTTTTACACGAATTCAATATGAATCAGGCAACTGGTATGTGGATGAACGAATGCCCCGCAACCTGATGCATTCCCTGGTGGAATACACCACGCTGGATGTGGATACCGAAGAGCGTATCATTCCCCTGGCAAGTGATCGAATTTTATCATCTCCATTTTGCTACCTGACGGGCCACCGCCTGGTTCAATTCAACCGAAAAGAACAAGAGCATTTTGAGAAACTGGTATACAATGGCGGGTTTATTTTTGTAGATGATTGCAATCATGACATTGACGGACTCTTCGCAAAATCTTTTGAGGAACAAATGGCTGAGATTTTCGGGCCGGACGCTCTGAAGAAAATCCCCAATAATCATCCCATCTACTCTTCTTTTTTTGAATTTGAGGATGGCCCGCCAACGACCAGCGTAGAGCTGAATGGCTGGGGAGACGATCTGGTACACGATTACCTCAAAGCCATCGAAATCGACGGAAAAATCCGGGTTCTTTACAGCAATAAAGATTATGGTTGTGAATGGGATTATGACTTTAGAAATAAACGTTGGTATGCAAATGACAACACCAAGTTTGGCGTAAACATCATTATGTATGCTATGAATAACAAATCATCATTTAGCTAAACAAAGAAGTGCAGATACAAAAAGAGGATACTGAACAGCTGTTGAATAAGCTGGGTATGCTAAAAAAAGAAATAGGGAAAGTAATTGTCGGACAGGAGCAGATCGTTGAAGAACTCCTGATCACATTTTGTGCGGGTGGCCATGCTCTGCTCGAGGGCGTTCCCGGACTGGCTAAAACGCTAATGATCCGCACCCTCGCCGAAGCCATTGATACGGATTTCAAACGGATTCAATTCACCCCGGACTTGATGCCGACCGACATCGTAGGCACGGAAATCCTCGAAGAAGATCACGGAACCGGTAAGCGGTATTTCACCTTTCAGAAAGGGCCTGTTTTTACGAATATTCTTCTGGCGGATGAAATCAACAGAACGCCGCCAAAAACACAGGCTGCCCTGCTTGAAGCGATGCAGGAATACAGGGTTACCTCCGGTGGAAATACATTTAATCTTGAACGACCTTTTTTCGTACTGGCCACTCAAAATCCCATCGAACAGTCCGGAACATATCCACTTCCGGAAGCACAGCTCGACCGGTTTCTCATGTTTCTAAAGGTTGATTATCCTTCTGAAACCGAAGAGTTCGATGTTCTTAAAAAAACAACCTCAGATGAATTTACCGAAGTAAAACCCGTGATGAATGCTGAGGAGGTTGTTAAGATTCAGAAACTGGTTAGAAAAGTAATGATCAGTGATGATCTGATTTCGTATGTAAATTCCGTGGTCAGAAACACCCGTCCGGGCGAATCCTCCGTGGCTTTTGTTAACGAGTGGGTTGAGTGGGGAGCCGGCCCACGGGCAGGCCAGGCACTTATTTTAACGGCCAAAGCCAGAGCTCTGATCGATCAGCGTTACTCTGTAACATTGAAGGATCTTTCATTTGTGGCAAACGCCGTACTCAGGCACCGGTTATTACTTAATTTCAGGGCAGAATCTGAGGGGATAACCGCTGATCAGGTTACTAAAAATATCCTCAAAGAAATCCATCCGCCTCAAAGCAATATTTAAGCATTCGTTACTTTTTAAAACTCAAAACCGAATTGGTTTCTTTGAAGTTTTTGAAGGAAAATCATGAGCACTCTTTCGTCAGAAATAGAACTTTTAGCAGCCGGAAACAGGCTCTCCATCCTTGCAAAACACATTGTAGATGGCTTTCTGATCGGGATGCACAAAGGTACACGGCGTGGAATCGGCACTGAATTCAGCCAATATCGAAGTTATCAGCCAGGAGATGATATTCGACAGATCGACTGGAAAATGTATTCCAGGAGCGACCGCTACTATATCAAAGAATCGGATGTAGAAACGTCTGTAACACTGCGCTTTTTCCTTGATGCATCGGCTTCTATGTTATATGAAGAAAATGCGTATTCCCGTTTTAAGTACGCTTCTTTGGTAACTGCTGCATTGGGAACTTTTGCACACCGGCAAGGGGATGCATTTGCACTTCACATCGTGAATGATAAAAACCAAGAGCTTCTTCGGGAAAGCAGGAATAAACATCAGCTGAATCGTTTCTACCAGATGATTGAGTCGGCAGAGTGCAAAGGCAAATGGCCTGTCACAGAGGATTGGATTACAGATAATGTGAGTTCTCTTAAGCGGGAATTCTGGGTGGTTTGTTCAGATATGCTGGATAGTATCGATACATGGAAATCATTTGTAAAACTGGCTGAAACAATCGGAAATGAAGTCCATTTTTTTCAAATCCTGGGAGCAAATGAACTGAGTCTGCCTTCACGGGAGATTATGACGGTTAAAGATCCGGAATCAAACCAGGAAAGAAACATTCGAACGTCAGCCGTTCGAGAACAATATCAAAAAAATCTGGCCGCGTATTTGGATGAACTGAAGAGCAGCGTCATCAGCAGAAGAACCCACCTGGATTTGATTTCTATGGAAACACCGGTCACGGAAGCCCTGAGAAGTATTTTACAGCGGAGGCAAACCTCATGATACTGGGTAACACAATGTGGCTTTGGTTATTAGCCGCTTCACTGGTTCCGATTGCGATTCATCTCTGGCAGCGAAGATCGGGAAAACCGCAATTACTGGGAACGTTTCGATTTTTGCCCGACAAATCATTCGCAAAAGCTCAAAAGATTGAGTTGCACGAAGTCCCTCTTTTGCTCGTTCGGATTTTACTGGTTTGCTCCATCGTTTTATTACTCACCGATTTATTTTTTTTGAAGGAGACACCCGAAATCGAATCCGTCATCTTCACTGAAACAAATCAACCAGAGTGGCAGGAACAATTTCTGGACGGAAACCTGGAAATACAGGTACCTTCATCCCAAATTGAATCAATTGGCTGGTGGAATTTGGTTGAGCAGGCCGAAGCTGACCATCATCCCAATGTGATCTATGTGAATGGTGAACTAACCCAAAACTGGTTTTCCGGAAACCGCCCCGGTTTAGGTGCCGATGTTGAATGGAATGGCACCCAGACTCCGCCCGAAAAAGTGTCTGCCGTTTGGCATTCGGAAACCCATAGTTATTCTGCTCATATTCAGTTGAGAGATTCACTCGGAGTGCAGCATTCGATTCAACAAATTCCGGAACCGGCCATTCTCCAAAACTCACAAGCCGTGATCAAACAGGATACGGTCGCGTACGCCGGTTCTCTCCAGGTTTTAATCAATCAAAACATTCCGGGGCAAATCCAAAGCGGATTGGAATATGCTGCTGAATTTTGGAATGCTGATATTCAATTGACTGAGCAGCCCGAACAAATTTTATGTATCGTAATGACCGGAGATCAACAGTGGATTCTCAGAAATGAAACCGGGCGAAACGGCATCGAAGATGTGATTGAGACCGGATCACAAACGGGCGTTGAAATTAAAGTTACCGGACTTGATTCAAGCATTCAATCAACCCCAAATACACTTCTGCAAACAAAAAACGAAATTCCTGTACTATGGTTTTCTGAGGAACAGACCCTTCAGGTAAACGGAACTTTTCCAAATGAAATGGCTGCATGGTTTTATGCCGGCGTTGTCCATCAACTCATACAAAAAAGTCTTGGTATCGATCTTTTTTTGAGCCCTGAAATGCCGGAGCAGCAGAGACAAATCCGGCAAACTCAACAGCAATTGGCTGGAATATCTGAACGGAAATCTGCCCGAAATTGGCTTCTGCTTTTGTTGTTGATTCTTTGGGCCGCGGAACGATTCATTGCACCAAGGAGGGGAATGTAGTGATGAATATTGTTCAGGATCTTACAAATAAATTGCAGAGAAATCGCATTCTCAGTGCGATTTTTATCCTCCTTTCTCTTCTGATTTCAGGAGTTCTTGTGAGCCGATTTATTTTTACAGATTCTCTCTTTTTTTCCATCATTTCCGGTTTAATTTTATGTCTTCCGGGAGTAGGATTTTTCATTCAACAAGGATGGTTTAAAAAGCCTTCTCCCAGCCTTATTGTTCGATTTCTCGACCGAAATTATCCTTTTATGGAGGAATCGAGCAGTCTTTTCGTTCGGACTCCAAAAACAACTTTCGAAAGCTGGCAGCTTGAAAAAATTCAGAGTGAGGTCAAAAATCATCAAAAGCAAATTCAGCTTCCCAATCGTATTCTGATTAAATCCGCCGTTTTTTCTATAGGGATTTTGTTCTTTTCAACACTGATAGGCTTTGCCTTAAAAAATTCATTCCAGGAAATTTCGTCTGATTCTGATCTTATTCTTTCGGAACAGAACATCACAAATAATCCTGAAGAGAGAATTCCGGCCATTCAAAATATTGAGATTACGATCACTCCACCACGATATACAAATCTCCCCGCCGAAACCAAAAGCTTCGAAAACATATCCATTGCTGAGAATGCGGAATTAAAGTGGACGATTTCTGCCAATCAAGCTACAGATTCTGTTTGGATCAAATTTGGCAATCAATCCTCACTGAATCTGGAACCATCCGGTCTATCTTTTGAGGGAGAACTTTTGATTCGTAATAACCAGATCTATCAAATTGGTATTGCCAACTCCGATACCACTATTTTCACAGACTATCGTGCTATTTCAGTGATTGATGATTCACCTCCGCAATTTATTGTGGATTCTCCCCGAGAACTTCGCAGCATGGTTTCACCCGTCAACCGGGAATTTGATCTTGATGTAGAGATCATTGATGATTATGAAGTTGCAGATGCTTTTGTCCAGGCAACGCTTGCACGGGGAAGCGGAGAAAACGTACGCTTTCGTGAACGAACTCTGCACTTTGACACGATCTCCGGTTTGAACCGTTCACAAGCCCGTGGAAACCTAAAGTTAAATGTTGACTCGCTCGAAATGGAACCCGGCGATGAACTCTATTTTTACATTGAAGCTGTGGATAACCGTCCGAATCCTCAGTCGGGCAGATCGGAAACGTATTTTGTAATCTACCAGGATTCAACGGAAGCTGAAACGGCACCTTTCGGATCGATTGCGGTTGACCTTATGCCTGAATATTTCAGAAGTCAACGACAGATTATCATCGATACAGAAGAACTGCTCGAAGATAAACCGAATATTACCGAGCAGGAATTCAAACAACGCTCCAATACTATTGGCCAAAACCAGGCTCTTTTACGGCTTCGATATGGGGAATATCTTGGACTGGAAGATGAATCCGGCGGAATGAGCAGTTCCATTTCATCAAATTCCACAGATGAGTCCGAGACAGCCGATCATGAGCATGATCACCAACATGAAGAAGACATCAATGAACAGGGTTTGGCACGTTCAGAAAGTGAAGCAGCAGCGATTACTCCCGAGGAATTTTTGCATGATCATGGAGCCGCTGAGATGAATACCCTGTATGCCGACAGCCCCCGCGCAATGCTCAAAGAATCTCTGGCCAACATGTGGGATGCCGAACTTTACCTGCGTACTCATCGCCCTGAAACGGCCTTACCATACGAATACCGCGCTCTTGAATTGCTGAAACAGGTACAGCAGGCAAATCGGCAATATGTTCGAAAAGTTGGTTATGAGTTGTCCCCGATTCCGGTTGATGAAACACGGCTTACAGGAACCTATGATGACTTTGTAAATCCCGGAGAAGAGTTTTCTTCAGATTCTGAAAAGTCGGCATTGGCCAAACTCGAACTGATGATCCGTGAAGAAAACGTGGACAATATTGAGCAGGCAACGAACTGGGTGCAACAGGCAGAAATTTCAGATGCCGACAGGCTTTTTATTCTGAATAGATTAAGACAAATTACAGAAGAAGGATTTACAGAAGAGATCAAAAAAAATCTCCTGGAAAGGATCACCGGAATTGAAAATAACAGGGTTTACGATCCGGCTCCTGCCGCTCGTCCGATCCTTGGAGCATTGCCGGAGAACGAGTAGTATGGCGGTATTAACTATCATCGCAATCTGTTTGATTACCATCTTGGCAGCATGGTGGGATTTTAGAACCTACCGCATTCCGTTACGGTTTTTTCTGATGATTCTTTCCGGCTTGATGCTCTTGGGTTTTATCATCCAACCGAAAATTCTGCCTCCAGGTGAATCAGCAAATTATGCTCTGATAGCTGACGGAGCCGACATCTCCACACTCTCTGTTTCAAATTATGATTCGGTCTATTCCATTCAATCAAGAAAGGCATTCGTCAATCAAAGACAGCCGGAAAATGTGCACTGGTTAAGTTCTGTTTCTCTGATGGAAAGATCTCTGCCTGCCGGAAGTGCTGTTGAAGTCTTTGGATATGGAACAGATGAACTACTCAGCGAAAACTACATATGGATTGATAAACTGACTCCACCCGAGCGCGGGCTGGTTTTAAACAACGCCCCTCATGAAGCAGAGATTGGAAAACCGTTCAGTTTCAGTTTTCAAATAGAACCACTTTCTGAGAATGATTCCCTGGTTGTTTTAAAAGACGGGATGATGCTAACCACGGTTCGGGAGGATACTTCTGGTAAGATTGAAATCAGTGATCAACTTTCTTCAGAAGGTCCGGTCCATTATCAAATCGAATGGATTCAGGAAGATTCCGTGATTACTGAAAATTGGAATATCCGTGCAATTCCTCCCGAACGTCTCAGTATCGGGATGCTTTTGTACAGTCCGCTTTTTGAGATGAATTACCTGGCGGAATCACTGAGCGAAAGGAATCACTCCATAACTGTCAGAACAAGAATCGGGCAAAACCGCTTTCGATATGATGATCTGAACACGCCACAAATATCAGCCGAAAATATACTCTCAAATCCGGCGGCATTTGATTTATTAATCCTCGATGTCCGGGAATATCTGCAATTGCAATCATCAGAAAGGAATCGCATCCATGAAGCTTTGGTTTCCGGGCTGGACGTTCTTCTCATTCCACCCTCTGTAGAAAACCTGGATGAATGGACGCGTGCATTTGCGGATATTACTGAACAAGACATCACGTTCCGGGAACTGAACCGACTTGAAGAACGCTTGTGGTCACCGGACTTTGTAGATCCCAGTCTTGTTGAAATGAACCGAATTCCCTTGCTGAATCTTGATTTTCAGTCCCTTCCGGAAAATTCTTATGAGCTTCTTGAGTACCAGGGGGATCTGATTGCTATTCGAACCGATGTACAAAATGGTAGTGTATCCACACACTTGTTTTTCCAGAGTTATAACTGGCTTTTAGGCGGCCATCCGGACATTTATCACCGGTTTTGGGCTGACTATTTAAGCAACCTTATTACACTGGAAAAATCCTTTTTGAATGTAGCGACCCAAATTCCGCGGGTGGATCAACCGGTTACAATTACTTTTACATCCCAAAATAATCCAGTATCGGTTCAATCTGTAGTTGACGGAAACACCATAACTGTACCTTCTTCAAACAGGGTAAATCACCCTAATGTCGGATCGTCTATTTTTTGGCCCAAAAACAGTGGATGGCATGTTGTGCAGCAGGCAGAAAACCGAAGCTGGTTTTATGTCTATGACTCTGACTGGAGCTTTCACAAATCGTATCAAACATTCAGAACTACTCAACAACAAATCGAGAGCCAAAACAAAACCGATAATTTTTCCGATTCATCAAATAATAGAAAAGTGCCGGACTGGATGTGGCTTATCAGCTTCTTAGTTTTTCAGGGGATTCTTTGGGTTGAGAGGAAAATGAAGTAATTCCTTCATCAACCTAAATCTCTCTGTTGATTTGAAGTTAAATAATAAATGCTTACGTTTTACATTAGTATCATGAAACGTAAGTATCAATGATAAAAACTTTCAATGAGAAGGAGGCAGAGTTGATTTGGAATGGAATCCGATCCAAAAAATTATCTTCTGAAATTCAATCCAAATCTCGGCGTAAATTAAGGATGATCAATAATGCTCAAACCATTCATGATCTGCGAATTCCACCGGCAAATCGATTGGAAAAATTAAAAGGTGGTTTGGAAGATTTTTTTAGCATTCTAATCAATCAGCAATGGCGTATCATTTTCCAATGGAAAAATAACGATGCATACAACGTTGAAATTACCGATTACCACTAAGCATACATAAAGATGGAAAAGTTACCGAACATACATCCGGGTGAAGTTTTAAAAGAAGAATTTCTTGATTCCATGGGTATCAGCGCTTACCGCCTTGCCAAAGAAACATTTATTCCACAAACCCGCATCAGTCAAATCATAAACAAAAAGAGAAGTATTACTGCAGATACTGCTTTGCGGCTCTCCAGGTATTTTGGAACCAGCGCCAAATTCTGGCTTGGCCTTCAGGATGATTACGATCTTGAAGAAGAAGCTGAAAACAAGAAAAAGGAGTTGGAAAAAATAAAGATCATAGAAATAAATGCAGTTTAAGTTAGATGATTACTTATGATGGATATCCAATTTATTCATTTCCACTTGGTGAGGCTTTTTATATTCAGATAAATCTCTGAGTCCCCTCTTTTCTCTCACACTTATCAATAATATATTTCTTTCATAAAGAAGAAATTCTTTTCAAAAAGTGTGAACAACCAAATTGTAAAAGCCATGTTAAAAACCCTTCTCATTGCATGCTTTCTGATCGTACTGTTTTCAGGTTGTTTGGATGATCAAGCTCTTAATCCGGGCCATTCTGAAAATGAGATACCAGCTTGGTTGCAAGAGAGAATAAGTGAAATTTCTTCCGATCAACCTTATTCCTACTCAGAAGTGTATCGATACGAATGGGAAGAAAAAAATGTGTATCACATTCTGGTTCCGACACGTTCATGCGTTTTTTGTGAGTTGTATTCTGAAAATGGGAATGTGCTAAACCTCTCTGATGAAGAGTTTTTCGACTTTGTTGAGCATAAAAAAGATGAAATTCTGCTCTGGAAATGGCGGGATGATTAACTCATTGAACCTCATCTCCAAATAAACTATCTGTAAAATTTTCTCAGAGAATTGATTCTCTCTGATCGTTTGATTATTGTTGTTCTAATACATCACTACAGACCCTCATCTCAAATAATTTGTATGGCCTATGCCCAGACAAAAGAAAGCGAAGAAGATTTTCGTTCTTGACACCTCCGTTCTTTTATATGATTCTGAAGCTGTAAAAAACTTTGAAAAGCACGACATCGCCATTCCCATTACCGTGCTGGAAGAGTTGGATTCGTTCAAAAAAGGCAATACAGTCACGAATCTTCACGCAAGAGAATTCATCCGCTACCTCGACAGAATTACCGATGCCAACATGATCCAGAAGTGGATTCCACTGAATGGCAAATCTCACGGAAAAATTCGTGTAATTAGCGACGAAGGAAGTAAAGTAAATGCTTCTGATGTATTCGGCTCACAAAAAAATGATCACCGAATTTTAAATTCGGCCCTCAAACTTCGTGAAGAGGAACCAGACAAAAAAGTCACGTTGGTTTCAAAGGATATCAATCTCCGGCTGAAAGCACGTGCATTAAGCCTGGATGCTGAGGACTATGAGACGATTCGTATCAAAGACATCAATCACCTGTATCGCGGCAAGACTGATCTGAAATTTGAGGATAACACCCATATCAATGATCTGTACAAGAAAGGGCAAATTGATTATGATGAAATCGATCAAACCAACCCGGTCAGCAATCATTATTACATTCTGAAAAACCACTCCAGTTCGGCACTCGGATATTACAATCCTGCAAGCAAAAAAGTAGAGCTTGTAAAACAAATGAATGCCTACGGAATCACGCCACGAAATGCTGAGCAGACGTTTGCCATGCATGCCCTGATGAATCCGGAGGTACTGCTTGCAACAATCACCGGAGCAGCCGGAACGGGTAAAACATTGCTTGCCTTAGCCTGTGCTTTGGAACAGCGGAGTCAGTATCGCCAGATTTACCTGGCACGGCCGATTGTTCCACTAAGTAATCGCGATCTCGGCTATCTGCCCGGTGATGTGAAATCAAAAATTGATCCTTACATGCAGCCTTTATGGGACAATCTGAATATCATCAAAAATCAGTACAAAGAGACCAGCAAGCAATACAAGAAAATCGATGAAATGGTGCAGACCGAGAAACTCTCGATTGTGCCGCTGGCCTATATTCGGGGCCGTAGTTTGAATAATGTAATTTTCATTGTGGATGAAGCACAGAATCTTACTCCGCATGAAATCAAAACAATTATTACCCGCGCCGGCGAAAATACAAAAATCATTTTTACGGGTGATATTTTCCAGATCGACACGCCTTATCTCGACGCACAAAGTAACGGTCTCTCCTATCTTGTGGACCGCATGAACAACAACGATGTGTACGCACATATCAATCTTGAAAAAGGAGAACGTTCGGAGCTGGCAAATCTGGCGAGCAAGTTTTTATAATGTTGCAAAGTTATTCATTGGGTGAGTGTCGAAGGCAAAATCTTGGTTTTTTGCTTTTACTCATCCGATGATTTTTTCTCCTCTACTTGTTCCGAAGGTCTCCTTCGGATACACACATTCTTGAAGCTCTGCTTCAAATTTAATTGAGTAGGAGAAGCAGGGCTTCCGGCGGACATTCCGAAGCAGGAGCTTCGGAACGAGATTAATGGAATTTTATAAACCCAATATCTTATCCTCAAACGGAAGAAGAATATCTCTCTGATTTTGGATTGAATCCGTTCGGGTTAAATCAATATCAGGATTCACATACCGCTGGCTTCTTCGTCCGTTTAAAGTTATATAACTCTCAACGTAAATCTCCGGATCTGTTATCCCTTTCTCCTGGTAATGCTTCTCCAAAAAGTGAGCGTATTCCAAGATAAAATCCGGCTGAGTGGCCATCTCCTTTTCCTGGAAATCGGTTAGGAATTCCATGTTATCAACTATAAAGCTTTGGCTGGATACCGGATCAACGACTTTAAAATTTGCCCGACCGGCTTTTTCCATCAACATCACACGCCACGAAAAACGGTAGCCTTCTTCCGTCCAAAATAATTCATCAGGATAAAGAAGATATCGAAATGGAACCAGGATCTGGATAATAAAAAAAAGACCAACAGTTCCGATTGCAATATTTCTAGTCAAGCTCCTTGAAAACTCATAAATCTTTCCATTTTCAAACCGCTCTTTCTGAATATTTAAAATGTGCGAAATCCGGTTTAGAATCTTTTGATGAACGGAAGAATCAAAGAAAATAAGTGCACTCACAATCATGATGTAGGGAAACATTCCGATTGGAAATAGAAGGCTTGTCAAACCGTGAAAAATGACAACCAAACCGAAAGCCAAAACTCTTGTTCGCTTCATCAGTAACAGAAAAGGAATGGAAAGATCGTAGACGGCTCCGGCCCAGCTCATCAAATAATAGCTCCACTCCTGTTGAAAGAGATCGCCCAGAATGGGAATGGTATGATTGGCTGACAACCAAATTTTTAAAGGCATGGCATGCAGAAGCCAATCGGAGTTGAGCTTTGCCAGGCCGGCATAGAAATAAACCATACAAAGCAGCATTTTTAAGGAATGAATGGTCCACACCGGAACCTTCACGGATCGAAGTTTTTTATCCCGCCAGGCATCAACCGAAAACGTTACATGGGCGGGCAAAAAAATCATCAAAAAGCTGAGAATACTGATGAAATAATAGTGATTCAGATAGGTGGTTTTGTCCATCAGTTCGATATAAGTAAAGCTGAGAAAAAAACTGATGATGGCAATCCTGTATTTATATCCAAGGGAAACAAAAAGAGCGGAGAATCCACAGACAAAGAAAATGAGGTATGTCCATTCACCCATCGGTTTTACCCATTCAAATCCACTGTATGAGAAGAAAAAAACCGGCTCGATATACATCTCACGAATCCAGCCTTTTGCTGCAAAGCGAATCATACTTCCAGCCATCAAAATCCCAAACAAAATCCGGAAGACTGCCAGGGGAGCTGCATGAGTTGTTTTTGAAAAATAGGCGTTAATAGAACGAGTGTTCACTGTTCAATCATCTTATGTTTCTATGTGATTTTTCTCAGTGGTTTGAACGGGCCTTGTTGTCATCAAATAATCAAAAATTTGCGGGAAAAATTTACATAGAATAAATCTAAATTGATACAAAAAGCGCTTCTAATTCAGCAGAAAGGCCGAATGGGGGATAACCCTATATAAATTATTACCCGTAATGGATATCATTAAAAACAGTGGAAATTATAAAAGCCACTGTTTTAGAAAAGCATATTTTCAACTTATCATTTCTGTTGGTTATGTTGAAGAAATTTCCAGAAATGAAATAAAATCAAAAATATTCAAGATATGGACTTATCAAAACATGACATTACCGTCAAGAATATCATAAGAAATCCTTCTCCTTCACGATTTTATGAAGAAGCCATTAAGTTTGATCCGGGATCGGCTATCACAAACAAGGGAGCTTTGGTTGTTCGCTCAGGTAAAAGAACCGGACGAAGCCCTGCCGACAAGCGGGTTGTAAATACAGACGAAATCAAGAATGATATTTGGTGGGGAAGTGTCAATATCCCTTTGGATGAGCACACTTTCAACATTAACCACCAACGGGCTACCGATTATCTTAATACGCGAGAACGCCTGTATATTCTGGATGGATTTGCCGGCTGGGATCCAAAATACCGGCTAAAGGTTCGAATTATTGCTGAACGACCTTATCATGGACTGTTTATGCAAAACATGCTGATTCGCCCGACGGCGGAAGAGCTTGAGAATTTTGGAGAACCAGACTTTGTAGTCTACAATGCTGGTAAATTTCCAGCCAACAAGTACACCGAAGGCATGACCTCTGATGCCAGTGTGGATGTAAGTTTCCAACGAAACGAGATGATCATACTTGGTACGGAATATGCCGGTGAAATGAAGAAAGGAATTTTCACCGTCATGCATTATCTCATGCCCAAGAAAGATGTTCTCTCCATGCACTGCTCGGCCAATGAAGGTGAGTCACCCGATGACGTTGCCCTGTTTTTCGGATTGTCCGGTACGGGAAAAACAACCCTCTCGGCAGACAGCTCCCGAAAGCTGATTGGCGACGACGAACACTGTTGGAGTGAAGATGGCGTCTTTAATATTGAAGGCGGTTGCTATGCCAAAACAATTAACCTTTCTGAAGAAAAAGAGCCGGAAATTTTTAATGCCATTAAGTTTGGAACGGTTTTAGAGAATGTAGAATATGATCCCGAAACCCGGGAAGTAGACTATGATGATGTCTCCATCACACAGAATACACGTGCATCTTATCCGATTGACTATATCTCTAATGCCAAAATTCCGTGTGAAGCCGGCCATCCAAAAAACATTATATTCCTGACGTATGACGCTTTTGGAGTTTTGCCTCCGGTAAGTAAACTCTCACCCGAACAGGCAATGTATCATTTCATTAGCGGATATACAGCGAAAGTGGCGGGAACAGAAGTGGGTGTTACAGAACCGGAAGCAACATTTTCTGCGTGCTTTGGAGCTGCATTCCTTGTTTGGCCTCCAAGCAAATATGCCGAAATGCTGGCTGAAAAAATGAGAACACACAACGCCAAAGCCTGGTTGGTGAATACCGGCCTCACCGGCGGACCTTACGGAAAAGGAAGCCGAATTAATCTGAAGAATACACGTTCAATCATCAACGCTATTCATGCGGGTGGTTTAGATAATGTATCTACAGAAACTGATGAGGTCTTTGGATTTGAAATTCCGAAGGAATGTCCAAATGTACCCTCAGAGATTCTCTCTCCCAGAAATACATGGGACAGTGCTGAGGATTATGACAAACAAGCCAGAAAACTTGGCAGCCTCTTCAACAAAAACTTCGAAAAATATAAAGAAGAAAGCAGCGAAGAGATTATAAACGCCGGACCGAAGGTTTAAGCTTAAACACCTGTAGAAAAGGGTTTAGTCTGCGGTTTTGATATCAATTTCGCGGCCTATAAACCGTTCGGCAAGTTCCTGGAAACGCTGGGGGCGATCGCTGACATAACAGATCAGCTCGCCCCTTTTCCCGGATTCATTCAAAAGATTCATTTCTGAAAGAGTATTTTTTGCCATTTCAGCTACCGCTTCGGCTGAGTCGATGATATCAATCGGTTTACCGTCAAAATATTCAAGGATTGATTTCTTGAATAACGGGTAATGTGTACATCCCAAAATCAGCGCTTCTACTCCGTTGTTCTTAAACGGATGCAGATAGATGTCAATGGTCTGTTTGGCGATATCGTTATCTGTCCATCCTTCTTCTGCAAGCGGAACAAGTAGCGGGCAAGCCAGTGATTTTACAGTGAACTGATCATTCGCTTTTTTGAGAGAGAGTTCATAAGCACCGGAGCCAATCGTGCCAAGAGTTCCAATCACGCCAATATGTTTTTTCCCGGATCGTATGGCCGAAAGAGTTCCGGCATCAATCACATTCAAGACGGGAATTTCTTTTACGGTTTCCCGAACGCCATCATAGGCCGCTGCGGAAGCTGTATTACAGGCAATGATAATCATTTTCACTCCCTTCGCCTTCAAAAAATGACTGATCTCAATCGAATAATTTCGGATCGTCTGCTGCGATTTAATACCGTACGGTACACGAGCCGTATCACCGTAATAGACGATATCCTCACCCGGAAGAAGTTCGGAAACTGCTTTTGCAACGGTGAGACCTCCAAGACCGGAATCAAAAATACCAATGGGTGCTTCTTGCCTGAAATTCATAAACCTACATCCCCGTTAAAACAATTTTTCCAGCGTTGAGATTATTAGCCATTTTGGAGTGAGCTTTCTCAACATTGTTCCAGTCAAAAATGGAGTCGATAATCGGTTTAATTTTGCCGTCGGTAAAATAACGGAGGGCTTTATTTTCGAATTCTTTTGTAAGTCTCATTTTGTAATCATCGCTTCTGTTTCGCAGGGTTGAGCCTTTAATTGTGAGCCTTTTTCTCAAAATCGGAAGCAGGTTTATTTCATCGACTTTAACCCCTCCCAACATTGCCAGATAGATCAAACGTCCATCAAGATCAAGTATTTTGATGTTGTTATCCCAATACGGAGAACCCACAAAATCAACAATCACATCTACACTTTGCTTTCCAAAAGCCGATTCAATCTCGTCCGCAAAATCCTTCTCTTTATAATTGATCGATAACCCGGAACCTAACTCTTCACAAAGATTATTCTTTTGATCCGTTCCGGCAGTGGTAATAATTCTTGCATCAAACAGATGTTTCGCAAGCTGAATTGCGGCTGTCCCGACGCCACTCGCACCGGCATGAATTAAAATCGTTTCGCCATTTTGAAGTTCACCCAGCCAATCGATAGCCTGGTAAGCCGTAAGGAAAACTTCAGGAATGGCTGCGGCTTCTTCAAAAGAGAGAGCTTCCGGTATTTTCATCGCCATACCCTGTGAAATGGTGCAATATTCAGCATATCCGCCACCTGAAAGCAATCCAAAAACCCAGTCACCGATCTCAAAGCCGGAAACGTCAGACCCGGTTTCTGCCACTACACCAGCCATTTCCAGGCCGAGGATTGGAGAGGCACCTTCCGGCACCGGATACTTACCGGCTTTTTGAAGAAGATCGGCACGATTGAGTGCGGTTGCTTCGATTTTTACTAGTAATTCATTGGGGCGGGGATCAGGGGTTGGAAACTCACCTGTTTTCATCACAGGTTGTTCCGATTCCTCATCAATCAGTAAAGCTTTCATCGGTTTAATAGCTCCGGAAATATCCGTAATAATTCATGAAATTGGCAAAACGTTAAAGTAAAGCTTTAGCACAATAAATGTTAAGGGGAAATTATTGAATTTGAAGAGCATGTCTGTAGAATTTCAAGAAGATGTTGGTTTGCCTTCCTGTTTCGTGGTTTGAGGACTCAGAAAACCCCGGAGAACCCAAACTCTAAATTGAATCATAAATCCTGCTGCCTGGGTTTTACCTCGCACCAGGTATCCGATTGCCAGAATCAGGCTTCCTAAAAACTTAATGAGTTCGCTGCCAATTTTTTTTGCAATCTCGGATTTTGATTGGTTCATTCGCATTCGCTCACTCCTGCCAATTCCAATAGACTGCTCTCTCAGGTATTCTTCCTCAAGCCGGTTTGGGCCAATGCGGTGTGTTAGTTCAAGATTCGCCCAATAATGAAGTTCCACACCGTTTTTCCGGAGTTGTTCAAAAAAATGCTTTTCTTCACTGCCAAGCAGTTGGTTTCCTTTTCGGCCCAGGTGCGGATCAAAATATCCGAACGCTTCAAAAATCGATTTACGAATCATCATATTTCCGCCCCGGGGAAAATTCGAAGACGGATAGAGTTTATCATGATCGCCCAGATCATGCAGACCAAACATGGGCATGAGTTCTCCGGGAATCCAGTCTGGTTCTGTACCGTCAAAACAAACCTGGATTCGCCCGCCAGCACACATTGTTGAAGGCCTGTTTGAAGCATATTCTACTGCCGAGTACACAAAATGGCGGGGAAGTTTTACATCGTCATCAATAAAAAGAAGCACAGAGGTTTGGGCTTCCCGGACGGCTCGGTTTCGGGCATACGACAATCCCTGTTTCGTTTCCTTAACGCATCTGAACGGATGATCCGGATGGGTTTTAGCAAAGATTTCGCAAACGGTCCCGGTTCCGTCTTTGCTGTTGTTGTCAATAACCAGAATCTCGAATTGATCCGGTTTCATATTCTGTTCGGCCAAATCATCCAGCGTATCTTTCAAATACCCGGCACGATTGTAGGTACAAATGGCGATTGTTATTTGAGGATCGCTTGGCATTCGTTTTTCAGAGCGATATGGTTAACATCATTTACATTCCATTGAGTGTCACGGGAATTGTTTATCTCACAAAGAATTTCCGGATATCAGACACAGACTTATCGACAAGATGGTTCAGGTCTTTTGATATATTCATGGCCAAAATCGGGGCCAGGTAGATAACAGTAATCACGGCGGACCTTACGACAATATCAAGATAAATATTCCCTATTGTATCTACCTGGAAACTTAGAAACAAAATCAGTGCGCCGATGGCAATAACAAACAACATCTGCCACTCAAACGGCTGCATGGATAATCGTATCCACACAAAAACCACTTTAATCGAATTGTATAGAAATATGGCCGTTGCTGTTCCAATCGCTGCACCAAGTATTCCATACTCCGGAATCAATAAATAGTTCAGCAAAACGGTGATAATTATCAGAAAGATTGTTGAATAGAGATCAAACCGATAATGTTTTGAATTTAAAATTATAGCGCTGTTTAAACCGGTAGACATATCAAAAAGGTTTGCAGCGGCAATTATAATAATGACGATTGCTCCTCCGGCATAGGCTTCGGGCAACAGACTCATCAGGTTATCCAAATTTGCAATCACACCACAGAACAAAAGCCCTCCCCCAATAATCTGGTTTAATGAAGATCGCTTGTAAATATCCTGAATGAGTTCGTGGTCTTCATCCTTAAAAGCAGAGGATATGATGGAGGCTGATATTTTATAAACAGAAGACCGAATGACAAGAATTACCGAACCCACATAAAAGGCAATGGCATAAATACCAGTTTCATCAAGCCCGGCAAGGGAGCTCAGCATAATAATGTCGATGTTGGTAACAATAATGGAAGCCACTCCGCCCCAAAATGCATAGAGCCCATAACTGAATATATCTTTAAGAAGCGGACGGGAAAGGAAATTAAAGTCGGGCCGAAGAGAGATGTTTTTATAAAAAAGAGTGTATAAAAAAAGAGCGGTGGTGATGACCCCGTAATTCACAACAAATATGATCATAAACTGCTCGAAGGTAAGCCAGCCCATCAAATAGGCTACGAGAAGAATGGCTGTAAGTACACGAATTAAAACTTCATTAAGAAATGAAGCCATCACCGTATCGTAAAGAGCCCTGGTAAAGTAATTCAGAACGTTAAAAAAGAGAATAAACAATGTAAGGGGAAGCAGGTACCAATAATAATCAACAAGCAATGCAGAACGCTCAACAAAAAGATTGGTGATACTATCCCTGAATAGAACAAACAGAGCTCCAAAAAATATGAAACCGCACAGTGGAACGATTAAAGTAAGGAAGAGGAATCCATGATGATTTTCCTCCTTATCTTTGAAATAAGGGAAAAACCGAACAACAGTATTGTTAATCCCAAGATTGGAAAACTGGGTTCCAACCACCGCCAGTGACAATAACACCCGGGTTAATCCATACTGCTCGGTCGTCAATATTTTTGGAACCATGATAATGGTAATTACAAACCCCAGAGCAATCCCCACATAAGAGATAATTGCATTCTGTACACTTTGGCGTATAATTATTCCCAAGTTATCGACATATTAAATTGTAAAAGAGTGAAGGTAATAATATTCTCCGTGCATTTTTTTGATTTAATAGTGCAATTCATATTCATAGAAAGAAATATTTTACAAGCATCAAATTGTTGATACCTTTGGAACTCATTATGATTGCCCCGGAACAAACATGTGATTTTTTAAAATGAGTCTGCCGTTTAATAAACCCTACACTGGAACCGAAGAAGAACAAGCTCTGAGCGAAGCGTTGAGAAAAGGCCACCTGAGAGGAGACGGACCATATACAAAGCGTGTACAAGAACAAATGGAAGAATGGCTTGGCGTGAAGCATGTACTGCTGACCACTTCTTGCACTCATGCGTTGGAAATGGCGGTTATTGTACTCGGGATTGGTCCGGGCGATGAAGTAATTATGCCCGCCTTCAATTTTGTATCTTCGGCAAATGCGGTTGTACTACGTGGTGCCACACCTGTTTTTGCTGATATCAAACCGGAGACGATGAATATCGATCCAGCGGATATTGAACGGAAAATAACCAATCACACAAAAGCCATTATTCCGGTTCATTATGCGGGTGTTAGCTGCGATATGGATGCTATCATGAATATTGCCAAAAAACATAATCTTTTTGTGATTGAAGATGCAGCACAAGGGGTTGATGCATTTTACGAAGATAAACCGCTGGGTTCTATCGGGCACATCGGCTGCTATAGCTTTCATGATACCAAAAATATCACCTGCGGCGAAGGAGGAGCTTTTTTGACCAATGATGATGAAATCGCCCAAAAAGCAGAAGTGATTCGGGAAAAAGGAACAAACCGGGCAGCATTTATGCGGGGTGAAATTGATAAATATACCTGGGTTTGGGAAGGAAGCAGTTACATCCCTTCAGACCTTCTTGCGGCAATGCTTGAAGCGCAATTGAAGAAAAAGGATGGGATCAAACAAAAACGAAAAGAGCTTTGGGAACTCTATAGAGAAACACTGGCGGATTGTGAAAAATCAGGAAAAATCATACTGCCTGAAATTCCGGCTGGCAGGAGTTCAAATTATCATATTTTCTATTTTTTCAGCCGGACTAAAGAAGAACAAGATCTGCTGCTAACACAATTTAAGAAAGCTGAAATTCCGGCCGCATTTCATTACGTGCCTTTGCATTCTGCTCCTTTTGCAAAAGAGTTTTTGAACACTACAAATTTACCAAAAACAGACGAATACAGTAATCGGCTCATTCGTCTTCCTCTTTATCCGGATCTTGAATTGACGGAGACTTTTCTTCAAAAAATTGTGGATGTTATCCATTCAACGATCTCAAACCGCTAACCAGTTTGCATGATCTACATTTTAGGAACAGAACGCTCTGCATCCACGTGGGTGGCCAACATTCTTGATCACCATCCCCGACTGGATGTATGTATGGAGCCGCTGTCTTCCTATAATTCCCGGTTTAAAAACTGGCCGGATCGTTTTACAAAAATGGATCATCCCGGGAAAAAAGCCGCTGAATTTGAGTGTGAGTTTGAAATACTCAGGAAACATCGCAGGTTTTTATTCACACGATTCTCGGATTCTCACTTTGCATGGAAAACAGATCTGAATTGGGCTCAGTTTTTAGCCAGAAAAAATATCGCACCAGATGCTGTTTCAGATTTCCTTGAACTGAATTTCCACCGAAAAAACCGATCAATAACGGTTAAGAAAAAGGAACCACTACAAACCGTCATCAAAGAAGTACGTTTGAATTTCAACGCTTCATTGATTTCGGCAATGGATAAAAATCCCAGGGTGATTGTAACGATACGGGAAATGGCGTCCTGTATACGTTCAATATCAAACTTCATTGACGAGGGAAGTTTGACGGATCTGAAGAAAGATCTTCAGGCTCATTACGGTTCAATAACCCCGCAAACGTTATGCAATTATTGGTTTGAAAGTTACTCGGTTTTACTGGATTCTCTTGAAAATCACCAAATTCCATATAAAATTGTGAGTCATACAGAGTTGCTCAAAAATCCGCGTGCAGTGACAGAAGAGATTTTTCGTTTCCTGGATATTTCTGTTGAACCTGATATTATTAAATTCCTGGAAACCTCTGATAGATCCGGATCCGGGAAACATTCCACAGAACGTAGCAGTGATCAACTTTTGGAACAAATCATAAATGACCGGAAGCGCATGTATCCGCTTTTGAGTAAAGAACTGGATACCATTCAGAACCATCCTGTTTTGAGAAAATTTGCCGGAGGTTTATGAAACCATCTGTCGCTCACTTTTCACTCTATTATTTTGAACTCAGCGAAAACTGGATTCACACCCAGATTAAATATTCGAAAGAATGGAATCCAACAGTCTTTACAAATCATACCAAAAATTTGGACTCCGTTGATTGGTCGCCACCGATTTATAATCGCAGCCAGGAACTGTCCCTCCCCGTCCGGCTGGCCGACAGCATCGCCATGAAACTGATTGGTTATTATCCCAGTTTTTATTCGCACTTAAACAAAGAGAACTTTCAACTTATCCATGCGCATTTTGGCCCCATGGGATATTTGTGTTCTGGAATAGCGAAACGTCTGAATATCCCTTTAATCACAACTTTTTATGGGTATGATGCATCGCTTCTCCCGAATGAAAAGCCGCAATGGAAATCCAATTACAGAAAACTTTTTGAGCGTGGAAGCCGATTTCTGGTAGAAGGACCGGCAATGGGAAAAAAGCTGGAAGCATTGGGCTGTCCGCCAGAAAAAATTGTGGTTCAACATCTTGGCGTCGAAATCAACAAGTATAAACCAAAAGAGGACTACCCGGCGACTGAAAATTTACGGCTGTTAATGGTCGGACGGTTTGTTGAAAAAAAAGGATTTATTTATGGTCTCCGGGCATTTCACCAATTCCTAAAAAAAGGAGGGAATGGGATTTTAACCATCTATGGAGACAGTAACGGCACAAAAGAATCAGAACAGGTAAAAGGTGAATTGCTCCAATATGTAAAGGATCATGGATTGCAGGAATCCGTTTTTCTTCCGGGTTTGATTCCGCTTGAGAAACTACAGGAAGAGTATCACCATCACGATATTTTCCTGGCCCCGAGTGTTTTATCTACAGACGGAGATGATGAAGGCGGTGCACCGGTGACGATTATTGAAGCAAGTGCTTCGGGATTGCCGATCATAGGAAGCCGCCACTGTGACATTTCTGAAGTTGTAGTTGATGAAAAAACAGGTCTTCTTGCTGATGAGAAAGATGTTGAAACATTATCCGAACACTTGGTTCGGCTCCATCAAAATCCGGAACTTCAAAAGAATCTTGGGAAGAGTGGTGTAGTTCATATCCAGGAACATTTTGATGCTTTTAAACAAGGCAAAGTTTTATCCTCCATTTATCGTGATTGTATAAACAACGAAGAACGATCATGAAATCCGAACCATTTGTTTCCGCAATCATTACTACAAAAAACAGGGCGGATCTTCTGCCGAGGGCGCTGGATTCTGTCCTGAATCAAACCTATCCAAACCTAGGGGTTATTGTGGTTGATGACGGTTCAGATGACGACACTCCTCAAATTATCGAACGGTATCAGGAAAAGCATTCTATCATTTGTATCAGAAATGAACAGTCTTTGGGAGCCAACAAAGCCAGGAATGCAGGAATCGAAAAGGCGAAGGGAGAATTTGTAGCCGGACTTGACGACGACGATGAATGGCACCCCGAACGTATTTCGCTTCTGTTGAAAAATTATGATGATTCTTATGCGTGTATTACATCTTTTGACCGAATCATTTCTTCAAACCGATCAGTAGTTTGGCGTAAGAAATTGAAGGTTACGTTAGAGGATTTGTTGTTTTCAAATCATGTTGGAAACCAGGTTCTCGTTAAAAGGGAAAGAGTGCTGCAAGTTGGCGGATTTGATGAATCGCTTGCGGCCGGCCAGGATTACGATCTGTGGATCCGCTTGTGTGAGAAGTTCGGTCCGATTAAAATCGTGCAAGAGCCATTGCAAAATATTTACCAGGAAAATTTTAAAGGAAGAATATCAAATCCCAAAACTCAGCTTGATGGTTATCTTTCTGTATACCAAAAACATAAAATCAAGATGAACCGGGATCAGAAAAAATATCATCTTTACAACATTCGGCTGGCCCAGGGAAAAGTATCCTCCATTTTTGAAGTGATGGGTTGGGTGCCCAAAAACAGAGTCTTCAAAGAGATGAAACGCTGGGTTGCCAACCGCTATTTAATCAACAGATAAATCCTGGTCTTCACTTTTCCCCTTTCCTGAAAACCAAGAAAAGCCCAAAACCTCCGGCAGCAAATAACAGCAGGTTTCCAAAACGTGCAATCCAGGTTCCGGTTGTATACCATGCCGGTTCAAGAGTCATTTCAAAAGTGTGATCTCCGGCGGGAATCTCAAAACCCCGTAAAATGTAATTAGTTCGGTACATGTTGATTTCTTTGCCGTTGAGAGCTGCCGTCCACCCCTCCGGATACCATATTTCGCTCAATACCATAAATCCGGGCGTTGACCTGGAAATATCAACTGAAATATGATTGGGATTGTATTCCGTAACAGTGGCAGTTGCCATTGAATCCTGCTGAATTTCCAGGGAAGGTTGCTCTGTTACATAAGCAACTTCAGCCGGATTAAAATTCCGGGCTGAAAGCTGAGCCAAAGCCTGTGTCTGATCATCCAGTACCACCAAAGAATCCACGAAAAATGCTTTTGGCAGCACATTCATGTTCTCCATTACAACCCCAACATCTGTGGGAAACACATTCTCAAAACCCGGTGCAGAGAACGGCTGCGGAAAGGTTACATACTTCACATTAAGCATGTCGAGAACGCCGGAATTGATGGACGCTCCCTGTGCCGAATACAGTTTGCCAATAAATTCACGGAAATAGCCCTCAATCATATCGTGGTAATAGCCGAGTTTGGCCCCTGAGTATCCCCCGACAGACGGATAAAAATAAGCCGGAACAGCATTATTGAAGGGATCATCCAGAATTGGAAAAACACGATATTCCCAGCCTTCCCCGGATCCGATATTTTCCACTAAAAACCGATCCAGCTCCCGTTCCCGCTGCTCTATAACATCCGCAGGATCAAAATTTTGATCCACAAGTGAGCCTTCATTCATGTAACGTGAATCCACACCGATCAAATCATATCCAAGAATCAAACAGAGTGAAATAGCCCCGGCTGATACCGGAATTTTTCGAGTCCCCATGGCCCAGATAATTACTCCGCCCACAACAAAGATCAGCACGAATCGAAATGCATCTTTTTGTGCCATATCTTTTCGTTCGGGAATCAGGCGTGTCTGAATAAGGTTTGAGACGGTTTGCGAAATTCTTGGGTCATCCATTGAAATACCATTCTGAATGGCAAGCCTTTGGGCAAATTGCTGGCGCTCTCCGGGTTTTTCAAAACGCAAAAATTGTAACGTAATAAGCACGGCAACCACGGCAATTCCGGTGGCTACAAAAAGAGGTGTTTTCCATTCACTTTTTCCGTGCGGATTCTTTATCTCACCAATCAGCCAGTCGATTCCAAAAACTGAAATAACGGAAAAGCAAAATAGCGCCATGATGAGCCACGTTTCGGGCACACGGAATTTGTCGAAAAGAGGAAAATATTCGAACATCAGGTTGTTCAGTAATCCAAAATTTTCGCCAAGAGAAAAAAGCAGCGCGGCAATACCCGGCCCAAGAAAAACATATTTTAGTTTGTTGTTTGATTTCATGCAACCAACCACAAAAAACAGAAATGCCAAAGCGCCGAAATAGTGCGGACCACTGGTAAATGACTTGGGTCCCCAGTAAAATTGTGAACCTCCGTAAGAACCGGGAATCAACAATGTCAGAAGCTCGCCCCAGCCCTGAGACCAGCCAAAAGCATAATTTCGTGCCAGTCCATCCGTACCGGCAGCCGCTGTTCCTCCACGCATGCTGTAAGGAGAATATTCAATTGTGCTCCAGTACATCTGGAATGTAATCAGGATAGCAACAAGGCCGGCTGCAACCAGCCATCCGGTATATTTCAGGTATTTTTTTGATTCATCTGCCTGAATGGCTTTTACCCAATCATAAATAAAAAGGGTGCCGAGTGGAAAGAGGAAATAGTAGGTGATCTGGGGATGATACGCCCGGAGGTGAAGCGTTAGTGCAAGTGCAAAAATAAAGAAAGAAAGCCACTGATTCCATTTCGAACGGGTTAGCATCAGGTACCCAACATAAAGCCAGGGTATATAAACATAAGCTACAAATTTGGCTTTATGGCCCGCTCCGATAATGAGTGCAACATACGTTGTAAATCCAATGATGATTGCCCCAAAAACTGCGGAAAGTGGCCGGTTTCCCAGCAAAATAAACATCAAATAGGCGCCGGCAAGAAGAATCCACATCTGAACTGCCGGATAAATAAAATCCAATGAACGGATGAGTGTGTTATCCAGATTCATCACCTTCGGCGGATGGGAAATGGTATTGGCAGGCATTCCGGAAAACATGTTGGTTACCCAGTGCGCTACGTTACCGGTATCTTCCCTGTATTCAATGATGGATTCCGCACCGGCCCGCCACTGAATAACGTCGGTGCCCATATATTGCTGGCCGCCGAGAATAGTAGAATAATGTAAAAAGAGTGGCAGTAAAAAAAGAAACAGCAAAGCGAGCAGATGCTGCTTACCTGGTGAAAGAGATTCCCAAAAATCCGGTGACGGCTCCGACGCTTTTCCCTTTTTTTTTGCCATACCTTATTCGATCACTCTTGGAACACGGAAATAATCAGAATCGGCATCCGGTGCATTTTTAAGGGCATCTTCGTGGCTGAGAGGTTCTTTTGCCTGATCCTTCCGGAACTTACTCGCCGTAATTTCGGTCACATGCTCCAACGGGGCTACATCGGTTGTATCTAACTCATTCAACTGATCGATATAGCCCAAAATTTTATTCATATCCTCTTTTAAACCTTCGGCTTCATCATCACCTAATTGCAGGCGTGCGAGGTTGGCTACGTATTGAACATCATCTTTAGTTACGGACATCTTTCATTCTGCTAAATTCTTGTGGAAATAATTCTGTTATATTTCAGAATACTGCTTTCAATCGGCTTACAAATGGTTCCGATTGCTAAGCGGACAAGTTAACAAAGATTTGATAAAAGCATAAGCTCAAACCTGTACAGTTATGAATATGGGAATTTGTTCAGATTCACACGACCATGTTGAGAACATCAAAAAGGCAGTATCGTTTTTCAAGGAAAGAGAGGTAGAACGCGTGATTCATGCCGGCGATTATTGCAGCCCGTTCACCATACCACTATTTGAAGGACTGAATCTTCATGGTGTGTTTGGGAATAACGATGGCGACAAATTCCTTTTGATGAAAAAGTTTGATGAAATTGGAGCATCACTTTATGGCGATTTCTTCAGCTTTGAAGCTGATAATGTGAAGTTTGCCGTCTACCACGGAACCTACCCGGAAATTACCCAAAGCCTGGAGCTATGTGGAAAATATGATGTGGTGATATCCGGCCACACCCACGAACCAAAACTGGACACCATTGAAGATACAATTTCCATCAATCCGGGAAGCGTAAACGGGTTCGACGGCGATGCAATGGTTGCAATTTTCAATACGGAGACCCGAAAAGTTCAATTTAAAGAATTGGGTTGACCCTCTTTATACTTTATTGATTCTGTCGGTTATGATCGAATACAACTGTTCCGCCTGAACAACGCCGGACTGTTGCCATAGAATGTGTCCTTTTTGGAAAAGGATCAGCGTAGGAACTCCCCTCACCTGGTACCGAATGGCCGCAGTCGGATTTTTCTCCGCATCAATTTTAATAATATTGATCTGATCTCCCATCCGGTTTTTGAGCTTCTTCAGAATGGGAACCATCATTTTGCAAGGGCCGCACCAATCGGTATAAAAATCAACAAGAACCGGAACTTCTCCTTTTATCATTTCGGAGAATGACTGATTACTTTTTGCTTCCATCTCTGCCTCACTCTTTTTATTTCGAACAATAACGAAGTTCTCTCTGGTTCAGTACGCCGGGAGTCATCGGATGAGTAAACGTAATGCAGCCATTGTTGCTCATCCGATAACTTTATGCTAAATAATCGTCACCGGGTATCAATCATCAAAAAAATTGTGAATTACTTTGATTTGGGTACTACAATACTGGTCGCTACAACGGAATACTCTTTCTGTTCACCCGAAATTTGGTCAGGATTATCGCCGGCATCTTCGGCATAGTGTTTGGCTTGTTCTTCACTTAATGTCTCGACAGAAAAATCTCCGATCAGTACAACCTCTTTGCCTTGTGAATCTGTAGGAATGAAAAATCCATAATCTTTAAACGTCACCCGTGCGCTGTAATTTTCATCTTGCGCCATAAAGAAACAACCTTTTTTCTGGCAAACCTGGGCAACAGAAGTTACCAATGTGACGGGGCCTTCTTCCTGGCCAGAATTAATGATCTCAGCCAGAGTGGAAGGAGATTGAAACTCACTTTGATCCACATCAGCACCAAATACTTCGAATTCAGCCGTTTCCTGTACCGGTTCCGAAAGCCGAATAACTTCGCTGGATGCCTGGGCAAAAACCGATGTGCTGAATAACATCAAAATAATAGTGAATAGTAATTTCTTCATAAGGGGATTATTTATTTTTTCTTTCTTCGGGATAATAATACCAATTTTATACGAAAAGATTTATCATTGCACGAAGTTGTTAATCAATAAAAAAACATGCAGGTATATTTAAACGGATCATTTCTTGATCACACAGAAGCAAAAGTATCAGTCGTCGACCGTGGTTTTATTTTCGGCGATGGAGTTTATGAAGTAACAAGAGTCATTAATGGCGAACCGTTCAGAGAAAAAGAGCATCTCGCCCGACTCGATAAAGGCTTGAAAGCCCTGAAGATCAATCTTGAAACCGAGGTTCGCGAATCCATTCCGGATATACACCGGGAGATCATTAAGCGGAATGACCTTTTGGAAGGCGAAGCCTCCATTTACCTGCAAATTACGCGAGGGGCTGCGTGGCCGCGAACTCATACTTTCCCGGAGCAGCCGATTAAATCTACAATCTTTCTTTCGGCCGCTTCATTTGAGCCTCATACCGAGTTGCACAAAACAGGTGTGGATGTAATTACGCTTTCTGATATTCGCTGGACCCGATGTAACATCAAAACCGTTCTTCTGCTCCCGAACACCCTGGCAAAACAGCAAGCTCATGAAGCCGGGGTAAACAGTGCCCTGTTGATTCGCGACGGTGTGGTTACCGAGAGTCCTAATGCCAATATTTTTGCCGTAAAGGATGGCGCGCTCTATACCTATCCCGAATCGAATTATATTTTGAGCGGAATCACCCGAAGCGTTGTACTTGAAATTGCTGAAAAGCTGGAGATCCCCGTCCATTTCACACCTGTTCGTGAAGAAGAGATTTTTGATTTGGATGAGCTGTTTTTCTCCGGAACGACTACGGATATTCAGCCGGTTACCGTTATTAACGGCAAAAATCTGGGAACCGGAAAACCTGGCCCTGTTGTACATGCCATCCAGGAAGAATATGGAAAACTGTTGTATGGCAAATAATTCTTGTCTGTAGACCGGTACATTTTTGTTGTATTTGTGGGATATTCAAAATCGTTGAATATCCCTTTTTTTTTAGATGACTCAGGGTTCCTTCAACCCATTGTGTCCGAAGGTTCGGAGAACTTTCTTCCTTTCTATTCAAGCATAACTTTTTAAAACAATTGTATAGCTTGACTTTCTTCCGGCTCCAAACCAAATTATAGCTTGCGTTAAACCAAAGTTATTGGATATCCATCATCTCAAACAAAACAGAATACCATGAAATCAGACAATCGTTATTCAAGGAAAAAATTTCTTAAAACCCTGGGAGTTGGCAGCATGTCAGCTTTTCTCGGTTCATCATACCTTCTAACCGGTTGCAGTTCCAGAGAAAATGAGGCGGCCCAGATGGGGGAAGCCGCTGCTGAGACGGAACCCCTTCATACCATTTCCGTTCAGCTCTATACTTTCAGAAACCAATTAAATGAGGATATCCCCGGAACTCTTCAACGAATTGCCGATTTAGGTTATAAATATGTGGAAACTTATGACTTTTCCGAAGACATGAACTATGAAGAAGTCGGACAAATGCTGAAAGATGCCGGGCTTTCCGTCAGTTCGATGCACAGTGAAATTCCACTCGGGGAAACCGGCGAGAAAGCCTTGAGAAGAGCCGAAGCGTTTGAGAACGATAAAGTGATCTGGCACGGATGGCCGGAAGACGAACGGTATCAAACCGAAGAAGGAATTAAAGAACTTGCCGGTATTTACAATGAAGCCAGCCAGTTTTTACAATCAAACGGGTTGCAGTTTGGTCTGCACAACCATTGGTGGGAAATGAGAATGAATGAAAACGGGGCCTATCCCTTCGAGACATTAGTTGAGCACATTGATGACAACATTTTTTTTGAAATTGATACCTATTGGGTAAAAACAGCCGGACAAAGTCCTTCGGACATCATCAGCAAGTATGGTGACCGGGTTGAGTACCTGCATATAAAAGATGGCGCAGCCGAATGGAGCGAAGATCTGGGTGAAGGCCCGCACGACCCGATGGTTCCCGTCGGTCAGGGCTCACAGGATTTCAATGTAATTGTTGAAGCTTGTGGTGATACGCATACCTGGATGGTCGTAGAGCTGGACGAAAGTGCTATTGATGTATTTGATGCCGCCGAACAAAGCCTTGACTATCTGATTGAAAACAATATGGCAAAAGCCGATCGGTCTGCTGTTTAATTTTCAGAGAGTCCTAAAATACCAAATCCCGTTACTTCCTGGTGGCGGGATTTTTTATTTCAGCCAGTTCAAAATATCTCATCTTTCTCGTTTTATAAATAAGCTAAATTCTGCGGTGCTATTCCTGCGAAAAGCCTGTAACAAAATGCTAGCCAAGTAAAAATGGACTTGTCTGTCAACCGGCTCTGTACCCCTTCCTGACTACATCCTATTGTCAGATATCCCCATTCCTTTCTTCCTAAAATCCTCACTCAGGCCTCTTTAGGTCATATACTCAGGCTACGTTAAGGGATTCCCTGATTACGGTGGGGTTCAATATTTGCTATTCTTTATTTAAATAATTGAACAACTACATAACCCCAAGATGATGAAAGAAGTTTTAAAAAAACCACCGACAAGAGATGAACTTAAAACTGTTCTGAGTGAAACGGAGCTTGCATACTTCGAAGCCCTGATAATACAGAAGAGAGAAGATACACAAAAGGAACTCGAATTCCTTTTAAATTCACTTGAAGAACAACGCTCCGCAGATGACGATGACGCTTCGTCCATAGATCACCATATGAGTGATATGGGGAGCATTGAAGAGAGCTTAGACCTGACTAACCGATTAATAGAGAGAAACAAAAAATTTATCAATGAGCTGAACAGAGCTCTGGAGAGAATAGAAAACGGAACCTATGGAATCTGTCGGGCAACCGGGCAACCCATTGAAAAAGAACGCCTTGAATTTGCCCCACACACCAGGTACAGTATTGCCGCTAAAAACAGCGGATTAGATAAGAGAGTCGTAATGTCCTGACACAAACAAAAAAGAGAGAAATAATCAAAGAGAAGAAAGTTCCGGCAGGGGTTCCGGAAATAAAAAAAGCCCGTCTTGGAATAAGACGGGCTTCTTTGTTTTAATAATCTGAAAAAATTATTCGTAAGTCAGGCTACGTACTTCAACTGCGCTCAGTCCTTTCGGTGTCTCTTCAACATCGAATTCTACTTCTTCTCCATCTTCAAGACCTTGATTGGGTCCTAAGTTCTCTACGTTATTTCTGTGTACAAAAATATCTTTGCCGCCGTCGTCAGGCTGGATAAATCCATAACCTTTTTCAACGTCAAACCATTTTACTTTTCCTTGTTGACTCATTGTAATGTATTAATAGGTATTAAATTAAATAGTACTGTTAGTGCACCTGATAAAGATTCAAAAGAGATGAGTTGGGGTACTCGATATTCCTGAGAAAGGCTTTACAAAGGTGTTATGTTGAAATGAATATATAAGTTCTTTTCGTAAATTGCTATAATCTGGCCGAAAACCATCTTTTAAACAGCTGTGACAATGATTACCATGTCATCGCGAACAAAGTGAAGCCATCTCCAATTATTGATATTGAAAGCAAGCTAAACTACGTTTGGAGATTGTCGCGGTCGCAAGAAAGCTCCCTCGCAAAGACTGGTTCAATCGTGAAAACCGTCATCGCGAACGGAATGAAGCGATCTCCCTTTCGTGAAAAATGATTCTACTGTAATTACGTTCGGGGATCGCCACGCTACATTCCATCAGTTCGTTTCGCTCGCTATGACATCATTACGCACGGGAATTAACAAACTTTACCTGATCGCGGATCAATATAACAACCGTCCCCTGTCAGTGAGCGCTGCCAGTTTAGTTCTCCTTCCAGTTCCCGAAGCCAGGTTGCAATCTCCTTATCCCCTTCAATTTTCTGATCGCCGTCCACGATAAACGGTCCGGATTCATCCTCCGGCAGTGTTTCCACACGATAGGCCAAAACGAGATCCTGGAACTTCTGTTCAATCTCTTCGGCTTTGGGATTGGTTTTATGCCTGTGAAGTGTGATCATGGATTTAAAATATTTTGATGATGAAAGTACTAAACTAATATCGATTTAGTTTAAACAAAATTCAGTAGATCACTCATCTGATGACTGGAAAAACTTGATATAGATTCTGCTGAAAATACTCATGGTTGACTTACTCTTTCCAGAATGATTCATTTCATAAATTCCCTTATCGTTGAAGAAATTTATCCTAAATAATCTTTTCACTTATGAGTGAACCCATAAAAAGCCTCCAAGGCACCATCCGATTGTTTGAATATTACAAATCACTGACGGAGAAATCGATCGGGCAAATTTCTGATGAACAGATTCATGAATCGCCGCAGGCCGGCCAAAACTCCATCGCCATTTTGATGAAACACCTGGCCGGGAATATGATTTCCCGCTGGACGAACTTTCGCACCGAAGACGGCGAAAAATCGTGGCGAAACCGGGAGACGGAATTCGTTGATGATTTTGAATCCAAAAAAGAGCTGATGGAATATTGGGAAAAAGGCTGGGCCGTTTTGTTTGAAGCGTTGAAATCCGTCAAAGAAGAGGAGCTGGATTTAATCATTTATATTCGTAATGACGGACATTTGTTGATCGAAGCCATCGAGCGGCATCTCGCCCATGTAGCTTATCATACCGGGCAAATAGTTCACCTCGCTAAACTATTTGCCGGTAAAAACTGGCAAAGCCTATCCATCCCCAAAGGAAAAACTGAGGAGTACAACCGAAAGAAATTCAGCCAGGAAAAAGGGAGAGGTATATATACGGATCGGAATTGATACTCTCCCCTCTTGAGAGGGGATTTCATCTATCGAAACTCATTCCCAATTCCCCAAAACTTTCACAAATCTCCCTTATTTAAGCAAGCATAGAGCAGTGATGCTTTGTAAATTGTCTTTAATGTAGATTTGAATTTTCCCAAAAAAATGGGATACTGATTCAATTTAATTAACAATCTAATTAACCGGATGGATATGAAAACACAAGAAGACGCAGCAGTGGAAGGAAGCGGAAATGTCGGACGGGTACTATTCCTATCTCTCGTTGCTGCAATTGGAGGCTTTTTGTTCGGTTTTGACAGTGGAGTTATCAATGGTACGGTTGATGCACTTCAGCTTGCATTTAATTCAGATGCAGTTGGCACAGGTTTTAACGTAGCTTCAATGCTACTTGGCTGTGCGGTGGGTGCATTCTTTGCCGGTACTCTGGCTGACAAATTTGGACGTAAACCCGTCATGATTGCTACTGCCATAGCTTTTATTATTAGTGCCTGGGGCTCGGGTATTGCCGGAGGCTCTTTGCAGTTTGTAATGGCCCGTATTATTGGTGGGTTTGCCGTTGGCGCTGCCAGTATTCTCGCACCGGCTTACATCAGTGAAATTGCTCCTGCCAAAATTCGCGGCAGTCTTGCAACCCTTCAACAATTAATGATTGTGATTGGCCTTTTTATGGCATTCCTCAGCAACTACTGGCTGGCGGGAATGTCTGGTGGAGCGACAGAGCTTCTCTGGGGTGGATTCCAAACCTGGCAATGGATGTTCTGGATGGAAATCTTCCCCGCCGCACTCTTTTTGCTCATGCTTTTCTTTATTCCTGAATCACCGAGATATCTTGTAGCTGCAAATAAAATTGATGAAGCAAAAGATGTTCTCACCAGTCTTTCTGATGCCGTTGATGCAGAAAACAAAGTGGCAGACATTAAATCAACTCTGAGAAAAGATCACCGCCCCAGCATGCGTGATATCATTGTTGAATACACCGGCAAGGTTCATCCGCTGGTTTGGGTAGGTGTTGGCCTTGCGGCATTGCAACAATTTACCGGTATCAATGTTGTGTTCTACTACGGAGCTACACTCTGGCAGGCGGCCGGATTTACCGAAGCCGATGCCCTGCTTCAAAACGTAATCACGGGTTCAGTAAACATACTTTTTACGTTTGTGGCTATTGCACTTGTTGATAAAGTCGGCCGGAAACCACTTCTCGAAATCGGGGCTATTGGTCAGGCCGTTATGCTTGGAATTCTTGGTTTGATTTTCGGAAGTGCCGGAGTAGATGCCGCCGGGAATCTTGTACTGGAAGGAAACATGGGTATTTATGCCCTGCTTTCTGCAAACGCCTATGTAGCATTCTTTGCCTTCTCTTGGGGGCCAGTAATGTGGGTAATGCTTGGAGAAATGTTCCCCAACCAGTTCCGCGGAGCCGCACTGGCTATTTGTGGATTGGTACAATGGGTATCCAACTTTGCCATTACCATGACCTTCCCCATTTTGCTCACGGGAATTGGCCTTGGTCTTTCATACGGAATTTACGCCTTCTTCGGTGTGGTAGCCTATATTTTCGTTAAGAAATACGTTCTTGAAACCAAAGGTAAAACACTCGAAGATATCTCCCGCGAAGCAGCAGCAGAATTCGAAGGACTTTAATCCTTTACATATTTCTAAAAATTGAAGCCCGGTGATTCAAAATCGCCGGGCTTTTTTATTTGATATTTATGGGAGGGTGCAATCAAACCTTTGAGCTTTTGCAGAAAAATGATCGGTATTTCTTTTCCATTTTTTTGGCTACTTGTATATATGGTCGGGGTTTACAGTAAGATCATTCCTTATTAAACCTGTGAAGCGGAGGATAAAAAGTAATGTTATACCCTGTGAAGTAGAAAAACCGTATCGGTAATATGTAAAACGAAAAATGTAAGATAAAAAGACATAAGTGTGATACTTATGCCTTTTCAAATCATACACTTAAGATTTAAAGCTATCCTGTACTCTGCATTGCGGCAGCCACGCCATTGATACTCAAAAACAGGGCATGCCTCAGTTCTTTAATCTCATCTTCATCTGTATCCTCACTAACATCTTTCCAGCGGTTTAGCAACTCTACCTGCAACAGGTTTAGCGGATATGTGAATACATTTCTGAACTCAATGGAGTTCTGGATGACTTTCCGCATATCAAGGATATCTTCCTGATCGGTGATTTCAAGAACCATATCTCTGGTTTTTTCATAGTCATCCATAATTGTTTTATGAAGACGTTTATCCTGGTCTTTCGCATACATTTCTGTAGTCAACTTGTGAGTTCGCGCAAGTTCTCTTTGGGCATTATCAACAATGGTTCCGAAGAAACTCCACTCATTGTACCATTTCTTCAGCGTTTCCATCACGGACGGATCTTCCTCAATAATAGGACCAAGTGACGCACCGAGTCCGTACCAACCAGGCACGTTGTACCTGACTTGCGTCCAGCCAAATACCCAGGGTATTGCCCGTAAATTTTCGAAAAGTAATCCCTGATCGCCTCCGCGAGAAACCGGTCTCGATGCAATTGGCAGATTTCCAATATGTTCTACCGGGGTGATGGTCTTAAACCACTCCCAAAAATCCGGATCGTCAATCAGGTTGCGATAGGCCTTCATGGTTCCATCCGAAATCTTATCCATGATTACTTCGGTTTCATCTCCTTTTTTGATCTCTTTCTGGCCTTCTCCTCCAGTTACACGCGCAACCGCATTCACAATCTGTTCGAGATGGCGACGGGTAATTTCTGGAAGTGAGTAACGGAAAGAGATAATCTCACCCTGCTCCGTAAACCGAATTCTCCCGTTATTGCTAATAGAAGGTAACGCCAGAATCGCCCGATTCGACCGGCCTCCGCCACGGCCAACAGTTCCGCCGCGTCCATGAAAAAGCCGGAAATCAACCCCATAATCACGTAGCACACGGCCAAGTTCCATCTGGCCTTTCTGAAGAGCCCAGTTGGCCATCCAGTAACCGCCGTCTTTATTACTGTCGGAATAACCCAGCATAATTTCCTGGAAATTATTTCGTGCTTCCAGCTGCTGTTTGTAAAGATCATTCGTAAGAATCGTTTCGACAAGCTCAGCGCCTTTATCGAGATCTTCAATGGTTTCAAGAAGTGGAACAATGTCGATCTTGCTCTCTACTTTTCCATTTTCTATCCACCATAAGCCAGTTTCTTTGGCAAGAAGTGCCACTTCCAGCATATCGCTTACGCCGTGCGTCATACTGATGATGTAACTGCCAAAAGCATTCTCATCCAGTTCCCGAATCTGTTTAATCAGCCCAAAAACATCCAGCAATTCAACTGTAGCTGATTTCAATTTTGCATGCTTCGGAGCAAGCGGCCGCGGATTCCTCAATTCCTGCATCAGGATGTCTACTTTTCCTTCTTCATCCAGACCGGAGTAATCATCATGAACATTCGCTACAGAAAGCAAATCTTTTACTGCATTTTCGTGTACACCGCTATGCTGGCGTATATCCAGTGCGGCGAGATGAAATCCAAATGTATTGGCTCGAATTTTCAAATCATTGAACTCGCCAAACTTGGCAATATCACTCAATCCGCTTTCCACAAGCGATTCTGCAATGAGATCCAGATCTTCAATAAAATCGGTCGGACGATATGCTTTTGAGGATTCCAGAACTTCCTGCTCGCTGCCTTTCAAATCGTTCAGCATGTCCCGCATGCGGTGCATGATGTGTGTAATCTTCCGGCGATACGGTTCATTTTTGTAATGCCGCTTGTAATGAGGCGTCAGCGGAGCTTCTTTTTCATCTTTCTTCAATGATTTGAGAAGCTTATCAGAAACCGGAACCAGGTTATGTGAAATGGAAAGATATCGCCGTGTGATTTCCAATTCATTCAGGTATAATTTCAATGCACTTTTCCGATGCTCCACCAACGTATTCCAGGTTATATCTCGCGTAACATTCGGATTTCCATCGCGGTCGCTTCCAATCCAGGATCGATATTTAAGAACTATGGGTAAATCCGGCGTTTTGTTGTACTGCTGTGCAAAAGCGGAACGAATGTCATCATACAGCCGCGGTACCGTACTCCAGATTGAATTTGTAAAATAATAGAGCCCGTTTTCCACTTCATCTTCAACAGTCAGGCGCTCGGAACGTACTTCATCCGTAGAAATCAAAAGTGCAATTTCGTTGATGATCTGCTTCAGTTTTGAATCCCGCTCGTTGGGTGTCAGCCGTGGATCATCCACATCCCCGATCATGGCTGTAATATTTTCCTGTTTGTTGAGGATACTGCGGCGGCGTGCTTCCGTCGGGTGAGCCGTAATCGTTGGCTGAATGTCCATCTTATTGAAAAGATCGAGGGCATCTTCGTAACTGAACCCTTTTTTCTTGAAAAACTGCAAAGCATCCGCAATACTTTCGGGCCGTGGATGCTCTATGTCAATTTTCTTTGCCCGCTCCCGGTTGATACGAATAATTTCGTGCTGTTCCAGCGAGTTCACAAGATGAAAAAAGATGGTTGTTAGCCGAAGCAAATCACGGATTTGCTCCATATCCATTTCGTTGATCCGTTTGATCAACTGCTGGTTCGAGCCTTCTTCTGATTCAGCAAATGCTTTGGCCGAAAGTTCGGGCAGCTCGGCGGATAATTCCTGAAGCGTTTTCTCATCTCTTTGTTCTAAATATTCTTCAAGAAATCCGGTAAGGGTAATAAGGTTTTTTGTTAAGGGGTCACTAATATTGGCAGACTCTGCGTAATGTCTTATCGTTTCTTTCCAGGTCATCATAACTCATTTTTTGTTTGGTAGAGCTATAGATACCCATTATTGCTCATAAAATCATCATCCATTTCGAAATTTGACAAGCCGGAAGCGCTTTTATTACAATTACATAACCCTTGTCGGGCAAACTTCAATTGTATCAACCGTCTTCTTGCCTCATTTCAAGAAAGGAAAGGATTTTTTTTGACAACCATTTTCGAAACTCCGGAGTGGTTGGGGGCGAGTGTTTACAATCTTTCATCAGGTATGTTTGAATGTCCGGATTGTTGATTTTCAATTTCTGAACCATTGGTTTTCCGGGGAAGGAGATATCTTCTTCGGCAGCAAAAACGTAGGTGGGAATGTCCCATTCTTTTAGTTCCTCATCAGAAATAAGAGGTGGAATTCTAAAATCGGGTTTAAATAAAGTAAATGAATCCCCGATGTAATGGCCCCAGTCATCATCCCAGGTAGAAAGAAGCGGATCTACGAATTTCTTCAGGCGCTCTTCGGTTTGATTGAATTGATACAACATAGATGGAATTGCCATTTTTCGAATACCCTCCCAGGTAGAACCACGCACAATTCCTGCCGGCACAATCAAAACAAGGTGTTGAACTTTTTCCGGATGATTTTTTGCAAATTGAAGGGCTGCAAAACCTCCCAGGCTAACCCCCAGCAGATTGATTTTCTCCAAACCCAGGTTATCGATGATTTCAAGAAGCCAATCTGCAAACGAATTATCACTATAAGAAAATCGAGTTTCCAGTCCCCGAACAGATTGTCCCGGCAGATCGGGCGCAATGATGTAATAGTGTTTTAATAATCGCTGTATTTCGGAAACCAGGTGGGCTGAGCTTGTCAACATGGAGTGCAAACAAACCAGAACAGGCTTCGATTCATCACCCGCTTTGAGCACGTGATTGGACCCAAATGAAGTTTCGACATGAATGGATTCTGTTGGAGCATCAATTTTCTTATGGAATGTTTGATACCACTCTTCAAGTTTCTCTTTTGCTGATTCACTTCGAAAAATTTTATTCTTCATAGGAGTGCATGCTGGTTGTTATGGCCGACAATAATGTAGGTAAATCAGAAATTAGAATCTTCTTCAGATCACGTAAACAATCTATAATTTTCAGTAAGTTAGACGAAATATATATTTTAAAGCAGATTGTTCTCAACTCTAAAGCTCAAAGACTATGGCTAACACTATTTCAAGAAAAACATTCCTAAAAATAAGTGGGGCAACTTTAGCTGTTTCGGCAATCGGATTTCCCAACATTCTTATTCCTCAAAGCAAAGAAAAACTTGGAGTGGCGTTAGTCGGCCTTGGAAGTTACAGCACCGGCCGCTTGGCACCCGGACTTCAGCAAACCCGGCACTGTGAATTGCGGGGAATTGTAACCGGTTCACCCGAAAAAATACCTGTTTGGCAGGAACGGCATGGAATTCCCGACAGCAATGTGTATAACTATGAAAACATGCACGAAATTGCTGACAATGATGATATTGATATTGTGTATGTGGTGGTGCCGACCGGACTCCATGCCAAATATTCCATCATCGCTGCCAAAGCCGGAAAGCACGTTTGGTGCGAAAAACCAATGGCTATGAATGTAGAGGAATGCCAGGCGATAATTGATGCGATGGAAAAGGACAAGCAACTGGCAATTGGCTACCGGTTACAGCATGAACCAAATAACCAGGCGATTATTCGCTATGCAAAAGAACAAACGTACGGCGCAGTTACAAAGATACGGACGGGTGCCGGTTACGACGGCTACCATGAAGATGGAAACTGGCGGAAAAATGCAGAGCTCGGTGGCGGAGCTTTATATGATATGGGGGTTTACAACGTAAATGCCATACGATATGCTACAGGAATGGAGCCGGTAGCGGCCCGCGGTGTTCAAAGTGTGGTTCGAAAAGATGTCTATACAGAAGTGGATGAAATGACCCGCTTTGAACTTGAATTCGAAAACGGCATGACCTGTTTTGGTGAAACCAGCTTTGGTAAATCCGTGAATTATCTTGAAGCTGAGTACGAAAATGGATGGGCCTATTTGAAACCGTTTCAGAATTATTCCGGCGTTCAGGGAAGAACAAGTGATGGTACGGTTTTACCGGAAGATCCCGGACACCAGCAAGCCCGCCAAATGGATGACAATGCACTCGCCATCAAAAATAATCAGCCTAATATTGCTCCCGGTATTGAAGGATTGAAAGACATCCGGATTATCGAAGCGATCATGGAAAGTTCGAGGAAAGGAAACGTAAGGATTGAGATTTAATTAACATTATTACTTGTTCCGAAGCTCTGCTTCGAAATACACCACTTTGAAGCTCCGCTTCTATAAAAAAAAGTGTAAGGTTTTTGCCCAATTAAGTTCATACTATAAAGAACTGTTGTTATGGGGCGAAGCCGTTACAAAATTTACGAAACGGAATATCTACACTTCCTTACCAGTAGTATTGTTGATGGAATTCCGTTATTTGCCAATCCAGAAATTGTAAATTTAATACTCGAAGGGCTCCAATTCCTTCAGAAATCAAGAAATGTTGATCTGTATGCTTATGTGATTATGGAGAATCATCTCCATTTCATTGCAAGCATGAAGGTTTAACTAAGAAGTTGAAAAATTTTAAATCATTTACAGCTCGTCAAATCATAAATTTTCTTGAGAACGGAAGCCATCATCGATTGCTGAAACAATTCAAACAAGCAAAGCTAAAGCATAAAAACCAGAGTAAATACCAGATTTGGCAGGAAGGGTTTTATGCAAAACAGATTACTACTGCTGATATGATGGTGAAAAGATAGAATATATTCAGAATAACCCAGTTAAACGTGGATATGTTGATGAGCCCGAGCATTGGAGATATTCTTCTGCTCGGAATTATTTAGAATTGGAGAGCTTCATTCCAATTACAGTATACAAATGGTGAATGGAAGCAGAGCTTCCAATGTGCGTTCCGAAGGGGACCTTCAGAACGAGTAAAAACTATCTTAAACCTACTTAGATTAACGGTGTAAAAAATTTCCTGAAAAGATCCTTTCTTTATCTGAAACAGCCTGATCAAACAGGTAAATCCAAGCCCGTATTTTTTCGCCACTTTCTAATAGAACGGATTTCACCCTTCGTATAAATTCATGCGGCTCAGGGTCATGAGAAGAGCATCCTTCATATTGATCCAATTGACTCAAAAGAACTTTCTGATTTTTGATTTGATACACTTCGCCAATCACTTTATCACTTGAATCATCGGATTCTATCACGCCGGGATACCATTCAATCATATACAGTTTTCCCTGAAAAGTGGCTTTTCCAATGAACTCCGCGTGGTCTTGCAATACGGACTTTACAGGTGAATCAAATTCACTTCGAAGAGAACCGTACACGAAAATATAATCGCACGTTTTATCCACCCGATGGAAATGAAGGATGATTCATAATTCCCTGCATCTGCCGGATGTGATGTGCAAGATGCGTTTCCATAAATTCGAGAGTCTGCTTCATGTTTATCATTCCCACCCGTGGATGATTGAAAATCTCGCTTTTCATTGTTGATTCATCCAGAGAATGGATCAGTTCTTTTAAATCGGCTCGTACGCTTTTCCAGTCAGCCTTAAGCTTGTCATAATCCGGATTTATTCCTGTAGCATCGGTTCGTTTTGGCGCTTTAAATTTCAGGGATGAATTGAGAGCGAGCTTCAAAACGATCATACGAAACGCTGATTTGAACCCTGACTTTGAAAAGTCTTTCTGCGAATTCACCTTTCTTTTAATGCTTATAACCGACAACCGTTCCGCCGTCATCACATGAAAAGCAATCTGAAGCGGATTCCATTTTCCCGGTTCGGAACTAAAATGCAATTGATCGTCTGACAGAGAATCCAGCAAAGCAACCATTTTATGACGCTGTGCTTCAATTTTCTCAAATATTTTCAGACAATCATTTCTCATAAGCCAGGTTCGGGCCCATCCATTTTTCGATCTCTTCTACACTCATACCTTTTCGTTTGGCGTAATCCTCAACCTGGTCTTTTTCGATATTGCCAAGATTAAAATACTGCGAATCAGGATGAGCAAAATAGAGACCGCTAACGGATGATGCCGGAGACATTGCCAGATGCTCCGTCAAAGTAATATCTGCCGATTTTTCCACATCCAGCAGATCAAACAGAATTGTTTTTTCAGTGTGATCGGGCTGTGCAGGATAACCGGGCGCCGGACGAATTCCATTGTATTCTTCACGAATCAACTGATCGTTGTCAAGATCTTCGTTCGGAGAATATCCCCAAAGATTGGTTCGCACTTCACGATGCAGATATTCCGCAAAAGCCTCTGCCAATCGATCAGCCAAAGCTTTCACCAGAATAGCGTTGTAATCGTCATGATCTTTTTCAAAATCCGCAACCAATTTATTTACGCCATGGCCGGTTGTAACTGCAAATGCTCCCATGTAATCCTGAATTCCGGTCTCTTTCGGAGCCACAAAATCAGCCAAAGCCTTATTGGGCTGCCCACTGCGTTTCTTGGATTGCTGACGAAGTGTATGGAAAACCGCCTGTACTTCTTTTCGGGATTCGTCCGTATAAATTTCAATATCATCGCCTACACTATTTGCAGGGAAAAGCCCTAAAACTCCATTGGCCGTCAACAGGTTTTCGTTGATGATTTTATCGAGAAGCTGGTTGGCTTCATCAAAAAGTTTTCGTGCTTCTTTCCCGGCTTTTTCATCTTCCAGAATGTCAGGGAATTTTCCTTTCATTTCCCAGGCAATGAAGAATGGTCCCCAGTCAATAAACCGGCGGAGTTTAGCCAACGGGAAGTTTTTGAAGGTAGTGATTCCGAGGTTCTTCGGAGCTTTTACCTTCGTATCATTCCAGTCAATAACTGTGCGATTTTTGCGGGCATCCCCGATTTTCAGATACGTTTTTTTTCGTCCACGACTGCTGTACTGTACGCGCAAGCCTTCATATTCTGCACGGATTTCATCCAAAAATCCCTTTTTCAGTGTTTTGGAAACCAGCCGGTTTACCACAGTCACACTCCTGGATGCATCCAGAACATGAATCACCGGATTTTCATACGATGGTGCGATCTTCACGGCTGTATGCATTCTGGATGTTGTTGCGCCACCAATCAGCAAGGGCGTTTCAAAACCTTCCCGCGACATTTCGCTGGCTACATGTACCATTTCATCCAGCGATGGCGTGATCAATCCGCTAAGCCCAACCACGTCCACGTTATGTTCTTTGGCTGCGGCCAGAATTTTCTCCGACGGATTCATCACACCGAGATCAATCACATCGTAATTGTTACAACGCAGAACTACAGCTACAATATTTTTTCCGATGTCGTGCACGTCTCCTTTCACTGTGGCCAGCAATACTTTAGCTTTGGGTTGCGAGTTTTTGGCTTTAGCTTTCTCTTTTTCAATAAAAGGAATGAGAATGGCCACGCCTTTCTTCATCACACGGGCACTTTTTACTACCTGGGGCAAAAACATTTTACCCGCTCCGAAAAGATCACCCACCACATTCATTCCGTCCATCATTGGCCCTTCAATTACCTCCAGCGGATGCGGATATTTCTGGCGGGCCTCTTCCACATCATCCTCAATATAGTCCGTAATACCTTTTACAAGGGCATGTTTGATGCGTTCTTCAACAGACTCTTCTCGCCAGACATCTTTTTTAACTTCAATCTCTCCGCTGTCTCTTTCTTTGATTTCATCCGCATAATCCACCAGCCGCTCGGTGCTATCATCACGGCGATTCAGAAGAACATCTTCTACCAGTTCCTTTAGTTTGGGCTCAATCTCTTCATACACTTCCAGCTGACCTGCATTGACAATGGCCATATCCAAACCGGCATTAATCGCATGATAGAGAAATGCCGAGTGCATCGCTTCCCGAACTACATTATTTCCGCGGAACGAAAACGAGATATTACTGAGTCCCCCGCTTACTTTTGCCAGCGGCAGATTTTCTTTGATCCACCGAACAGTGTTAATAAAATCAACGGCGTAATTATTGTGATCCTCAATTCCGGTAGCTACTGTTAAAATATTGGGATCCATAATGATATCCTGCGGCTGGAAACCCACTTCTTTGGTTAGAATATCATACGCCCGCTTGCAGATTTCTTTCCGGCGTTCCAGCGAATCGGCCTGACCTTTTTCATCAAATGCCATCACAACCACGGCCGCTCCAAAATCCAGAATGCGTCTGGCATGCTCTTTAAATGCTTCCTCTCCTTCCTTCAGACTGATGGAATTCACCACGCTTTTGCCTTGTGTGGTTTTCAGTCCCGAAAGAATCACGCTCCATTTTGAACTGTCTACCATAAACGGAACTCGTGCAATATCAGGCTCAGCTGCCATCAGGTTGATGAAATTTTTCATCACTTTTTCAGAATCCAGAAGGGCCTCATCCATATTAATATCGATGATTTGTGCACCGCCTTCTACCTGATCGCGCGCTACCGACAGAGCTTCTTCATGCTCTTCATTTTTGATAAGCCGTTTGAATTTGGCCGAACCGGTCACATTGGTCCGTTCGCCGATATTTACAAAATTTGTTTCCGGCCGAACCACCAGCGGTTCCAGTCCGCTTAATCGAAGATAGGGTTTGGGCTGCGGTCGTTTTCGGGGTTTATGAAGTTGGGCTTCTTCTGCCATTGCACGAATATGATCTGGTGTGGTTCCACAACATCCGCCCACAATATTTACAAATCCGTTTTCGGCATAGTCCTTCATCTGCTGCCTCATAAAATCAGGAGTCTCATTGTATTCTCCCATTTCATCGGGCAGACCCGCATTGGGATACAGACTTGTAAAACAGCTTGCGTGGCTCGAGAGCTCCTGTATATACGGCCTCATTTGCTTCGATCCCAGCGCACAGTTCAAACCAATACTCAAAAGCGGATTGGCATGTGAAACCGAAATCCAAAACGCCTCGGTAGTTTGGCCGGAGAGCGTCCGCCCGCTTTGATCCACAATGGTTCCCGAAATCATGATGGGAATTTCCCGGTCTATGTTCCGGCAATAATTGTGCACCGCATAAATGGCAGCTTTACAGTTCAGCGTATCAAAAACCGTTTCAATCAAAAGTGTGTCCACACCGCCATCTACCAATCCGCGAATTTGTTCGGTATAAGCATCCACCAAAGCATCGAATGTGATGGCACGAAATCCGGGATCTTCTACATCGGGTGAAAGAGAAAGCGTTTTGTTTGTGGGACCAAGAGCTCCGGCCACAAAGCGAGGCTTATCGGGATTTTGTTTGGTGAAGGAATCGGCTGCTTCCCGCGCAATAGTAGCCGAAGCCAGGTTCAGGGCGTACGTCGAATCCTGAAGGCTGTAGTCTGCCTGGGAAATCGGATTTGCATTAAATGTATTCGTTTCAATAATATCCGCCCCGGCAGAGAGGAAATTGGAATGAATTTCCCGTATTATATCGGGTTGAGTAATGCTGAGAAGATCGTTGTTCCCTTTTTGATCATCCGACGAATCGGCAAACTGGGTGCCTCTGTAATCTTTTTCAGAAAGTTTGTACTGCTGTATCATCGTGCCCATGGCACCATCGAGTACAAATATTCGTTCTTGCAAAAGTTCAAACAACGGATGTTTGGAACGGCTCATATCAATAATCCTATTAGACTGAAATTCTTAACACTAAAAAAACTGTTTCGAAATTTGAAAAATAAAGCGATTCCTTCTGCATATTGGTTATCTTGTAATGCTTGTTTGCAGCAGGATGCTTTTTAATTTTTTTTACAGGAATCTAAAATCATTCTTCTTCCGAAACAGTTTCATAAAATCTACATTTTACGCGTCAATTACAGCATTTTTTTATGAAAGTTATTGAACATTACGAGAACGCTTCTGAACCACTGATTTCATTTGAAATCCTCCCTCCAAAACGAGGCGATTCCGTTCAATCCGTATTTGAAGCCCTTGACAAAGTGGTTAAAGTAGCGGATCCTCCTTTTATTGATGTAACCTACCATGCGGCAGAATCTTATGTTGAAGAACGCCCCGATGGTTCTTTGAAACGGGTTGTACGCCGAAAACGCCCCGGCACGATTGGTCTTTGCGCGGCTATTTTACACCGTTATGGTATTGATCCTGTGCCCCATCTCATTTGCGAAGGATTTACAAAAGAAGAGACGGAAGATGCCCTTATTGAGCTCAATTATCTTGGCATCCACAATGTCCTGGCCATTCGCGGAGATAATACCGGTTCGCAGATTTCTCTTAATATGAACGGAACGGCCAACAAGTTCGCGATTGATCTTGTAAAGCAAATTAAGGATATGAATCACGGGCAATATCTCGAAGAAATCACGAATGGAGAGTCGACTGATTTTTGTGTTGGAGTTGCCGGATACCCGGAAAAACATTTTGAAGCTCCCAATCTGGATTGGGACATCAAAAAATTAAAAAAGAAAGTAGATGCCGGGGCAGATTATATCGTTACTCAAATGTTCTTTGATAACGACGCCTATTTCAAATTCGTAAACAAATGCAAAGCCGCTGATATTCATGTGCCGATTATTCCCGGTTTAAAAATTTTGACGACCATGAATCACCTGAAAAGTCTTCCAAAGTTTTTCTACCTGAATATTCCTGATGAATTGACGGCTGCTGTAGACTCAGATCCGGGTAACGTAAAAAATATCGGGATTGAGTGGGCGCGGCAGCAATCTCTCGAATTGTTGGAAAAAGGAGCGCCGGGAATTCATTATTATATTATGGGAAATCCCCAACCGGCACTGGATGTGATTGATTTTTTAAAGGCGAAGTGATTTTTGAGTGAAAAGGCAGAACGTAAAAGTGAAAAGTGATTACGTACTTTTCTAAGTATAAATGGATAGTGCGTGTGTCTCGTTTGTGACTTTATCGAATGGTACAAGTCTGGAGATCTGCGCCAGCCCACCGTCTCTTTTGCCTTTTCACTTCTCACTTTTGACATTCTACCATTAACATAATTCCGTTCTATGACCTACTTGATTGCCGATAGTGGAGCAACCAAAACCGACTGGCTGTATGTAGACGGTGACGATATCACTCAAATTCATACCCAGGGTTTGCATCCATCCAATATCCAGATGATGAGCGACAGCATGGATTTAAAACTTCAAATTGGCACTTTGAAGCCGGATGTTATCTATTTTTTTGGCGCGGGTTGCGGCAACCCCGTTTCCGATGAAATTGTAATGCGCTTCCTTCAATCCATTTTTCCTCAAGCCCAATTAAAAATCAAAAGTGACCTGAATGGTTCTGGAAAAGCTTTTTTTGGGAAAGGTGATGGAGTTGTAGTTGTATTCGGCACAGGGGCGATCAGTGCTAAAATAGAGAATGGAAATGTTGTACAGAAATCAGCCGCTTTGGGATTTGCTATCGGCGATGAAGGAAGTGCTGCCGACCTGGGACGCAGAATCTTAAAAATGTACTTCCGGAAATCCGGGAATCCTGAAACACTTCATTTTCTACAGGAAAAACTCCATGATGTCGGCTATTCCGAAATGATGAATCAAATATACCGCGCCGGCAAACCCAATCGCGAACTTGCAGCTGTTGCCGGGAAAGTTTTGAATCCGCCTCTCCCTCCTGAACTGGAATCATTAATACGAGACGGATTTACCGATTTCATCAATCAACAACTCTCAACCTTGAAACTAACCGGCGAAGAGCAAATTGTTTGTACCGGAAAAGTGGCCAAAGTACACGAGTCTATATTAGTCCCACTATTCAATCAGTTAGGGTATAAAAATGTTGAGGTTCGTTACCCGGTCATCGCCTCCTATCGAAATCGAATTAAATCCGGCGAAAATCTTTTTGATTAAGATTGAACTCTCCTTCGAAGGGGAAGTTTTAATGCTTATCTTGCATTTTTCACTCAGAAGAATGTAGTCTATTGATTCTCACAGACACCCATTGCCATCTCTATCTCGATCAATTCAAAGACGATTTAGAGGACGTTCTAGATCGATCATCAAAAGAAGGAATTACTCGCATATTTCTACCGGCTATTGATTGGAATTCGATTGAGCAGATGGTCCGGCTTTCTCATCCCGAAATCACCTTTTATAAAATGGCGGGAATCCATCCATGCAGTGTGGAAGACAACCTACCAGTTGATGAAGAAAAACTGCTCGAATATTGCCAGTCAGATGAATTTGTAGGAGTCGGAGAAACCGGACTCGACTATTACTGGAGCACTGATTTTGTAGATGAACAGAAAAAAAGCCTGCACATGCATTGCCGGGTTGCAAAGGAAACCGGGAAACCGATTGTCCTTCACAATCGGGAAAGCACCAAAGATCTGCTTGATTTGATTGAAGAAGAACAAGATGGATCTTTGACGGGAGTTTGGCACTGTTTCACCGGAACCGAAGATGAAGGAAAACGAGCGCTTGATTTGGGACTCTATCTCGGAGTTGGTGGAGTGTCCACATTTAAAAATGCGGGGGTTGATAAAACCATTGCTAAAATGCCGATGGAAAAACTTATTCTTGAAACGGATGCGCCTTATCTCGCGCCTGTTCCCCATCGCGGAAAACGAAATGAGCCGGCCTTCATTAAAAACATTGCCGAAAATTTAGCGGAATTGAAAAATCTGACGCTTGAAGAGATTGCCGAAAAAACGACGCGAAATGCTTTCCAACTTTTTGGGATTCAATAGCCTTGAACCCAGAAAAACCTTCAAGCGTGCGGAATGAAATGGAGCTCCTTGAAGCGTTGTGTATTTTGGCAATCCAACACCGCCACGCTTCAAGGTCCAGGGACGCTTGAAGGTGCCCCTGAGGCAAACCTGAATCAACCAAAAATTTTTATCTCTTCGGGTAATTTATCTCGGTTTGAGTATTGACCGATCACTGTCCTGAATTCAAATCGAGTTGAAGTATTCGATCTCAAATCAGCAAACTTTTGCCCTTTCTCGTCAGCTGACAAACCTATCAACTTCCTCAACTCCTGATCATAAAAATCGATCTTATGATTTTTCCAGAGAAAATCCGCAAATGTTAGTCTTTCAGGATCAGCCAAACTTGAATTCTCAGGTAGTTCATTCTGATTTGGTGGAGAATACGGTTCGCCAAAAAATTCAACCATTGTTCGAACGACTATTTCGCTCGCTTTCCATTTAGCTTCTCTGGAGTATCCGGCGATATGAGGTGTTGCAATGAGCGCCTGATCAGCAATTTTACCTGAAAACAGGGGCTCATTTTCCCACACATCAAGAATAAAATCCCGAACCAAACCTAATCGCTTTGATTCGAGAAGAGCTTTTTCATCCACCACTCCACCGCGGCTGGCATTGATAATTAGTTTAAAACTATTTTCCAGCCACTTCTCATTACAGATGTGATAAGTTGAATGAACTCCGTTGTTGGTCAGAGGCGTGTGAAATGTCAGAACATCACACGACAATAATTCATGCAATTCTGCCGAAGTAAACTTTTCTTCTCTATCGGCTTTGGGAGGATCATACGGCACGTATTCAATTCCAAGTTTTCTCAAATAGCCGATCAGTGATCCACCTGTATTTCCGCAACCAATCACTCCAATTTTCAAATCCTCGATTTGTTCATCCCGAAGTTGTCCCCATCGGTACAAAGCTGTAAGCATATATTCGGCCACGGCGTTTGCATTGCATCCCTCCGATCGGGCAAATTCAATCCCAAGCGACTTCAAATGATTAATATCTACATGATCAAATCCGGCGGTGGCTGAGCCCACAAATTTAAGATTGCCGGATTTCGGGAGTGTTTCAGAGTTTAGTTTCGTGACCGTTCGGATCAGAAGTGCATCATAGTTGGTCACACCTTCTGGAAATCCTGACTCCGGATCATAGGTTTTTAACTCAGCATCATTGGGAACCAACTGCTCCAATGCATATAGGTGTTTGTCTGCGAGAACTTTCATATCTGTGAATGATAGGAAAATGGATGGAGAATATTGGAATTCTATCTCCAAACAATTTGTGGTATCAAAAAGCGTCTTTTTTAAGTTATATTTAAGGTTTAAAACAATTTTAAACGATGTCCAGTCCATCATTCAATACAGTATCTCTGATCAGAAAAAAGCGGGAAAAGAATCCCCTGACGGAGGACGAAATTCATTATCTCATTCAATCTTATACGGAAGGTGATATTCCCGATTACCAAATGAGTGCTTTTTTAATGGCTTCATTTCTGAACGGATTGAATACGGAAGAAGCCGCCGCTCTCACAGATTCCATGCTTCACAGCGGAATTGTTGTGGATCTGAGTGAGACCCCCGGCACCAAAGTCGACAAGCATTCTACCGGTGGCGTGGGCGATAAACTCTCATTGATTCTCGCGCCGATTGTAGCTTCGTGCGGAGTTCCTGTACCGATGATTTCCGGTCGAGGATTGGGGCACACCGGCGGTACGCTGGATAAACTCGAATCCATCCCCGGATTTTCGGTGGATATGGATTTGGATCGGTATAAAGAAATCATCAACAAACATAATCTGGTTTTGGCGGGTCAGACCGAAGAGATCGCTCCTGCCGATAAACTGCTTTACGCCCTTCGGGATGTGACTGCAACGGTTGAATCGATTCCTTTGATCGCCGGAAGTATCATGAGCAAAAAACTGGCTGAAGGCATTGATGCTCTTGTTTTGGATGTGAAATTTGGCTCAGGCGCTTTCATGAAAACCCGTGAAGAAGCCACCGAACTTGCCAAAACTCTCGTTGGAATTGGTGAACAGTTTGGAAAGCGAACTATCGCCTATCTTACAAATATGGAACAACCGCTGGGAAATGCCGTCGGGAATTGGCTGGAGGTGAAAGAAAGCATCGATTGTTTGCATGGAAACGGACCCAAAGATGTAATGGAGATCACACATCTTTTGGCCGGAACGATGATTTATCTGGGTAAAAAAGCCGATTCGGTTGAAGAAGGAATTGAGAAAAGTAAAAACTCTGTTGAAGATGAATCCGCTTTTCAAAAATGGGTGGATATTGTAGAAGAACAAGGTGGTGATATCTCCGTTATCAAAGACCCTGAAAAATATGAACCTGCTGAATTTCAGGAAGAGGTTACTTCTGACAAAGAAGGATTTATCACCGAAATGGATGCCTTTGCGATGGGCATGGTTTCGGTAGAAATCGGTGCCGGTCGCCGGGAAAAAGAGGATAATGTTGATCCAAAAGCCGGATTTATCCTTCACAAAAAAATAGGTGAGCGAATTGAAGCGGGTGAAACATTTGCCACGATATATACGAACAAGGAGGAAACCATTCATGCTGCAAAAGCCGGTATGGTGGATGCCATCTCTGTTGAGAAAAAGGCACCGAAGCCTTTGAATCTCATCACACATCGTGTGGATAAAAACGGGGTTCATGATTTTAGGGCATAAACAATTGCGAATAAAAAGAAAACCATTAACTTTATATGATGCGAAAAGCATCTGGGCATAAACTTCAATAAGGTAAAACACCATGTTTAAACGATTTATAAGAGCGATCAAGTCAATGTTTGGCGGATTTGTCAGTTCAATGGAAGACCCGAAATTGATTCTTGAACAAAACATTCGGGAACTGAATGATCAAATTCCGCAAATGAATGAAAATATTACCACTGTTAAGGCCAACGCCATGATGCTCAAAAAGGAGGTGGACCGATATGAAAAATCCATTTCCGAAATCACGGCTAAAATTAAATCAGCGATAGAAGCTAACCGGGATGACCTCGCTGAAGGCTACGCTCTTCAACTCGAAAAAGCGAAAGAAAATCTTGCTCAATCCAAGCAACAGTTGAAATATGCTGATCAGGCTTACGAAAAAGCTTTAAAAGTAAAGCAAGCTTTCATGCGCGAAAAAGATCGCAAGATCAAAGAAGCGCGAGAAGCTCTTCGGGCCAGCGAACGCGCTGAATGGCAGGCTAAAGTTGCCGATGCTTTGGAATCGTTTGAAATGGGCGGCCTGGATCAGACTCACACAGAAATGGTAAATCGTTTAAACGAACAGACCGCAAGAAACGAAGCTCGTATGGAACTTGCTCTCGAAAGCGTGGATACCGAAACCATGGAAATCGAAGCCAATGCAGAAAAGCTTCGTGCCAAAGAGCTGGTTCAACAGTTTAAAATGGAAATGGGCAAGGATTCTGCAGCCAAGGAAGACAATGCCATTGACATCGATGAGCCGGCCGAAAAAGAAAAAGAGTCTCAAAAAACGATAGGCAAAGAACGAACCAAGTCTTAACCAGAAGAAATGAGCACCAATAGCGAACAGGAACGGGAACGCCTCAAGGAGGAATACAAAGATCACTACCGCAAAATCCGGGATGCCAAGGAGAAACTGCGCCGTTCGAAATATGTCCAGAATGTAAATGAGGCTCTTCATCAAATGAATGCTGATGAGTTGCTCGCTTCCGTTGATGAATTCCTTGGAAAAGTTCGCACCAAAATGTCGCTTATTGAAGCCCGGCTTGATGTTGCCATGGAACAGGTTCTGGATCAGCCCGATGATATTTCCGAACTTGATGAAGAGTTGAAGAAAGAAAAAGCCCGAGAAAGTCTTAAGAAAATCAAGGCAGAAATGGGGCTTTTGTACCGGGAAATTGAAAAACAGGCAGCTGAGCTTCATGCTGAAAAAACAATTGGGCCCGGTAATCGCCATAGCTCTTCAGATTCACCAAAAACAGAAACTGACAGCGATTTAGCTTAACACAATGGCTAAGGATAAAGAATCATCAATCAATTTTGCGAAAGAGGCTTTTCTGCATCCGGTAAATCTTGTATGCCTGCTTGTGGGAACGGTTGCCGCCCTTGTACTTAACGATTTCGGGTTGATATCAAACGCGATTTTAGGGTTTGCCTTCGGAATGGAACTGATTTACCTGGGAATTGTACCGAAGCTTCCCGCTTACCAGAAAAGTGTAAAACTGAAAAAACGAAAAGAGCAGAGCGATGAATCCAACGACAAAGTGATTTTTTACCAGCTCGACGCGCGCTCTCAAAAACGATTTCTCGTTCTGAAACACATCACCAAAGAAGTAGAGCAAAATTTTGATACGCTCCCCTACACTTCCAAGGGGATGCTGGAACACATCCAGAAAAAAATGGAAGATTTGCTGTCTACCTATCTGACATTATTGGATATGAATCGGCGTTTTCAAATCTATATGAATTCAGAGGTTGAGGAGGAAATTCGCCGTGAGGTTGAAGAACAGCAAAACGATCTTGAAACGATTGATTCTGAAAAACTGAAAAAGACCCGTGAACGGCGGTTGTCAATACTTAATAAACGCCTCAGCAAGTTCGACGTTGCTAAAGAAAAATACCTTATTTGTGAAACACATCTGGAAACCATTGAAGATGCCATCCGGTATATTTACGAACAGTCAATGACAATGCCGAATGCCGAAGATGTGGGAACCCAGCTTGATCATCTGCTGTCCGAAATGGAAGAAACTACCAATATCATCGAGGAACTGGATTCGAATTTGCTGCCCGGTTTTGAAGAGATGGACCGTGAGCTTGAACTGGCCCAACTTCGCAAAGAAGCTCAAGAGCTTAGGAAAGAGACCGGAGAAAAAGTTAAAAAATCGATATGAGTTCAACTCCATTCGAACGCGAAACACTTCTTTTAGATACAGACGAGAATGGTATTTCCATTCTGACAATCAATCGTCCCGAAAAGCTGAATGCTTTAAATGGACAGGTTTTGTCTGATCTGAATGATGCTCTTCATCATATAGAAGAATCAAATGATATTCGACTGCTGATTATTACCGGGTCTGGTGAAAAAGCTTTTGTTGCCGGTGCCGATATTAAAGAGCTCAGTACTCTCGATCGGCAAAGTGGTGAAGAAACATCCTCTGCAGGGCAAAATCTATTCAACCGAATTGAAACATTTCCAAAACCTGTCATCGCTTTAGTAAACGGCTATGCATTGGGTGGCGGGGCTGAACTTGCAATGGCGTGTCACATTCGTACAGGAACTGCAAATGCCGTCTTTGGCCTTCCGGAAGTTTCTCTTGGCCTGATTCCGGGTTACGGCGGAACTCAACGATTGCCTCAATTGGTTGGGAAAGGAAAAGCAATGGAAATGATTCTTAGCGGTGCCCAGATAAAAGCTGATGAAGCGAAACAATTGGGCTTGCTTAATGATATCTTTGATCATTCAGAAGCAATAGAAGAGACCAAAAAATTGTCAGGAAAAATTTTAAAGAACAGCCCTTCGGCTATTTCAAGCGCAATCAGTGCCGTTAATGCCGGATACAGAACCAATGGCTTTGCAAAAGAGGCCGTCTTATTCGGGCAATTGTGTGAAACGGATGATTTTAAAGAGGGCACGTCTGCTTTCTTGGAAAAACGAAAAGCCAAATTTACCGGGAATTAACAGCATTTCTATTTGAAGAAATTACGCAAACGTTCTAAAATTACTTCTCCGGTTTTTTCTCCTGAAGACACCCTCTGTACCATTTAAAGCTCATGCCAGAACTTCTCTACATACTACTTACCATTTTAATCAGTGGCTTCTTTTCGGGCTCGGAAATGGCTTTTGTAACAGCCAATAAACTAAAGCTGGAAATCGAATCCAGGAAAGACTCATTCCGTGGAAGATCATTGGCTTATTTCAGTGAAAATCCCGAAAACTTTCTCACCACCACGCTGGTTGGAAATAATATCATCAACGTGATGTACGCCACATTAATGGCCGTTTTTCTCGTGGAACCAATCCAGGTATTCTATCAACAGTTTTTTGGTGAATTACCCACAACCGCCATGATTCTTTTTATTCAGACCATTATTGCCTCCGTCATTATTCTTCTGTTTGGTGAAATTCTGGCAAAAGCGATTTTCAGAGTTCAGGCCGATTTCCTGATTACGATGATTGCCGTCCCACTCAGGATTACGAATTACATTCTCTCGCCGTTGATTGTTTTAACGAACAAAACCTCCGGCTATCTTCTAAGCTTCTTTGATATCGGTAGTGAACGAAGCGAAAAAGTGTTTCGCCGCCAGGATGTCGAGATGATTTTCAGGGAGTTGAAAGACAGCGGAGGTAGCCAGGAAATTGATCACGACGATTCAGAAATCCTCCATAATGTACTGGAGCTTTCTAATAAACGGGTTCGTGAAACAATGGTTCCGAGAACCGAAATTGTAGCCATTGAAAAAAATGCTACTGTCGAAGAATTAAAAAAAGCATTTATTGAATCGGGCTATTCCAAAATTCCGGTTTACCAGGACACGATTGACGATATCATCGGTGTGGTATTTGCCTACGACCTCTTCAACAGCCCCAAAAGTATCAGCCAGATTATACGGCCGGTAAATTTGATCCCATCCAGTAAAAAATCTAAAGACCTGCTTACTGAATTCAGGCAAAGCAGTATTTCAGTTGCCATTGTAATTGATGAGTATGGAGGAACCGCCGGTATGGTTACTATTGAGGACCTGATCGAAGAGGTGGTGGGTGATATCCAGGATGAGTACGACAAAGAAAATGACCTTATCAAAAAAATATCCACAGATACATTTCTGCTATCCGGTTCGGTTGAATTGGATGAGCTCATTGAACTTCATCCCGAAATACATATCGATTTTGAAGATGGTGATTTCGAGACCGTTGCAGGTTACATCATCCACCATACAGGCCGTATTCCAAAAGTAAATGAAGAACTGCAGATCCACGGAAATACTTTTATCATAACCAAGGCTACGCAGAGTAAGCTCGAAAACGTTAAATTAATTACCCAGACCGGAGATTGACATCTTCGCTGAAAATCCGGTTTCGGATCCACAAACACATTCAGAAGGCACTCGATGATCGAAAAATATCCACATTGGGCACAACAACTTGCCAAAAAATACCTGAGCCGAACGCTGAACCAGTTCATCATTCATGGAAATGTAAATGACCTGGTTTCGATAAAAGATCAGGATAAACATCGATACATACGCCTGAAATCTTTTATGGCTGAAGAGTTCTTTGGCGCGAGAGACATTGTCCTTTTTTACGACCGCGCATCCGGAATTTATTTCAGAGACCAGGATTCGCAACGCGATTTTAACCGGGCAGTTGCCGGCCGGGATTCATTGATTGGCACCGAATATGCCAAGAAACTTCCAAAGGATCCGGTCGGAGCGTTCAGTGTATTGGAGCAATATATTCGATCCCGGTTGGATCAAAAGAAAAGCATTGCACTGATTGTAGATTTTGCCGAAACCATTGTCCCCGCAAATGAAGCGGGAAGTACCGGTTCTGAAGACCGAAATGCGTTGGTTTATTTGTTGAAATGGGCACACGATCCCCTTTTTCTTGCCGCTGATTTTACAACCGCTTTGATTACTGAGAATCTTTCCGACCTGAACCGAACATTGGTTCAGAATCCATATTCATCGGAAATAAAAATTCCGCTTCCTGATGAGAGCGACCGGCTCTCCTACATTGTTCAGGAGTGTCATCCCGATACGTACGAAGAAATATCGGATGTCACCAAACCGGTAATGGCCCAAATGACGGCCGGCCTTGGATTTTTAAAACTCAAAAGTATTCTCTCCAATGCCGTCCAAAATTCAGAACGAATTACTTTCGATTCGCTTACAGCCATCAAAAAAGAAATGATTGAAGCCGAAGCATACGGGCTTCTTGAATTCGTAGTCACTGATTACTCACTGGATAATGTAGCCGGTCATACTCATGTAAAGAAACACCTTCGGCAGGCGGTGCAGGCGTTGAAATCCGGCCGGAATGATGTGATTCCCATGGGATACCTGATCTGTGGACCTGTTGGAACCGGCAAAACATATCTTGTGACTTGCTTTTCCGGTGATGTGGGTATTCCTATGGTGAAACTGAAAAACTTCCGAAGCCAGTGGCAAGGTGTAACCGAGGGAAATCTCGAAAAAATTCTGAGTTTATTGAAAGCAATGTCGCCGGTAGCTGTGATGATTGACGAAGCCGATGCCTACTTGGGCGATCGAAATGCCTCCGGAGACAGTGGTGTTTCAAGCAGGGTATTTTCACAGATTGCAACCTTTATGAGCGATACTAAAAACCGCGGAAAAATTCTCTGGTTTCTGATGACGGCCCGCCCCGATCTCATGCCGATTGACTTAAAACGGCAGGGTCGCGCTGAAGAACACATTGCTCTCTTCCCCCCGGATACGGAAGAAGAACGCATCGAACTTTTTGATGCCATGAAGAAAAAAACAGGTATCAAAATTTCCGAAAACCATATTCCAAAAAATGTTTTAAAAGGTGATGTGCACTACTCCGGCGCCGATATGGAAGCCGCACTCACCCGGGCCAAGTTCAGAACGGCATCCGAAGGACTTGAACAAGCCACTCCACAAATTCTGGATGATGTTTTCGACGATTTTCTCCCTCCTACGTATCCTGAAGAAGTAGAATTACAAACATTAACGGCTGTTTCGGAATGTACATCCAAGGCGCTATTGCCCGAACGATTTCGTAAATTAAACCGAGATAAAATTTTAAGCCGAATCCAGGAATTGAAAAAAACGATACGGTAAAGAATGTCAAAAGGCAGGTTAGAAGAGATCCGAAAAGCCATCGACTCGCTTGATGAAACGATTGTAAAAGCACTCGGCGAGAGGCAAAAAATTGTTCGCGAAATTATTGTCGATAAACTTGAACACGAAGATGAAATCCGCGACCCGGACCGTGAAGAAAAACTCATCGAAAAAATTCGGCATAAAGCGCCGGAAGTTGGCATGGATCCTTATTTCCTCGAGCAGTTGTTCCGGGAAATTATCAATCACTCCGTCCGGTATCAAACGCATGCATTGATCGATCATCAAAATGACCGTTCAAATGAACAGACGATAAGGGTTTCATACCAGGGAACAGATGGCGCTTTTAGCCACCAGGCAGCTATGCGCCATTTTGAACAGCGGTATGCAAATGTAGAATGTATCGGTTATACCCGGTTCGAAGAAGCCGCAGATGCCGTTGAGAAAGGAGAAGTAGATGTGGGAATTCTCCCTATTGAAAATACTACCGCCGGTTCCATTAACGATACGTACGACCTCCTGAATGAAAAAGATCTCTACGTAATCGGTGAAGAGGTTCTGAAAGTTCAGCATTGCCTGATGGCACCGGAAGATATCAGCCTGAATAATATCCGACGAATTCTGTCTCATCCGCAGGCTATTGCACAGTGCAGTAAATTTTTAACGTCTTTGCCTCGCTGTCATGTAGAATCATATTTTGACACAGCCATGTCCGCCCGAAAAGTTCGGGACGATGCAGATCTCTCACAAGCTGCTATCGCAAGTGCCTTTGCCGCCGAAATTTATGGTTTAAAAATTCTGAAGAGAGATCTCGCCAATCAAGAAGAAAACTATACACGATTTGTAGTTGTGAGTCCCGAGCCGGTCACCTGCGATCCTCAACTTACCTGCAAAACGTCTCTTATTTTTGCGACGATTGATGAGAAAGGTGCCCTTCTGAAATGTCTGAACTTATTGGGAGACAGTGGAATCAACATGACAAAACTTGAATCCCGGCCTCGAATGGGTCACCCATGGCAATCACTTTTTTATCTGGATATTGAGGGTAATAAAGAAGAACCCCGTATTGAGGATGCCTTGCTCAAACTGAAGAAGAAAGCCCAATACTTCAAAGTTTTAGGAAGTTATCCTGTGCGGGAAGGAAAGTGGTAAAGGATTTGTGGGTAGCGCCTCGGATTATCAAATCACTTTTTCTTAGTTGTACATTCAGGTTTTATTGCAACTACAATTTTTCTTGGTTCAATTGAATCAAAATTGTAATGTGAGTAACCATTAATGGTGGCTACCATGAAATTTACACCTTCGCGCATCGCGCTGATCTATCTTGGATTTGCATTTCTTTGGATTACCACAACAGACTGGATTGTCGATTATTTCTTTGCAGGAGAAAGTTTTGTCGCTGAGATCCACCTGTTTAAGGGATATTTTTATGTAACGGTTACTGCCTTTTTTCTTTACCTGATGGTTAGAAGCCACGAACTAACGCTAAAGAGAGAACAGGAACTGCAAAACACAATCATAGAAACTATTCCTGTAATGATCACCGTTTACCGGCCCGATCTCTCTGAAATTTCAGTTAATCCTGAATTTGAAAAAATTACAGGTTGGTCCAATAAAGAGATCACCTCCGTAAACCTTCTGGACAGGCTCTATCCGGACAAGGATTATCAAAGCGAAGTTCTGGATTTTATGGACAAAACCAACACAGGATGGAAAGATTTTGAAATGGTCACAAAGGATGGACGGATTATACAATCAGCCTGGACAAATCTTCGCCTTTCTGATGAAACCCAGATTGGAATTGGCCTCGACATTACAGAGAGAAAGCAGATCGAAGAAAAGCTTAAAATGAGTGAAGAATGGCTTCAGCTAACCACCACAAGCTCCAACACGGGACTTTGGGAGTGGCATCCCCAAACAGGAGAAACTGTTTTTGATGAAGTTTGGGCGAATTTGGCAGGATATACCCTGGAAGAACTTGAGCCGGTTAGTATTGAGACGTGGAATAGCTTGGTTCATCCCGAGGACCTTGCCATGTTTGAAAGTGAACTTGAGCGATATCTTCAGGGAGAAAAGCCTCTCTACGAATGCGAAGTGAGAATGAAGCACAAGCAAGGCCATTGGGTGTGGATTTTGGATCGGGGCCGTGTGGTGGATTGGGATGATGACGGAATGCCGGAAAGAATGGTAGGTACGCATGTAGATATTACTTATCAAAAAAATATCGAAGAACGGATTAAAGCCGAACGCCACCGGTTTGAAGTGGCAGCGAATTTAACCAGCGATGTTATATGGGAATGGAGACCCGATAAACAAGAATTGTGGTGGGGAGATGGAATTGAAACCGTTTTTGGATATAAAGAAGATGAATACGAGGATGACCTTGGTTTCTGGAAAAAGCACATTGCCAAAAAAGATCAGGAAAGAGTTGTTCAAAGCATGAAGAAAGCCGAAAACTCCGATGCAACAGAGTGGAGCGAAGAATATGATTTCATTGCATCTGACGGATCGTTAAAAAAAATACGGGATTCTGCCATTATCATCCGGAATGAAGACGGTACTGTTTTGAGAATTATTGGTGCGATGGTAGATAAAACCAAGGAATTTGAATACCGCCAGGCACTTCATCATCAAAGCTACCGTTTTGAAATGATTGCCAAAGCTACGACCGATGTACTCTACGAGTGGAATATTCAGACAGACGAAGTTTGGTGGAGCGAAGGCTGGCATACACGATTTAATTACCCGGAAAAAAATGTTAATAATTCGTTCAAATGGTGGACAAAAATCGTTCATCCGGATGACATTGAAAGAATTGTCGCATCAACAAAGAAAGCGATAGGTTCTAACGAGGATTACTGGTCGGGCAGCTATCGGCTCAAAAACGGGGAAGGCGAATATTCGAATGTGGTAGACCGCGGTTATTTTTTGAAAGATGGAAAGGGAAGAATTCAATATATGGTTGGTACCATCTCCGATGTAACCGCAGATGTAAGAGCTCAGAATGAACTGAAAGCCTCCGAACAACAGTATCGATTGCTCTTCAAACAAAATCCTATCCCGATGTTTATTTATGATCAGGATACACTACAGTTTACTTCTGTCAATGAAGCGGCCATCCATAAATACGGTTATTCAGAAGAGGAATTTGCAAATATGACTATTCTGGAGATCCGCCCCGCTGAAGACATCGAAAAGATAAAAAAGCTTATTTCTCAAAATCAGGAAAAAACACGTACTCCGGTGGGTGAATGGACACACCTAACGAAAAAAGGAGAAAAGCTGACGGTTAAAATATCATCCTCCGTCATTTACTATAAAGGCAAAAAACAGCGCTTAGTAATTGCTCTTGATATCACCGAACAACGGGCGGCTGAGGAACGGGCTTTAAGTGCCATTATTGAAGGGGAAGAACGAGAGCGGCAGCGAATTGCCAAAGAACTTCATGACGGGCTCGGGCAGTATCTCTCTGCTTCCAATATGAATTTGAAATCCGTTTTTGAGGATCTGGAAGAAATTCCATCTCCCCTGGAAACAACCTTTCAAACCGGGTTAAGGTTTTTAAATCATGCCATCTCGGAAACCAGGAATATTTCCCAAAACCTGATGCCGAAATCGATTCAGGATTATGGGCTTGAATTGGCCGCAGAATCGCTTATTAATCACCTGCGGAAAACTCATAAGATTACCTTTTACATCTATACTAATCTTAAAGATGTTGATTTGAATGAAAAGATCCAGATTAACCTTTACAGGATACTTCAGGAAGGTATCAACAATGCCATAAGGCATGGAAAACCAAACAAGATTGAGGTACAACTGGTCCATTCGAAAGGAGAGATACTTATGACGATTGAAGACGATGGAGTTGGCTTTGATAAAGATAATATTGCAGGAAACGGCATTGGAATCCGGAGTATAAAAACCAGAGTTGGTGCTATGTCAGCAAATTTAGATATTGTAAGCAAGCCGGGCAAAGGCACTATAATTTCTGTTGTTGTACCTGTTAATTAAAAAAATGCTATGGCTAACGTAAAAATCGCATTAGCTGACGATCACAAAATTGTAAGAGACGGAATCAAAACGATGCTTGAGTCGCAACCGGAAATTGACGTTGTTGCAGAAGCATCCGATGGGAAAGAGATTCTTCAAAAAGTTGAAGAAAACCTGATTGATCTTGTAATTATGGACATCAACATGCCGGAAATGGACGGTATTACAGCTGCAAAAGTACTTAAAGACAAACATCCGAATGTTAAAGTGCTTGCTCTCACTATGAGTAATGACGACCTGCACGTACGGCAAATGATACAAGCCGGAGCTTCGGGATACATTATGAAAAGTGCCGGCCGGAAAGAACTGAAAAATGCTATTGAAACCATTATGAGCGGCAAACACTATTTTAGTGATGAAGCCACGCACAGCATTATGATGGATTTAGTAAGAGGGAAAGGTAAATCAACATCTCCGGAAGCCGTTCACATTACAGACCGCGAGCTGGAAATATTGGAACTGATTGTAGAAGAGTATACCAACCAGGAAATTGCAGATAAGCTATTCATCAGCTCGCGTACGGTGGATGCTCACAGACGAAATTTACTCCAAAAAACAGGTTCCAGAAATACGGCCGGTCTTGTTAAGTATGCATTTCAGCACAACCTGATCTCTTCGAGAGATGAATAACCACCTATAGGGTCCCTCTCAATCTTGCTTTCGAGAGATTTAGCTCCAAATATCTCTTAGGTTTTTTTACTTATCAAACGAGTTTTAAAAATACGTTCTTCAACCAATACATAATTGGCTCCAGCATTTATAGTTTTATTAAATGGAGGACGAAGCTCTTAATATTGCCATTATTTCCGATCAGCCGGTTCGTGCTGAAAGCTTGTCTAAAACCATTGAAAACGGACTTAGCAATGGCACTGAAATACGGGTTCTTACTACCGACCTGATTCACTCCACCGGTGCCATGTCAAGCGTTCACTTAATACTTGTCGATTTGATGGGAATCAGTAAGTCTTCACGGCAGATTATCCTTCCTTTAAAAGAAAAATATTCCGGAATAAAGATTATTGCGATGCACTTATATCGCTCCTCTCTTCTCGTTAATCCGCTCTTTGCCATGGGGATAGACGGTTATATTTATTATGAACCGTCCAGGGGTGAATTGATGAACGCAATCCGAACTGTCACTGCCGGCAAGAAATATATTCCGAATGATCTCCTTTCTGCGTAAAAAAACCTACGCTCATTTTGGTTGAGCTTAGGTAGTTCCGGCAAAAAAAAATACGCTTTTCACGTCTAACGGTTGTCTCTGGAAAAAGAGAACTTTTATAAATACACAAGAAGAGATTTATCAGGATAGACAAATATGTTGAGTGAACCATATGAAAGGAAAGAAAAAAGATCTGGTAAGCAGCCTGTCCATTTTAAACGCCATGCAAGGTCCGGCTGCTGTTTTAGACAAAGATGGAAATGTTATTCTCAGCAATGAACATTGGGGGAAGGAAAAAAATCACTCCCATTGGTTCGAAATCGAACCACATAACGACAACTACATTGAACACTGCCGGTACGCTGTGGAGTTGGGAAACGACTACGCCTTGCATCTGCTTTTTGGAATCCGTGAAATTTTGCAGGGACAAAAAGAGTCTCTTGCCCTTACAATTTCTGCTACTCCCGGAGTTAATAAGCAATGGCATAAAGTAGAAATTTCAAAGCTTGAGAATACTTCCAAAGACTATGTGCTACTTGTTTTCAGTGATATTTCTGAGGATATGAAATCGGTCAAAGAATTACGGGATTCTGAAGCCAAATATAAGCAGTACTTTCAGCAATCTACAGACGGTATCATTCTTGGCAAACCCAACGGAGAAATCCTGGACGCCAATCCTGCGGCATGCCAAATACTTGGATATTCGAAACCTGAATTGATGGAAGGCGGCCGGGCATTAATTTTGGACGAAAGTGATCCCGCGCACCTGGAAGTTGTGCGAACCCGCGATGACAATTCCTTTTTTACTGGTGAAAAGGAATATATCCACAAAGACGGACATTATATCCCCGTTCAATTAACTTCTTTCGCTTACACGTTTGATGACGGAACCCAGCAAATCATCAATACCTTCCGGGATATCCAGAAAGAGAAGAAAAATAAATTCACTCTTGAGGAGGAAAGAAGATTTTCAAAAACAGCGCTCAATAGTATTCCGGGTATCTTTTTTGTACTGAACGCTGACAATCATTTTATACGATGGAGTGATTCAATGCTTACCGTATTAGGCCACACCGATGAAAGCATTCTTGAGCTCACGATTTATGATATTTTTCATGACTCGGAACATGAAAAGCTATATGAAGTAATTCAGGGAGCTTTTATCACAGGTAGCGGCAATTTCTCAGGGCGAATTATTACCGGGGAGGATGAATGCCGATTCTATAACCTCCAAATCAACAAGTTCGAAAGTAATGACAAAAACTTTTTAGTAGCCACGGGAGTGGACATGACTGACTTCGTTGAATCAGAAAAAAAACGAGAAAAGAACTATCAACTCATGACGGAATTATTTGATAATTCACCGATTGCGAAAGTCATGATAAATCCCCATAACGAAGTTCAAAAAATGAATCAGGCGTTCATTAACCTTTTTGAATATTCGGCTGAAAAGATCATGGGAAACAATATCAATAAACTCATCTCATGTGTTAATTGTATGGATGAGGCTGAAGAAATCACAAAAGCCGCATTTAAAGGCAAAGCAGATCAGCGAAAAACGGTGCGTATAAAAAAAGATGGCACAAAAGTACCTGTCTTGATTACAACCGTTCCTGTTAGAAACAACGGCGAAATCATTTCAGTTTATGGGATTTATGTTGACCTCACGGAGCAACGAAAGCTGGAAAATCACCTTCAAAAATCCCTTCATGAAAAAGATATCCTGCTACAGGAAGTGCATCACCGGGTAAAAAATAATCTTGCCATTATTGCCAGTTTGTTGGAATTGCAAATAATACATGATTCAAATGAAGAATCCAGAGAACAACTTCGTCACGCATATAACCGAATCTTCTCAATCGCAAAAATCCATGAAACCCTTTACAACTACAAAGAAATTGCAGAAATCAGTTTTGATGACTACCTGGCCACTCTTGTGGATGCAACGCCTATCCTTGTAAAAGCTGAAAAATTTAAAATCAATCTACACTCATCGGGAGAGCCGTTAATTCTGAATATCAATCAGGCTGTTCCTCTCGCTTTACTCCTTAACGAACTTGTAAACCTTGGTTCTTCTGATGAAAGTGGCAATAACCGGGTGGAACTCTCTTATAAAAATAAAGGCAATGATGTTAGCATGGAAATAAAAGGAATAGACAAACAAATTGAGGAGTTCTACAAGAGTAAAGAAGAACAACCCTTCCAGCACCTTCTTATTAAAACCTTTATTGAACAGATTGACGCTAACGTAACAGTCGTCAAAAATTCGACTAACAAACTCTCCATAAAATTTCAAAAATCAGATACAGTTAAAGGAGCAAGCAGCTCGCTGACTAAACAAGTAGATGGTTTTTCCAAATCCAATCTTGGTTAATAACATGCAGAATATGCGTATATTAATAATTGAAGATAATGCCATACAGGCTTTAACTCTTGAAATGATTGTTAAACGTTTGGGGTTTACCAAGGTTGAAAAAGTATATACGGCTCAACACGCGTATGAACTTTTGGAAAATTTTCAACCAAACCTTATGCTTGTAGACATTAATCTGGGTGCGGAAGAGACTGGGGTCGATATTGTTAAAGAGGTACAAAAGACAACACCAGTCCGTGTTCTTTATATTACCGGTAATTCTGATATGCACCATAAAAAATTGGCTGCACAGACAGATTATATGGCATATTTGGTGAAACCCATCGATCCTCTTAAGCTCGAACAAATCTTGATCGATGAGGAAATCATCGCCTCCTAAACTAAATACTCAATTAAAAAAGCTCGTATGTCCCTGGTAAATGAACAAGACAGGCTGAAAGCTCTATATTCTTACAATATTTTAGATACCGAATCTGAGGTTGAGTTTGATGAATTAACTGAACTCGCAGCATCTATCTGCAATGCGCCTATTGCCATGATAAATTTAGTAGACGATGAGCATCAATGGGCAAAATCAATCTATGGATTAAACGATGAAGTAAAGAAAATCCCGAGAGAGAAATCCATCTGCCAGTATTCAATTCTTGAGAATGATCTTCTTGAAATCCCGGATATTATGAAAGACGGCCGGTTTGAAGATCTGCCTCATCTGAAACAAAACCCAAATATTATATACTATATCGGTGCCCAGTTGTTAAGTCCGGAAGGATATGCAATTGGTTCTCTGTGCGTGATGGACACTAAAAAACGGCACCTTGATGAGACCAAAAAACGACAGTTAAAGATTGTAGCCAACCAGGTGATGACAGCTCTTGAATTGCGGAAGCAGAACGAGCAACTCACCGAACTGAACAACCACCAGGTAAACCTGATGAAAATTTTGAGCCATGACTTGCGCTCACCCCTCAGCGGTATCATCGGTATGAGTGATTTACTGGAAGAGATGGTCTCATCCTCCGACAATGAAACTCTCGAAATGGTTTCCCTGCTTAACCAAAGTGCCAAACAATTAAATCAGTTAATCAATGATATTCTAAACTATACCATTATTGATTCCAAAGGATTTTCATTACATCCGCGCCAGGCAAATGTTCATGCTGTTGCCGAGAATATGAAAAGGCTTTATATGCCGTCGGCCAAGCTCAAAAATATCGATCTTACATTTGATGTGGATGTTAAGGATAAAGATATCTGGATTGATGAAGAGAAGTTTGAGCAAATATTTGGAAACCTCCTTTCAAACGCCATTAAATTCACAATCGGTGGCGGAAGCGTTCACAGCAGCCTGAAGGTTGAAAATGAGAATGGAAATAAGCGCCTTCTTTTAAACGTAACTGACACAGGAACCGGCATGGCCCCTGACTTTGTTGAGAATCTGTTTTCGAATCACTCACATAATAATAAAGAAGGTACTTCGGGGGAGAAAAGTACGGGCCTTGGACTTTCTATCATCAAACATTTTACTGAATTGCACAATGGCAATATCGATGTGGACAGCCGGCCAGGAGATGGAACTACATTCAAAATTTCACTCCCCCTCAATCATGTAAATCCTTCATAAGGGTTCCGAAGATGTACAGGTTTAGTTTCCTCACACAAATCATTGCCGTTTTCAATTTTATCGAAACAATGTTTTGACGTAACTTTCCTCATTATAAACTCTAACAGAAACAAACGAATATCGAGATGGACGTTGTATCTCAGAATACCGGAAAAGAATCTATTTTTAAAGCTGTTGAAAACTATTTGATCGCCAAAGGTTTATCTATTAAAAAAATTGACAAAACACGCCCATGGGGTGGATTTTTTGTGATTGAGGAATCATCTCTGTTAACATTTAGCCAACTTTTCTTCCCCGATTTTGAAGTAGAAAGTTCTTTAAAAGAACAACCTCTCAGCCCTAAAGTTTTGCTTGTTGCACCTGGCAAGCGCCTTTCCTGGCAGTATCATCACAGAAGATCGGAAATCTGGTCAATTGCAGATGGTACCGTTGGTATTATCATGAGTGATAGTGATGAACAAACACCTGTTCAAACATTTAAAAAAGGTGATCAGGTAAAAATCAACCAGGGTGAAAGGCATCGTTTAGTAGGATTGGACGGATGGGGTGTAGTTGCAGAGATTTGGAAACATTCAGACCCTGAAGACCCATCCAATGAAAATGATATTGTCCGCGTTGAAGATGATTTTGGACGATAAAGACAAAACCATCCTCCAATGAAAAAAATCTTACTCTTCTTGATTCTCGGTTTCTTAATGATTTCCTCGGCATTTGGCCGGCAATCTCAAGTTAAAGAACCCACCCTTGAAGAGAAGATCGGTCAGATGCTGATGATCGGTTTTAAAGGATTTGAAGTGAGTGATACATCCCATATCGTTCGAGATATTCAGGAATACAACCTTGGCGGCGTAGTTCTTTTTGATTACGATGTGCCCACAGGGAAAGCCGAACGAAATATTGAGAGCCCGGACCAGGTTAAGCTCTTGATTTCGCAACTTAACGATCTTTCTGAAACTCCTCTTTTTATTGCTGTGGACCAGGAAGGCGGACGGGTAGCCCGGTTGAAAGAATCCCGCGGATTCAAACCCAATGTTTCCGCACAATATTTGGGTGAGATCAACAACGCCGACTCCACACGATTGTATGCCGAAATTATGGCAGAACAGCTTCAAGATTTGGGATTTAATGTAAACTTTGCTCCGGTGGTAGATCTGAATATTAATCCCGAGAATCCAGTAATTGGGCGTGTAGAGCGAAGTTTCAGTCCTGATCCGGAGGTTGTCGTAAATCAGACATCCATTTTTCTGGAGGAGTTTTCCGAACATCATATTCTTGGAGTACTCAAGCACTTTCCGGGACACGGAAGTGCATGGAATGATTCTCATGTTGGGATGGCGGATGTAACCGAAACCTGGCAGAAATCCGAACTGGAACCATATCGGCAACTCATAGAGAAGGACTACAATTTTGCTGTGATGACTGCACATGTTTTTAATGAAAATCTTGATCCGGAATGGCCGGCAACATTATCACAAAAAGTTCAGACGGAAATTCTTCGGGAAGAGCTTGGTTTCGACGGTGTATTATTTTCTGATGACATGCAGATGGAAGCTATCAGATCTTTTTACGGGCTGAAAACTTCTCTTGAACATGCAATCAATGCCGGTGTGGATGTCGTTGTGTTTGGAAATAACTCCGTTTACCAGCCAGACATCGTTCCCCGGGCCGTTCAAATCATTAAAGAACAAGTTGAGAAGAATAATATTCCCATCGAGAGAATTGATGAATCATACAGAAAAATTATGGAATTAAAGAAAAAGCTAAACATCTAATTTTTATACATTTTCCCAAATCTTTCTGCAAATTGACAGCTTAATTTGATCAGAAATTGTTGTGCCCCAAGCCGCTGGTTATTCATATCTAAATTTACAATTAAATTCATCACAACTTTGTAACATTATTGTTACCAAAGCATAGAGAAATACGAATTAAATTGTATATTAAAACTGCTTAATAAAATCATCTGCAAAAAAGTCAAACTTAATTTAGCTTGGGGTTGCTATGCAAAACTCTACTGTACTTGCTGTAGAAAAACAGGTTTTAGATGTTTATCAAAAAGAAAATCCATCCACGTATAACATTGAAGAAAGAAAAGATCTTTTTGATAGAATTGAACGATCATCCCATCAACTTTATACTGATTCCTTAAAAATACTTCCTAAAGTTTTTGATGGGGCCAACCTCCTTGAATTCGGCGCGGGCACGGGTGAAAGGTCAATGACTTTTTTGCGGTGGAATGCAAATTGCACCTTTGTGGATATGAATCACAAAGCACTCGAAAGAGCCGATTTTCTATTCAAAAAATATTTCCCCTCTGGCAATTACAAACTGATAGAAAAAAGCCTCTTTGAATTTGAGTCTGAAGAGAAATTCGATATTACAGTTTCCAAAGGTGTTATTCATCATACAAACGACAAAGAAAAGGCTTTTAAGAAGCAGGTCTCTTTTCTGAAACCCGGGGGAATCAATATTCTGGGAATTGGAACAAGCGCCGGTTGTTTTCAACGCAATCTGCAACGATATATCATTTATACATTTGCCGGCCGGGATGAAAATGAGATTGAACGGATAGCTAATGATCTGTTTACCGAGCACCTTGACCGCGCTGAAAAATTTGGCGGGCGCAGCCGAAAAGCAATTATTTATGATACGTATGTAAATCCTAAAATGGATTTTATATCCATGGCAGAGCTTCTCAGTTGGTACAAAAAATACGGTCTTACATTTTATTCAAGCTGGCCGCCGGTCATTCCCTCTATTCTTGCGGACAATCTGGCTGGAAATACAGACTGGAGAAATTTCCCGGAACTTTTAAGCTTTCCCGAATGGATCTGGGCCACTCAACAATCCAGTGATGAGGAATTGGCGGAGGTTTTGGAAAAAGAAGTTCGACCGAGAACATCCAGTTTCAGAAAAATGACCGAAGCAATGAATGATGTGCAGGCGGAAAACCTGAATCCGGGTGAAATCAGAGATCACATTGCAAATGTTTATCATTCATTTAGCAAAAACGGCATAAAAAGCCTTCGGGATATCCGGGCGTTTAGAACGTGGCTCAATGAAATCAGCCGTGTTATGGAAGCACTGGACAAAAAAGATTACAATTCGGTATCTTCAATCATCAAAGAAAACAACCAACTTTTCCGCGGACGCCTGGGAGTTGGCCTTAACTACTTTGTAGCGATTAAAGAATAAATTGTAAGTGAATGGCTGACGCCTATTCCTATCTCCAATTAACGGATTTATTTAATAAGGATTTGTCCAGGATTGATGAGTTTCATGCAATCCCCGACGATCTGATTTCTCTCAAACCCGATCCCACAACCTGGAGTGCGAGTGAAGTTATTCAGCATGTCATTAAATTCAATGAGCTTTACATTAGCCAAATGGATGTGGCTGTAGATTCCAATAATATGGTAAAAGCTCAAAAAGAACTTTTTAAGCCCCGGTTTGTTTTTCGGCACGCCATTCGTTTTTTCGAGCCTCCCTACAAAGTGAAAGTAAAAACCTTTGCCCCGATGTATCCAAACAATTCGGGTAATAAAGATCCAAAACAACCGATTGATGAATTGGCTGAAATGAACCGAAATCTCATCCGCCGGATTGAAACTTTCAGGGATGAACAGTTGGATCTGGATCGTATCAAAGGGAAAAATCCCATTATCAAATGGATTCCAATGAGCCTCTCGGAGTTTATTCTGCTTCTTGAAGCTCACCAACGGAGGCACTTCTGGCAGATTGAACAAACGCTTTTGAAACTCTCCGGACAAAAGTATTAAGTATAAACTTCTCTCAAAAGAGAGTTTCTACTCACCCATATACTTTACTCCATCCGTGATCCACTTCGGAGCCGGCTCTCCCTTCAGATAGTGACCCATATACTCCTTCATCTTGATGGCATAATCCAACCGGTTGGCCAGTTTTCGAAGGTGATGAGGCTCATTATGATATTGCAAAAAAACAGCTTCTTTGCCCAATCTTCTCATTGCCAGGTAAAGCTCAATAGATTGATACCACGGCACAGCATCATCGGCATCTCCATGCTGAATGAGTAGCGGAGTATTGATTCTGTCTGCAAAAAAGAGGGGAGAATTTTCGATGTATGGCGAACGATCTTCCCATAAACTTACCCCAAGCCGGCTCTGGGTTTTCTCGTACTGGAACTGCCGTGCCAGGCCCGTTCCCCATCGGATTCCGCCATACGCACTGGTCATATTCGCAACGGGTGCGCCCGCAACTGCGGCAGCAAAAATATCGGTTTGAGTGATGACGTGAGCCGTCATATAACCGCTCCACGAATGCCCATGCAAGCCAATCGCATCGGGATCAGCTACCCCCATTTCTACCAATTTTTGGACACCGGGCACGATATTTTTTGTTGCTGAATAACCCGGAACAGGAACATCAAACCAAACATCCGGGAGGAAAAACGCATAGCCATCGCTGGTGTATTGAGCAATATTTGGCCGGTGATTTGTGTACGGAGTATTGAATTCATAAAGCCTTTGCGAAAACCTCTCATAATAGTAAATAAAGACCGGATAGCGTTTGCCAGGCTCATAATTTCCGGGATAGTAAAGTACACCCTGAACGCTCTCTCCGTCGAGGTTAATCCAATCCACCAGCTCTGCGTGTCCCCATGCATATTTTTCTGTCAGATCTTCATGAAGGTGCGAGATCTTTCCGGGATTTCGGAAACGCATATCCGATGCCACCCATAAATTAGGATATTCTGTAAACGATTCACGGGTATAAAGAATCGCGTCGTCATTTTCGGCGTGCTCAACAATGTTAAATCTCTTGTCTTCCTCAAGGACTCGGTCAGCACCTTCTCGGCCAATTCTTGCATGATAGAAACCGTAATTCTTCTCCTGATCGTGATACATCGTGAGTAATAATCTTTCCCGTGGAGAGAATGTCTCTTTCTCTTCATTCAGGTCATAAATCCGGAAAATTCGCCTTTCTTCGCGACCATTGGTGATTTTCATTGATTCGCCCGTTTCCGAATCAAACTGCCAAATATCATATTTATCATAAATCAAAACGGACCCATCGTCATCGGTCCAGCCGGCAATATTGTACGAATCAGATGCCTGTGGACGATCGTTCTCTTCATCAGCAAACGGCGTTTCAATATCCGAAGTCAGGTTTTTAATCTCACCAGACTCAACCGAACGAAGCAGCCAATCTGCCCCGTCAAACCAAGCCACATATTTTCCGCTGGGTGATAACTCCGTGCTGAATTGTTGCTTTTCAAGAATCTTCTCTTGCTCTCCTGTATTCTGATCTATGAGATACACATCCTCATACCAACCATCCCAGGTAATTAATTTCAGATAGGGTTTGGAGGAAGAACCTAACAGTTTTTCGGAATGATGTTCGGCATTAACATCGGGAACTTCAGGTGTAGCCAGTTGAACGGATTTTCCTTCATTTATGTGATAGACCGCGGTATAAAGATGTTCTTTTTCATCTTCAAATTCTTCCTTTTCATTTGTCTTGATTCGCGGATCATCCCAATGCCACACATCACCTTCCACTCCGTCCAATATCCTGTCAAAATCATAGAGGTTTTCTGAAGTCACAGAATCTTTTTTTGATTCCTTTTCATCCAAAGCCACCATCTCAGAGAGCTGAACGCCGTAAAACAATCGGGTTCCGTCGTAGGTCCACATCAGTTCATTGTCTGTCCGCAGCCTGAACATTTCATTGATATCTTCTGGCTGTACCAAAACCGTGGTTTCATCTTCTTCGGCATTCCAATAAATGATGGAGACATCTGATGCAAAATAGTCTTTCGTGGTATCCAGAATTGAAGAAGTAAAAGCAATTCTCGCTCGCTTTGAATCCCAGGTCAGATTGGAATAAAATCCATTTTCTTCTGACTCAATCTCTTTCCTATTACCTAATCCCTCATCAAAACGAATCGCTGAAATAGTATTTCCCGTTCCCGTTGTATCGATGGTTGAAAATGCCAGGTATTGAGAAGTACTGTCGATTGATGCCTCGTGAACAAACGGCACTAGTTGTTGATCACCATTCTGAAGGCTGTACACGCGAATCGGTTCACCAAGATGTGGATTCTTAAAATCTTTCTCTGAAATTTCTTTCGGCTGATGATGATAGATCAACACCCATTTCCCATCATTTGAAAAAGAAAATCTCTTCACTTCATCAAAATGTACTTTTTCTCCATCAGATGTTTTCAGAAGAGTTAAACCGGTTTTCAATGTATCCTTTTCATCATTTTCAGCAGCAATTGCAGGTGGCTTGATGATGGCACCAACCCATTCGCCGTTCTTTGTGATTTGAGGATTTTCGCCTCTTTCAATGGTGTAACTTCGGTCTCCATCCACCTCTTTGATTCGCACTTCGCCATCGCCCACTTCCGGCCAAACGCCGAACGTAACCCACTGACCATTCGCAGAAATTTTGGGAGTTTTGATGTCTTCAAACTTCATAACATCCTCAAACGTCAGTTGGCCTTGTGCCCAAACAGGAATACAGAAAATCTGAATTAAAAGAAACAGGTTTAAAAATTTTTTGATGAAATTGACCGGACGGGATATCATAACGTTTTCCTTATTTTGTGTACCTAAAGACTTTGGCTTGAGACGAATGAATGAAGTTTCAGCCGTCTTTTTCTAAAATATTGAACAATTTAGAATTATGTCGATACTTCTTGTAGCAAAGAACCGAAACCTGGCTCCCTTTAAGGAAGCGTTATTGAATGCTGACAAAAACCTGGACGTTGAGATCTGGCCCAATGTGGAAAAACCGGAACGGGTTCAGCTTGCCGTGGCGTGGAATCAGCCCAAAAACGTTTTCGATTCCTATCCAAATCTGAAAGTGATTTCATCCCTTGGCGCCGGAGCGGATCACCTGATCGAAGATTCTACCATTCCCGATCATATCATATTCACAAAAATCTATGATCCGTCAATGGTGACGCAGATGAATGATTATGTCTACGCTTCGGTGCTCTCCATTCTTATGAAACTGGAAAACTACAGAAATTCTGAACATTGGGATCCAGCACCTAAATATTCAAGAGAAGATTTGACGATTGGAATTATGGGCTTGGGCAATATCGGAAAAGAGACAGCTACGTATCTTTCTAACCAAGGTTTTAAAGTGTTTGGGCTTTCAAATTCCAAAAAAGAAATCCCGGAAATAGAAACGTACACGTATAATGATTTAGACCCATTTTTAAAGCAGGTGAATATCCTCGTAAACCTGCTTCCACTTACAAAGGAAACGGAAGGTATTCTTGACCTGGCTCTTTTCAAAAAACTGAAGAACCCTTCTTTCATCATAAATGTAGCGAGAGGAAACCACCTGATTGATGAAGATCTGATTTATGCCCTGGATACGAATATAATTGAATCGGCGTACCTCGATGTTTTTAATGAAGAGCCGCTGCCGTCATCGCATCCTTTCTGGAGCAGAGATACTCTTTTTATCACGCCTCACATCGCTGCCATCAGCGATCCGGACAACGTGGCATCTGCACTCATTGACAACTATAAACGATTGCTTTCAGGGATGGAATTGCAAAACGTGGTGGACAGATCAAAAGGATATTAGTTTAATTCGAACTCCAAAGAAAGACAGGATCTTATTCTGACTTGAAATTTTTTGCCATGCTCTTTCCTCTCTCCTGACCCTCTTTTACGGCAAGCTGACCACAACCTGCATCAATATCATCACCGCGGCTTCGCCGGACGGTTGCCGTAACATCTTTGTTAATCAACGTTTTCATGAAACGGTTTAAGCGGTCTTCGCGAACGCGTTTCAGCTCCACACCGGCTACATTGTTGTACATGATGATATTCACTTTAGAAGGCACCCATCGCGCTACTTTTATCAGGTTGCGTGCGTCTTCAACGGAATCATTAAACTGATCAAAAAGAAGATACTCGTAGGTAACCGGTTGCTGGGTTTGCATAAAATAATATGTAACCGCCTCATTCAGCTTCTCAAGATTGAGTGATTCATTGATCGGCATGATTTTGTCACGCTTCTCATCATCGGCGGCGTGCAGGGAAATGGCAAGATTGACTCCAAGATTTTCATCCGCCAACTGCTTGATTTGTTTCGACAACCCGACAGTTGAAATGGTAATCCGGCGCGGTGACATTTCCAGGCCCAGCGGATCAGCAATAATCTTTGCGGATTCAACCACTGCTTTGTAATTGTGCAGCGGTTCGCCCATCCCCATATACACAATATTGGTGATTTTCTTGCCGAATTTCTCCTCAGCTATAGAGTTGATGATCTGAACCTGGTCTACAATTTCTCCATGAGTGAGATTACGGAAATAGCCCATTTTCCCGGTTGCACAAAACGAACAACCAAACATACAGCCTACTTGCGAAGAGACACAAACCGTGATTCTGTTGATTGAACCATCCGCATAAAAATCAGGAATAAGAACCGCCTCTACTTTATACTTTTTAGGATCATCCAGTTGAAACAGGAATTTAATGGTTCCATCCTTCGACTCTTGTTGATTGTAAATCCCGATTCGTTTGACTTCAGCCAATTCTTCAAGCGATGCTCTCAAATCCTTGGAGAGGTTGGTCATCTCCACGAATGAATTCGCCCCTTTTTGATAAAGCCATTGAAAAACCTGATCCGACCGGTAACTTTGTAGTCCCAAACCCTTCAGATAATCAGATAGTTCTGCCTTTGTCAGGCTTTTTAAATCGATTTTTTCCGTCGCGGTTTTCTCTTCATTTTTCATGGACGAAAGATACAAACAAAGGAGCGGAATCTATAGAAGTGAAACACCCGGAAAATTTAACGATTCAACCGAATTTTCTTCCCAATCGAAAATTTAGTTCATCAGTTCTTTTGAAGCTGTCAATAGCTCGTCATTTCCTACACGCACGGTGCAATCGGTATTGAAATATCGATAATGGATTGTGCCGGTTGTATCAACCAGAAAAGCGGCGGGAACTGGAAGCAGATAATGATCTTCACCGGCTCGTTCGGCCAAATCGAGTCCACCATTTTTGTAACGATTGATCGTTGTTGAATCTACCCTGAAGGCCACGCCAAACTCTTTTGCCGCATTCATCTCTCTGTCTGAAAGCAACTGGTAACTCAATTCATGTTCCATAGTTGATTCTTTCAGGTATTCCGGCCGATCCGGGCTTATGCCAACAATTTGGACACCCATATCATAGAGTTGAGCTTCTATTTTAGCCAGCTGACTGAGATGAGCGTTACAGTAAGGGCACCATCCGCCTCGATAAAAAATTAATAAAGTGGGTCTTTCGCTAACAATTTCATGTAAATCGGTTTCATGCCCAAAACTATTGGTGAGTATAACATCGGGAACAGTTTGTCCTACTTCTAATGGAGCTACCTGACTGGCATTTTCAGGTATCCGGTGTGAATTGCAGCCAATAGTAAAAATGGTAAGAAAAAGAGAGTATCGAACTATTTTCATTGTTTTATCTGAAAATACATCCCCGACAGTAAATTTAAGTCACAAAAAAATAACATCTGTCTCAAACCGTATTCATCGAAAACCCCTGAATGTTTAAAACCGGGGATTCACAATATTGTTATAAATTGACCCAAAGGTATAAGACAGACCAAACGACAATCCATAAGAATAGGAAGTTGCCTGCTGTTGTAATCCCAAAAGGATTTCTTCATCCGAAAAATCTCCCTTTTTCAATGCTATTTGATCATTAATCAGAGAGTACCGGCCGGAAAAGCTGACCGATAAACCACGTACAATTCTTACATCCAACGAAGTATTAAAGTTGAGCCTGTTCAAAGCGGTATCATGAAAAAAGTGTGATCCCGATAAATTCGAGGTAAAACGCCCCCATCTGCGGTCGTATCGAACTTCAACGGAGAGTACCTGATGCAAAACCAATTCTTCGGTTTTATCAAAAATGGTAACGTCGAAATAATTTCTGAATGAAGGCGTCAAGCGATACGAAACTAAAAACCGCCGTTCTGAATATTCCGTATAGGGAAAAATATTGTACTCGATTGCCGGAGAAGCCTCAATATTGAATGCAATATTGTTGTATGTACTAAAATCAGTTTTGGTAAAAAGTCCGGCCGACAGATGGTCTGTCAGGCTGTAAGCATAGAGTCCCCAATACTCACCCCAGCTTCGGTTTGAGATGGTTGTACCTTCCGATAACTCAATCCAATTCCGTTCGGTTTCGCCACGAACACGCATCCTGATTTTCCACACAGATGTAATTCTTTCTGCAAATAAACCTCCGAAAAAAGAAAACTCCTTTTCGGTTTTTTCGCCGCTCATCCATGTCCGTGCGTTTACATCAAATACCCAGTTATTCCAGGGATCTTCAACGGTTTCCTCAACGTACAAGTCATTTCCTTCGGGTTCTTCATAAAAAACGTTCAGCGTTTCCATAGCAACAGTTTTGCTGACGAATGGAATCAGCCCGATTTTAATATATCGCGTAAGCCCCCGCCTTCTCTCATCACCCGAATCTGTACTGGGTGAAACATATCGAAGTGTATCGGAACGGGTATTATCCGTATCCCCAATACCAGAAAATGTGAGCGTATATTCTCTTCCCCCACCGGCTGTTTGCAGATCGTTAATCATAAGATAGATCGTCGCGTCTCCCTGGTCCCGAACATAGTTTACAAATGTTACGTTTGTTCGGATATAGGTAAAATCACAGGAACCACAATCGAGATAGACATTTGGAATTGGTTTGTTTGAGCCACCCCCCTGAGCCAACGTGATTTGCGGAATAATTAAAAGAAGAAAAAAAAGTGCTATGCGGTGAAACACGTACTTCGGATACCCAATTATTTATTTTTTTCAGCGAACTATAAAAGTAATGATTTAAGAGTATGAATTGCCAATTAATCACCCATGAGTTTGTAAAAGGTTTCATGTATTTTAATTATGATTTTATTTTGTAGAATTACTTCAACCTCAAGGCAACTACCAGAACTCCATTGAAATTTTTAGGCTCACAATTATCGTACTTTTTTGCGAACCGGCGAACCAAAACCAATGTTCGCAAGCTGCTTAAATTCCTGGCTTTACTGGTGGCCATGTATATTGGCTATTCTATCCTATTTCATTATATCGCGGTTTATGAAGGAGTGGATGAACAGTACTCCTGGATCACGGGTTTCTACTGGACACTCGTTACCATGTCTACCCTTGGATTTGGAGATATTGTTTTCAGTTCTGATTTGGGCCGGCTCTTTTCGATGATTGTTCTGTTTTCGGGGGTTCTATTTCTGTTGATTCTTCTGCCATTTACGTTTATCGAGTTTTTTTACGCACCCTGGCTGAAGGCGCAGAACCAGGCACGCGCTCCCAAAAAAGCAGATGACGATATTAAGAATCACGTTATCATCACGCATCTTGATTCGATCACCGAAGCCCTCATCAAAAAACTGGATGCCTACAAAATTGATTACGCCATTCTTGAACCCGATCTGCAAAAAGCGTTGGATCTGTCGGACATGGACTACAAAGTGGTGAATCTCGATCCCACCGATTATGAAACATACAAACATCTTCAGATCGAAAAAGCGGCCATGGTGGTAGCTACCGGCTCTGATACGGAAAACACCAACATTACATTTACCGTGGAGGAATATAATCCCAGTATAAAAATTGTTGCTACAGCAGCCTCGCCGGATTCTGTTGATGTACTCCAGCTTGCCGGAGCCAACCATGTGTTGCAAATGGGTGAAATTTTGGGCCGTGCGCTTGCCCGCCGCACATTGGGCGGAGACGCCAGGGTACATGTCATCGGCCACATCGACCGGCTGGTCATCGGCGAAACAACCGTTCAGGAAACACCCCTTGTTGGAAAAACCATCAAAGAAAGCAAAGTCCGCGAAACAGCCGGTGTGAGTATTGTTGGGATTTGGGAACGCGGAAAATTCAAAGCGCCCCATCCCGATACGGTGATTCGTGATGAAAGCGTACTTGTGCTGGCCGGAACGGTGGATCAACTCAGAACGTATGATGAGCTGCTGAGTATCTACAATGTATCTGACAAACCGGTGGTCATTATCGGGGCGGGACGTGTAGGCCGGGCCGCTGCCAAAAGCCTTGAGGAACGGGGGATTGACTATCGGATCATTGATAAAAATCCATCACGAATCAAAGATGATGAACGCTATATTTTGGGTGATGCCGCCGATATTGAGGTTCTGCATCGTGGCGGAATCAGGGAAGCACATACAACACTAATCACCACTCATGATGATGATGTAAACATCTATCTGACTATTTATTGCCGTCAGCTCGCGCCGGATATGCATATTATCAGCCGGACCACTTATGAAAAAAACATCAATACGATGCATCGCGCCGGGGCCGATTTTGTGATGTCATACGCATCGATGGGAGCCGGTTCCATCTTTAACATTCTGGAAGGCCAGGAAGTGATGGTTCTTGCCGAAGGATTGAATGTTTTCAACCACCGAATAAATAAGAAACTGGCGGGAAAAACATTGAATCAAACAAATATTCGGCTGGAAACCGGATGCACGGTTATCGCCGTAAACTGTGCTGAAGACACTATGGAAATCAATCCTGAACCAACCCGGAAGTTGGAGCTTGGAAAAGAAATTGTTCTGATTGGTTCGTTTGAGTCGGAAAATATTTTCAATCGAAGGTATGAAGAGGACAGCAAAAGTTCTTCTTGAAAATTTCGCCTAATTCTTCCAGAACCACGGCGTAAAGAGTACCAAAACTGTAAACAGTTCCAACCGGCCGATCATCATCAGAATGAGAAGAACCCATTTACCAAAAATTGGAATTTTAGCGTAATTGTTAATCGGGCCAAATTCTCCCCAACCCGGTCCGATATTCCCAAGACTGGCAATACTGGCTCCCATAGACGACATCATATCAAATCCCATGGTGGTCATGATAATTGCGCCGGCAGCAAACACGATGAAGTACATCACAAAGAAACCAAGAATAGTTTTTAATATCTTCTGCTCAACCACTTTGTTTCCCAACCGAATGGGCAGAATTGCCTGTGGATGTATAAGTTGTTTAAATTCCCGGCTGATATTTTTCATAATGATCATCAACCGAATCATTTTTATTCCCCCGCCGGTTGATCCCGCACATCCGCCGGTAAAGAAAAGTAAAAATAGCAGGAATGAGCTGAAGGGAAGCCAAAGCATATAATCATCCGTTCCAAACCCGGTTGTTGTTACGATGGATACCACCTGAAATGTGCCGTACTGCAATGCTTCACCAATGGAATAATCCTGTGTAATGACAAGACCGCCAACAATGCCTACCGTAAAAATTGCCGTCAACAGTACGTAGAAGCGAAATTCCCGATTTTCAAAAAAGGGTTTGGGATCACCGGTAAACATTCGGAAATGCAAAGCGAAGTTAATGCCTGCCAGAAACATAAAAAGCGTAATTACCGCATCAATATAGACCGAATCGAAAGCGGCAACAGAAGCGTTCTTCGTGGAAAATCCGCCTGTTGCCAGTGTTGCAAATGCATGGTTCATTGCCTCAAACCAATCCATTGATGGATGCAGCCACAGTAACACAAACTCTCCTGCCGTTAAACCAACATAAATCGTCCAGAGTAAAAGAGCTGTCTCCTGGATTCGGGGTGTAATTTTATCGGCCGTACTGCCTGAATATTCGGCTTGGTAAAGCTGCATTCCGCCAATCCCCAAAAGAGGTAACAGCGCAAGGGTCAAAACAATGATTCCCATTCCGCCAAGCCAGTGAGAGAGAGATCGCCAGAAAAGGATGCTCTTATCTAAAGATTCAATATCAGGATTTTGAATCCCGCTGGCTGTAATTCCTCCGAAAATAGTTGCCCCGGTTGTGGTCAGGCCACTCATAGCTTCAAAAACGGCATCCGTATAAGATTCCAGTGAACCGGACAGCACAAACGGAAATGCACTGAACAGAGAACCCAAAAACCAGATGAGGGCTACAATTAAAAAAGCTTCTCTCATACGAAGCTCATGCTCCGGCTTATACCTGTAAAAAAGCAATCCGCCTGCGGCCATGGTTCCGCCTGCAGTTATCAGGAATGCGCTCCATGATGCCTCATGATAAATGAGTGCAATAAGACAAGGAAGTAACATGGAAACGCCTAAACAAAAAATAAGGCCGCCGAGAATTCCCGAGACAAGGCGAAAATCGATACGTGGCCTGACTACTGCATCTTTTGAAAATTGATCAAACATCAAAAAAGTTTTTCGATTTGATTGATAGCATCGGGGAGTGCCAGTACAATCACACGGTCACCTTTTTTAATAATCGAATCTCCCGTAGCCACTTCCGCATTTCCTCCGCTTAAAATTCCTCCAATCACAATTCCATCCGGAATTCCAAGGGAGTGAATGGGCCGATCGGAGATATCGCAATTTTTCCCGGCAATCACCTCCATAATCTCCGCTTTAATTCCCTGGAGAGCTTTCACTGTAAGGAGTTGTCCCTGGCGGATATGCCGGTGAATTTCGTCGGAGGCAGACGCCTTCACATTCACAACCGCATCAATCCCAATGGTTTGGCTAAGCGGAATGTACTGTGGCTTTGACACAAGCGCGACCGCCTTTTTAACCTCCAAATGCTTGGCCATCAAACAGGAAATTATATTGGATTCCTCGTCTTCCGTTACCGAAACAAAGGCGTCCATTTCCTGAATTCCCTCTACGACCAGAAGGTTTGGATCCGTTCCATCACCGTGTAAAACAAGGATGTCTCGCTGGTTGTTGGCAATTTCAACGGCCTTGTCTTCATTCGGCTCAATCAGCTTGATTTCCCACTTCTGCTTATCTCTCGCAAGTTTCTTCGCAAGCATCCGTCCTACTTCATCTCCACCGGCAATCATGATACGCCGCAGGCTTACATCTTTATGGCCCGTAGCTTCTGTAATGGCTTTTACATGCTCGTTTTTTGTGATGACAAAAATATGGTCGAGCGGCATAATTTGATTATTCCCCCGGGGAATGATTGTTCTGCCTCTCCTGGAAATAGCCACGACCCGAAATGGGATCTCCGCGAATGTATTTGCGAGTTCTTCGAGTGACTGGTTAATAATTTCGGAATTTTTCTCGACCCGCAGCCCCACCAGTTGTAACTGATCGTCGGCCATCGAAACCACATCACTGGCAGATGCCCGTTTTACGAGTTGGTGAATCTCATTCGCCGCACTTTCTTCGGGATGAATCAGAACGTCAATTCCAAGTTCGTTTGGAGTTAACGGGGAATCGGGACGAGACAATTCGTTGTTCCGAACTCTGGCAATGGCTCGCTTAACCCCAAGACGTTTGGCCATCATCGATGAAATAATATTCACTTCGTCCACACTTGTAACGGCAATCATCAGATCGGCCTCATCAGTACCTGCTTCCACAAGCACTTTGGGAGATGTTGCGTTTCCTTCAACGGTAAGTACATCCAGATTTTCAATCACCCGCTGCAGGCATCGTTTTCTCTCATCAATTACTGTAACATCATGTTGTTCTATCGAAAGAACTTTACTGAGTTCGTAGCCTACTTCGCCGGCACCGGCAATAACAATTTTCAATAGTATCCTCGTTTTTGAAAAGAATCATCAAAAAATATCACTTATTCTAAAGAAAGCGAAGTGAGTTCTTCATCATGAAAATTTTCGCAAAAGTGTTTCGCACTCTTCTTTTAAAAAACCATTTATCAGATCAAAGTCATTCCAATTTTCCACGGCGCCATCTTCATCAATGTTTTGAAACTCATCCACATATTTCTTCGCGTCAGGAATCTCACATCCATACACAACTGTTTTTATGTTGTATGCCAGAATTTCTTTGATACAATCCGAGCAGGGCTGAGACGTAGAATAGAGTATAAATCCCGAAAGATTTTTTTTGCCCGTTTGTTCTGAAAGTCTGCAGATTATTTTTGTTACTGCATGAGTGGATGGTTCTCTCATTTCTTCGGCCGTGCTGAAGGCTGTCGCAAAAACCTGGTCTCCCATTGCCAGCGCTGCACCAAATGGCGTTTTGTTGTGCTCTGCCATTTGAATGGCCGCCCGCATACAATCTCTATTTGGTTTGATGCTCATTGAATCATGTTTTAAAAAAGAAACCTGAAAACATCTTCAACAACCGCTTGACTTTCCTTTACAGCATCTGTCAATCCTGAAGGGCAACCTCTTTTTCCTGATGAGGATTCAGGTGCTTGTTCAAATAGTTTGTGTACGTTTTATATAACAGCAGGTAACTTTGATTGCTGTAAGAAACGCTGTGATCTCCCGGCGGATAAATTCTCAAATCCACATCCTTTCCGGCATTTGTGAAAGCGGTGATCATCTGCATGGTGTTTTGAACGTGAACATTTTCATCCATCGAGGAATGAGCTACAAAAAGATTGCCATCCAGGTTTTTTGCATAAGGCATCACAGCCGTGCTTTCATATCCCTCTTCATTCCTATTTAAAAGCCCCATGTAGCGTTCGGTATAGATGGTATCGTAAAGCCGCCAATCTGTAACAGGTGCTCCGACAAGTCCTACTTTAAACACACCGGGATGCAGAACCATCGTCAAAGAAGTCATGTATCCGCCATAACTGTGGCCGCGAATGGCCATACGATCACCATCAATCCAGTCGTATTGTGAGGCAAAAAATTCAGCCGTATCCACATAATCTTGTGCCTCTAACTGGCCGAGATTTTTGTAAACAGAATTCTGAAAATCCCAGCTGTAACCACCACTTCCACGGTTATTTACATTTGCAATCACATATCCCTGCTGTGCCAAAAACTGGTACCACGCATTCGTTTCAAATGAATTATAGACTCCCTGCGAACCGGGGCCGCCGTAAATCATCATAATGAGCGGATAAGTTCTTTCAGGATCAAAATCTGTCGGTTTGATGATAAACGCATCCAGTTCCGTGCCATCTGATGTTTGAACTTTCATCAATTCTCTATGCGAATAGGCATACCGGTTGATGTAGTCCTTAACCGCTTGATTATCAACAAATTTTTCAAGCAGTTCGCCGCCATTGTCGGTCGTCCACAGCTCAACCTGTCTTGGAGTAGAAATGTTCGACCACGTATCAATATAATAGACTCCATCCGACCCCATGCTGAAGGAGTGATTTCCCTCATCTTCGGTATATTTCTCTTTCTCGGAACCGTCGAACTTTACAGAATAGAGATGACGCTCCAACGGACTTTCCTCAGTTGAAGAGTAGTAAATTCGTTCCTTTTCAGTATTTACGGCATGAACCACTGTTGCATTCCAATCGCCCTCGGTTACCTGGTTCAAAACCTCTCCTTCGTAATTGTATCGATAAATATGTTTGTAACCATCGCGGTTCGAAAACCAAAAGAATTCCTCTCTTTCATCGGGAAAAATGAAGTAATCATTAATACCCGCGAAAAAATCATACACGTCAATCCAGCCATCAGAAGATTCTTCTTCCATGATGAGTTGGCCTTCTCCTGTATTGGTATCAAAAAAATGGAGTCCCAAGTGAGTTTGCTGGCGATTCATTTTCACAATGGCCAGTTGGTCTTGATGGCTCGTCCAATAAATCCGCGGAATTAATTCATCTTCGGCAGCTTCAGCCTGCCATACATTTTCGCCGGTTTCGATGTCTACTACACCAATTCTGACAAACGGATTTTTTTCGCCCACTTTTGGATAAGGAATATCTGTATACCCAGGATACTGGCCTTTATAATCCGTTGATACAAAGCGTTTTACATGACGCTCATCCGTTTGCCAATAAGCAATTTTCTTGCTGTCGGGCGACCATTTCCATGCCTGTACCAAACTAAATTCTTCTTCATAAACCCAACCAAAACGTCCGTTAAAAAAATGCTCTTTGGAATCGAAAGTAAGCTGGGTTTCTTCTCCACTGTTCAGATCAAATACATACATTTCTCCTTCCCGGTGATAGGCTACTTTTTGGCCGTCGGGAGAGAGTTCAGCCGTAAAAGCATCTTCGGCAATCAGCTCCATTGTATCATCTTCCAGCGAATAATAGTAATAATCTGAAATTCCGGAATAGCGATAGATTGGCGTAAAATCTGTTTGAAAAACCAAGTATCGAAAATCCTTTGACCATTGAAATGATCTGTAACTGAACGGATCATCTGTTCCCGGATAGGTGTGGTCTGAGTCACGAAAGATGAGTTCATCTTCTCCTGTTTCAGGATTGTAGGCTCTTATATCATTGGTATTCTCCTGATAATTGTATTCCATATACGAATATCGTTTTCCTCCCTCAATCCAAACGACATTCCGGGGGCCACTCTCACCACTTAACTGGCTGGATGAAAAAAGCGCATGTTCAATATTTTCGTATTCTCTTTGAGCCTGAGATTGCACCGGTATAAAAACAAAAACTACCAGGCACAGATAAATGGATAAACGTGTTCGTAAACCGTTTTTATTTTTTAGCATACTATTTGATTCAAGACTTGAATGAACGACTAACTTCTTATGATAAACGTGACATTTGATAAAATCATACAACTGAAAGATAGAAAAACGAGCTTAACATTTTGCCCTGCAATTATAAATCAAACCAAAATCTCCGGGCGATCCACCCACGAGGTAGCATCTTCAACCAAGGCAACTGCACTCTCATAATCTGAAGCCTCTGCATAAATTCTCAGAACCGGCTCCGTACCCGATGGCCGCACCAACAACCAGGAACCATTTTCCAACAGATGTTTTATTCCGTCTTTCATATTCCAATCCACCACTTTTAAACCGGCAATCGTATTCAGCTTTTTCTCTTCGCAATATTGGATCATAGCTTTCTTCTTGTGGTCTTCGGTGTGGATATCATTCCTGTAATAACTGTGCTTACCATATTCATCAAATAAATCCTGAATAAGCCGGCCGAGAGTTTTCCCGGATTTCACAACCATTTCGGTAATCAAAAGGCCAATATAAATTCCATCCCGTTCCGGCAGGTGTCCTTTCACAGCTATTCCGCCGGACTCTTCTCCCCCGGCCAGTATATCTTCATTAACAATTTTTTCGGCGATATATTTAAATCCGATAGGTGTTACATCCATCGTCAGGCCATATTTCTCTGCCTGTTTGTCGAGCATATTTGTTGTAGAAAATGTCTTCACAATTTTTCCGTTCATCTTTTTTTCCTGGTGAAGATATTCCACCAAAAGACTCAGAAGTTTATGTGAACTCACAAATGTACCGTTTTCGTCCACCATCCCAATGCGGTCCGCGTCTCCATCATTTGCGATACCTAATGCACAATTATTTTCAGCTATAAAATGAGAAAGCTCATCCAGGTTTTGCCCCATGGGTTCCGGCGCAATTCCACCAAATAACGGATTTAGTTCATCATGAATTTCCAAAACCTGCTCACCAAGCAACTGTTTCAATATGGTTCGCCCGGAACCGTACATCGGGTCATGCGCAATTTTAATTCCGTTTTGTTTGATGGCTTCGAGATCGATCAATTCACGAATTAAATCCAGGTATCCATCGGTGAAATTCATTTCACGAATCAAACCTTCCCGAACGCACTCCACGTAAGGTTTCGCAGACAGCGTTATATCATATAAATCCAGCCGTTGTTCAATCCCTGCAATTTGATCCGGGTTAGCGGAGCCACCAAATGGCGCTTTGATTTTATATCCATTGTACTCCGGCGGGTTATGGCTGGCGGTGACCACAACTCCTACCGCATCAAAATGGTTGGCAGCCCAACTTACTGCCGGTGTAGGTACTATTTGATTGGAAATACGAACAGGAATTTCCATTGCCGCAAAAATGACTGCTGCGTGTTTTGCGAATCGTTCACTGAGGAAGCGGGCATCATACCCAATCACAACGCCGTTTTCAGTCACTTCTTCATCACCAATCCATCGAGCAACGGCCTGGGTTACAATCCCCACATTTTCAAACGTATAATTTTCTGCGATAATCCCTCTCCAACCGTCCGTACCAAATTTAATGTGATTCATAATATCAAAATGCCTGACTTTTTCTTTTCTTTATTCTGATTTGATCGTTCTAAAGTACGGCGACTTCAAGATTAATTCTAATCTCTTCGTTGGTGATACCGGATCATTTCCCAGATAAAATTTTCGACTTTTGATTTGTAAATTTCACTGATTGTGATCTTTTATTTGTCGGATTTTAAAATGACTAAATAAACTTCAAATAGCTGTTTCAATGAATAGGTTTTTCTTTTTGGGAATATGGATGATACTTACCGCTACAAATCTTTTTGCTCAGGAACCGCTCGCAGATCAACTCAAGGAAAAGCTAAAATCCGAAGAATTTAATGTTAGTATTCTCCTTCAGGCAAATGGCTACTACTCATCATCAAATGAAGATCTAGCCAATGGGCTTTATTCGTTTGCATACAATGGCTACCCGGAGTTCAGCAAGTTTGATATCGGAGCAACACGGCTGGTTTTAAGCGGTACTGTTGACCATCATTATATTTATAAAATGCAGATGGATTTCCGGGGCCGCCCCAGCATTCTTGATGCGCAAGTGGGTTATAAATTTGCGGATGAATTCAAGCTGATTGCGGGAGCTTTCAAACCTTTTTTAAGTATTGACCTTGATCCCAATCCCGGCAAAACGGATATCATCGGAAGGGCAAGACATGTTCGCGCTATGATGAACACACGTGAAATCGGGCTCACCGCCTTAGGCGATATCGCTAATTTCAACTATCGGGTTGGAATGTATAACGGAACCGGCCTCTCACGAACCGGGACCGGTAAATTTTTATATACGTTAAGAGTTGGGTACACATTTAATTTCAGTGAATCCAGTGATCTTAAAATCGGATTCAACGCCGCCCATGATCAAAATGAGTTCATCCCTATTGGAAATACCGGGTTAACCTCCACCGGTGATCGGAATATTTTTGGGGTTTTTACTCAATATGATGACGATCGTTTTTTCGGAACATTTGAATATCAACTCTCCGGCTTTGAGGCGGTTGAATTCCAGGATGACGGATCTATAACAGGAGCCTTTGGTACACTGGGCATCCATGTTACGGACAAAACAGATGTTCTCGGCCGTTGGGATTATCTTCAACTTGACAATACTGGTGAACCAGGTACTGATGATTCCAGTCTGTACATTTTGGGGGTAAATCATTATCCAACCCAACTTATTAAACTCCAATTGAATCTTCTCTACTTGACTGAAGTGGACAATAGCAACCGGTTCGGGATGGCTGCCAATATGCAATTTCAGTTTTAGCCGAAAGCCTGCTGCTTCGAGCTGCAAATTGTTTACTGATAACCGTCTTGTTTCTGCCTCTCAAACCTCGTAATTTTAGGGTCTTTCGATTGATCGAAAATCAATCGTTACCAATCCAACCACGGGCCCGTAGCTCAGCCGGTTAGAGCAGTCGACTCATAATCGATTGGTCGGGGGTTCAAGTCCCTCCGGGCCCACTTTTATTCTCTCCCTCCTAACACTAAATCACATACCTCTTCATACTTTCCAAAGGTTTGGGGATCAATGATTTCTCTTCTCAGTACTTTCAACTTACTCTTTACGAAGGAACTACGGTACCGTCTTGGAATGTAGTCTCTTTTTGCTTCTTCAAATACATCTTCCTGAAGTCCCCGGGCAATGGTTACATGAGGTTTCTTAAAAATGAAAAAGTCTTTATTCGTATAGTTATAGAGCTGTTTAATACGATTAAAAGGACCTCTTAATTTTTGCAAATCTTCTGATTCGTCAACATGAATGTATATCACTTTGCTATTTCTTGAAAAACTATCATATCCATTTAATTCAATTTGTAAGGGTTTTAAGCGATAGAGAGCATCCTGTAATAATGCGAGAATCGTATCCTGATCCTGAACCCAGTAAGGAAATTGAGCAATGGTCATGTGGGGTATGGAAGTTCTGGAAGGAAAAGAACCAAATCTCTCAGCAAAATCTTCCTTTTGTTGAATCACATATTTATCCACCCATTTTGGAAGATCAAAAACAACCAAAAACTGATAGATCTGTTTCTTCTCTGTGAGTATGTTTTTTCTGCGGATTCGCTGTGCCATAGTTCTTAACCAAATCAGGTTCTATTTAACAAAATAAATCTGAACTTTCCACGCCCGAAACATCTTGTAGTACATAGAGTTCGAATAATAGTACTCTATTCCAGAGTTGTTTATTCATCTTGATTACGACATTGATATATGGCTGACCAACCAAAAGCAGAATTAAGCAGAGATCTGGGGCTTTTTACAATTACAATGGTTGGTGTTGGAGCGATGATTGGCGCAGGAATCTTCGTTCTGACTGGAATCGCAGCCGGCACAGCCGGACCCGCTCTTATGATCGCTTTTGCAGGAAACGGCCTGGTAACATTTCTGACTGCCCTTGCTTACGCTGAACTTGGATCAGCTATTCCCGAAGCCGGCGGTGGATATCTCTGGGTAAAAGAAGGCCTGCCCGGTCCCAATGCATTCCTGGCAGGATGGATGAGTTGGTTTGCCCATGCGGTGGCCGGAAGTTTATACGCACTGGGATTCTCTTCGTACTTAGGATTTATGCTGAATGAAATGGGAATGACGGCCGTAGCCGGAATCCCAATTGAGGGATGGCTCTTTCAAAAAGGACTCGCTGTAATCATTGCCATCATTTTTGTTGGGATTAATTTCAAAGGAGTTTCCGAAACGGGTTTGGCTGGCAATATTGTGACGATGGCAAAGATTACGATTATCGGAATTTTTATTGCCAGCGGACTTTATGCCATGTTTAACGAACCCACGTCCTGGGAAAATTTCACCCCGTTTGCGCCGGAAGGATTTGGCGGGGTTTTGTCAGCCATGGGGCTGACGTATATTGCATTCGAGGGATATGAAATCATCGTTCAGGCCGGCGAGGAGGTAAAAAATCCCAAGAAAAATATTCCACGCGCAGTATTTTGGTCGCTGGCTATTGTAATTCCCATCTATATTTTGGTTGCAATTACCTGCATTGGAGCAATTGATACCGGTTCAGATCTGGCCACCTGGCAATGGCTGGGTGATCACCAGGAACTTGGCCTGGCTGAGGCTGCCCGACAATTTATGCCGCTTGGAACCACTCTACTTTTGATCGGTGGAATCCTGTCAACCATGTCGGCATTGAATGCTACGACTTTCAGTTCAACCCGGGTCTCTTTTGCCATGGGCCGTGACCGAAATCTCCCCGACTTCTTTTCAAAAATCAACGACTCAACAAAAACGCCATATCTGGCTCTGATTTGCAGTGGCACTTTGATTATCATCATGGCTTTGGCGGTTCCTATCGAAGATGTTGCCGCCGCGGCCGATGTCATGTTCCTTCTTCTTTTCCTTCAAGTGAATGTTGCCATTATTACCATTCGCCGAAAATATGGAGACAAGCTCGACTACGGATTTCTTATCCCCTTTTTCCCGGCCACTCCAATCCTCGCCATCATCCTGATGATTGGCCTCGCCGCCTTCATGTTTCACTTTTCGCCCATCGCCTGGTTTTTTGTAATCGGGTGGATTGTCTCGGGTTTTGTGATCTATTACACCTATGCCCGGAAACGCGAGCGAGAGAAATCCGCGTCGCCGGTGGTTTTGGAAGAAACATGGTCAGGTGATGAAGACCGATATAGAATTTTGGTGCCGGTTGCCAATCCACGGAAATCAAAAAAACTGATTGATTTTGCAGCCATGATGGCCAAAAGAAAAGACGGAGAGCTAGTGTTGATGCACGTCATCAAAGTCCCGAGACAGTCTCCGCTGGGAGTTGGCCGCCAATACGTAAAACAGGCCCAGGAAAGAGTTTTAGATGATGCCATAGAAAGAGCCTCCGGATATGACATTCCTGTTAATACCATCATTCGCGTTGCAAGAAAACCTTTCAAAGCAATCATTGATGAAGTAAAAGAACGAAATGTAAATATGGTGGTGATGGGCTGGAAAGGCGCAACAAAAAATCCTGAAACAGTTATCGGCTCCAATATCGACAAGGTTTTGAAAGATGCGGATTGCGACATTGCCATTCTGAAAGGTGATGATTTCAGTGACATCAGAAAAATCTTAATCCCGATTACACATCAGGAACAAGCCCGGTTAATGCTTGAAGTGGGAGCCGCGTACAAGAAACAAAATCAATCCGAATTGCACTTATTTCATATTGTAGATCCCGCTACGGTTCAAAATGATGAAGAAAAACAACGCCGGCTGGACGAGCTTCATGAAGAGATTGGAGAAATTGAAGAGGAATTACAGGAAGTAAAAGAGGCCAAGGAATCTATAGAGCTGAAGACAAGCAAACATATCATTGGGGAAATTTCGAGCGCTTCGGACGAACATGATCTCACCATCATCGGGGCCAGTTCTGAAGGTTGGTTCAGAAAACTTATCGCAGGAACCCGGACCGAACGGCTTGTACATCGCATTAGCGGCAACCTGATTCTTGTGAAAGACCGAAGAAGCGGAATACAATCCAGTTTCCTGGATACCATCGAATTTTTCAAAAGCAAGGAACCCGAAAGTGTAGAGGAATAACCCTATGTCTATTGAAGATCTTAAAGAACAAAATATCTTACTTCCTGAAGAAGAATGGGGTAAGCATAGCCTTGATACGCCAATAGCTCAAGTCCCGGTTTTAATCCTGTTCCTGTTTGCAGTGGCTTCATGCATTATTGCTTTCTTGGGAAATGGCAATACCTGGACGTGGATCGGTACAATCGTGTTTTTTCTTTCATTTTTTGGGATCATCATTTTATCGGACCGGGGCATTCAGAAACAGCGCGAACGCTTCAAAAAAGAGAAGAGAGAGTTTCAAAATCAAAAAAATAGTAAGGATTTATAGAATAACGTTTCATCTCATTTTCAGGAAATCAAAATTCACTTTTCCTGTAACCCGAAATTACCCGGACTCGTAAAAACTTTTATCTGAATTGAAGGTATTCACAGTATTTCAATTCCTTCCGGGATAACTGGCTTTCCTTTTTTAGATCCTGTTCCCAGGAATTTTACTTCACATGGGAGACGTGTAGAAAGTTGGAATGGATAAAGAATTTAATATATCGGGCGATACACAACATGAACATGAAACAGTTTTTAAACGTACATTCTCAGAACCGCTATCTGCTAATATTTTTTGCTGTTCTCTTCATTAGTCCGGTTAAAACGTACGCTCAGGATTCAACCGCTACTCCATACACAAACAACACCATTGTGTTGCCTGCTTTAGGTTCGAGTCCTGAAACGGGCTTCCTCTTTGGTGGGGTTGGATTTCATCAATTCAAGATGGGTGATCCACAATCAGATACACGAACTTCTTCGATTGTAGCGGCCGGAATTTACACCTTGAATAACCAGGCTTCTCTTGTGTTGAAACCTTCCCTGATCCTGGAAAATGAATCCTGGATTTTGAATGGAATGTACGGTTATAGTTATTTTCCCGAAGCTTTTTGGGGTGTGGGATCCAGCCTGGATAATGATAATGAAATGAAATTAATCAATCGCCAGATTTTTCTGAGTCAATCCGCTCTGCTCCAGGTACTCCCAAAGTTATTTGTCGGGCCGCAGGTTCGGTGGACAAAGAATTATAATATGCGATTTGAAACTCCGGATGGCGATAAAATTAATGCTCCTGCCTACACCGGAACAGAAGATTACTCTGTTACCAGTTTGGGTTTTACACTCCTTTGGGATGCACGAGACCGCATCATGTTTCCTACTAAAAACCATTTGCTTCAGCTCGATATTATGACAAATCCCTCAGGTTTGAGCACCATAGACAGTTACACAACTTACATGCTGGATGCCAGAAAATATCATGATCTTTCCAATGACGGATCGTCTGTTTTGGCATTCCAGTTTATCACAAAACTAACCAGCGGTAAACCTCCGATTCATGACCTGGCGATGCTTGGCGGAGAAAGCATCTTGCGTGGATATTACGAGGGACGTCTTCGGGACCGGCACGGAGCTCAAATACAGGGAGAACTTCGTCAGCAGATTTGGGGAAGAATAGGAGTGGCGGTTTTCGCTTCCGGGGGCCAGGTTTGGGATTCGTTCGACAACATGAGTCTTGAGAATGTGCACCTTTCAGCCGGTGGCGGACTTCGTTTTAATCTAAACAAGGATGATCCCACCAATATTCGTGTGGATTACGGAATCGGGAAGAATACCACCGGACTCTATATCACCGTCGGGGAGGCATTTTAAACTGGTTTTCGAATTCCAATATCATGGATTCTGCGGTCTGCCATATATGCTGAAAGTCCGAAAAGGTCCAGACAAAAAATAAAGATCGCAGTTACTCTTCGAAAACAAGGCTATCCGGTTCAGCTCCGAGTTCTTTCAGGTATTCCATCATGTTTTCGATGAACTTGGGTGGCCCACAAACATAGAAAGGCTGGCCAAAATCGGTAATTTGTTCTTTGAGAAAATCTTTATCGATAAAACCATCAAGAAAAATATCCTGATCTGTGCCTTTCTCATTAGAGAGAACTGAGATAAAATCCTCATTCAGCATCCGTTCAAACTCTCCTCTCAAGATAACATCTTTTGCCGTTTTGTTTGAAAAGATGAGCTTATTTCCCTTCAGTTCTTCATTTTTGTAAAGTTGCCGTAAGATGGCTATAAATGGAGTTACACCGGCTCCGCCCGCCAGAAAAACTCCCGGGCCTTTATATTCAATCGTTCCCCACGGATCATCAATAATAAACTCATCACCAACTTTTAGTTTCCCGATTTGATCCGTAACCCCATCATGATCCTCATAAATTTTAATGGTGAACTGAAGGTTTGGATCTTCATTCAGCGATGTAAATGTAAAGGGGCGTTTTTCATCCGTCCACTTGTCTTTGTTGATAGCTACTTCCGTAGCCTGCCCCGGCGTAAATGAATAACCGTCGGGCTTTTCGTAGGTAAACTGTTTTACATCGTGAGTAATTTTCTCAATTGATTTGATGGCGACTGTATAACTCATTGCAGGTCATTTTCTTGAAGTTCAACTTTATACTTTTTGAAAGAGAAGTGACTCGTAATTCGTTCCGTTGGATCCTTCAATTACGGCAAAAAAAATGCCCCAAGCACGGGTACATACTTGGGACATTCTCTGTATGAATGACTGCCTTGTATTCAAGCTACGGTAAACTCAGGAGGTGAGTTTTAGAATACCAGACAATTCACGTTGTGAACTATGCTACAATCCATTGAGAAAATAATGAAACGAAATTCATCAAACAAATAAAAAAAGTAAATAATTGATAAATATTTTCATTTTCTTTTTATTGATTCTTCAGAATCTTGCCATTCGAAATGTATCGGCAAAATTCAAGTCTCATACATTCTCTGAAGAATTCTTGTCAGGTCTCTTTTTCAGGTCATTAAAAACAAATATTGAAACTCTATGAATATTCAATCCTTTACATTTTTTCTTATTCTTTTCCTTGTCTTCTCTTCTCCGCAACACGTTCGCTCGCAGTCATTAACCGAAACCAATCTGCTGGTTCAAAAAACCAATGATTTCACGGTTAACGGAACCGGTGACTCCGAAAATTGGTCGGAAACCAACTGGGTAGAATTAATCCAGCGGACCAATCACCAAAACGACTCTGACAGAAAAACATCTGTTAAAGTCCTTTACTCAGAAACCGGTATCTACTTTCTTTTTCGTTGTGATGATGACCTGGTTTCCTCAACCATCACTTCACACTTTGAAGAACTGTGGCGTGAGGATGTAGTGGAAGTTTTCATATGGCCCAATGAGGGAGAAGAAGTTTATTTTGAATATGAACTATCCCCTCTTAATTATGAATTGCCCATTCTCGTTTCCAGAACCGATTCCGGTCAGTCTCATTGGATTCCATTTACATTCAGTTACGACGAGGGTTTTTCCCGAAAGACTGTTCATCAAACATCGGCAACCGGAGGCATTTTGAAAAGCGGAGAGGAAATTTCTGAATGGAGAGCGGAATTCTTCATTCCATTTGAGCTTTTAATACCGCTCAAAAACAGAATTCCAAAATCAGGTTCAACCTGGAGAGCCAATATTTACCGTGTAGATCACGATTATGGAACAACCAACTGGACGTGGCAACCCGTTACAACGAATTTCCATGACCTTTATAGTTACGGAACACTCGTTTTTGAATAATTAAAACCTCAGGATTAAACCTCTCCAGCAGATTGGCCGGGTTGCAGAATTCCACCCGGCAATTCCATTATATCGATCTTGCGGAAATGAATTTCGGCACCTTCAGCTTCAGGACAAATATATCCCTTTTTTCTTTGGGTAGATCTCATACCATTCACAAACTTTCCGTTGACACTTAGCTTGATGGTGCCGTCAATACAGACAACGATATACCGGTTCCAGTTTCCAGCCCTTTTTACTCTGTTTTCGAGAGCGTAACTCCTGCCTTTCACCACATCAGACGGATTGTCGGGAATGGTTCCTTTTAAACCCATAACAGGAAAAAGATGGCCGTGCGCATATTCAACAGGTCTTTCGTTTATTTCCGGCCATCCGGGATCAAGCATTTGAATCTCGACGCCCGTTGGAAAAGGCTCATCTTTATAAGGAGTGCCATCAGCCCAGATGAAAAACCCCGAATTTCCACCTTCATCCACAAATTTCCACTCAACGTCCAGAATAAAATTTTCATACTGTTTTTCCGTCCTCATTACCCCTATAGGTTTGCCAGTACAAACCAGAGCTCCATCCTTCACTTTCCAGGTATCTTTGGATGTATTAACATCCGTAAAGCCGGTTAGATCCCGGCCATTAAAAATGGGTTGAAAACCAGGGATTGTTTGATTATCAGCCCCAATCTCACCAGAACCCATGATTCCAAATAAAGACCACACTGCCGCGGCTGAAAAGCTACCCTTTAAAAAATCATCTCTATTCATATCAATCCAAAGATTCTGTGAAGTGTAATTTCAGTGCTATGAATGTCAGCAATCCTAAACCTGACTAACATAAATCATATGCTGATTTTTCCTTTATCTAAAAGAAAAATACTATATGAAACAAATATTTATAAAAAATAAGGCTACGAAAAATATTACCTTTCAAATAAAAGACGTTTACAGTACATTGACAAAAGAAACATTCAAAATGAAAGCATTTTCAAAGCATACTCTTATTCAATGAATCACACCAAACTCCTCCTACTTTTCTCCTCCGTTTTACTTCTGATTTTGTCCGCCTGCCAAAATAAATCCGCTGAATCGGATAGCTTTTACAGTATTGAAGATTTTCAAAGTGTAGAAAAAATTGATGCCCATGTTCATTTGAATATAGCCAACCCCGTGGTTATTGAACAGGGAATTGAGGATAACATGAAATTGATTACCCTGAATGTTGCCAACGGAAGAACACCGGTGGCGGAGCAGCAACGTGTAGCTCTCGAGCTAAAGAATGATTATCCCGACAGGCTGGCGTACACCTCTGCTTTTTCCCTGGAGGGTTTTAATGATTCCGAAACCTGGCAGCAGAACACGATGGATTATCTTGAACAATCTTTTGAAAATGGAGCCATTGGCGTAAAAGTCTGGAAAAACATCGGTATGGAATTGCAAGATGAAGATGGAAATTTTGTGATGGTCGACGATCCTCAATTTGATCCCATTTTCGAATATCTCTCCCAGAACAACATTCCCCTTTTCGGTCATATCGGCGAACCCAGAAATTGCTGGCTTCCTCTTGAAGAAATGACTGTAGCAAATGATCGTGATTACTTCGAAAACAATCCGAAATATCATATGTATCAGCATCCGGAATATCCATCTTACGAAGAGATTGTCGCAGCGCGGGATAACATGCTGGATAAGAATCCGGACCTGGCTTTTTTCGGAGCCCATCTTGGCAGTATGGAATGGAGTATTGAAATGATGAGTGAGCATCTGGATAAATATCCGCATATGATTCTTGGCATGGCTCATCGAATTCCGCACCTGCAATACCTCGCTCAAAAAGACCGCGAAGCACTTCGAAACTTTTTTATCAAATACCAAGACCGCTTTTTATACTCAACCGATCTTCACCTTTATGATTCTTCCAATCCCGAAGAAGTAAGACAGCTTGCTGCGGATACATGGAAAAAAGACTGGGAGTTTTTTGTAACCGACAATACCCTCGAAGTATGGCAGGTAGAAGGAAGTTTCCAGGGGCTGAAATTACCAAAAGAAGTGGTTGATAAAATTTATCGCGAAAACGCTCGTGACCGGATTCCCGGCCTCGGTCTTTAACTTTTTTGAACCATACTTTTTTTTGAAATGGATAAAATTGATAATTCGCTGCTAGATAATTACGGACGCCTTTTATCGCTCGATTTTTACAGAGGGTTCACCATGTTTTTGCTGATAGCTGAGGGAGCCGGATTGTGGATAGCTATCAGCAACTCTTATTTTGACGGCAGTATTATAGGAGCTATTTCCACTCAATTTCATCACCATCCCTGGAACGGCTTACGTTTTTGGGATCTTGTTCAGCCTTTCTTCATGTTTATTGTTGGGGTGGCCATGCCCATCTCATTGGGCAGACGATGGGCCCGTGGCGATTCCTGGGAAAGCACTTTCAAACACGTGCTATATCGTGCATTCATGCTTCTCCTCCTCGGATTAACCATCCATTGTGTCTATTCCGGCGAGATTGTTTTTGAACTTTGGAATGTCCTTTCGCAACTCTCGTTCACTTATCTTCTAGCCTTTCTCATCATGAGAAAAAGCTGGAAATTTCAGATCAGTTTCTCCGTTGGGCTGTTATTACTTACGGAGTTTCTCTACCGAATTTGGTGGGTTGAAGGATTTAATCAGCCTTTTACTCCGGACCAAAATTTCGGTACATGGATGGATCTCCTGTTAATGGGAAAAATTAGTGGTGGACACTGGGTAGTCATTAATGCCCTTCCAACAGCCGCTCACACCATTTGGGGAGTTATTGCTGGTCAGCTTTTGATCAGCAATCGTGAAACCAGCGAAAAATTTAAAAAATTAATCATCTTTGGTGTTGGTTTAGCCATTCTTGGATACCTGATGGATCCCTTGATTACTCCCATCATTAAACGGATTGCAACCACTTCGTTTACGATTGTGAGCGGTGGATGGTGTCTTTTGGTATTGGCCGGCTCCTTCTACGTTTTTGATGTAAAAAAATGGCAAACAAATTCAGCTCGCTTTTTTGCCATTGTCGGTATGAATCCGCTGTTTATTTACCTGTTCAGTGAGTTTGGTGTAGTGGATTGGCTGTACGACTTTGTTCAAATTTTTACGACTGATATTTTGGGAATTGTAGCCATGCCTGAAGCCTGGATTAATGTTTTTACAGCATCCATTGTTCTCGGGTTGATGTGGTATATCACATACTTTCTGTACAAGCGGAAAATTTTTATTTCGATTTAGATTTCAATCCCAAAAAATGTTTGTAGAGTATGGATGAAAATCAGTTTCAATACAAATCATGCTCTACAATCATTTTCGGTTTTGTAAACCTGTTTTTCTTTTTCCTTGTAGTCCTTTCAATACCACAGCCTCTTTTTGCACAGGGAAATATCTACAAATTAACTCCGGAACTTCATCATCTGCGAACAACTGATGCCAGAGAGTGGAGTGATTTTCCACAAGAGAATCTACTGAAAGAATTTAAGACCCGGTTTGAAGCAAAGGAAAATCAAACTGAATTCACGCTTCGGCTTCGCCAGATAAATGTGAAGCAAAATTGGGAAATCAGCCTGAACGGTGTTCCATTAACGCGTCTTCATCAAAATGAAGCTGATATCATTGCCTACTTTATCATACCGGCAGGGATTTTAACCTCAGGACAAAATGAGCTGGCTATTCAACAATCCAATCAACTGCCGGATGATATTATAGTTGGAGATATACAAATCATCCAACAAACTGTTGAGAACGTGTTAAAAAATGGCGAAGTAATTGTTCGCGTAGTAGATCGTGACACCGGTAGTCCATTGCCTTCGCGAATTACCGTTGTCAATGAACACCAATCACTCCAAACCATCTGGCCTTCTGCAGACAGCCTGACCACCGTACGCCCCGGCGTTATTTATACAGGAACGGGATCTGCCAATTTTTTTCTTCCTGAAGGCAAATATACAATCTATGCTGGAAGGGGAATGGAATACAGTGTCGACTCTACAGCGGTTTCCATCACCGGTTCAGATCAACTTTTTGAGACAGAGCTTTCTATTTATCGTCAGGTTGACACAGAAGGATTTATCAGTAGTGATACACATATTCACACTTTTACCCACTCGCGGCACGGCGATGCTTCCATTCACGAAAGGATGCTGACAATTGCCGGCGAAGGAATTGAGCTGCCCATTGCAACAGATCATAATCTCCATATAGATTTTAAGCCTGCTGCTGAGAAAATGAAGATTGACAACTACTTTACACCGGTAATTGGAAACGAAGTCACAACCCCTTTGGGGCATTTCAATGTCTTCCCGGTATTGGAAAAAGCCCCGCCGCCGGAATCCAACATCGAAAATTGGGAGATTTTATTCGATCATATATATGATACTCCCAACGCATCCGTCGTAATTTTCAATCACGGACGTGACATTCACGGAGGATTCAGACCTCTCGACAGTGAATTCTTTAATGAAATAACCGGAACATTTCAGAAGGGTTTCAATCCTGAATTTAATGCCATGGAAGTTCTCAATTCCGGAGCTCATCAATCGGATATTATGCAGCTTTTCCATGATTGGTTTGCCATGACGAACCGCGGATATACCCTGACACCCGTTGCCGGAAGTGACTCTCATGACGTCAATCGTTACATCCTGGGACAAGCAAGAACCTATATCGAATTCCCGGATGATGACGTCTCAAATATGAATATTCCGAAAGCATCTGAACGGATTGTACAGGGCAAAGTTGGCATTGGAATGGGACTTTTTACCACCATGACTGTAAATGAAATGTTTACTGCCGGCGATCTTGTACCGGTCCGGGATTCCATAGAAGTTTCGATTCGCGTTCAGGGACCCGATTGGATAGATGCCGATGTAATCGAATTATACCAAAATGGCCAGATCGTCCGATCAGAAAAAATCTCAACAAAATCCCGCGCCGGACTGAAATGGGAAGGAAGCTGGAATCTCCCAAAACTTAATCATGACTCCTTCCTGGTTGCTATCGCACGAGGTCCCGGAATCACAAAACCATTCTGGCCCATTGCACGTCCCTGGGAACCTAAATCGATCGAATGGACGCCTGAAGTAATCGGGACAACAGGTGCAATTTGGCTGGATGAAGATGGAAATGGAAAAAGAACTTCTGCTTTTGAATATGCAACTGAAGTCATGGAATTATCAGAGGGCTTTTTTTCTGAATTACTTCAACAGCTCGAAAATTTTGATCAGGCCGTAGCTATTCAGGCTGCCGGTATATTTTTTGAAGAACATTCCAATCAACTTCCACTTTCAGAAGAAATGCACCGTTTAATCGAAGCTTCTGCTCCCCAGGTTAGGAAAGGGATGAACATGTACCTGGATTATCAGAAACAGATTGGAGAGTAATTACAGCAAACTTTCTGCTGTTATAAATTCCCTTTGCCCATCTCTTCAACCGCAAAATGAGCAGCACGAGCTGTAATCGCCATAAATGTTAACGATGGGTTTTGAGTAGATGTGGTGGTCATGCAGGCTCCATCCGTTACAAAAACATTTTTACAGGAATGAATCTGGTTCCACTTATTCAGAACAGACGTTTTAGGATCTTTACCCATCCGCACACCGCCCATCTCATGAATATCCAGTCCGGGATTCTGGTTGTTGTCTCCGGTTTGAATATTTTTTACACCTACAGCATCCAGAATGTCTACGGCTTTATCCAGGAAATCATTCATCATTTTTACATCGTTTTCGCCGTAATCGATTGAAATAACGAGTTGAGGAAAGCCCCATTCATCTGTTTCGGTTTCGCTTAAGCGAACGTGATTTTCATATCGGGGAATAACTTCGCCCGACATTCTTCCGCCAATTCTCCAGCTTCCCGGTTCCATAAGTTCATTTTTCAGATCAACACCAATTTTTGAAGAACTGAAACCTCGTCTCCATCCCGGGCGGCTGGCATTAATCGAGATATGGTAGCGTCCCTGGAAATCCGCATCACTTTCCTGTTCAAAAACATTTCTGAATGGTGGAATCAGCGGACCGGTAGGCCTTCTTCCGTAATAATATTTATCATCAAAGCCTTCGATATCGGCACTGATTCTGCCCCGGTAGTTATGAAATCCGAGGTAGTGTCCCAAGACTCCACTGTCATTACCCAGGCCATTCGGGAATCGGTCGGACGTACTGTTCAGAAGAATCATATTTGAATTGATACAAGCTGCATTCACAAAAATAATCCGGGCATAATATTCCGTCATTTCTTTTGTATTTGCATCAACCACGCGAACGCCTATGGCTTTCTCCTTATCTTTATCATAAATAATAGAATGGACAACAGAGTGGGTTCGAATCGTCAAATTGCCGGTTTGCATGGCCCAGGGCAGAGTTGTTGAATTGGAACTGAAATAAGCTCCGTACGGACAACCGCGCTGGCACATGTTCCTTGCCATACATTGTCCCCGTCCTTGCTGGCGGTGAATATCTTGTACTTGTGTCAGATGAGCACACCGACCCTGGATGTAATATCGATCTTTAAAAGAAGATTCTATTTTCTGTTTCATGTGTTCTTCCACACAATTGAACTCAAACGGTGGAAGAAACTCGCCATCGGGAAAATGCTCAAGGCCATCTTTATTTCCGCTCCATCCGGCAAACTTTTCAACTTTGGAATACCAGGGAGCTAAATCATCATATGTGATAGGCCATTCAATTCCATATCCATCCCGGCCGGGGGCTTCAAAATCGTATTTACTCCAACGCTGGCAACCACGTGCCCAAACCAAAGATTTGCCGCCTTCCTGGTAACTTCGGATCCAATCAAACGGCTTTTCCTGGATGTAGGGTTGTTCCTCATCTTTTACAAAGAAATGCTCGGTGGTTTTATCGAAAGCATAGCATTTAGCAATGATAGGATTCCTTTCGAGCATTTCTTGCGGCAACCGGGCGGCATGATCTACCTCCCAGGGATCCTTCATTGCTGTAGGATAATCGCCATGTTTAACGGGTCTTCCCCGTTCCAATACCAGCGTTTTAACTCCCTGGTCACAAAGTTCCTTGGCTGCATATCCGCCACTCATTCCTGAACCGATGACAATAGCATCGAACGTTCTTTCCTCTTTGGATTGACCGATATACATCATAATTGAAGGTAGACTTAGGCCTGAGAATTATTTTTTAATAGATATAAAATTAACAAATGATCAAAGAATGCCTGGAAACCACTTTTCGGCATTTTTCATGTAGATCTTATCTACAACTTCTTTGGGCAGATGCATTGCTTTGAACTGTTTATCCTCGAGTTTTGGAGCGTTCATAAATCCTTCCGTTGTAAAAAACTTCCAGTGTCTTCGATAATTAACGTCCGTTGCTTCCTCGATTTGTTCTTTCGTTCGGAGTGATGCATCCGTTAATTCTGCTCCAAAATGCGGTTTGGGTCCATAGTGTGAATCATCCGTCGCATATATTAGCCGATCCTGATATGTAATCAAAAAGTTTCTCACTTTCTCCCAATCTGTTACTGCCTGATATTGAAAGTGTGAAATACGTTCTGCCATATCCACAGCCATATTGGGATATTTGTCGAGCCGTTTTGCGAGTTCGTCCACATCATATTCCAAACTACCAAGATGCGCTCCCACATACCGAACGTCCGGATGCTTCTGCAACATATTTTCAACAGCCTGGATGTGTTCCTCATGCGATAAAAATTCCGGATGAAGATACATGTGATATTGCGGATGCTCGCTGTAATATTGTCTGTCTCCGCCCACTGTCATTTCTTCGAGGGGAAGCCAGCAATTTTTGGGCTCGCCAATGTGGCCGATCAGGGTTTTATTATTCTCTGCTATAAAATCGATAACCGGGTCGAATTTAGGGTCGTCAATGGTCACGAACTCCCCGTTCGGCTTTCTGACTTCCATCCCGATACTTTTCCTGATTTTTACAGCAATCGCTCCTTTTTTAAAAGACTGATCTAAATGCGCGATGGTTTTTTCAACCCAATCGGGTTCATTAAAACTATACGGATCCAGGATGGTCGTGGCATAAAACAGATTTTCCGGATACAATTCAATTTGTTCCAGCGTATTTGTTTCCTGGTCCGGAACAGATATCTCGCTGGTTGAACCCGGCGCCGATGACAAAAATGTCAGCAGTTTGAAATTGCCTTTAATCGATTCATCGATATATATAGTATCCTCGCTGTACAGGTGCACGTGAGAATTGAACTTTTCAACCGAATCGTAATCCTCTTCCGTATAATATTCTGCCGTGGAGGCTTCCTTTTGTGCACAACCCTGAATGGCAATTGTCAAAATTGCCAAACAGGAAATTGTCAGGAACCGCTTTAAAGTGCGGGTTGATTGTTTAGATGATATCATCTTCATCTCCAAAAAACGTTTAGTTGTTGTTATAGCCAGACTTTCACTCGCCCAATATCTTTAAAGCATTTTCCCTGTAAATTTTACGAAGGGTCTCATCACTTAAATTCAAACCGTACATTGGCCATTTATACCCAACAAGGTCCGTGATATAAAAATGCTCGTCTGCTGTTTCCAAAACCCGGAAGGTCATCTTGAACATCTCTTCGGTGCTGGTATTGTTTCCATATGGTTTTGAAGGATTGTCCGGGAAGGTTTCGAAACCGTAGTCTGTTCCGTATACAATTCGATCCTGGTATTTTTCAAAGAATGCCGCTGTTGCTCTTGGAATGGTAGAAAATTCTCCAAAACGAGCGGATACATCACCATATAAGTTTGGATATTTGTCAAAAAGCTCAGCCAGCAGTGAGAAATCGTTACTAGTATTTGCCAAGTGAGCAGCAACGAATGTTGTATTAGGATGACGCTCCAGCGTTCTTCCGAATATTTCAACCATGCCGTCATGCCCAACGATTTGATCCTGATTTTTAACGCGCCATGTATAGGCTCGTGTCAGTCCGTCGTTGGTAGAATCCATGGCTTCGTACATCCAGATTGGTTCGGCCACATGAAGATTTATTGTAAGCCCCAACTCGCCGGCAGCTTCGAAAACCGGATCCATTCTGGGATCGTCAGGATGCATTCCCGGCGCAAGGCCCGGACCTTTATCATGGACTTCTCCAATACCCACAGCTCCCATTTCAGCGACTCTTCGGAGTTCTGCAATCATCTTATCACTCCAGCCGTCTTCTTCGTAGCCGGTGTAATCAAAGCCAACATATATAAAGAATCGGTCTGGATATTTTGAATAGAGTTCAAAAAGCCTGTCAAATTCTTCACCGGTTGCTCCGGTTAATACGACTGATTTTTCAATGCCTACAGCATCCATGATTGCAACACGTCTCGCAACCTCTTCTTCGGTGGTGGCATATGCATGAGCGTGCAAATCTATTACCGGGTATTTCGCCTTGGTAATATTTGTACGATGAACTTTATGAACATTTTCCGGCATCCAGTCCTTCAGTAGTAATGTATCAAGTAATTCTACTTCACCGGATCGGTTTTGAGACTGAGTTCCCTCAGTTTGCGTGCAAGCGTTTATACTAAGAGCTGCAATAAGTACTAAAAAAAACGATTTATTGATATTAATTGAACGTTTCATCCCGGTTGCCTTTATAAGAATAGTTGTTATATGTTTTAAGATGTCCAAAAGCTGCCATCACACGTCAGGATGGCAGCTAATGAACATTGCGTCTGTGTTACCTATCACTCAATGGTCAACTTCTTCAAAGTCAGATCATCAATGATTTCGTCATTGACGCTATTATCTATACTTCCATAAAAATTGGAGTTCTTTCTTTCCATTTTCCTTTTGTGAAATCAGGAAAATCTACAGGCCTTCCATTATTAGCAACGGAAGCCTCCGATACTGCAGAAACTGCACTACTTGTAACAGAATCGTAGGTATCAATGTAAGGTTGCGTACCCTCCGAAATCGCCATAATCAGGTTGTGCCAATTAATAGGGGTTTGTGTCATACGCTGACCATGCCCCTCAATGGCACCACCAATTCGTGCTGGAGGATTATAATTCTTGAGCAATGGATGCTCATATTCTTCAAGATATTTATCTGCCGATTCCCATTCATGCTCTTCCGGGCTTGGGCCTTCAAGATAAATTGTTTGGATGCCTCCGCCGTCTTCGTACACACCCTTGGTTCCCTGAATTCGGAAACTTTCCCGCGGATGGGGGGTGTTGGTATCAAAATTGAGCGTTATCATTTTTCCGTTCACAGTACGGATCAGGGAAGCGTTGTAATCACCCTGGTTCATTTTACGAGTTGCATCGGGATGGTCGGAACCAAACTGCTCGGCCGCATACCGGTTCAGCATTACCGCTTTTGAACTCATAGAAACCAGAAAATCAATTCTGTCGCCATGGTTAATATCCAGCGCCGGCATGATGGTTCTCATGGGGTGATCCGGATAAAGATTCCCGTTTCGGTCGATAGAGTGTTGCAATCTCCAGGGTTCTCTGTCCACGTTGTTTTTTACAAACCGAAGATCGTGTACATAACCGTCTTCAACATGAATGATTTCACCAAACAATCCCTTTCGAACCATATTTAACAGGGTTGCATCGGGGAATCCACCCAGTACGGTACTGGCCCATTTGCCTGTTTTTTCAAACGTTTCGACAATTCTCCATGCTTCGTCCAGGGTAAGCACCAAAGGCACTTCGCAGGCAGCATGTTTACCATTGTTCATCGCGGCAAGGCAGACAGGAACATGCCACTTCCAGGAAGTGGAACAAATAACTACATCCAGATCTTCTTCTTCGCATAACCGCTGAAAATCGGTTTCGCCCTGAGGGCCTTCCCCATATAGAGTTGGGGTTGGCCTTCCGGACGCCTCAACCATGTTCTTTGCATTTTCAAGCCGATCTGCCCGAATTTCACAAATTGCGGGTACTTCAACTCCTTCAATTCCCAAAGCAGCGCTCAGGTGCCATGTGCCACGTCCGCCAATGCCAACAAATCCCAGGCGAATTGGCTTTTGTTGATAAGAAGATCTCTTTTTTGCCACTACAGGCTTTGACATACTTAAACCGGCAAGCATAGATGTGCTTAAACCTGCGGTAGACATTTTTAAGAAATCTTTTCTGTTCAATTTACTCATAAGAAAACACCATTTGTTTTTAAACTGTACAACTCATTTAACCTTTAAACTGCTCGAAGATTTTTAAAGCATTTTTGTTATAGATTTTTTCCAATACTTCATCGGGTAAATAGAGGCCGTAAATCCTCCATCTGCCTTGCCTGTGATGGCTCGGGTCCGCATTAATGTATTCATCATCTGTTTCCAGGAATCGGTAATAAACCCGGTATGCATCCACATTGGGTGGAGTATCCGTACCAAACAGAATCCTGTCCTGATGTTTAATCATAAACTTCCGTGCCGTATAAGGCTGGCGGCCCAGTTCGCTGATTCTCGCATCGATATCTACATACATGTTCGGATATTTTTCAAGCCACATAGATACACGGCCCAGCTCTTCCGGCAGATTAGCCATATGTGTAGCAATGAACGTTGTATTTGGATGTCGTTCGATCACCCGGTTTCGCTGACGAAGAAGTTCTTCTTTTTCAGGAAATTCAGGGCCTGAAAATCCCCAGTCGGGGTGAGAACCAAGTTCATCGTACCGCTCATTAAACCGGTCAATAGGCGTGAAAAAAGCTTTGGGGTCGGAAATGTGCATTAATACAGGAATTCCCAATTCACCGGCTCTTGCCCAAACGGGATCAATACGAGGATCGTCAACTTTAACCAAATCTCCATTTTTATCCTTGTACGTCAAGCCCAGTGACTTAGCGATTTTAATTCCGCGCACTCCCATATTAACGGCTTCTTCAAGCTTGTCAGCTTCTTTTTTGCCGAAATCAGGCTCATCTATTTTATTGAAATCCGGTCTGAAAAAGATGATAAATCTGTCCTCAGAAACCTCTTTGGAAGTTTGAATGTGTTCCTTAAAGAATTCGCCTTCAGAACGGCCATCAAGGCTCACTACTTTCCAAACTCCAGCCTCATCCATGGCCTTGAGGTACTCATCCGTTTTATCCAGATCTCTCAAGTGGTTGTGAATATCAATTACCGGAAACTTCGGTTTTGTAACGATGGTTTCCTGTACAACCAGTTGCGGAATGGGTTCCCAATCCAACAACCGTAAATCTCCAGTCACTTGATCGGCATTGGAAACGGGTTTAGAATAGCCCGGTTTCGAGCCTCCAAGAAACCCTAATCCGGTAAAGCCTAAACCAGTGAGCCCGGCTTTTTTTAAAAAACTTCTACGGTTACTTTTCATTGTTCAACTCCTTGTGTGTTCAATGATTATGCTTCCGTAAAAATCGGAACTCTGGTTTTCCATTTTCCTTTTGTGAAATCAGGAAAATCTACCGGCCGGCATCCTTCTGCAATTGATTTTTCTGTTATGGCAGAAACTGCACTGCTTGTAACAGAATCATAAGTATCAATGTAAGGTTGAGTTTCATTTCGAATGGCTTCAACCAAATTTGTCCAGTTAATGGATGTTTGCTGATTGGATCCGCCATGTCCGCGAATGTCAACAACACGCTTGGGCGGATTGTAGTTTTTGAGAATTGGAGACTCATACTCTTCTCTGTACTTCTCTGCTGATTCCCATTGGTGAGATTCAGGACTTTCGCCTTCCACATAAATTCGGTTGGTTCCCCTGTCTCGCAAATACACGCCTTTTGTACCCTGGAAGCGATAATTGCCTCTCGGGTGAGGTGTATTTGTATCGAAATTCAGAGTAATCATCTTTCCGTCTACCGTTCGAATCAACGAAGCATTATAGTCCCCCTGCTTCATCTCTTTGGTTGCATAGGGATGATCTTTACCATATTGATCAGCTGCATATTGGTTCAACATTAATGCTTTTGAACTCATGGAAACCAGGTAATCAATTCGGTCGCCATGATTAATATCAAGCGCCGGCATAATGGTTCTCATGGGGTGATCCGGATAGAGATTTCCATTCCGTTCAATAGAATGCCACAATCTCCAGGGTTCTTCATCGGGAGCATGTTTAACAAATCTCAAATCATGAATGTATCCGGCTTCAGCATGAATCATATCTCCTAAAAGGCCTTTTCGAATCATATTCAAAAGCGTTACGTCCGGAAATCCACCTAACACGGTGCTCGACCATTTTCCGGTACTTTCATGAGTTTCTACGATTTCCCAGGCTTCATCGAGGGTAAGTACAAGAGGTACTTCACAGGCTGCATTTTTACCGTTTTTCATAGCGGCAACGCATATCTTTGTATGCCATTTCCATGATGTTGCGCAAATGATAGCATCCAGATCTTCTTCCTCACACATGCGGATGAAATCTGTTTCGCCGTCTTTTCCTTCCCCATATAGTGTGGGTGATGGCTGGCCTGCTTCTTCAACCCATCGTTTGGCCGTATAAAGCCGTTCGGGTTTAATTTCACAAACAGCAGGTATTTCCACTCCGGGAATTCCCAAAGCAGAACTTAGGTGCCACTGTCCGCGGCCACCGATTCCAACAAATCCAAGCCGTACCGGCCTATCCTGTGCAGATTTTTTTGCGAAAGATTTCTTGGGTAAACCCATTGAGGTTAGCATCATCCCACCCATTGCGGCGGAAGATATTTTCAAAAAATCTTTTCTGTCGTATTGATTACTCATGCCAATTGCCTTTTTAAATTATGATAGTAGTATAAAAGGTGCGCTCCGAAGTATTTATGCTGTCTATCTTCATGGAGCGAAACCCAATAATTTTAAAAAAATGTCATCCGGATTTTCCCATATCATAAAACCCGGATGACTGGTGCACACAAAACTGATCAAGATCTCTTTATTAATTCTGTCTGATATGACTTTATTTTTCATGATCTGCAGGTTAAATCTTAATCAGATGGTGTTTAAAAATCTTAAGGAATAGGAGTACTAAACTGCTACGTACTCCTATTCTTAGTTATCAAGGATGGATGTGAGTTAAATTGGGTTCTGTACCAAATTCGGATTGAGGTCAATTTCCTGCTCAGGAATTTGGAAGATAATTCTTGTGTGATCCCACGGTATATGTTGTACTCCACGAATTCCTGTATATGGATCAACAGGTCCGGAATTCAGATCAACTCCAGGGTTACCAGGTGCGAGATGCGTTCCGGGATAATCTCTGTAGAGATCTTTCATGTTTCGGAATAAATCGTGTGCCCGGTGTCCTTCCATGAAAAGTTCGAGTCTTCGCTCTTCAAGCACAACATCAAGAACTGTATCATGATCGCCTAAATTTCCAAGAGAATACAACCCTTCCTGTGGAATATTGGCACGGGTACGGATCATGTTCACAATATCTAACGCTGCTTGGCTTTGTCCGAGTTTTGCCAATGCTTCTGCTTTATTCAGGTAGATTTCCGAATAGCGGATCAGTTCCGGAGAGTTCCCCATTTCGGTTCCATCCTGGCAGCAAAACTTAGTGACGTAGAATCGTGGGAATCCATTTCTTTCCCTGTAAACGTAGTTACCATTTCCATCACGAACGGTGTCGCCATTTACAATCTCAAACTGAGGTTCGATGAACTGTCGGCGAACATCTGACGGCCACTGATCAATTAAGTCACGGTAAGCTTTTGAAGCGTAGTTTTCGCCCCATCCAGCGCCGGAGGAAGATTGGTAAATCATAGATCCTATACCGTGGCTTCTGCCATGATCATCAGACGGCATTACGTGACGAATTGCAAAGATAGACTCAGATCGGGCATCAGCTTCATTATTAAAGGTGAAATATCTGGGAAGAGTCTCGGTATCCACCAACTCATATCTTCCTGAATTTATAACCTGATCTGCCGTTGCAATAGCTTGTTCGTTATCACCTCTGTAGAGATATACACGTGATAAAAGGGCCAATGCAGCTTCTTTTGTACCATATGAACTTGATTTTTCAGAGCCCATAAGATTTGCCGCCTCGATTAAATCCTCTACCAGGAAGTCATAAACTTCACCAACCGTTGCTCGTGCAGGCTGGGCTTCCAGGTCGGGTTCTCGCATAATTGGAACTCCAAGATTATCTCTGCCATGAGAATATGGACGGCCAAAAGCAGTTACCAGATGCAAAGTCATCAATGAACGGAGGAATTGATTTTCGCCCCGAAGTTGATCCAATTCAGCAGATTCGCCGGGTGTAATTGCATCTACAACCGTATTTGCATTATAAATCAGCCGATATGCGCGTCTCCACAAATTAAGCGTATTCGCCATATTGGGATTATGGAGATAATTATAAGTAAGCATCATCCGGTTTGATGTTGTACCACTGATCATCAGATCATCTGACCTGTAATCTCCGGGTTGATAAAGCATCATCACAAGGTTATTGGTACCTGCTGTCTCATCTTTCAGGTATGCATAATTACCCCTGGTTACATCTTCTAATCCTTGCACAGAGTTTAATGCCTGATCAACGGGGACACCATCGTATGGTGAGCGGGCTATGTCACAACTGCTGAACAGCATAACGAGTGACAGCACTACAGTTGCTAAAACTATCTTTAAATGTTTCATAGTTTTTTGATTTCTGATTTGATATTAAAATTCGTTTAAAAGCCGATTTCTATCCCAAAAAGGAAGGTTCGCGCAAGCGGGTAGTCGTTTTCTACTGAAGCAGGGTCTCTGCCTGGCCAGTCAGAAAATGTGAGGAGGTTTTCCCCGTTGACATAAAGCATTGCATTTCTCAGGCCAACTGTTTGCATAAACGACAGGTCTGGAGATAGTGTATAGCTTAATCTGGCACTTCTTAACCGAATGTAAGACCGCTCATACAGCCACAGGCTGGACTCAAGGTGACCACTGTTATTACCACCCACTACATTTGCAGGGAAGTGAGCATTATCACCGGGCTGCTGCCAGTAACTTTCACCTGATCTCAACTTACGATAGTTGGTGGTCATATAAGCTCCAAAGTCGATACCACTGCCATAATAGCCAGTACCACCTTTCATATAAGTGATAAATGCATCGAAAGTGAAGTTTTTATACTGTAATCTGTTTCTCATACCACCCTGAAAATCCGGGGATGCAGAACCTACCAATCGGGGAGCAGCCACTCCATAATCTTCGGTAATTGTTCCATCCTCGTTAATCCATTGAGGAGCACCCGTTTGTGGATTTACACCATACCATTCTCTCAGGTAATAGGTGTTCATGTCGTATCCTTCTTCCAATCGCATGTTGTCGTCATCAAGATTGATAGGCTCGCCATCATACAATTCAACAACTTCGTTTCTGTTTGTTGAGAAGGTTAAAGACGTGGTCCAGTTAAAGTCTGTTCCCTGAATATTTGTAGTGGTGAGAGCTAATTCAAAACCTTGGTTTCTTACCGATCCAACATTCAGGATACGATCGTCAATACCGCTGGTACCTGGTAACGTAACTTCCTGGAGGAGGTCGTCATTTGTTCGCTGATAAACATCAACTGACATGTTGATTCTGTTCCAAAGATCCAAGTCAACACCTATGTTGTATGTTTTGGCAACTTCCCAGGTTAAATCATCATTTGGAACCCGAGAAGGGAAACTGGCAGGAGAACCAATGTAGTTACTGGTAAAGGAATACAATCCCTGTGCTTCATAATTACCAATACTGGCGTTTCCTGTTGTTCCGTAACTGGCACGAAGAGCCAATTGCTCGATTGCATCAACATCGGCAAGGAAATTCTCACGGCTTAAAATCCAAGATGCACCTACTGAATAAAAATTACCGAATCGGTTCTCTGCACCGAATCTTGAAGATCCGTCACGTCTGAATGAAACCGTTGCGATATATTTTTCAAGGTATTCATATTCAGCCTGAGCCAGAACTGATACAAACGCGCTTTCGCCAATATTCCCTCCTACTTCGTAAGGTACAGCTGCTGCGTCAGGAATTTTCAAACCCGGAGCAAGACCACCGCCAACAAAATTGTTCCACTCGGATCGGTTTTCCTGATACTCGAAACCAACCAGACCACTTAAGGACTGAGTAGCCCAGCCTTTGTTAAGATGAAGAAGGTTAGAAGTAAGCAAAGATGTAGCCCGCTCACTTTCATTTTCAATTGAGCCATTTCTGGCGCCACCTGCCAAAGATCTGCCATCCAGGAATATCTCCCGTCTGCCGTCCCGTTGGGAGTAGCGGTTTGAACTCGTAACACTTGCCCAATCTGTAATATTATACTCTAAACGGATATCAGTAGAGTAGAAAGAGACTTTATCAATGTCAGTATTCCATTGCATCCCATGAAGCGGGTTTTCAGAATCACGAGAGTACCAGTCTGACTCGGTACCTACACGAACTGTGCCGTCTTCATTATAAGGACTATCCCAAGGCAGAGCTCTTTGTGAGAATGTTAAAATCGTATATGGATTTCCCTGTACAACATTGTCTCTCGTGCCATAGTTACCGGCAACCCTGGCAGCTACACGAAAGTCTTCGTTAAAATTATGCTGTACGTTTACACGACCAGAAATTCTCTCGTAGTTCGTACCGATGTTGGTACCTTCTTCCTGAAAGAAATTTCCTGAGATAAAAAACGTAGTCTGACTGTCACCACCGGAAATAGAAGCGTCATACATCTGTGTAATACCCGTATCAAAACCGATATCTCTCCAGTTGGTGTCATGGTTCAGAATTTCCGGACGGTTATAAAAAGGGCCATTTTCTGCACTCACCATGCTTTGGTGAAAATCATATAATTCCTGTGCATCCATCCACTCTTCATTTCCATGCAGAGTTGTACTGTATCCCCTTGAGGATTTCAAGTTAATTTGAGTATCACCAGCACGACCTTTTTTAGTGGTAATTACCACAACCCCGTTAGAAGCCCTGGAACCATAAAGTGCTGTTGCTGCCGCATCTTTCAGCACACTAATCGATTCAACATCAGAAGGCGCTACTGCCTCACGTTCACCTGCACCCGCAATCACACCGTCTATAACGTAAAGAGGTGACGAACTGGCTGATATTGAGCCCATTCCACGAATTATAATATCCGCGTTTTGACCAGGCCGGCCACTGGATTGTTCAACAATAACACCAGCCATTTGTCCTTCAATAGCTTCCGTCGGATCACTGGTTGTTATCGTTTCAATATCCCGTTCGCTAATTTGAGCAACAGAACTGGACACGTCCCTTTTTGACACTACTGTATAACCCAATACAACAAGTTCATCAAGAGCCTGGACGCTTTCCGCCAATTCCACATTTATAGTTTCCATTCCATTAACCGGAATATTCTGTGTAATAAAACCGATATATGAAAAGCGAAGAGTTGCATCTGCGCTCACATTCAGTTCATAATTACCTTCAAAATCTGTTGTGGTACCGGTTGCTTGACCAACAACAGCAACGTTTACCCCAGGAAGAGTTTCTCCTGTTTCCACAGAAGTCACTGTACCAGAGACCGTTATTTGCTGAGCATATAGGGAGGCACTAAAGATCAATATCAATACTGCACCCAACCCCGATCTTATAAGAGAGGAATGTATATGTTTTCCCATATTTACACCGTTTAGAGATTAAATAAGAATTTTAAACAAAAGAAAAGTTATTGTTTCTTTATATAAAGGAATAAAAATCAAAAAAATGAGAAAAGCAAAACATTTATGTTTTTTTTAATTCGTTTTATAACTTTTTTAGATGAAAAAAACAGATATAGTAAATTTCTAATGGTTAAAAGGGAATAGAAATGAAATGAGCCGAAAAAACAAAAGAAACCTAACTTCTTTAAAGGAAAGAAGAAATTATTTAAAAAGTTTAAATTTTTGATCGGTATTATCTGAAATAGAAACGAATAAACTTGGTTTACATTATATTTATAACATAAAAGAATATGTAAAAAATTTACTTTTCTATCCGTACAACTCACATGAAAGAAATTTTCGCCTTTCGTTTTATAGTTTTTTAAAACGAATCGAAAGATTAAAACTATTCTTCCTTCCAAATATTTATTGAGTGAACCTTCCCGGGACATATAATAAGACTATAGTCATTCATAAAACCACCACTCTTTACGTTTTTTTTACAAAGATGGATTGATTTAGGTGATTTTTTATCCCGTTCTCACTAAATCGATAGATATGCTAAACTTTTCTCCCCGGTCGCCATCCTGCTGTTTTATGAGAAACAGCAGGATGACAAGCTTTGTAATTCTCGTTATTTAACGTGAATTGATTACTCTACTAAACTAATGACAAAATTTACTGAAGCTCAAAGTGTGGCACACTCTCTAAAGTCACACGAACTTCAACCACCTGATCCCCTTCATGTACTTTTCCATTGCTGTCTTTCCAGCGTCCGGCCGGAAGAACAACTTTTCGTGTATCGATACCTTTCTCCAGTACGGGAGCAACGAGGATGGTGTCTCCAAGGAAAAATTGATCATTTATATTTTCAAATCCCTGATGTGGAAACATATACTCCATCGACCGGACGATAGGTTCGCCTGATTTTACCGACTCACGGGCTAACTGAAGAATAACGGGTGCATATTTTTTTCTCAGTTCCACCGCTTTTTCCACCGCTTCTAAATGCTCGTTATCCAAAATTCTCCACGGAGCAACTGAAAATTGCATCATTGGCATGAGCGCATGAGATTGTGCTGAACGAACAATCAACTCCTGATCAATTTCCGCGCCGGGTAAGAATGAGGTAAACTCGCCGCCGCCAATCATATCCGGACAGGTAAAGTTGTATCCAATCAGTCCCTGGAGGAGAATGTCCGGAATTAATTTATGCAGATCTTCCCAACTATGAGCTTTATCCCGCAAGCGATTTACCAAGGGTTGTCCTCCCATTTTCCACATCGCACGATATTCATTCAAAGAATAATCAAGCCCTATACGTCCATACAGTTCACTTTGTCGCTGGCGGGAAGCCGGACCATCGCTCGTATAGGTGTTGTCATAATGATGAAAATCTCCCGCATCAAATTTAAACCCATCTACATTGTAGGTTTCCTGAAGGTAATCCAGTTGTTCCTTGAACCATTCTTCAGTATCCGGATTGGACAGGTCCAGAATACCGCTTGCCCCATTCCACCATCGGATAACCGCTGCATTTCCTTCGGCGTCTTTCAGCAGCATATCTTTCTCACTCAGCAACCGGAACACATCACTGTCGGGGCTGACCATAGGCGCCATCCAAAGCATCACTTTGAAACCCATGGCATGAAGAGAGTCTACCATTGCTTTTGGATCCGAAAACCGGCCGGGATGAAAATCCCACTTTCCGTAATCTTCCTGCCAGTTGTCATCAATCATCAAAACGCCGGGAGGAAATCCGTTTGATATGATATTCCGTGCATATTCCAGAATATCTTGTTGATTCTGATCGTACATCAGCTCAATCCAGGTGTTGTACTGTGGCGCGCTAAACATCAATTCATCCGGCAATTCTCCTGCCGGCGGAAAATAGGTTTTGGAAGCGTAAAGATATCCTTCTCTCAAAGTAGAACCTGCGTCTGTATGGATCAGTGATGAATTAGGTGAAGAAACGGTTAAAACATTATTAGCCATTTTTACTTCAAATGGGTCTTCCGACCAGATCACGTCACCTTCGGTTGAAAGAAGAAGCGGCTGAACCTGGTTTCCGTAATTGCTTTCCAAATTGGCATGATATCCGTTTTTAATTGGGAGCATTTCTCCATGATTCACCACTCCACTCCACCAGGCTTCATTATCTTGAACCGGAATTTCAATGGTTGCTTTTTTTTGTTGGCCAGTGGCAATTCCTGTCACCAGAAACAGGAAACAGAGTAATTGAGTTATGATGTATTTTTGATTCATGCGATTGTCTGTACTGCTTTTAATTATTTTCAAACCTTTATCTACTAACCTATTCATCATCATTTTAAAGAAGCTTGTGAAATGATATTTGTTTAAGAGTTACATCTTTGTTTTGGGACGTTTTTCAAATTTGTATCTCACCAAGAATATTTCGTCCCGTTTCGGAATCCCACATATCTTCATTGGCAAGCTGAATAGCAAACTCAGGACGGCCTTGTAGTAATCTGTCTGGCAGGTGCAGAGAAACCTCATACACGCCGCTTTCCAGTTCTGATTTTTCAACCGGGATTGTAATTTCAAATTCGCCTTCCCAGGTTCGAACATCGCCGGGTACAGAAACGATTTGTTCTTCGCCCGTACTTGAATTCTTGAAAATCAAATAAGCTTCGCGTTCCCTGAAAGGCCGAGCATAGCCTTTGTTTTCCATGGTTAATGTTACTTCTAACATATCTCCGTTTTGTGAGAACGAGGCTTGATTCAGTACAAGCCGGTATCCTAAATTTTTGAGCATTTCATCAAAATAACCGGAATCAATCCAGCCATTCACAACATCCGGATGGTAATCCCGGTTGATGATGGACCAGTTTGCCAGATCCATCTCTTCCACTGCATTTTCGCCATCCGTCCGGGGAGAATTTAATCCGTTCGTTTCACCGGTCATGGGCAGGTATTGAGTTTCATTTTGCAGGAATGAATAGTCATCCGTTCCCACAGGATTTTCATTTTCGCCCGAAACGCGATATGTCCCCATATCACCCCAGACATTTAAAAATGCATCATTATAAAAACCAACTCTTGCCTGGGGAGTATCTTTGTACGCCGTGGCATCCGTAAGTTCTGTTTCTCCATACATGCTAATTTTTGCTTCCGGATATCTCACCTGTATTGGAATGTCCATCGGAGTGGCGTCGTGCATAGCGTATACCACCTCTCTTCGATTTGCCCATTGCGTTTCGTTGATGCTGCCGTCTGTTCCGAATTCGTCGGAATTTGTATAATACCACTCGCCCCACGTACCAATAAAACCAGCCTGATGAGCTACAATCACATCTTTATTTTCTTCCAGCACAGGAGCTAACTGGTTGATATGCTGCAAAATCAATGCTTTGGTTGGCTGCTGAGGCTCGGTGGCTGACTGACGATTGGTATAGGAAAACCGCACCAAACATTTAAAACCTGCATTGCGAATCCGGTTAAAATCATTCTGGATATTCTCTAAATAGGCTTGTGAGATTTCTGATTCTAAAAAATCTCCCAATAAGAAATATCTGTATAAAACCGTGATTTTTTCCGGCCCTGTTCTCCACTCTGTTAACTCCGCTTCATCAATATTCGAATAATCCGCCGTTGAATAATAGGAATCATCGGTAATGGAATATTTTTGCAGGCCCCGTTCAGGGTTTGCAATAATTGCATCGGATTCTGTGTATGTAAAAACCTGATCCTGAAAGGTATTTTTGCCGGAGTTTTTATTTACATCACAGCCATACATTAATAGTAGTGTAGCTGCCAAAGCTGAAAGTGTTCGTTTCATATTTCTCAAGATGATTGAATTGTGGTTTGTGCTATTTGTTAGCATATGTCTCTTTCTTTCGCCGCCGACCCTAAATTTATCCAAGACCGGGCGTTGGTCGGAGTGTCAGGCTTCCGTCAGAATTTGTTTCCTGTCGGCAGGCCCATTCCACCGGATATAATTTTCCTTTCACCTTGATTTCTGCAGACAATCGTAATTTTTGCCAGTCAGCGCCTTTGGGAAGCATCATTCGCACCTGCCGTACGCCGGTGGGTTTCGGATATCCCGGATCCACAAATCCGGAAGAAAGTTCCTCACCACTTTCATCTTTCAGGATCAGTTTGATCGATCCCGGAACGCCGGATAATCCGTCATTTACCAGACCAAAAACCAGTCCGTTATGCCCTTCTTTGTTAAAGTGCCAAATCCATGACGGGCGAATTCTATACCCGATTTTTCGGGCAATTTCATCGATGCCATTGGGATGTTGTTCATAATACCGCAGAACTTTATCGGCAGCGATGGCCTGCCAATTCCACAAGGAGTAGTAATTGGGCCCTACATCCATCACATGGTGGATCTCATTTTCTGTGTGCGTTTGTCCATCATAAACCAATGTACCTTCTTCGGTTCCGTCTGACATTCCCACTTCAATGGAAGCCGCAATATGCGACTCGCGATTACTAAGTGCAGCAATCTGCTGATTTTCAATAAAAATCGTGTCGGTTCGCAGCCAGTTTCCGGTTCTCAACGTTTCTTCCAGAAGTGCATCATTTCCAACTTTACTAAAATCCGGCTGTGTGTTTGTTGTGAGTGGCACATGGTTCCAGTGTTCCTGCTGTATTCTGAACATCTCATTAAAAGTTTGTTCAGCTACGACAGAATCGGGAAATGGATTTGTCTCAAACGGCCAGGTATGTCCTTCTCCCCAAAATCCATACATATAGGTGTCCATATATTCGATAAGCGGATGGCCATTATATTGCTCTGCCAAAAGGCGATCGAAGTCACGAAATGCTTTCTGAAATTCGGGATGATCATACCGGGGTTCATAATGAACTTTTCCATCCAGGCCAATTTCGTCTGTTTTTCCCAGCTCAACCATTGGCACTTTTTCTGCCACAAAATCGGGCATCGCCAGGCCGGGAATTTCAGGATTGCTGAGCATCACACGGAATGCAATTCGTTTGTTGTATTTTTCTGCCATTTCAAAAGCCAGATTCCAGGCTTTGGATGAATTTAACTCGCCTGGTTTTTGCTGAAGATCTTTCCAGTTCAGGCGCAGGTACAGTTTTTGTCCCATGGGAATCTGCGCAAGCTTTTCAATGGATTTTTCCAGTGATTCACCTTTCACCGACGGTGGTCCTGCTTCATCAATTACATATGTAACCAGTCCCATCCCAAAATTATTAAGGATTCTTTGCGATGGAATAGTCGTCATAACCACGCCCCATCCCGGAACTTCATCTACGGGAAAAGGACCTTGGTAAAGTCTGTTTTTTTCGGGGGAAAGAATCTCAGATGACAAGGGATTTTTACCAATATTATTGACTCCCAGGAATGCCGCGGCTCCTGAAAGGCCCACGGAATGTAAAAACGATTTTCTATTCATGATTTAAGCTCTATGGATTGATATTGAAATAAGCAGAAATCAAATCTCTCTCAGATTCGATTTTATTATTGAACAGGTAATACAATCGTATCCAGGCCCTGCTCTCCGGCAGAAGAGGTATAACTGGCTGTTAAGACATACGCCCCGCCGGTACTATTCTGATCAGGTTTTTCCATCACTTCAAGCACACCTTCGGCTCCCTGATATACCCAACATGTGGTGCAGGAACCCTGCTGAAGGATGTAGTCTACAATCTTCGAAATTTCTTCGTCGTTGTATGTTACTGTCGGCGGCATAACCACCTCTCCCCATTTACCAGACGACCCGTCTTTCACACTTTTTACCAGTTGTTCTTGACGATTTGCATCATTTTTATAAGCATCTGCTATCTCTGAAAAGGAAGGGCCAGTCATTTTATTTTCATCGGAATGACAGCCAAAACAAGTGCTTTTACCAAGCAGCGCCAAACCGCCGGCTGTATACAGATCACTTTTTGCCTGATCTTTCAGAGAAGCTGAATTTTTATAATCAGACACATAGCGAACATTCAGAAATACTTCTATTGAATTGATTTCTCCGTAGCGCGAACTTCCGTCCGTTTCATCTTCCACATGAATGGAATAACGGACCCGCTGTCCCCACGTGAGATTTCCTGAAGCTCCAATTTCTAACTTGACATCCGGTTTTCCGGCTTGAACAATGGTTGTCGTTGGCAGATCTGCGTTCCCGGAACTTGGATGCAATGCATAGAAGAAGGTAAATCCTGCGATGATACTTAAAGCAACTCGTATACTCATAATGCCCGTTCTCTAAGCCTGATCGATTTCGTTCGCTACACGATTTGCCGAGTTGGTTGCAGCTTCCATCCCCCAGCTTCGGTTATCTGCGTATCCGCCGGCAAAATGCATTCTTTTCTCGGGACGAATCAGGTGAGGCCAATAGCTGTTCAGCGTTCCCATCGGGAAACCTTCTCTTTCACACCCCGGCGTAAATGTGTCGGTAGACCAGTCTTTTATCAATACTTGCTCAATATCAATGTTTTTGGCATCACCGGGATAGAGTTCTTTAAATGTAGCCAGTGTTCGCAGCGGATTTACACCGGATGGCGCTTTGGCCATCAATACAGTTCGTGACGTATCCACCTCTTCCGCTACACGCCAAATGGTTTGCAAAAACGGATGATTAAAGGTGAGATTGATACTCACATCATCTTTCTTCCAAAATTCGGACCGGGCCTGAAAAACCACGCGGGATTTTTGTTCGTATGATATATTATCGAGGATAAATTTCTTTTCAGCGGGTAAATCCGGTGTGATGATGACATTTCGAAGAGCTGTAACCGGTAAACAATTGGCTATGAAATCAGCCGAGATTTTTTTGTCTTCGCCAAACTCACGATAGGTTACGGCTACGCCGGCAGTGTCATTTTGGATTTCAAGAATATTGCATCCCAGTTTTACTCGTGTGCCTAACCGTTTCGCAAATTCTTTTGGGAGAACTTCATTTCCCTCCTTAATCCTGAAAAGATCAATGGGGCCCCAGTAGCCCCTTTTTTTCATGATATATGTTTGCCATAATTTGTTAAGGGCAGACGTACCGCCCCCTCCAAGCAACTGAAGGGCAGCCTTTGAAGCGCCCTCCTTTTTATAAATATCGGATACAGGAACCGTATCTAACTCATCATAGCCAACACCGAATGGCTGATATTCATCATCGAACTTTTCGAGGTAAGGTTCCAGGTATAATTTTTCGAGGCTTACATAGGTGCTTACATTCTCGTTTTCAGAAATTGCACGCTTTTCCCTTCGGTTAAGCCCACCGGATTTTTTGATAGCATCCTGCTGCCTTTGCTGCTGATCACTTTCGCTGAGCCACTCATCATCCACTCTGTTCAGCGTATTTACGCGATGGTAATAGGGAATCACAGGAATATCGAACTCATCGATATATTTCCAGTAATTTTCATACCCCGGCTTTGTGAAATTTTCGGCGCCGTAGTCGGCATACAGGCCGTCAGCCAGTCCATCATGCACAGATAAAACGGTTCCCCCGTAACGGCCGGCGGCTTCAAGTACCACAACTTCGTGGCCCATTTTCATCAGTTCATAAGCACAGCATAAACCGGCAATACCCGCGCCTGCCACAATCACTTTTTTCTTTACGCGCGGGTTTGCAACCGGACGTTCAGCCCGGTTTTGTTTGGAGTAAAAAGGCATGGCGGAAAAACCCAACCCTACTAATGAACTTTTTTTCAAAAAACTCTTTCTGTCCATGGTTATTTCGGCTTAAAAAATTTGGATTAGCACTGATTTATTCCGGGCTTGCCATAACCATTACATGATGCGTAAAGCTGGTTTCCAGTTTCGCTTCAGGACCCGTTGCGGTTCCAAGATCTTCACCGGTTTCATAATTCATCAGATGATATTCTTTGCCGGATTCCAAGCCGCGAAGTTCCACTTCGCCATCAAAAGAATCGGAATAGAAAGCGTAGAACAGTTTACCATCTTTTTCTACCGCATGGGCTTCGGGAGAGTAGAAACCAATATCGTACAGTTCACCACGATAGTTTCCTTTTGGCAGCATATATTTTTTGTAGATATCCATCCATTTGGCTACCAACTCTTCTCTTTCTTCTGTAAGCACATATTTTCCTTCGGGATCAGCATCGGCTGGCCATGTAAATTTGGTTCCAATCACGCCGCCAATTCCCACGGTAGAAGCAAAATCACTCTGATCGTCACTTAGTTCAACGTGATCTCCATAATAAGCCGCATCGCCACCCATTAACGCTTTGTAGGTTTTTCCTTTCAAACGAATTTGCCATGAATTGAGCGGATCAGAAGAAACCGACTGGTTCATAAACGGTGTGATAAAGGAAGAGATCGAAGCTCCGCAGGGACAAATTTCCACAACGGCATCGGGCTTAATATCAAGGGCTGTATCATAAATCACTTTGTACAAGTCCGGGAGTTCTTCTAACGATTTTTCCGGGTACTCCTGACTGTCCTCATGTCCGTAATCCGGCGGTACCTGGTTCAAATGTTGTCCGTCAATTTTCAGCCCGTCATATCCCCATTCGTCCATAAACTTCTCAACCAATTGTTTGTGATACTCTTTGGTTGAGTTCAGTGCAGGATTTAAATAATGGCTGTTCCACCACGTAATATGCTGGTAGTCTCCTCCTTGATTTACCAACAGCATATCGGTCTGATTTTCGTGAACATCCGATCCGGGATCTGCAGCCAGCGGAGCCCACCATAGTTTTGCCTTCAGTCCATGCTGGTGAATTTGATCCACAAATTCCTTCATGCTGGTATCATTAAACTTGTTATTTGTAACCCAGCTACCTTCGGCAATCTGCCAGCCGTCATCCAAAACAGCCCATTCAAATCCAAGCTCTTTTACTTTTGGAAGGGTGTTTATCACTTGGTCAACTGTAAAATTACGTTCGTATCCCCAGGCGCACCAAATAGGCTCATAAGCTGTTTCAGGCGGAGTTGGAAACCCGACTCCTTTAGCTTCCATTATTTTACTGTAATTCTTAACAGATGCAAAAAAGTCTCCTGTATGGGCCATAACAATAGTCTCCAATGTGGAGAAATTTTCTCCCGGAGCAAGATCTCTGTCAAATTTTTGGGTAGAGATACTATCTGCATCAAATTGAACGGCAATCTGTACGCCACCTTCAATACCTTCTGAATTTACCGGAAGTGAAAGCAACTGGGGTTCAATATCAATATGACCAACTGCTAATCCCGCATCCTGTCGCCAAACATCTACGATTGGTGTACCTCCTCCATAATCAGAAGAGTTCATTCCCTGGTAATTTTTTTGATAAAAATCTTTTCCTACAGGTAACACCCAATCCTGCCGTGAAGGATACGTTCCGCTCTGGAACGACCAAAACCCTGCCTCAGATGCGTCTGTCACTTCACCGGCCACGGTATACCGATTGTTTTCCCATCCCTGGATGGCAATACTTTCATCTCCAAGATTTTCATAATCTACCTTTGTAATAATCAGATTTGGGATATCCTCATAAACGGTAGCCGTAACTGTTTTTTTGATTTGATATGAATCCTGGTTTAGCTCACCACTGATTGTAAGGCGATTTCCTTTCCCAATCATATCATTGACAGATTGGCTGGTGAACTCCGTTTGTTCGAAATCACTAAATGATTCTCCGTTTATCTTCAGAATTTCTGAAGCCTGAAAATCCGTAATGAGATCCGTTTCTGCCTGTGAGAAATCAACTTTTGTATATAGTTGATTATTGAAATGAAGAGTTAAATCGCCACTTTTTATCGAGGGTTCATCATGGCTGGAACAAGCTGTAAAAACAATGGCTATTCCGAGGGAGAGTAAAAAACCAAAACGTGAGATAGATTTCATATATGGATAGGTATTATCGGTTAAGAATTTTTTCCGGATTGGTTACATAAATTTTTCTGAGCACATCTTCACTCAAATCAAAACCATTCAAGCTCCAGTGATATCCGAAAGTGTCGTGTTCATAAAAATGCTCGTCCATTGTTTGAAGCACCCGAAATGTTACATCGTACATATGCCCGTCCGTACCCATATCCGTACCGTATACAATCTTATCCTGGTGGTCGATAATAAATTGCCGAACATGCCGCGGAATTTGAGATAGTTCGGCGTAACGCGCGGAAAGATCAGCATAGAGGTTGGGATATTTTTCAAGCATCCGTCCAATGATGTTCAGATCATATGCACTATTCCCAAGATGGGCGGCCACAAATGTTGTATTTGGATGTTTAGCTACTGCATTCTCCAGTGTTTTCAGAAGTTCGCCATGGCCAAGAATATCTTTCTTGTTATCAAGACGCCAATCGACAGCGTTCATCAGGCCATCATTGGTAGAGTCCATTTCCATATAAAACCAGTATGGTTCAGCCACATGAATATTGATCGGCATATGAAGTTCGCCTGCTTTTTCCAGAACCGGATCCAGTCTTTCATCATCAATGTGCAGACCTACACCTTTTGTTGGATGTGAATAAACAAGGCCGCTTCCTTTATCGCCAAGTTCGCCAATGCCGGTTGCACCAACCGCGTGCAAACGTTCAAGCTCTTTAACTGATTTTTCAGAAAATCCGGGTTCGTTGTAACCGGTGTAATCAATTCCGCTCCACACTTCAAAATAATCGCCGTATTTGGAATAGACCGAATACAATGAATCAAATTCAGCGCCTGTACTGTACGTGAGAACCATGGTTTTTTTGATATTATTTTCCTTCATGGTTTCCACCCACTTCTTAATTCCCTCTTCGCTATTGGGATAAGGGTGCGAATGCATATCAATAGCACCAAAACTTGCTTTTTCTGCTTTATACTCCGGGAGTTTATAAATGGATTTGGGACGGTAATCTTTTAATAAAACTTCTTCCGCCGGAGCTTTTTCTTCTGCGGTATTATTCTGGGCAACCAGAGACGTGGAAAAAACGGCCAGTAAACAGAACAGACTGATTATTTTCTTCATGAGAGGAGTAACGAATATATCATATTGGAATTAGCAAACATTTGATTTGTCCTGCCGCCATAACGTTCTGCTTGAACAATATCTGATTCTCGATTTTATGGCCAGCTTTTAATATCAGTATATAATCTACAATACTGAAAATCTTGCACTTGCATGGATCTATTCCGGCTCCGCCCGGATTTCAACAAACACCCGGACAGAACCGTAACAGATAAACTGATGTTAGTATCCCGGATTTTGGGTTAGTTCCGGATTTACATCAATTTCGGATTGAGGTATGGGAAAAATCAAATGGTGCTGCTGGATATTGCTTCCTTTTGCACTCATTACCTCCAGCGCACGGTCTGTTCGCACAAGATCCCACCAGCGGTGACCTTCTTGTGCAAGTTCTACTCTGCGTTCATGGTAAACAGCATCACGAAATGCGTCTTGACTCATTCCGGAGGCCAGCGGCGCCAAACCAACTCGTTCGCGAACCTGGTTTACATATGGGTAAGCTTCTCCGGTTCGTCCAAGCTCATTCAATGCTTCAGCATAATTGAGAAGAACTTCTGAATAACGCATTACACGCACATTTACCGGGGAATCACTTCCGTCTTCTATGAAACCATCTCGTTTTACAAGATATTTTCGGGTGTTGTAACCGGTTGAAGACCATTCAGGATTATACACTTTGCCACCCTGAATTGTAGAGCCTTCCATCAATACGGTAGCTTCTAAACGAGGGTCACCCTCTTCGAACTCATCCACCAAATCCTGGGTTGGCATATCAAAACCCCAACCTTCCAAACCGGGTGTTCCGGAGTTTCTGGGTGCAATACTGATGTGATGAATGGTACCATCACTTCCATTTCCCCAGGCTCCATTGGGCCCGCCTTTCATGAACTGAGCTTCAAAAATAGATTCACTGCCGTTTTCGAATTCCTCTTCGAAATTATCAGCATAATTTTCCAGGAGGCTGTACACGCCGGAATCGATTACTTGCTTTGAATAATTCGCAGCTTGTTGCCAGTCTTTTTGCCACATGTATACTTTTGCCAGCATTCCGTTGGCAGCTCCTTTTGTGATACGGCCCAGATCTCCGTCTGAATAAGTTGTGGGCAAGACAGCAGCGGCTTCGCTCATGTCTCTTATAATCAAGTCGTATATCTGAGCTTTAGCTGTTCTGCTGACTTTCAGATCCCCAAGAGATTGCGGTTCTGTAATAAGCGGAACATCACCAAACAGGCGAACCAGCCAGAAGTAATAGTAGCCGCGGAGGAATTTTGCTTCACCGATTAACCGGTTTTTCAGGCTTTCGTCCATATCAATAGCAGGAATTCGCTCCAGCGCAATATTGGCTCGGTAGATGCCGGTGTAACTATCTGCCCAGCTATCTGCTAAAAGGGAATTTGTTGATTTAATATCAAAAAGGTCAAACTCCCACCATGCGGGACCATCTGACTTACCGCCATCACCTTTGTCGGCATCATCGGAAGTAATATCTCCGATGGACCAATAGCTGTTTTTGAATAATCCACGATACTGTAGTGCATCGTATACGGCATTAATAGCTGCCACGGCATCATCTTCGGTTTTATAGAAATTAACTGCCGTTACTTCATTGGGAGATTGCTTATTGAGGATTTGATCTTCACACCCCCAGGAAGCAACTGCCAGAAATATCAGAAAGCTTATAATTAATTTTTTCATAACACTAAATTTTTTGATTTAAAAGCAATGATGTGATTAAAGTCCAACACTTAAACCTACATTAAAGGATCGAGGTACGGGATAACTACCCATATCAATTCCATAATTCAGGTTATTGTTGTCAACTTTACCCAATTCAGGATCAAATCCATCGTAATTCGTAATTGTGAACAGATTACGTGCACTTACATACACGCGGAGCTCACGCACACCAATGGAGCTTGAAAGATCCTGTGAGAGGTTATATCCAAGCTGAATGTTCTTCAGCCTGAGATATGATCCATCTTGCACATAACGGTCAGAAATTCTGGCATTATCATTGGGGTCGTTCCAGGTCATACGCGGCATATCATTACTTGTACCGGGTCCGGTCCATCTATCAAGGGCGCCGGCCATTTTATTACCGATATGTGATCCGTTCAGCAGGCGATATCCCATGGTATTGATCAGCTTATTCCCGTACACCCCGCTGAAGAGCATTCTCAGATCGAAGTTTTTGTAGGAGAAGTTCGCTGTAATTCCAAATTGAAAATCGGGAATCGGGCTGCCAAGATAGGTTCGGTCACTGTCATTAATCACGCCATCACCATTTGTATCCACAAAACGGATGTCGCCCGGTGCTGCACCCGGTTGGGTAGCATGGTTGTCAATATCCTGCTGTGTTTGGAACAAACCATCTGTTTTATATCCGTAAAACTCACCGACGGACCGGCCTTCTTCGGTTCGTGTAAGACGAACAGATTCACGGTATAAAATGGGGGAGGGGATAGGAAGTCCGCCCCCAAGGTCAAGCACTTCGTTTTTAACTGTCGCGAAGTTACCGCCAATTTTGTAGTAAAAATCGCCTACTGAATTTTGGTGCATCAGGGAAATTTCAAGTCCCCTGTTTTCAACCTCGCCTGCATTTTGGTAAGGAGCTTCTGTGATACCAGAACTACTTGGTATTGGCACAGGCACCAACATATCAGTGGTATTTTTGATGTAATAATCTACCGTAAAGTTGATTTTTTCCCTCATCATCGCCAGGTCAATACCAATATTGGTCTGGGTGGTTGTTTCCCATTTCACATCTTCGTTGGGAACACTGTTCGGAGCTACGCCGGGCACGATTTCCTGACCGTTTCCTAACACATAGTATTGAGAAAGGTTGAGGCGCGTGGCGTAGTTGTAATTTCCAATTTGGGAATTACCGGATTTACCCCAGCTTACACGAAGTTTCAAATCATCAATGGCATCCACATCAGACAAAAACTTCTCTTGAGACAATCTCCAACCGGCAGAGAATGAAGGGAAAACACCATATCGGTTTCCTTCACCAAATTTTGAAGAACCGTCTACCCGGATATTTCCTGTGAATAGATATTTACCCTGGTAAGCATAATTTACCCGGCCGAAATATCCGATCATTCCTTCTTCTTCAACATATTCAGATAAACTGTTGATTTGATCGGCAGCACTAATCACTCTCACATTTTCGCTGATAAAACCCTGGGCGGAAGCATCCAGTGATTCATACCTGGACTCGCTAACTGAGAAACCAGCCAACAAATCTAATTCATGATCTTGCTGAATAATCGTTTCATACGTTGCCGTAGTTTGACTTGTCCAGCCATAGCTATTGCTTTCAGCCCGGTACAACTGGGCAATGGAGTTGGAAGTAATTCCCCAGCGATAGGTTGGGTTAAATTCAAAATAGCTTCCATCTGTATAATCAACGCCCAATTCGGACTTAATTACAAGATTTTCAAGTGGTGTAAGTTGGACATAAGCGCGGTTTACAACATTTGAAATTTGATTTTTTACATCATTAATGGTCGCCAATCCAACCGGATTCGGACCTTGACCGCTACCTTCAAAATCACCCTGCGGCCCGGCAAATTGTCCATTTCTGTAAACCGGTACTGTGGGAGACATTTCCAGCGCACCAACAATACGGTTATCTGTTGCAAACGGATAATCTTCCGGAATAGCAGATTGAGTGGTTCGGGCTAATGAAAGTCTGTTTCCAATTTTGAAATAGTCGTTGATTTTATAATCGGCATTGGCCTGGATGGATCCTCGTTCAAAACCGCTTCCAACGAGAACACCTTCTTGTTCATAAAAACCACCTGAAACAAAATATTGCAGATCTTCCGTACCTCCGGAAGCCGACAAATTATATTGCTGAAGAGCGGCATTTCTGGAAAGTTCATCCTGCCAGTTCGTGCCTTTTCCTAAAGAAGATGGATTATCCCAATACGTTTCTAATCCTGAAGCAGCACGCGCCTCATTTTGCAATGTGGCATATTCTTCGGCATTCAACACATCCACAGTATTAGAAAGCTGCTGAATTCCGTAGGTCATATCAAAATCGATTTGAGGCCGGCCTACTCTTCCTCCTTTCGTGGTAACCAATACCACACCATTTGCACCATTGGCCCCATAAATGGCTGCCGCTGACGCATCCTTCAAAATTTCAATAGACTTGATATTTTGTGGATTTATGGAGTTAAGATCGCCTCCGGGAATGCCATCAATGACGTATAGTGGACTACTATTCCCAATGGTACCGATTCCACGGACATCCACAGAAATACCAGCTCCGGGCGCACCACTGTTCTCGGTAACGTTAACACCGGCCACACGGCCCTGCATTGCCTGATTTATATTGGTCGTGGTCTGTTGCGCAATTTCATCTGCAGGTACAGAAGAAATTGCCGAGGTTACTTCAACCCTTCTCTGGGTACCGTAACCAACTACAATCAGTTCTTCCAAACTCCCGATATCTTCTTCGAGGGTTACATCCAATACTTCAGAGGAGCCTACTTCAACTTCCAAAGATTTGTATCCTACAGAAGAAAAGACCAAAATGGCGTTCGGATCAGAAACGTTAAGGCTAAAATTGCCATCCATATCGGTAGCCGTTCCTGAAAGCGTACCCTTTATGACAATGTTTACTCCGGGGAGTGTTTCTCCGGTTTCTGCGGAACTAACTGTTCCTCTAATAGTTCGCTGTTGAGCATATATCGACGTTGCAAAAAACAACACTAAAAAAAAGCTATACCCTAACTTTTTAAGCCAGGACTGTACTTGTTTCTCCATATTTACACCTTAATGATTAGTAAGAATTTCAGCTAAGCAAATTGTATTCTTATACGTGTAAATAAGCTAAAAAAAAGTATAAAAACAAGGTTTAAAAATTTTTATTCTTTCGTTTTATATCGTATTAGCTATTTTTTCCTATTTATTTTGAAGCTTTTAAATAAAGTATTTTTAATACCTTATTTTAAATCATTGTTTTTAAAATAAGATGGATGAATGATCTTAGAAGCTAATAATAAAAAAGAAAAGCATCGATTTTTTCTAAAAACAGGATGGAATTGAAATTTTTTTAAAGCATCAAAATATAAATGAAGCTGATAGCGGGGTAATCAGAAATGAATCTTAAGAAACATTCTTTTTTATTTTCCAGCGGATATCCCACGTAATACAACTATCGGGCTCTATATAGGTGGCTAATCCAGCCTTATGCGCATCGTCGAGCTTACTGGTCAGGCCTGCAATGGGCTCAAATGCGCACTCACATCTTCTATGACCTTCTTCATTTGGATATCCCCAGTTATCCCACCAGATACCAATGGATGAAAAGTACTCTTGAGGAAAAGACATCTCTACGCACACGCCGTTTTTATACTTCCATTGCACTTTGTTGTCATCAGGTTGTACCAGGTAAAGCATTCTTGCGTGACCTTTTCCCACAGAAAACAGGAAATCTCTCAGATCTTCTGAACTTTTTAATTTTAACTCACCTTCGCTCTCATCAACAACAGACTTGAAACCGGGTAACTTTACATCGGCAATTTCTTCAATATTCAGCAAGGGGTGCATTACATGTTGAAAGGGAAGCCATTCATTACCATGATTATTGACTTCAAATGACCATCTCAACTCGTTTTCACCAAAAAACAGCTCTCTTTTAAATGTAACCGGCAATGCCTGGCTTTTAACTGAAAAAGTCAGTTGACCGGTTTTTTGTTCAACCTCCCACGGCAGCCAGCACAACTCTCCATGATCAGGAACTACCCACTCTTTACCGGGATATCCACACCTTTCTACCGAAGGAAAACAGTCGTCATACCCGTAAACAGGTCTCGTTTCAAATTTTCCAAAATCCTGGCTGGGAGGAGTAAACCGTGAAGGCTCGCGGGTTAAAAGATCAAATCTGTTAAAGCATAAACGCTTTATTCGTCCGCCGTCTTTTAAATCGTAGTCAACCAGCCAATCTCCAAAAATTTCTGATTTATTCATTGGCTACACTGGTAATACTTTTAAGCAAAGCGATTCAATAATCGGAATTCGTGAAAAGCAGGTAACTCCAACTATATTGATTAGAAAAGCCAATCAGTTTCAGCGCTATCACTGAAACTGATTGGAAAAAGATGATTCTATTTATGAAAGAAAAGTTGTATTGCCGCCTCTTACTAACTCGATGTCCATATTTGGCTCGTTTGTTTTCCAGGCACCGCCCGTAAAGTCAGGGAAGTAAGCGGGCGTTGCTTCATTGGCAACGGACCATTCACTTAACATAACCACCGAACTCCAGGAAGCTGCGTCATATACATCCATATCCAAAGGAATTCCATTCCTGAGGCAGTCAATCAGCCGCCATGTCATCAAGGCGTCCATTCCACCATGGCCACCCACTTTTTGGGCCAATTCTCCTACCCTTTTAATAATCTCAGGCTTGTATTTTTCCATCACTGCATCAAATTCCTCTTGCTCGAGCCATCCTTCGTGGCTTTTTGCAATGCGTGGTTCGGGATATTCTCGAGCCACACCTTCGGTACCACTCAGCAAATGAATTCGTGAGTAAACCCGTGGTGAAGAAACATCATGCTGTAACATGATAGTTCGTCCATTAAATGTTTTAATGATACTCGTATTCATATTGCCGCGGAACTCATTATCCACAAAATCTTCAAAAAATGGATCCGACTCGGCTAACTCGCGGGTCTTTTTCTGCATCATAAAATCTCCGCTGGAAACAGAAACCATATACTTCATCTGGTCGCCATAGTTAATTCCCATGCTTTGCGCCACACTTCCCAATCCATGCATTGGATAGAGATTTCCGTTTCTTGCAGCATTTTCGCGGAAGCGCCACATATCATAATAGTTACCTCTGGTAAAATTATGCGTCATCAGTTGATGGATGTACGCTCCTTCTCCATGAATGAGTTCACCAAAGTATCCTTCCCTTGCCATATTCAGAGTTATCATTTCAAACTCGCCATAGCAGGCATTTTCCATCATAAAACAATGTTTTTTGGTTCGCTCAGATGTTTCTACGAGCGCCCAACACTGCTCCAGGCTTTGTGCGGCGGGAATTTCGGTAGCTGTGTGTTTGCCATTTTCCATAGCGTAGAGACAGATGGGGGCGTGTAAGTGCCATGGAGTGGCATTTACAACCAAATCAATATCATCCCTTTCACACAATTCCTTCCATGCATCTTTACCGTCTGTATATGTATCTACAGGTTCATCGAAATCTTCAAGCATACGATTGATGGCTTCCGGATCAATATCACAAATGGCCTTAATTTCTACACCTTCAATTCTTTTTAGCCTTCTCACATGGCCGCTTCCCCTGCTTCCAACTCCTATAAAACCAACCCGAACCACATCAAGTGCAGGAGCAGCATAATTATGCATGTTGAATCTTTGCTGATGGCCTTCTTTTAAGAATTGAGTACCAGAATTGTTTTCTGATTTAGACCCGAGTGCCCCGATCCCGGTAAAACCAAGTGTGGCAAGTCCGCTTTTTTTTATGAAATCTCGACGATTTAAACCCATTATCTTTAAATTTTAATGATGGTTAAAGTTGACAAATTTTATACCGGATTTCTTTTTACTGAAACCCGGTAATTTTTTCTGATCCATTCGAACAATTCTTCAGGATCCATTTCAGGAAAAATTAATACCCTAACTCTTCAGGAAGGAAGATGGGTTTGTTGCTCATCCATTTTCCTCTGGTAAAATCAGGGAAATCGACCAGCTCGCCGCCTTTTGCAATCGACTCTTCAGACAAAGCCACGATGGCTGCACTTGCCACAGCTGAGTACACATCAATTGGCGGATTTACTTTTTGCTTGATTGACTGTACAAATGCATTTCTGACAAACCAATCTTTACCGCCATGACCGGCTCCTTCAGCCTCGGCTTCATGTTTTTTCCAGACGGATGAATCAAATTCATCCTGGTAAGGCTGGAAATCGTCCCATCGGTGTTCACGCGACCGTCCTTCTATATATATCCTGTCGGCTTCAACCTGCCATAAACCATTGGTTCCCTGAACCCTGAAAGCCTTGTTGTTATCGCCCCGCGGGAGAGTTGTATCATTTATAACGAATACCGTTTCACCCCTTGCAGTGGTAATATTTACAGTTACGATATCACCTTTTTTAAAGTCTGCATCTTTATAAGGATGGTTTTCATCACCATACTTATCAATGTATTTCTCCAAACCTACAGACTTGCTTGCAAACGCAGACAGTGTCATATACCTGTTGCCACGATAGATATCCAGCCAATGACCAATTGCACCTGTACCATGATCAGGATAGAGAAGGGCATTCTTATTCATATTATGAAGTGTTCTCCAATCCGACGTATCATTTCTTTCCGGACCCGGGCCAAATCTGGCATTTTCCCGAAACAGAACACCATATAAATTATGCTGATATCCGCCCTGGCAGTGAACCAACTCCCCAAACATTCCTTCCCGAACCATATTCAGAACAGCCATAACATCCCGCTGGTAACAGGTGTTATGCAAAGGCATCAGCGGAACTCCTGTTTCTTCATAGGTATTTACCAAATCCCAACACCCCTGAATAGAAATGGCGGAAGGAATTTCCACAGCCACATACTTGCCGGCTTTCATTCCTGCAATGCTCTGCTCCACGTGATAATCCCACGGAGTGGCGATGACGATTCCATCCAGATCATCCCGTTCAACTAAATTCAGGTAGTCTTCAGGGCCATTTGTATAAAGTTCCGGCGCTGCTTTTCCGGCATCAGTCACGAATTTTTGAGCTCTTCGCGCATTTTCTTCATCAATATCACAGATAGCCGGGATTTCTACGTCTGGCCTAGTTGCAAATCCTCGTACATGCCCCCCTCCCCGAGAACCCGTTCCTATAAATCCAAGCCTTACTTTACGATCATCTGCTCCTTTTAAAATACTGTAAGGCATTACTGAAAGCCCGACACCCGCCATTGCACTGGTCTGTAAAAACTGTTTCCTATTCATGTGTATCCATATGATTTGTGAAAATAAAAATTACATCTATATATAGATGTGAGGCAAAAACTACCACCTGCTGGGAGAATTTCATTATTAAAAACAAATATAACAAAAGAATAATAAGTTGAATTAGTAAAAAATAGTAAATAAAGAAAGTTTTAAAAATTATTTTTAATTGGCATTCATCGTTTTTTTGGTTTTTATTTAAAGAAACAAAACAGCCGTGTATTTCACTCAAAAAACAAATAAACTGCTATAAGTCTCTTTCTATCAACAGCCAAGTAGAATCAGACGGCTTAATTTCTTAATTACTAATTGAGATATTGAAAAGGAAAAAGAAAAAAAGACCTTTTAAAAACCACTATTTCAAAGTTTTTATAATTGTAATTTTTTTTATTCTTATTATTTAATTGTTTTTATATTTCATTTAGTGTTTTTTAGATTACAAAAAATTTCAAATTATACTAATAAACCATTAAGTGGGCTTTCAAAATATCTAATGATATACGTTGTGTCCCTCTTTCTACCAATTATTTACTTAGCATGGATTTAGAAAAAATCAATACAACCGTTCATACAAGAAAGGAAATTGAGGGTCAGCCTGATCTTTGGGTTGAGACCATCAATTCATTAAAAGATGATCACCGGATACGGGAATTCCTGACATCACTTTTTAAAAAGGAATCGCTGGATATCGTTCTTACAGGTGCCGGTAGTTCCGCTTTTATTGGTGAAACGGTAGAATCATCTTTTCATCTGGGTTCAAACATTCATGCCAGGGCTATATCTACCACCACTCTTGTTACACATTTTGAGGATAATATTAATAAGGACAAACCTCTTCTTCTTATTTCTTTTGCAAGATCTGGTAATAGTCCGGAAAGTAACGCCGTTGTTAATATTGCAGAAAAACTTTGCAAGGATGTACATCATATAGCCATTACATGTAATAAAAATGGTCTTCTTGCTGAAAGAATTGATGAACTGGAAAACGGACTCGCCATCGTGCTGCCTCCTCTGTCGGAAGACCAGGGATTGGCTATGACTGGCAGTTTTACCTCTATGGTATTATCAGCTTTAATTATAGCAGCTGATCAGGGCGATAAGGAAAAACAAGTATCCGTTATTAATGACATTGCAGCAGCGGCCAAGAAAACAATAGAAGAATGTACGCCCGGCCTGGAAGAACTCTCTTTCAGACCTTTCGACCGAATTGTCTTTTTAGGGTCCGGCCCTCTATTGGGAATTGCTAGAGAATCTCATCTCAAAGTACAAGAACTCTCCGATGGCAGTATTTGCGGAAAGTTCGATTCTTTCCTGGGATTTCGTCACGGTCCTAAAGCCGTTGTAAATGAAGAAACAGTTATTGTGTTTCTCTTTTCCACGGATGAAAAAGTTTTCAAATATGAAAAGGACCTGGCTGAACAAATTCTTCAGGACGATATTGCCATGCATTGCATCGGTGTATTTTGTGATGAAGAACAGGCTAAAGGGTTGGAAATGGATCAAAAAATCATTTTCCCTCTTAGCGACCAGGCGAAGAAATCTGCTTTTAATACGGTTTTATATGTAGTTCCGGCGCAAATTCTTGGTTTTTATAAGTCACTTGATTTAGGACTTAATCCAGATTCTCCTTCTAAAAACAATGTTATTTCACGCGTAGTACGCGGTGTTAAAATTTACGATTAGCAAAAATTGTCATATTTAAAAAACTATCAGTATGCAACTTCCTGCTTTAAAGAAGATTATTACCTATTTCGTTAATGAAGAACAAATAAACAAAACTCTCCTTGCAGTTTGCCCAAACTCCGAATCCGTAACACGGGCGGCGCTTTTGGCAGCAAAGGAAGCAAATGCTCCGATGCTCTTCGCTGCAACACTCAACCAGGTTGATCGCGATGGAGGGTATACCGGATGGACGCCTTCTGAACTAACTGATTTTATCTCCAGGGAAACAGATCGAATTGGCCTTGAATCGCCGGTTTATACATGCCTGGATCATGGCGGTCCATGGCTGAAGGATAAACACACCTCAGAAAAGCTCAGCTTCGAAGAAACAATGGCTGAAGTAAAAATCACCCTCGAAGCATGTATCGATGCAGGGTATGAACTTCTCCATATCGATCCCACTGTGGATATTCGATTAGGCAACGACGATCCGATTCCTATAGATCTTGTTGTGGAACGCACATTGGATATGATTGAACACGCTGAGACTTATCGAAAGAATAACAATCTGCCTCCCATTAGTTATGAAGTTGGAACCGAAGAGGTTCACGGCGGACTCGCAAATATGGAAAGTTTTGACCAATTCCTGACCAGTCTCGATGAAGGATTGAAAGAAAAAGGCCTTGAAGATGCATGGCCATGCTTTGTAGTTGGAAAAGTGGGAACCGACCTCCACACAAGCCTGTTTGATCCTGAAGTGGCTAAGAATTTAACATCAAAAGTAAAACCCTACGGCGCTCTGATAAAAGGCCACTATTCGGATTATGTAGACAATCCCGAAGATTATCCATTAAGTGGAATGGGTGGCGCGAATGTAGGCCCTGAGTATACAGAAGAAGAGTTTATCGCTCTTATGGAGCTCGTAAAGCTGGAACAAAAAATCGGGAAGGATTCCGGTTTGACAGATGCTTTGAAAAATGCCGTTATAGACAGTAACCGATGGCAAAAATGGCTTTCTAAAGAGGAAAAAGGAAAAGACTTCGAAGATCTTTCCGATAAACGCCAACTTTGGTTGATGCGAACCTGTAGCCGATATATTTGGACATCAGAAAATGTTCAGGAAAGCCGAAAGAAATTATATGCAAACCTGGAAGGTGTTCGGGATGCAGATGCCTTTGTTATTTGGCATCTTAAGAAATCCATCATGAAATATTATCACAATTTTAATTTGATTAATTTCTCATCCGATCATCCAGAGTTAGTGCAGTAGATTAATCGTTTCAAAAAATACTTGTTTATGTCTGAAGGAAAAACAAACGACATAATGGTCATCGGAGAATTGAACGTTGACCTGATTTTCAACCAGTTGAATAAAGCCCCTGAATTTGGTAAAGAACAGCGGGCGGACCAAATGACTCTCACACTGGGCAGTTCTTCTGCTATTTTTGCTTCTAACTGTTCCAGTCTTGGCTCAAACGTAGCCTTTTGCGGAAAAGTAGGCGGAGATAGCTTTGGCGATTTTGTGATGAAATCCCTTAATCAAAAAAATGTCAACGCAGATAATGTCTTTACTGAGCAAGATTTGAAAACCGGAGCAACGGTTATTTTCAACCACGAGGGTGACCGAATGATGGTTACCCACCCCGGTGCAATGGAACATATGACGGTGGATGAAATTCCGGATGAGCTTTTTAAAAAGAGCCGTCATCTGCATACATCAGCCATTTTCTTCCAACCGGGTATCAAAAAAGACCTGGTGAAAATGTTTTCAAAAGCCAAGGAGTTTGGGTTAACCACCTCTATGGATACCCAATGGGATCCCGAAGAAAAATGGGAAATCGACATTGAAAAAATCCTTCCTGTTCTCGATTTCTTCCTTCCGAATGAGGATGAATTAGTTGCCCTCACCGGAAGTTCGAATCTGGATGAAGCCCTGGAAAAAATAGACGGCTTTGATACATGTGTAATCGTGAAGCGCGGTACCAAAGGTGCCTTAATGCAAAAAAATGGCGAGAAGACAAGTATTAATGCGTACCAGGTAGATGATTTTGTGGATGCAATTGGTGCCGGCGATAGCTTTGATGCCGGGTTTATCTCATCATTTCTGAAAGGCAAAAGCCTGGATGAATCGCTGAAGATGGGAAATCTTACGGCAGCGGTTTCTACAACGGCTGCGGGAGGAACAACCGCTATAAAAAGTTTTGACAAAGTAATTGAGAAAGGGAAATCACTTGAACTCTCTTCATCATGACACTGCAAGAAAAATTCAATGAGCTTGAGCAGAAAAATTCTGCATTGCTGGCTACAAATTTCTACAATTTTGAAACAGTAACAGGCATTTTACAAGCTGTAAAAACCTTGGGGATGCCGATTATACTGCAAGCCAGCCCAAGCACCATTGACTATCTTGGAGTGAATATGACCGTAGCTTTGGCGCGGTCATCTTTAGAAAAGCATGAAGTAGAAGGTTGGTTACACCTGGATCACGCTCATTCTTTTTCCCTGATTCAGCAATGTCTGGATGCCGGATTTGACTCTGTGATGATTGATGCCAGCGAAAAATCCTTTGAAGAAAATGTTGAAATCACTTCAAAAGTAACAGAGCTTGCCAAAAATTACGGCGCAAATGTTGAAGCCGAATTGGGGTACGTTGCCAAACTGGGCCAAGCTCAGCAAAAAGAAGACGGCTTCACCAAACCGGAAGAAGCCAAAAAATTTGAAGAACAGACTGGAATCAACGCTCTTGCCGTAGCTATTGGCTCAGCTCACGGTTTTTATACATCTGAGCCAAAGCTGGACTTAGACAGGCTTCAGGAAATTGATAATGTAACGGAATGTGCACTTGTATTGCACGGCGGATCGGGGATCCCCAAAAATCAAGTTCAGGAAGGCATTCGGAGAGGAATACGCAAGATCAATGTGGCTACTGAAATCAAAGATATTTTTATGAGTACGCTACAAGCCGATCTCAGAGATAATGATGAGATTGATCTTCGAAAAGTGTTTCCGCCAGCTATTCATAAAGTAGACGAACTGGTTCAGTCTAAATTGATGATTATTAAAAGTTTACATAATTAAGCAGTAAGAATAATCTTACAAATTACATATTAACAACCAATAACCGGGATTCTATGAAATCAAAAATTTGGCTTGTCTTTGCTTTAGTTACAACAATCTTTTGGGGCGTTTGGGGGGCTTTTATTGAAATTACCGAACAAGCGGGGTTCCCGGCTACTCTTGGGTATGTTGTTTGGTCTTTGACAATGATACCTCCGGCTTTAATTGCCCTTAAACTTGTAAATTGGAAAATTGAGAAAGATACGCGATCTATCTTGTTGGGATCCGCTATTGGATTTCTCGGGGCCGGCGGTCAGCTTATTCTCTTTCATGGGGTGAGCATCGGCCCGGCATATATCATATTTCCAATCATTGCTCTTTCGCCCGTAATCACAGTTCTTCTATCCATTTTGATTTTGAAGGAGAAAACAAACGGTACCGGATGGATGGGCATTGTTTTGGCATTAATTGCCATTCCGTTGCTTTCTTATCAGCCGCCGGACAATACAGCTGTAGAAGGATATGTATGGTTAGTACTGGCGCTTGGTGTATTTTTTGCCTGGGGTTTACAAGGGTTTTTTATGAAATTTGCGAATGAAACCATGAGTGCCGAAAGCATCTTTTTCTATATGGCTGTAACCGGGATCCTTCTCTCGCCATTTGCAATTTATATGACTGACTTTAGCCAGGAAATAAATTGGGGATTCAAGGGGCCGTATTTGGCTGCGCTTATCCAGGTTTTAAATTCTATTGGTGCCCTTTGCCTGGTCTATGCCTATCGATATGGAAAAGCCATCGTGGTATCTCCGCTTACAAATGCCATTGCCCCGGTCATCACTATTGTGATTTCATTGGTTATTTATGCAGTTTTTCCTCACACTGTAACATTGATCGGGATGATTCTTGCAATTGCGTCCACATTCCTGTTGGCAATTGTTGAAGAAAGTACCGAGCAGGCAGAAGAAATCGACAACAAATTTGAAGACGTAGCAGCAGAATAAAATGAGTCCGAGTGGTGAAAGTTTATACAATGAGATTCCAAAAATTGATGCTCATATTCATCAAAATGTAAAACGATCCGCTCTGCTTGATATAGCCAAGAAAGAGGGATTCCGGCTGTTATCCATTAACACGGAAATCCCGGATTTTCCTCAGCCAAATGAGCAGCAGAATATTGTTTTAGACTGCAAATCTGAAAATCCTGACCGAATCAATTTCATTACCACATTTACTACTGAAAATTGGGGTGAAACCGGTTGGCAGGATCAAGCCATCGAACAAATACAAGAAGGCCGTAAGAACGGCGCTGTGGCCGTAAAGATTTGGAAGAATATTGGCATGGATCTGCAAGACAAAGATGGAAATTTTGTGATGGCAGATCACAAGGCTTTTAACCCAATCTATGAGTATTTGGTGAAGGAGGAAATTCCTCTGGCCGCACATTTGGGTGAGCCAAAAAACTGCTGGCTGCCGGTTGAAGAGATGACCGTGGATAGCGATAGAGACTACTTCTCAAAAAATCCACAGTATCACATGTTTCTTCATAAAGAATTTCCTTCCTACCAGGATCAAATTCAGGCAAGAGACAACGTCTTGGAAAAACATCCCGACCTAAAATTTATCGGCTTGCACCTGGCCAGCCTGGAATGGAGTGTACGAAAAGTTGGAAGTTGGCTGAATCGCTTTCCAAATGCGGTTGTTGACCTGGCAGAGCGGGTATGCCACTTGCAATACCAAGCCATTGATCACCAGAGCAAAGTAAAAGAGTTCGTGGAAACACATCAGGATCGAATTATTTACGGTTCCGATCAAATTGATGACGGTTTGATGGCTGCTAGTGATATTCAAAACCTGATCCGGAGTAAATGGACAAACGAATTTGAGTTTTTTGCATCGGGAACGGTTCAATCTGCATGGAATGTTAGCCAACCATTCAAAGGTTTGGGGTTAAAGAAAGAAATTCTGGAAAAAATATTTCATGACAACGCAATTCGTTATTATCCCCGTTTGGAAATAAAAAATTAAGCTATCTAATACTTCAACAATTATGCTATTATCTTCTGTTGATTGGCTGATTATCGCCGTTTATATGCTTTTCTCACTTGCTATCGGATTCTGGGTGATGAAACAGGCCGGTAAAGACTCAACAGAATTTTTCGCCGCAGGAAAAAATATGCCGTGGTGGTTGTTGGGGATCTCCATGGTGGCAACTACATTTTCAACCGATACGCCAAACCTTGTGACAGATCTGGTTCGGCAAAATGGAGTTGCCGGAAACTGGACATGGTGGGCTTTTCTTTTAACCGGAATGCTGACCGTATTTGTATATGCAAACCTCTGGCGACGATCAGGTATCTTAACAGATGTTGAATTCTATGAACTGCGATACAGCGGTAAATCAGCAGCTTTTTTACGCGGATTCAGAGCAGTCTATCTTGGCTTGATTTTTAATGTGATTATCATGGCTACCGTCTCATTGGCGGCCATAAAAATCGGAAGTGTTTTAATGGGAATCACTCCCTTCCAAACAATTCTGATTGCAGGAATTGTCACCGTAATTTATAGTGCACTTGGCGGCCTTCGCGGCGTTTTGATTACCGATTTCTTCCAGTTTTTTCTTTCGATTCTTGGTGGACTCGTGGCAGCGTATGTAGCCCTGGATCATCCGGATGTAGGTGGACTAAGCGGACTCTTATCTCATGAGGCGGTTATTCCGAGACTTAATATCTTGCCCGATTTTTCAGATCATTCCCAACTCCTTTCACTGCTGATTATCCCTTTGGCGGTTCAATGGTGGAGTGTTTACTATCCCGGCGCAGAGCCCGGAGGAGGCGGTTATGTAGCTCAAAGAATGTTTGCCGCTAAAAATGAAGATCATTCAATTGGATCCGTTTTTCTGTTTAATGCTTTGCACTATGCGCTTCGTCCGTGGCCGTGGATTATTGTTGCGCTCTGTTCAATCATCGTATTTCCGGACTTGGATTCTATTCGACAGACATTTCCCCAAGCCGCTTCTGTGGTTGACCATGACATGGGATACCCGGCGATGCTCACATTTCTTCCGGCCGGTTGGATGGGATTGGTTATCGCAGCGTTGATTGCAGCGTACATGTCTACTATTTCAACACATCTGAACTGGGGATCATCCTACCTGGTAAACGATGTTTATAAACGATTTTTGAAACCCGAAAGCTCCGAAAAAGAGCTCGTGAACATGGGACGGATTATAACTGTAATCCTGATGATATTTGCCGGATGGCTTGCATTAATGATGCAATCCGCACTCGACAACTTCCAGATCATTCTGCAGATTGGAGCCGGAACCGGATTGATCTTTATTCTCCGGTGGTTCTGGTGGAGAATCAATGCCTGGAGTGAAATTGCAGCAATGATTGTTTCATTTTTGATTGCCCTCTATTTCAGATTTTTACATCCATCAACTGGATTACCAACCCTGTCAAGCTCCGAAGAATTGCTGATTGGAGTGGGAATCACAACCTTGGTTTGGCTGATTGTTGCATATACAACCCAACCAGCCAATACCGAAACATTGATCAATTTCTGTAAGCTGATCCGTCCAGGCGGGCCCGGATGGAAGAAGGTCCGTAATCTTGCAAAAGAACGGGGAATTGCAATGAGTGAAATCGAAGATGAAGCTTGGCGTGTACCCCAGGGAATCCTCTGTATGATTCTTGGTTGTATTGTGATCTACGGAATTCTCTTCGCCACCGGTTATTGGATTTATGGCCAAACTCTGTTAGCCCTGTCACTGACAATATTTATCACCATCTGTGGCTGGCTTTTGGTTCGGGAGTGGAAGAAATTGGTTGCTTTATCACCAAAATCAAAAGAATTGCATTCTGAAGAGTAGATATAATTACTGTCTTTGTTCGGGAAGTAGTTCTTCTTCAAAATCCGAGTCATTGACCCAACCCGTGTTCAACTCTTCTCCGCTCATAAACCGCTGGTAAAAATTCCTGCCGCCTGGATCCATATAGGGATAAGCATCAAACACATATCCATTTCCGAGTATTCGTGGATCGCCCTGATCTTTTAGTTTTTGATAGAGTTCTCTCTTCAGGTCATTCTTAAGATCCGCATAGCCTGGATCTCCGGCGAGGTTATGCATGCAGTCCGGATCGTGTTCAAGATTATAAAGTTCTTCGGCAGGTCGACGGCCAAAATTCATTCTCCAAAAGTGATACATCCCATTGGTTGTTCGGGTATTCAGAATAAATGTTTTTGTGGGACTCCCATCTGTATTCAAATAACCCGTTTCAGGATTTCCAACAGGCCATCGGTCATTTTCAAAATTATGCAGATAGAGAAATCCGCCTTTGATAATTCCACGAATCGGATATCCCCAATCATACGGCCTCCCGATATCATGGCGTTCTTTTCCTAACAGTACATAATTTCTCTCGGGATCAATCTGTCCCTCTTCATCAGAAAACAGAATATCAGTAAAACTCTTTCCCGTTATCGGTTCCATTCCGGTTTGATTGGTTTTAAGTCCCGCAAGTTCAAGAAATGTGGGGGCAAAATCAGTAAAGCTGATAAAATCATCTACAATTCTCCCGGGATTTTGTATTCCATCGGGCCACATGATTGCAAGCGGCAGATGTGCCGATCGTTCATACACCTGCCCTTTTATCCTCGGAAATGGCATCCCGTTATCGGATGTAACGACCACAATCGTGGTTTCAAGTTCTCCCTTTTCATCAAGAAGCTGTAGCATCCTTCCAAGATGCTGATCGAAATATTCGATTTCAAAAGCGTAGTCCAGCAAATCCGTCCTGATGGAATCACTATCCGGCCAGAAAGTCGGAATTTCATCGATATCGGAAAGTTTTTTTCCGAATTTTTCAATGCCGGATCGATATTCATAAACTCTGTGAGGCTCATGTCCTCCAAACCAAAATGAGAATGGCTGATGATCAGGACGCGAATCCAGGAAGGCTTCGAAGTTAGCTGCGTAATCGGTTGAACTTATCGCGGAGGTCGGAGCTGTCGTTTTAATTTGATTAAAAGGCTTTCCTGCCAAGTGACGTGGCTCCCCATTCTCTGTTTCTGCAATACCGGGAGCCCATCCCTTTCCTGTACTTCCTACAAAATACCCATGCTCTGCAAGGACATCGGTAAAAACTTTAAACTTCTGAGGGAATTTAGGCCAGTGATTGGCAGCTTCTTCCAATTGCCATGAATTTCGGCCCGTCAAAATAACGGATCGTGAAGGCGCACATTTCGGATTTGGAGTGTAAGCCCGTGTAAACAGAATGCCTTCATCCGCAACGCGATCAAAAGCGGGAGTTTTGATCCAATCGGTTCCATAAGCAGATGCATGGGGAAATGACTGATCATCACTGATCGCAAAAAGTATATTGGGGCGTTCATTATTTTGAGCTATCACGCCGGATAAAGCCGGAAGGAATAAAATCAGCAGAAAAAAAAGAAGGTGTAAGAGTCCATTCGTTTTTCTAATCATATTCCTTCCCAACAACTCAAACTTTCTCTTGAATTTAGACTTTAATCACGTCAATATTTCTTCTGAGTAACTCTTTTTCAAACTCTGCGGAGATATTTGTATCGGTAATAAGTTTACTAATTACATCCACATCACAAATGTATGAAAAACTGTGTCGTCCAAATTTACTTGAATCTGTGATGGCGATCACCTCCTGCGCTCGCTCAACCATAATTCTGTTTAATTGAGCTTCCATCGGGTTGGGTGTTGTTAGTCCAAAATTAATATCAAGCCCGTCAACTCCTAAAAAAAGTTTATCGAAATAGTAATTACTGATTGTTGCTTCAGCTTCCGGCCCGACTAATGAAAAAGACTCGCGCCGTAGTAAACCACCGGTCAACATTACGCTAACGGAATCATAACTACCCAGTTTCAGCGAAAGATTAATGGCATTGGTCATCACGGTCAGATTCTTCTTGTCATTCAATCGCTGAGCGATTTCCATTGCTGTCGTTCCGGAATCCAGTAAAATTGAATCGCCATCATTAACAAGTTCAACTGCCTTTGCGCCAATTCTTTGTTTCTCGTCCTGATATCGTTGTTGTTTCTCTTCGAGGCTGGGATCTTCATAAACACTTTTTCTGAGAAGAGCACCACCATGCGTTCTGTGTACAATTCCTTTCTTTTCTAGGAAATCAAGATCATTTCGAATCGTAACACTCGATACGTCAAATTTCTTGCTTAAACTATCAACCCTGACCTTCCCATCTTTTTGGACAATTTGGATGATACTATCTCTTCGTTCAACTGTAGATCTCATATAAGTATTAATTTTTAGTTATGAATAGAATCGAAGGAGAAAAACAAACTAAAAAAATATTTAACGCAGTTTATTTTCAGAATCTTGTTATTCCTTGCTGAAGCTATATATTTACACTTTTAAATGAAAGAAAAGAACTATTTAATTAGCAAATAAAAAGACGCAAGAAAATATATTTTTACCAGCTGCAATTCCTTATCACCCTTGTGTATATCTCTTGCTGAAGTAAATTATTCGATTTGTAAAGTGACCCCGGAGAGGCTCGAACTCTCGACCCGCTGATTAAGAGTCAGCTGCTCTGCCAACTGAGCTACGGAGTCAAGTTTGTATAGGAAAATTACGAAAATCTTGTATCAAGTTGAAGATGGATACATCGAGAGTTCAACGGTTGTTCCGCGATTAATCTCCGATTCTATCACGAATTTTCCGTTAAATATTTTACAAACGTGATACGCTTTTGTTAGCCCGAATCCCTCGCCCATCGAACGAATATCTTTTACGTTAGATCCCCGGTGTTTGAATTTCACCACACTGGCAATTTCATCTTCTGGAATTCCCATTCCCTCGTCAATGACTACAAGTTTAATCCCATTATTTTCTAATTGGGTTAGTTGAATGATAATCTCAGATCCGGGCTTTGAGTATTTCCTGGAATTGGCTGCCAAATCCCGAATAACATCATGAATAATTACCGGCGCGTGCAAACTTTCAGGATTCGCTGCGATATCGAACCTGATCAAAAACCCATTCGGCCCGGGTATTTCAGGAGGGTATACAATTTGAAATCGCTGACGGCTAACCTTTTCAACCACCTTAAAAAAAGATCTCAATTTTGATCGAATCTCTTCCACCGGAATATTCTGCCATTCCAACCGGTCACGCCTGAATTCATCCAGCCGAACAATAGCCACGTGTATAATATCCAGAAGAATGTCTACCTGATCTCTATATGCTTTATGCTTTTTTGCGAAACTCTTCAAATCAGCAACAAAATCCAGGAAGCTCTCTTCGATTTCATCGCGGTTTTGCTCCAGCTTTCTCTCTCCCAGGGTAATCAACAAATCGACCACAAAATCCCTGTAGCCGTTTAGTTTGTCATCATCAACTTTATTGAGAAAAGCATTCAGTTCATGTTGTAAAACATTGAGCAGGTTTAATAGTGAATGGTGGTCCAACAATACTTCTTTAGATACCGAAAGATCCAGATTGAGATCTATCTCTTTTTGCATAAAATTCTTCCCCAAATCTTAAAGCCACGTTTTCCCAGGTAGTTATTTTTCGTCGCATCAATATAGTATGTTATCCGAAGTAAGTCCTGTTTTTATGTTAGAAAAATCTAACTCCATCGATCTGAATTCCTATATTCAATGTCATATGAAATTTCAGATAAATACCCCGGCGAAAAGGTTTCTTTTACCTTCAATCCTGATTGCTTTTTTACTTGCAGTTCCGGGATATGCACAGGTTATAACGGATGTTCCCCCGAATGAAAGAAACACTCGTTTTCTGGATGATTCTTCTATTATATCAATGCGGCCGGGTCTTTCTATTTCCGGATTTTCAAGGGAAGGATCCGGGGGATTGGGCCTTCAGCAAATCTTGAATCTCGCTTTTGAATCGAATAGCAATTCCGAATATCAAACTGTCTCGCAAATTCTGGATAAAGCGAAGGAATCTTTCTCCCTGAATCCACAACCAGCCCAGGTTGAAACCACTACAAATATCCTGCAGTACCTGGCTTTTGAAGCACTCGCCTCTTTGATACTCGAACAAAACGGTGTGAATTCGCAACAGTCGATAAATAACGGATTGAATATTCGGGAGCATTCGGATGTAATGGATGAACTTAAGAATGCCTTGGCAACCCTGACTGCAAATGACAAACTCGTCACAAAACTGCCGGGAGAAACGCCATTTGATGAGTACCTCGACGCTCTTCGATCTTATAATAATACGGCACGTGCCATTGACCTGTATCTGGCTATTGAAAATGCCTATGCCTATTTCAACCTGGATGAAAGCCCGCTTTTAAATGAAGGAGAAAAACGGGCGCTGATGAATCAGTTCCGGGCCGATATCGATATTCTTTACAATGACGGACTGAAAAGAGTGTATGAACTTGGCGGAAGTTCCGCCACTGAAGATGTACTGGAAGCGGGAAATCGTCCCCTGAAAGGATATTTCGCACTCGGTTATGCATCCATGAGTGCACAGGCAGATCAAAATTCCGAGAGAGAAATATTAGACGGTTATATTGATCTGGCAATAGCTCTTGCCAGTGAACCTGCAGATGAAGATGAGCGGCAAAATTACTGGATGTATCAAACCGGGAATGGCCAGAGATTTTGGGCAGAAGGCCCTTATTATCTTGATTTTACTTTGAAAGATGCGATCATTTTCTGGCACGCCTTTCGGAACAACCAGGATTTAGAACCTTCTTTTGATCCTTTTTTCAATGATTGGCTTCTCAATCCCGCACGGTGGCTCGCAGATATCTCTACACCGGATGGTTCCGTTCCTCCACTTGATGATAGCAATAAAAAACCGATACAATCCGCAAACCTTTTGCGCTGGTCCGGTGAATACGGAGATGAAGAAATCGGCAGAATATTTACTTCTGTTTATGATAAAGTCTCTGATTATCATGGAATGACTCAACTGGAAGATCAATATTTTCTGGTTGAAGTGGCCATTCCTTTTCATAATAGTGGCGGAATAGAAGTTCAGCCTCTTACAAATCCGAATGAACAGCAATTAATCAGCCGAACTACTGATTCCAGAGATGGAAAACTCTACATCTCCCTGACTGGAGAAAAAGGCGAGTCTGTTACAAACGGCGAAGGTCATGAGCAGCCTGATCAACTTCAGCTTTTGTTTTACCGTGACCAATATTCATTCCTGACCGATCCTGGATACGATTCGGGCAGTCCTCAAACCAACAGCACCTGGAATGGATATGTAAACACCAACACCATGCAGTACGATGCGTCTGAAATTCAAACATCCTTTGATTTTGTAACCAAGCAGAACGAAGGCGGACTGGAGAGCCCTTATGCTTCCTTTTTTCTGCTGAGAAAAGTGAGTATACACAACGAAGCTGAACTATTTTATGAAGAACCGGCACCCTCTGTTGAAATTCTTTCGGGCAGGGTTCAACTGAACTATCAAAATCCATTGCCGGCTGAGTCCATTTATCATCGAACGGTTCTTGTAGTAAAAGGTGGATCTCCCTATCTGATTGACATTAACGACATAACTGCAGAAACCGGCAGGAATGATTTTGTGATGCGCTATTATGGGAACAGCAATCAGTCAAATACACAAGACGGTTGGTTCTTTTGGGATCATTCAACCCGGTCATTTACAAGCCCGGATGATCGGCTGTTTCTTTACACCGTTCCGCTTATCGGGAATTTCGTTGAAGAAAATCAATCCATAGAAATCCAGGAGTACGAAAACCGGAACTCCGACGGCGATAAAAATCCATACCCGATTATCAGAAAATCATATATCAGCACAGAAGAAACGGATCGTTTTGCAACTGCCGCTATTTTAAAGGTTGATGATTCCATTCCATCCTCAGAACCTCAGTTTATATCCGATTCTCAAAATCTAAGTTTTATGGTACATCCGTTGGATTCGGAAACGATTGATCTGTTTGTGTTTGCCACTCAGTCGGTGAATCGAAAACGGACTCTTAGTATTCGTTCGGGGCCACTCGAAGAACTGGACTTCTCATTCCCCGCAAATGAAACCATCGGTTTTTCAAGATTGAATCAATCCGGAAATTCCTGGTCTCAGGATGATGAATATACTGTAAATCTAAGTGCCGTTACGGCTCCCGATGCGCCCACAAATCTCACAGTATCCATTGAAAGCGGCGCTTCAGGTCCCGCCGCCATTCTTAATTGGGATGAACCCGCTGAGAACAGCGTAAAATTTTATGAAGTCTGGAAACAAACCCGCGACAAAACTGATCTGGCCGAGGGTCCCGCTGCGTTAATTGCCACTCCAACCACAAACACTTATTCTGATATTTCCATCACAAACCTGCCGCCCGGAGAATTCGAACAACGATGGTTTGTAAAAGCTGTGAACAGTGATTCTCTCGTTTCCGAACCATCCAACACCACAGACTGGATGTTTATTGATACGTCTTCACCTCCGGATGAATTCGCTCTTTTTAATCCCTTCCCAAATCCCATGCGGCAAACCGGTAAAATAAAATACCAGCTTGCTGAACAGGCAAATGTAACTTTGCAAATTTTTGATCTGCTTGGGCGACCGGTAAAAACAATCCTCAGCGAAACTCAAACTGCCGGAATCTATACAAACGAATGGGATTCAAATGGCATGGCAGCTGGTATCTACATTTTGCAGTTGAAAGCTGAGCCTGGCTCAGGAACACCTTTTCAAAAGAGTGTGAAGGTGAGTGTGATTAAGTGATGATATTTTGCTTATTATCAAATCTTGCCAACAAAATTAAAACTATTCCAGAAAAGATCTTTTTGAACTGAACATGAGCAGCTTCTTTCTTCTGAAAAATCGTGCATTCCGGCTTCTCTCAATCGCTGTAATTTTTATGTTTTTATATGTGGGATGCCGTTCCAGCCAGCCCGTTATTGAACCTCAGGAAGAGACGGTTCCTGCCGATACCTTACAAACTATTTCAACTCAAACGATACCGGATCATTCCCTTGAAGCCAATCGCGAAATGCGGGCGGTTTGGGTGGCAACGGTTGCCAATATCGACTGGCCTTCAGAGCCCGGCCTGCCTGTGGAAAAGCAAAAAGAAGAAATGATTGACATCCTGAACCGGGCTGCCGCTCTGAATTTCAATGCCATTATTTTGCAGGTCCGGCCTGCGGCTGATGCACTCTACGAATCTCCTTACGAACCGTGGTCGTATTACCTCACCGGCAAAATGGGCAAGCCTCCGCTGCCTGGTTATGATCCTCTGGAATTTGCCGTTGCCGAGGCCCATAAACGCGGAATGGAACTGCATGCGTGGTTCAATCCCTACCGCGCCGGTCACCCGGCCGACAAGTCGGAGATCTCACCCAATCACGTCAGTAAAATTCATCCCGACTGGGTTCATGAATACGGTGATTATCTATGGCTCGACCCCGGAATTCCGGAAGTTCGTCAGCACACAAAGAATGTTATTTTGGATGTGGTACAGCGGTACGATGTCGACGGTGTGCACTTCGACGATTACTTTTATCCTTATCCGTCGTACGCAGGAGGAGCCGATTTCCCAGACGATGACAGTTGGAAAAAAGCTGTAGAAAATGGTACGACTCTTTCCCGTGATGACTGGCGCAGAAGCAACGTGGATTCGCTGATGAAAGAACTCTCTGAAGAGATCGGGCAAATCAAATCTCATGTAAAATTTGGAATCAGCCCGTTTGGGATCTGGCGGCCCGGATATCCCGAACAAACATCCGGTTTCGACGCCTATTCTGAACTCTATGCAGATGCCCGGCTCTGGCTGAAAATGGGCTGGGTGGATTATTTCACACCTCAAATTTATTACCGGATCAACCAGGTCGCTCAACCGTTTCCTGTGATGCTGGATTGGTGGGTAGAACAAAATGATTATGACCGGCATGTCTGGCCCGGTTTGTTTACCAGCCGACTCCGATCGGAATCTTCCGGGTGGACATCCAACGAAATTACAGGTCAGGTCTACACAGCCCGCGGCTTTCCTGATGTAACGGGTGCCGTCCATTTCAGTATGAAAACTTTTATGGAGAACCCTAACCACTTCAACCAGATTCTGGCAGCAGGTCCGCATGCATATCCGTCGCTGGTTCCGGCCTCCCCCTGGTTGGAAAACAAAAAACCGGGAATCCCAACGGTTACCTATCATGATTATAACTCCTATTGGTCACTCAACTTGCACCCCAATGATGGAGATGATGTTCAATGGTGGGTTGTGCGTACGAAGTTTAATAGCAGGTGGGAAATAGAATATTATCCCGCCAGGCATCGCGAACTGGTATTTTTTGGAGGAGAAGGGATGAAGCGTCCTTCAGAAATTGTGGTGTCTGCAGTAAATCGTGTAGGAGTGGAAGGGGAGCGGACCCGGTCCATTCCCACGAATGATCTTCAATCAGATAAAAAAGAATTCATTCATCCTCCTCAAAAGCTGATTAAGCGGGAGAATTGGGCCAAGACTAATCCCTTGGGTTATGACGCCAATGCCATTCGAAGAAATCTCTTGAAAGGTGACACCCTGCAATTCCGTGATTTCTCTCTGATTTTCACTGAAATGATTGAATCCATGCCATATCCGCGTCACTTGTTTGGAAGAGTCAACAGGAGTGAAGAACCCAAGGATAGTATCGAAATCACAAAAACGTTGACCGTTGAACTTTTTCGCAATGGGGTTTCGGAAGAAATATCTCTTGAGGCTGGAGAAGCCTTGAATTGGTATGGATATCATATTGGGCTAATTGACGCAAATTTCGATAGCGGAATGGCACAGTTTGAAGTGGCTACGGTGAATTCACTTCCTGTTGACCGTGCATCGGCGTTAAGTACAGGATCGGCCGAGTACCGGCTTCGGGTTCCGCATACTATCCAGAAAATCACCCTTCACCATTCCGGAAGTGCTGAACCTCTCAAACCGGGCGATGATCCTAAAGCCATATTGAACGGCCTCTTTGATTGGGGAGCGAAAGACAGAAACTGGTGGGATGTACCCTATCACTATCTCATCGATCTGGACGGAAATATTTATGAAGGCCGAAATGCCAATTATGCCGGAGAAACAAATACAACGTACGATCCGCGAGGACACCTGTTGATCAGCATCATGGGCAATTACAACCAGCAGGAACCAACCCAGGCACAGCTCGATGCCATCGCAGAAATGATGGCTTACGCTATTCAGAAATACGATTTATCAGTGGAGGATATTTATGCACACGGAGACTGGGCCGATACCTCCTGCCCCGGAACTCACCTTCAAAAATATTTGGATGACGGAACGATTCAGAAAATGGTGAGGGAGAAACTGAATAAATGAAATCAGTGAGATCTGTTGTTATCAAATAGCTGGTCGATGGAACTTTTCAGGTGAGAGTAGGTGATCGGTTTACCCAGGTAATCATGGTAGCCAATCTGCATAGCTTTTTCCTTATTTCGTGGATCCGTATTCCCCGTGATATAGATGACGGGAATATCTTTTTCCTGCTGAATTTCACGATAAGCCTCAATTCCGTCAATATCATCCTGTAGCATAATATCCATCAGGATTAAATCGTAAGGTTCATTTTTTGCCTTTTCAATAGCTGTAGCTCCCTTTGTGGCAGTACCGAAATGCTCAAATCCCATTTTTTTAAGCATATGCTCTAACATTAGCTGCAGAACCAGCTCATCCTCTACTATCAAAATCTTGTAGTCCGACTTCATATCTTTCTTAAAGAGTTACTTCTGTAGCCAACAAATCCAAAAAATGGATAAGAAACTGATACCCTGATACTCAAACGGCTCTGCATATCAGCATTACATATAATATATGATCTTACCCCTAAAAAATTTAGAAAAAATTAATGTTTCGTTAAGTATATACTACTGATAACAGACTTATGCAATAGTTCGATGAAGGAAATTTATAAATTGCTTCTACTCATTGCCCCCCATATGGTTGTAAGGTTTGAATTTCCGTGAATTATTTAATTATTTCAATCTCTATTTGGAGTTTTTTAAACAATTTTTCGCCTGACGAACTCATAATTAATTCTTTTAGAGTTAAGATTAAATATAAAAAGGGCACTTGGAGTAAGTGCCCTTCATTATTTTTTTATAAAAAAAACTTCGAGTTAGTAACCTGGATTTTGTTGAAGCATTGGAGTTCCACCCGTAGCACTAAGGTCTATCTGGCGCTGAGGAATGGGGAAATACTCATTCTTATTGGAAGTAAAATGCCCTTCATTAAGATATGAAGCCGGGAAAAAGGCCCCTTCATAATCCATGAAATCGTTGATTTCATCTTCAGCTATACCCCATCGAATCAGGTCGAAATATCGATGGCCTTCGAGCGCGAGTTCCAGTTTTCTTTCGAAACGAACAATTTCTCTGGCGTGCTCTTTGCTTCCCAGATCCGAGTATAAAGCTATATCATAGTTAGGCTCGGTGTATTCATTCCAACTGCTGATACTGCTGGCAGATCCTCCAAGAAAAACAAATGTACTGCCACGATCTTCTCTTACAACCCATGGTCCGGCGGTTGGTGTCAACGCGAGCATTTCAGCTTCGCTGCTTACAACTTCATAGGCATAGGCCTTATTCAAGTCGTTATTCACCCAACTGCTTTCGTCGGCAGCACGTTCTCGAACACGGTTGATGTATTGGCGAGCTTGTTCAAGACTTCCAACTTCAATCTCAACCTCGGCAGCCATCAGCAATACATCGGCAAACCGAATGATTGGGATGTTGTAGGATGTTCCCGGTGCCCACTGACTTGGGTTGTTAACAACAGCATCGGCGTCTAAAAAAAGAAAAAATAATATAACTACCCTAAAACTTAGGGGTCGTTATTTTACAAAAAATCACTTTATCATTAATTAGTGAATGTAATGAATGGAATGATGAGGAGTGTTACTGACAACACCGTTATCATCAGTAACAGTCAGTCTTATCTCTCTCCAATAGACATCGGATGACCAAGTATAACTAATCGTCTGTGTTTCACCAGCATTTGCCCAATTTGACCATCCTCCTCCTCCCATAGTTGAATATCGACTCTCCCAATGGTATTCATAAGGAGATGACCCTATTATATTTGCGGTAAAGTATGCTACACCTTGAAATCGACTTAATTCAACCGGCCCTGAGATTGTCACCCATGGAATGAGATTAAAAGTTCTAACTTGTGACCAGCTACTTGTGCCCTCAGAATTTTTTGCTCTAACACGCCATGAGTAAGTTCTTCCAGTTTCTAAATTCAATGAAGAAAGCAAATAATGTGTATTGGGGGTGGAGGAAGTATGATTGTATGAACCGCTATAAATGTTTATATCATAAGTTGGGGTGGGGTTCCCATCCGATTCCTCCCAAACAAGGCGGCTAGATGACATATAGGATACGTTCTGACCATTTAATGGTGATGAAAGAACTGGAGCAGATACGGCAGGAGTAACTGTAAAAGACCTAACTTGTGACCACCCACTTTCATCTTCAGAATTTTTTGCTCTAACACGCCATGAGTAAGTTCTTCCAATTTCTAAATTCAATGAAGAAAGCGAATAGTGGGTTTTGGAGGTGGAGGAAGTATGATTATATGAACCACTATAAATGTTTATATCATAAGTTGGGGTGGGGTTCCCATCCGACTCCTGCCAAACAAGGCGGCTAGATGACGTATAAGGAACATTCTGACCATTTGATGGTGATGAAAGCACAGGTACAGAAGGTGAAAATAAATTCTCAGTTCTCTTAATTTTTATCTTGTATAATTCAACAACATCTGCACCTTTTGTATAATCATCTACCTTGAATGTAGTCGATATATTTGGTTCTTTCGAATCTTTTGAAAGGACAGTATCGCCAGCGGTAATATGATAGTTCCATTGAGTTTTACTAGTCCATTCAGTACTGAAAGTAGCAGTTCTAAATGAAACGCTTTTTTGGTGATAACTTGCTGAATAAAAAGCGTCTGATCCTGGCCCAGCACTATAGATTAAATCCCTTTCTTTAGTTTGATGATGTTCACAAATTTCATACACTAAATCAGCTATTTTTAGATTGTTCTTGTCTTTTAATGTTCCAATAACAACATTTTCACAATTATCGCTTAGTTGTAATTCAGAACTATCTGAGTGACCTTCATCAACTAGAAATTCTTCACCCTCACTTTGAATTGATAAAGTAGAAGTGGGCGAATTATTGCATGAATATAAAATACTGCCAAAGACGATAATTGTTAAAATCTTCCAAAAAAAACGTCCATTTAAATTTAATTCTTTAAGTGTTTTCATTCTTTTGTACTTTGGTTAGTTGTTCTGATGAATATCGGGGAGTAGTATCAGATTGGTGATTGAATATTTATAGATCTTAGAAAAGCTATAAACTATTTTTCTAATCATCTCTCTCAAATCATGAACTCTCTCCATAGCAATTTTAAGTAGCCCAGAGCTGAATTCCCTAACTACTCTTTCTCTTTTCATAAGATGCTCAAAACCAGCTTAATTAAACTGAAATCCAAGAGATTTGACTAAAAAAGCACCTAAAACTACTTGTTATAGATTATGTTATTATTTATAAAAATCTTTTCAAGTAGGGGGAAACCTTAGGGTGCGATGGGGATAAATATTAAAACCAGGATGTCTTTTTTTTAATCTCTTGATACTATTGGAGATATAATTTTCAATCGAAATGGAAAGATTTTTCTTTTCTTGTTAAGCAATCTCTGACTATAAAAAGAACAAGAAAACCGGCCTCTACAAGCTTTCTTAAGGATATTCAGACAGATCAAATATTTTCTAAAATAAATTTCCCGCTTTTCAAATCGAAGCTGATTGATTAAGCTGAATCACAGTCAATCCTCTTAATTTTGGAAGTACCTCTTTTGTTATGATGAAGCTATTAAATTCATCCAAAAGTGACATTGTATTTCCTGTTTGGCAACACATCTGGGATTTTAAAAATTGTTTCTAATCCTGTAAATCAATCCTGCCTCAGAAAATACAATGTCGGTCTCTCTTAATCGCGGAGCAGTTTACAGATAGCTTCCGTATACGTCTGGGTTGAACCTTGTCCGCCTACATCCGGTGTGCACTCGTCTTTGTGATCCTGCAAAACGGTATAAACCGCCGATCTTATTTTCTCAGCCAGCCGATATTCATCCAGGTATTCAAGCATCATCAAAGCAGAAAAAAGGAGCGCTGTGGGGTTGGCCTTACCCTGCCCGGCTATATCAGGTGCAGAACCGTGAACCGCTTCAAACATAGCGGCATCATCTCCGATGTTGGCAGCACCCGTTACACCGAGTCCGCCCACGAGGCCAGAGGCCAAATCAGATAAAATATCCCCGAAAAGATTCGTAGTAACAATTACATCAAACCGTTGTGGATTGAGAACCATTTGCATGGCCATATTGTCCACAATCAAATCTTCAAAAACAATATCCGGGTACTTTTCGGATACTTCTTTACCGATTTGAAGAAAAAGGCCGGTGGTCAGTTTCAAAATATTGGCTTTATGAACCAGCGTTACTTTTTTGCGGTTATTTTTTTGAGCGTATTCAAATGCCGCAGTAATAATTTTCTTACTGGCATCGCGCGTAACTACGGCAATACTTTCGGCATGCTCTTCATCATCCACCCAATGCTCTTTGCCGATATACAATCCCTGCGTATTCTCCCTGAAAAGTACCAGGTCTACCGAACGAAACGGACTCTCTATATTTGGCAGGGAATGAGCAGGCCGAATATTACTGTAAAGATTAAATTTTTGCCGAAGCGCCACATTAATGGATCTGAACCCTGCACCAACCGGAGTTGTGAGCGGACCTTTCAATGCAATTCTGTGTTCTTGCATCGCCTCAATGGTCTCATCCGGAAGGGGATTGCCCGTTTTTTTATACGTGGCTTCGCCGGCTTCGCATTCAATCCAATTGATTTGTGCACCCGCAGCTTCAAGAATATCGGTTACCGCTTTTGTGATTTCAGTTCCAATTCCGTCTCCCGGAATTCTTACAATATTATACATAGTCTGCTTTTAATGGATTAATTTTTTTCTGAAGATAAAGAATCTATATCTACGAAACAGAACATACAGCAAGCAATTGCAGTTTCATGAGGGATGAGCTTTGAACAGACCAAAATGAAGTAAGAGATGCTGATTGATCGAAAGGCATTCGCATATCGAAGGTTTATAACTTCTACATTCGCTGTTTTTTCTTCCCGGTTCGATATTCGTTAAAGGTACTTTTATTAAAACCCGAAAATCGTTATATCTGTCTGAACCTGACTCTCGACTTTCAAACCTTTTTTATGAAACGACTTCGCAGCGACATTCCCAGGGCCTCTAAAAAAGAGATCTTTGGATGGGCAATGTTCGATTTTGCCAACTCTACCTACACACTGCTGATTATCACCGTTATTTTTCCGGTAATTTTTACCACGGTTATCGTTGGTGATGCTCAGCAGGATTATCGCCTTGGAAACCTTCTTTGGAGCGTGGCGCTTGCAGTCAGTTATTTTCTGGTAGTTCTCACCGGGCCTGTTTTCGGAGCTATTATGGACTATTCGGCCCTAAAGAAAAAATTCCTTTTTTACAGCTATGCTCTTACTGTGATCAGTACTTGCTTCCTCTATTTTGTGGAACCGGGTCTTGTGGTTCTTGGAGTAATTTTACTTGTTATTTCAAATTTTGCCTACGCTATTGGAGAGAATTTTATCGCGGCTTTTTTACCCAGTCTTGGGCCACCGCAAGATCTGGGAAAAATTTCCGGTTTTGGATGGGCTTTAGGATACGTAGGCGGATTGGTTGCCGCTGGTTTTGTGATTTATTTCCTGGGCGAACCCACTGCCGAAAACTTCGAACGAATCCGATGGGTGGGCCCATTCACAGCTCTTTTTTTTATGATTACTGCCATTCCAACATTTGTTTGGGTGAAAGAACCCGGAGCCCGCAAGGAACTACCGCCCGGCGAAACATTCTTTTCCGTAGGGTTTAAGCGTTTGGGCGAAACCTTTCGGATGATTGGTAAATTCAAGGATTTGGCCGTTTATCTTGTTTCTGTTTTCTTTGCAATGGCCGGCGTCTATATCGTTGTATCATTTGCATTTATTTACGGCGACCAAGTCGTCAACTGGGATGAAACCGTTCGGGTTCTGATGTTTGTTGTGGTTCAAATAACCGCAGCTATCGGGGCGTATGCATTTGGAATTATCCAGGACAAAATCGGTGCAAAGCTAACTTATAATATCACACTGGTTCTCTGGTTTTTGGGAGTCCTTGGAATTTGGGCCGTTACGGATGTCACAGCCTGGCTCAACCAGACATTCGGGGCAGATTTTGAAGCGCAATACGTCTTCCTCTGGATCGGGGTTATTGCGGGAATCAGCCTTGGATCCAGCCAATCTGCAAGCCGGGCCCTGGTTGGTATCTTCACTCCCGAACAAAAATCAGCCGAGTTTTTTGGATTTTGGGGATTATCAAACAAAATTGCAGGCGTGTTCGGAATCATCGGGCTTGGATTACTTCAAGCCGAGTTTGGCCTTCATATGTCCGTCTTGTTCTGTGCCTTTCTCTTTCTGCTGGCAATTGTGATTTGTTTGTTTGTAAACGAAAAAAGAGGCGAGCTTGCGGCGGACGATTTCCAAGAACAGCAAAACGGCTTTTTTTGATTAGAATTGATGTTTTTGATGTTCAGTCTTCATCATTTCCAATAAATTTCACAAAAGTAAAAAGTCCTCATTATTATTAAGATACGTTCTTTATCAAAAATAAAAACAGTAACTTAACACGTATTGACAAGAATTTTTTCTTTCTGGTTTTGAGGGATTTGAAAATCAGAAAAAGCCGCGTAAAAATTTCAGTGAAAGATAAGTGCATTTAATTGCCAGATTCTTAACTTAGTGCACTAAAAATATGTTAACGGGATCTGAGGATTCATAACATTGTGAGTGATGAGAAAAAGACCATCACCGTGACAACCCTAACAATAATGGAGATTTCAATGAGTAGAATAGATGAAGTGAAAAGCCTGATGGCAGAACTTGAAGAAGATCTTAGCAAGTTTTATGATAAAGGAAATAAAGCTGCCGGTACCCGTGCAAGAAAATCATTGCAGGATTTGAAAAAACTGGCACAAGATATTCGGGTAGAAATTCAGGATATCAAGAATAAGGGATAACTGCTTTTAGGTTTTCTACTAAAAAGCCGTTCCGAACTGCCGGAATGGCTTTTTTTGTTTGTAGATGCCGAATAAATTTTAGCTGGAAAAATGAGTAAACAGAAATTACAGTTTGGCAGAAAAACGGCTATTTTTTAGAGTCTATATATTTGTTTAAACACACTTGGAATGAACGAACCTCCTTTTCATAAACTAACGCCAAGATCTATTCGGGTATGGCAATGGAGTAATTCAATTCGGTCGCTGTTTTTATTTATTATCCCCATTGTTTATGCCATTGTAATCGGTTGGGATGGTTTTCATCGCTGGATTGTAATTTCTATTTCCATACTTGCATTTGCCTACTGGCTGCTCTCCATGTTTTTGATGCCCTATCTTTCCTGGAAAAACTGGAGATATGCTATTGATGAAAATGAAATTGACCTGAAGCATGGTGTTATTTTCAAAACACGGACTTTGATTCCGCTTAGCCGCGTACAACATGTGGATACCAGGCAAGGACCGCTTCTTGGTTATTACGAATTGGCGAGTGTTACTATTTCCACGGCTGCAACCACGCATGTAATTCCGGCCCTGGATTCTGTTCTGGCTGACCGTGTTCGCCATCAAATTTCAACATACGCCAGGCTTGCCGAAGAAGATGTCTGAATTTCAACGCCAACATCCCGTCGCTGCTCTAAGCCGGGCTTTCGGCCTGATACGGGGAAATCTCGTAACCATTATTGTCTTCCTCGTGTTTGGAGCGCAGTCTGATAGTTTTTCATTCTGGTGGTGGACGGTCGGCGGTTTTGCCTTTCTGCTCATTGCCGGTTTAGCCAATTGGTGGCGGTTCCTGTACAAGGTGGAAGACGGCCTTATTCATATCAAAAGTGGTATTTTTGTTCGGAAAAATCTTTACCTGACAAATGACCGAATCCAGGTCATTGATATTACTGCAGGCGTTATCCAACGGATTTTTGGTTTGGTTCGGCTTGATATCCAGACGGCTGCTGCAAGTTCGAGAGCGGCAGCTATTGAAGCCATCACAAGAGAAAAAGCTGAAACAATCAACCGGCTCCTCAGACGAGGAAAGGCAGAATCGTCTGAAGAAGATGAACAGGGAATTGGTGAAAAACCTGAATCAGAGATCAAAAAAACCATCAGCCTGCCCAATAAAGAGTTGTTGATAGCGGCTTCCACTTCGGGAAGTTTTGGTATTGCGCTTTCCGTCATCGGCACGGTCTTTTCTCAGGTTGAGCCGATCCTTAGTGAATCCCATTTTTATGAATATCTCTATGATCACCTGCCGTCTCAAAGTGACACAACCTTTTACATCGCGTTGGTTATTGGCTTTATAATTTTAGCTTGGCTGCTCTCCTTTTTTGGAACACTTTTCAACTATGGCAACTTCACTCTTGATGTAAAGGAAAAAGAGATTGTGATTTCCCGCGGGGTATTCGAGAAGAAACGAATTACCGTTCCATTTAATCGAATTCAGGCCATTCATATTTCCGAAGGAATTATCCGGCAGCCGCTTGGCTATGCATCCATTCATCTGGAAAGTGCCGGCTATGGCGATGATAAAGGAACGGGATCCATCCAGTTTTTTCCGCTTATCCACCGGAAAAGAATTCTGCCGTTGCTAAATGATGTTCTGCCGGAGTATCAAAAAGAATTAAATGCGCTCAAACCACCTTCCCGATCTCTCAGGCGATATATTTTTCGCTCTACCGTGCTGGTAGCTCTCGTTACCGGGGCAGCGTGGTGGTGGCTGAGTTTAAATCTCGCTATCTGGATTTTGCCATTGCTCGCAATTTTTTGGGGCTGGCTGAAATATAACGACACAGCTCTCGGTTGGGGTGATGATATGATTATTCTCAGAAGCAGAAATCTCGCCAAATCAACAGCCTATATTAAAAAGAAACGCGTGCAGGATGTGTCCGTCAGCCAAAGCCCGTTCCAGAGTTACAGGAATTTATGTACCGTTCAGATTTATGTAGCGTCGGGAGACCGTGGAAAATCATTTAGCGTCCGGGATCTGCAACTGGAAGACGGCCTCTCCATTATGCAACAAATAAAAATTGAAGGAAGTAATACAACGATTGGACAAGAGCTTGAACCGGCGTTGGATCGTCCAATTGTTCAGCTTCCCGGCTGGGCGTAGCAGGCTTCAGGTTACAAGTTACAGGTATCAAGGTTCAGGCAATAGAATTTTCCAATCATTAGCTTATTACTTCTTCAATTATTTTCCCTCTCAACTTTCTGACTGAATCTGTATAACATCCTTCCAAGCTTATTTAACCCTGCTGAAATGGAATCAAATGTATGCTTATGATGAAGCGAACCGGTTTCAAAAAAGGTTTCTAAATGATCTCTGGTTTCATCTACCGATGGAATGAGCATATGTCAAAAATCGCAAATAATCATTTCGATATTTTCTTCTTCCGTAACCTTCTACAATGTTAGCGGGAATTGATTTGGAAGATCGGCGGATTTGACTTCCGCACTCATACAATTCAAATGAAGGTACCTTTAACGACATTCTGTGAACATCAATTGAAATTTTTCGTGCCAACTGCCAGACTTTCAGTTTTTTATAACTCATAAGAAAACCGTCTTTTACATGTATGAACCAAAAACTGTTCATACCTTACAGTTTTCAATCAATTATAGGATGATCCTATTCTTTATCTTTGGACTTAAACTGCATCTTGAAACTTGAAACCTGCATCTTGTATGAAGCCTTACATCCTCGCCGAAAATAACTGGAAAAATATTAAAGAAATGGACATTGAGCTCGCCATTTTGCCGTGGGGAGCAACGGAGGCTCATAACTATCACATGCCGTATGCCACCGATAATTACCAAGTGGATGCCATTGCTGAAATGGCTGCAAACATTGCCTGGAAATCAGGCACAAAAATCATAGTTTTTCCAACGGTTCCTTTTGGCGTGAATACGGGACAGGCGGATATTAAACTGGACTTAAACCTCAATCCGAGCACGCAGCTTCAGATCCTTCGGGACATCGTTACTGTTCTGAACCGTCAGGGAATTCACAAACTTTTAGTTTTGAATGGACATGGAGGAAACAATTTCAAACCATTGCTTCGCGAACTTGGCCTGGAATTTCCGGAGATGTTTCTCTCACTTTGTAACTGGTTTCAAGTCGGGGATAAATCAAAAATCTTTGAAGCAGAAGGAGATCATGCCGATGAAATGGAAACCAGTGTTATGCTTTATCTTCGTGAAGATTTAATTCGTCCGCTTGAGGAAGCGGGCGATGGAGCCGAAAAGCAATCCGTTATCAAAGGAATTCGCGAAGGTTGGGCGTGGGCTGAACGGCAATGGTCTCAGGTTTCAGCCGATACAGGAATCGGAAATCCCAAAAAAGCAACAAAAGAGAAGGGAGAAAAGTATCTCAAAGAAGTGACTGAAAAAATTGGCAGTTTGATGATTGAACTGGCAGCTGTGGATACGGATCATTTATACGAGTGAGAGCTTATCATTGCGAACCTTAATTTATCAGGGTGTTGCAATACCAAATACTCTTACTGTCATCGCGAGTCCTGTGCATTTCAGGGCGTAGCGATCTCCATATGTTGAAGAAAGAGGTCGACACAATTACGCCCGTGGATTGCCGCGCTTCGCTCGCAATGACTTTTCCAAACGTTTTGCTGTCATTGCAAACGGAGTGAAGCCCCGAAGGGATGCCCTTGGCGCAATCCCCAAACGATAGTAGCCAGAAGATTGCCGCGTTTCACTCACTTTGTTCGTTACACTTGCAATGACTTTCCCAAGACTCCTTTTCTCAAGCCGGATAAACCGATTCACCCGCAGCCGGTTCTTGTCCTTCAGAATAAGCTTCAACCGGAAGACAACTACACACCAAATTACGATCTCCGTACGCATCGTCTACCCGACTGACCGCCGGCCAGAATTTATTAAACCGAAGATTCGGCACAGGAAACACAGCTTTTTCACGCGAATACGGCCGATTCCAGTCGTCACTCAGTGCCACTCTCATCGAATGTGGCGCGTGTTTTAATACGTTTTCTTCCGAATCCGCTTCACCATTATCCACCTCTTCAATCTCTTTACGAATACTGATCATTGCATCGCAGAACCGGTCCAGTTCTTCTTTCGATTCGCTTTCGGTCGGCTCAATCATAAGCGTACCCGGAACAGGAAATGACATCGTGGGAGCGTGGAATCCGTAATCCATCAATCGTTTGGCAACATCGGTGGCATCAATACCGGCATCCTGTTTGAATTTTCTAAGGTCCACGATAAATTCGTGTGCAGAACGGCCGCCTCTTCCTGTATATAAAACCGGATAGTACTCTTTCAATCTGTCTTTCAAATAATTGGCATTCAGGATGGCAATTTCAGTTGCTTCCTTCAAACCCTCCGCGCCCATCATCCGGATGTACGCATGTGAAATTGTCAAAATACTTGCGCTTCCCCAGGGAGCAGCGGAGACTGCAGGAATTCCTTTTTGTCCATCTATCTGAACAACATCATGACCGGGTAAAAATGGAACGAGCTTTTCAACAACACCAATTGGTCCCATTCCCGGTCCGCCTCCACCATGCGGAATACAAAAGGTTTTGTGAAGATTCAGGTGACAAACATCCGCACCGATTTGGGCAGGAGAGGTCCAGCCAATCTGTGCATTCATATTGGCACCATCCATATAAACAAGTCCGCCATGTTCATGAATCAGTTGACAAATCTCACGAATATCTTCTTCAAAAACTCCATGAGTGGACGGATAAGTCACCATCAGGGAAGAAAGACGATCACTGTATTTCTCTACATTTTTTTGAAGATCTTCCAGGTCAATATTGCCGTGATCATCACACTTGGTAACCACCACATCCATGCCGGCCATCACGGCACTGGCGGGATTTGTACCATGAGCCGATGACGGTACAATCGTTACATTCCTCCGGGATTCGCCATTGGCATGATGATATGCCCGAATGGTCATCAATCCGGCATATTCGCCCTGGGCACCCGAATTGGGTTGAAGAGAGATTTTCGAAAACCCGGTTATTTCTGAAAGCCACTCATCCAGTTCATCAAAAACCTGGTGATATCCTTTGGCCTGATCAGCCGGAACAAATGGGTGAATTTTCCCGAACTCCGGCCAGGTTAGCGGAATCATTTCTGATGTGGCATTGAGTTTCATCGTGCAGGAACCCAGGGAAATCATCGAATGAGTTAAGCTCAAGTCCCTGTTTTCCAGCTCTTTCAAATACCGAAGCATTTCGTGTTCGGAATGAAACTGGTTAAACACCGGGTGCTCCAGGAAAGATGAAGTCCGGGACAACGGTTCCGGAAAATCCACCGTCATCACTTCAGATGATTTTTGTACGTCAAAATCGGTTTCTTTGCCCAGGGACTCAGCAAAAATTTCGAGTACCGTTTCTACATCAATCAGGTCTTTGGTTTCATCAAAAGAAATCCCGACTCCATTTTTCAGGTATCTGAAATTTATTTGATGTTGCAGAGCATTTACGCGGACGGCTTCAATCTGCTCTTTACCCAAATCGGTAACCGTAATCGTATCAAAAAACTGATCGCTCGCCATTTCCAACCCTAACTCTTTCAATCCGGCGAATGCCAGTTTTGTGACGCCATGAACTTTTGAAGCAATTTTCTTCAACCCGTCCGGCCCGTGATAGGTGGCATACATTCCGGAAATCACGGCCAGCAGAACCTGTGCGGTACAAATATTGGATGTGGCCTTCTCACGGCGGATATGTTGCTCGCGGGTTTGGAGTGCCATTCGATAGGCAGGATTTCCTTCAGCGTCTTTCGTCACGCCAATGATTCGGCCCGGAATCTGTCGTTTAAAATTCTCTTTTGTTGCAAAATAAGCAGCGTGCGGACCCCCATATCCCATTGGCACGCCAAAACGCTGCGTCGTTCCGACAACCACATCTGCTCCCATTTCTCCCGGAGGAGTCAAAAGTGTAAGACTTAGCAAATCCGCAGCAACCGTTACATAAACATCATTGGCATGAGATTCTTCAATAATTTCTGTCAGATCTTTAACCGTTCCATATGTGTCCGGGTACTGAAGAAGAATTCCGAAATAGTTTTCATCCGACAGGTCAACTTCTTCCGGATTGCCGAAAACCAGTTCGATATCCAGCGGTTCCATTCGGCTTTTCAGAACCGATTTGGTTTGTGGATGAACGTTCTCAGAGACAAAAAATGAGTTCGCGGTTTTCCGCTTCTTACCTTTTCTCTGTCCGTGAAGCATAGAAACAGCCTCTGCGGCGGCAGTTCCTTCGTCCAACAGAGAAGCATTGGCAATTTCCATTCCGGTGAGATCTGTGACCATCGTCTGGAAATTGATCAGGGCTTCCAGCCGTCCCTGGGAAATCTCAGCCTGGTACGGTGTATATGCCGTATACCATCCCGGATTTTCGAGAATATTTCGCAAAATCACTTTTGGCGTGTGGGTATCGTAATACCCCATTCCAATGAACGATTTGTAAATCTTGTTCTTTGAAGCAATCTCTTTGATTTCATCCAGGTACTCGTTTTCGCTGAGTGCCGGCGGTAAATCTAGAGGTTTGTCGAGACGAATTTTAGCTGGAATAGTCTCCTTTAAAAGTTGCTCAATAGATTGGGCTCCGCAAATCTCAAGCATCTCCTGTTTCTGCTGTTCATCCGGTCCGATGTGCCGTTTGGAAAAGCGTTCCTTCTCAAAATTTATCTGCATAAAAATCGAATATCGGGGTTTTGGTCATTCAGATTTCAAACAAGTTACCGTATCAAGAGGTTCAAAACAGACTGGCTTTTTGCGGCAACTTTTTAAAGAGTTTAACAGTCAATAAAGATATGGATTTTTTCGGGCTTTGGCATGTTTTGATGTGATCGTTTTGGCAAAGAAAATTCATCCGTTGCTAACGTCTTCTCGGATCTCCCTTTTTGTTTTGTCTCAGTCTATGTACGCAATGCTTTCTTTCGCTTGGTGCTAGCAAAAATGGCGATTTTAGAAAAACAGTTTATTTTTTATTGGGATAAAAAACTCAAAAAATAATACTACTTTTTCCAAATAGTTTTTAGTTCTGGCAGATTAGATTTCAAAGATTCTTTTTTCCAAGCTATAATAATAGCAGGCACTTGGAGATTATTTATTTTGAAATAATCAAAGAGTAATTTTGCTAAATTTGATGACTTTTGTTTTAAACTGGGTAATTGTTTTATGCTTTCCATATGTGAAGAAAATTGTTCCTGTAACAAGCGCTCTTCTTCATTTGGGAATTTAGTATCATGAAGAAGATATTCAAGTGCCATAATAAGATCTTGTATTAAACCTTCCTTCTGTTCTAAAAGCACAACTTTATTAATTATAATCCAGTTTATTACATCTATTGACTCTCCCAGACCTAGACGCTTTCGTTGCATAATTTTATTTACTAATTCAGTAATAAGATCTAACGGAAATATGTCTTCTTTCCAATTATGATAGTCAGTAATACTAATCCAGTTTTTAATAGCTTCTATTGCACTCCGAACTTCATCAATATTATTTGAATTTAACGTAGATCTAATTCTAATCGATAAATCTGAAACAGTTAATAAATCTTTATAGCACATTGATGGGTAAATTGAAATCAAAAATAATTCTGATTCTTCTAATTCCTTAATAATATCGTGAATTTCATTGAGTTGTTTTTTTGACTCACAAAATGGTACTAAAATATGTGCTAATAGTGGTATTGCATGTTTGAATCTTCTCCTGACCTCATTCTCTCCTGCAAAAGGATTAATTTTTTTATCCTCAATTTTAATTTCATCTTTTTCATCATTCCACCAATCAATAAATTCCTTAAAAAATTTGTTAAGTAATTTATTGTCTATTTTAAGAAGGGATCTTTTTTTATTTTCATTTCTAAATGACAAAGAGTTAATAGTGCCAGATACAATCTCATTAATAAGCACTCTGTTAGGTTCTACCCCGCCAAAACCAATACTTCTAACTATTTTTCCTTCCTTGTTCTTCTTTTTAATTACAATTCTACTAAAAGAGGAGTTTAGCAGAAATTTCCTAAACCTTTTTTTAACATCTATTTCACATGGGGCAGGTAAAGTGATTAAGTAATGCCTATAATAATAATCTATTTCTGGCAATTCATATTCATCAGTGTATTCCCACAAGTTTTCCCCAAATTTCTTTAACTGATGATCAGAAATAAGTTCATTATTGTATAAAAGATTTAATCGTTGGAAAGCCCCCCTTCTTGTTTCCTTCGATGTACTTAGTAAAAGACTCAATAATCTCTGAACTTGGTTTTCAATTACTTGATTCGCTTTCTCTTTATTTGTGTATGAAACTTGCGAAATGTATTGAACAGGATCTGACCAAGAATCTGTCAACTTAATCTCTAATTTCCCTTCCCCTATAACTTCTAGTTTTAAGATTTTGACTAAATCATCAATATTTATTGCTCCTATATGATATAAAAGTCTCTCAAAGAGAGGTTGAATATTTCGGTGTAAAAAATGAGTTCTTTGATGGAGTGGGTGGCTATAAAAATCTAATGCCAAATCAAAAAGTCGCGAATTCTGTTCTTCTGTTAACCGAAAACTAAATAATGAAAGAATTTGTGAAGCAACCTGAACTTGTTTAAATGCTATTCCTTTTTTGATTGGACTCACTTGATCTAAATTCTTGTAGAGTGATTCAAGCCCCTGATTGAAAGCTTTTAATAATAATTCAATCAAATATCGTGCATCTTCTTCTTTCTGCTGTGAAACTCGAACTCTGTCAAACCAAGCGTCAATTAGCTTTTTGTCACCACAACGTATTAAGTTAGAATAAATCCACCTTGGCTCTTGAAAAGCTAGAGCTTTATTCGTTTTTGATAACGTTTTTGTATTTATCACTGAAATTCCACCACCATTAAAAGGAATCCCAGCCTCATAAAAAAGGCGAATATAATTATAAGAATATCTTTGTACAGTAAATAAATTTGAATTTCCAGCTGAAAAGGACTTTGTAATTTTACCAGGATCAAATTTTGGAATTTCTTGTACCTGGGGCTTAATTATTATTTCTTCAGCAAGAACATTAAGTGATGCTTTTCTAATTATCTCACTAATATCAGAATCGAATTTTTTTAATTCAGCCCATCTATTCCAAAAATGTTCCAACCGGTCTCTATTCCCAAAATACATTTGTTGTTCTATAAGGCTAAGCAAATAAACTGAAATACCTTCTTCTGAATATTTTGTATAGTTTTCTGTTTCATTATTGATTTGAGATCTAATTTTTTGGAGTGAATTTCTAACTAATACTTCAGATTTATTTATCTCACCTATTTCTAATAAAATTGATGCTTTTCTTAAACCCCATTCTGGCAGCTCTTTATAATCAGGCCATTCCTTTAAGAGTTTATTTAATTTAGCTGCGTCAAATTTTTCAAGAGCATCATATGATGCCAAGTAATAGTGCTCAACTATCCACCTTTTATCTAAATATTTAATCTTGTCGAGCCTTTCTAACCAAGAATTAAATTTGTCATCATTATGTTTTTCTCGATAATATTTTAGAAGTGTTATCAAAATATTTGTCCATCTCTTTTGAAGCTCCTCTAGATTTTGCTCTTTAGATGATTCTCTAATTTGATTTGAACTATTTAAGTCTAAATCCTTTACCTCATTAAAGGGAATATTATCTAATAAAAAAGAATCTAAAATAGGAACAAAATCATCCCAAATAGGGAATAGACATAAATCAAACCTCCAACAAAGCTCATCAAATAGGATTAATTTTACATTAGAACTCACACTCTCAATTTTTTTTATTAGAGTCCAATATTTGTCATAAATGTCGTACCAAATATTTGTTCTAACACTATTTGGAGCTATTACCCATCCAGGATATTCATTTCTTTCTTGTACCCAATATTTCAACAACCCTTCTAATTCAGAATCTGAAAAATCATTTTTGATTTTTGGAGCTTTTTTATCAATAATTTTACTTTTACTATACTTCGGAATCGGAGGGAGGTCGCCATCAATCTCCAAATTAATTCTGTTTGATCTATAATTGGGCCATTTATTTTTTTTTGGAGGTTTACTCTGATGGAGTGACAGTAAAAACCATTTTAAAGCTTTGTAATTTCTTAAATCATAAGATGGATATTCATCTTTTGAAAAAAGTGGACCTAGATCAATTGGCCTGATATCGCGTTTTAACAATAATTCCCGTTCTGAACTTTGTAAATCTAATACACCAATTAAATAAATTGGAATTCTTGAGCTGCCTAAATTATCTCGAACCCAGCCAACCCACTGCTTAAAATTCGGATCTTCTCCTGAGAATCCAATCAGACATAAGCAGTTTTCCATAAGTGATTGCTGAACTGTATTAACAAAAGGAGCAAATTGATAAGGATATTTTCTGTAATCTTCTTCTGTAAATATGAATGGTTTAATTGAGGGAAGACTACCATGAAGTTTAACTATTCTTGGCTGGGGTTTACCTGGAATATCTTCTGGAACATAAATGACATTATATTTTCTTTCATGAATATTTCTAGCAGCCCTCTCTAGTAGAGTATCATAATTAGTTGTGAAAACATCAGCCCAAGGTAGATTTAAAAGTAGCTGATGTAGGTCGGTTGGCTCGTAGTATCCATCAGGTATTGATTCTATAATAATTTTGTCTAACTCTTGCCGACCAAAAGAAGCTTCAAATTCACTTGCAAGCTTTAAAGGCGACTTAAATTTTGATGTGATTTTTTGATTTCTACCATCAAGTTCTTTTATTAGTTTTTTCTTCAAGTCCTGCCAGAGAGGAAACTTTTTGCTACTCTTACTATTTCTACTTGCACTTCTACTAAAACCAGAACCTATCATAACAGTAGCATTGCTAAAGTTTTCCGAGGCCCACAACTTTTCCTTGATTTTATTTACGAATACTTCATCTTTAAAATTCTTCATGATTTTTTGATACAATTCAGGTTATACCTCCACAATCAAAATCTCCTCCTCACTCAACCGTACCACTCATAACCATCTCATCAATCTCTTTATCAGTTTGGGCGATTTGGGGTTTGAGATCGCCGGCTCTGGCTTATTCCCGGTTTAAGTACTCCATCCATTCGGCTTCTTTGTTTGCAAGGTGCCTCTCATTATCATCCATCCCCGACAAATACTTCTCCAATAATGTACACTGAAATAAAGCCTTGATCCTCAATCTCTTTGAACTCTCAAGGATTATAGAAAAAGCAGATCGGATTCGAAAGAAAAGAATACAGCAACCTGACAGCATACGAACAGAGAGAGTTCCTGTCAGCTTTGCGATGCACGAAGCCGAAAATGAAGAAGTTCGAGGAAAACCATTTAATCATCAACCGAACGCTGACAGGTCTTGCAGACGCTGTCAGGTTCTCCGATTAATTCCCCGCCTCAGAAGCATCCTTTTTATGGTCAAAATCTTCCACTTCGATGATGGTATCGAAACCGCGTTTGCTCAGATCCCAGTACAGATAGCCGAGGGCGAGTAATCCCGCAACAAGGCAGAGCGCGAAGTTGGTGTAATTTCCAAACAGGAAGTGGCCAAATCCGAAGAGCGACATGTATACCAAAACCACGCCGGCAATCCAGCTATAAAAAAGCGGCATCAGATCTCCGTCGGATGAAATATCCGGGTTTTCTGCGGCAAGAGGTTTCCAGCCCGGTCCACCGGGGCGAACTTTGCGATAGAACAGTCTTAATTTATTAGGATCGGTCGGTTTTGTGACGAAGGTGACTATCAACCAAATGACAGTGGTAATAGCTACAACGTAGTAAAGATTCATCGGGAACGGATCCTGGATTCCCGGTACGGGCACGCCCAGAAGAACTAAAACCACCAGAAAAATCGGCGTTAAGGATGCAGCCAGTTCACTCCATGCATTGATTCGCCACCAGTACCATCGCAGGATCAATACAAGACCGAGTCCACCGGAAGCTGTCAGAACCAATCCCCAAGCCTCGCGGATGGTGCTTAATTGTGTGGTTACTAAAAAAGCAAGAATAGCTAATATGAATGTCACAACCCTTGAAACGAATACATAATGTTTTTCATCGCCATCCTGCTTGATGAAACGCCGCCAGAAATCATTCACCAGATAAGACGTTCCCCAGTTGAGGTGGGCAGCAAACGTACTGGTAAAGGCGGCGAGAAAAGCTGCAAACAAGAGGCCAAGTAATCCGGGAGGAAGTACATCCCTCATCACCAAAACAAATCCTTCGCGGGAATCGGCAAGATCCGGATACAGAACAAGAGAAACCAGGGCAACAATAATCCACGGCCATGGACGCAGGCAGTAGTGCGCAATGTTAAACCACAGGGTGGAAAAGAGTGCATGTTTTTCGTCTTTGGCACTCATGATTCGCTGGGCTACATAACCACCACCACCGGGTTCTGCGCCGGGATACCAGCTGGACCACCACTGAACACCAAAGTAGGCGGCAAATGCCCCAAAGCTGAGTGAAAGTACAGCGACTCCTTCAGCCGTTTGTCCAATGGTTGGCAAAAACTGAAATGTTTCGGCCGGGAGCTTTTCCTGCAGGCCGGCAATACCGCCAATCTCGGGAATATTTACAGCATATACAGCCAGAACAATACATCCGCCGAGAGCAATGACAAACTGGAAGATATCCGTTACGGCAACTCCCCAAAGTCCGGAAATCAGGGAGAAAAATCCCACGAAAATAATCAGAAGACCCACCATCATCAGGGGGGCGCTGATATGAATCCCGATAATGTTGAATGATTCCTGGCCAAAGATCGTCATGCCCGGAAACAACACATTAAAAATGGATTCCATCGCGAGTGTTACCCAGCCCAAGATGATGATATTCATCAACAGCCCGAAGTAAATGGCTTTGATTCCGCGAAGCCATGCAGCTTGTGCACCGCTGTACCGAAGCTCAATAAATTCCACATCAGTTAAAACCCCGCTTCTTCGCCAGAGCCGTGCAAAGAAAAAGACGGTAAGCATCCCGCCCATCAAAAAATTCCACCAAAGCCAGTTTCCTGCAATTCCATCCAGCGCAACCATTTCGGTGACTGCAAGTGGCGTGTCGGCAGCAAACGTAGTTGCAACCATACTTGTACCGATAATCCACCAGGGCATATTTCGTCCCGAAAGGAAAAACTCGGTTGTATTTTTACCGGCCCTGGAATAAAAATAGAGCGCAATGGAAAGAGCAAAAACAAAGTAGGATGCAACAAGAATCCAGTCCAGAGTTGTGAGAGTAGAAACCATTTCTATGCTATATTGAGATTCATGGACGTCAAAGAATTCGCTGTCTGCGATTCAGTCATTTAACCCGAAAACATCATTTAATATGTCTTAATGACGTTAAAAAAACAATGACAGACATTCCCAAAACGAACAGGTTTGTTAGCGTACTTTTCTTAACACGTCATTATCTCGAAATATAGAATTCGGTGATTGCAATGCAAACGTGGAACCGTTTCCATTTTTCAACCACCCTCTGCTTTTTATAAAAGCCCAAAACATTCCTGTTTTATGATGATATAATGCCAAAATTTCGTTTATTGGATAAATTAATTGATATCCGAACAAGCTGGATGAGTATTAGAAAGTATCATATCGGTCTGACCCAATGGGGATTCAAAGATTGGGTCGGTAATTTTTTCAGTTCGGATGCCAAACCTGATCAATTTCTTGATCAATACTCTTCTGTATTCAACGCGGTTGAAGGAAACACCACGTTTTACCGAATACCAACCCCGGACAATATTCAAAAATGGAGCAGCCAGGTTCCCTCCGATTTTAAGTTCTGTTTCAAGTTTCCGAAAGAGATTACCCATCACAAAGAGTTGAAAAATGTAACCACGGAAGTTCTCTCATTCCTGGATCTTTTCAAGCCGATTCGCACCAATCTCGGCCCGTTTCACATACAGCTTGGGCCAAATTTCTCTTATGAACAGATGGGGAATCTTGAGAAACTGATTGAAGTGCTGCCGGCTCATCTGAGTTTTGCCGTAGAAGTACGGCATCACGACTTTTTTGATAAAGGGAAAAAGGAACGCCATCTGAATGATGTGCTCTCCAGTTATGGTGTGAACCGTGTGGTTTTCGATACCCGGCGGCTTCACGAAATTAAAAGTGATGATCCTTCCATTCTGAAAGCCAAAAAGAAAAAGCCGGTCACTCCTGTTCGGTTTGATTCCACAGGTGCCAATCCATTTATTCGGTATGTTGGCGGAAATGAGGTCATTCAAAATGAATCTCATTTGAAGGAGTGGGCCATTATTATTGCCAATTGGATTCGCGATGGTAAACATCCTTATATGTTTATTCACTCGCCGGATACACTTCACGCACCCACACTTGCAAGGTTTTTCCATCACGAACTTTCCAATCTCACAGAATTAAATCCGCTGCCGGATTGGCCGGTGGATAGAATCGACAAACAGCTGGGACTGTTTTAATGAATTGCCAAAAACACCTGTTTCACCTCTCTGCAAATGAACATTACCTGAACTGCTCTTATCTCTCGCCTCTGCTGAAAACTGTTGAAGAAGCCGGAATAAAAGGTCTCCGGGGCAAAAGACATCCGTGGAATTTGAAACCGGATGATTTTTTTGAAGATGCCAACAAAATCCGACAGGAATTTGCAAAGCTGATTCATGCCGATAATCCACAACAAATTGCCTTGATACCGGCAGTTTCCTATGGAATGTCGACCGTAGCAAAAAATCTTCCGGTTAAAAAGGGTGGAAATATTGTGGTTGCCGGAGAACAGTTTCCGAGCAATGTCTATCCCTGGATGAGTTTTTGCAACGATCACAATTGTACACTTAAAATTATCGAGGCACCAAAAGAAAGTGCTGAACGAGGCAAAATCTGGAACCAGCGAATTCTCGAAGCCATTTCTGATGATACCATTCTGGTTGCTTTGGGCAGCGTCCACTGGGCCGATGGAACCCGTTTTGATCTCGAAAATATCGGAAGCATTGCACGGGAAAAAAATGCATTCTTTGTGATTGACGGTACTCAATCCATCGGGGCCATGCCGTTTGATGTAAATAAAGTTCAACCCGATGCCTTAATCTGTGCCGGTTACAAATGGCTGATGGGGCCCTACGGAACGTCACTTGGGTATTTTGGTCCGCGGCTTCTGGATGGAAAACCTTTGGAAGAAGGCTGGATTGTACGAAAAAACAGCGAAAATTTTGGCGGACTTGTGGAGTATGAAGAGGAATACCAACCCGGCGCACTCCGGTTTGATATGGGAGAACGCAGCCAATTCATCAACCTTCCCATGATAGTGGAAGCCCTGAAACAGGTGAATGCCTGGACGCCGGAAGCCATTCAATCGTATTGTAAAAAGCTATGCTCCGGGGCCATCATCGAATTACGGGAAAACGGATTTCAAATTGAAGACGAAGAGTGGCGTGGACATCATATGTTTGGAATTCGTTTATCGAAAGGTTTGAGTATCGACGCTCTTAAAGAAAAACTTTCTGAGAATCACCTGCATGTATCTGTCAGAGGTTCTTCGGTTCGTGTTTCGCCCCATCTTTATAATGATGAAAAAGATGTTAAGGTTTTGAAATCAACGTTTCTCAGTCTCCGTCATTAAAAAAGCCGTCCCTTTTTTAAAGGGACGGCTGAAAAATTTATCCGGAGTTTTGGGGCTTACTCTTCAATAACGTCGCTGCTGATATGAACCACACCGTTACTCGCCGGGATGTCTCCTTCCGTAATTTCAACTCCCAAAGATGATTCAGCGTTTGATGCGGTAACTTCTCCTTTAAAAAGGTGCGAAATTACAACGCTCTGTAAGCTGTCGGGATTGGCTTTGAGTTCTTCGAGATTGGCATCCATATTTTCAAATGCCTGATCGGTTGGGGCAACTACAGTATATGGACCTTCCTGAGATACCACGTCGCTGAGGCCGGTTTCATTCAACAGGTTCGCAAATACGGTATGATTTTCACTGTTATTGATTACTTCAATAATTGTATTGTCTTGCGCTTGCAAATTGCTGATTCCTGCAAAAAGAAAGAGGGAGACGAATAATGATGTTATGACGGATAATCGCTTCTTGTTGAACATAATTTTAAAGCTTGATTTAAGATTCAATTCATTAATGATTTAGCTCGTCATCATTTCTTCTCCAAACAGGAATTCCAAATGGATGTTCCATGATTTATTTGAGGCACAGTTTCTATTCCAATCCATTTGCCTGTCAGGTGATGGTTTTACTTCGTACGCAATGACAATCTAAAATTTCCCGGATCATGAGCCTTATATCTTGAACCTTGTCCCTCTGTATCTCAACCGTAAAATTCCTTATCTTGTAAGTCTTTGCAATTTTTACAGAATATTTTTGAAATGTCTCAAACCGAAACAGCAACCAAAAAAAATAACATAGTCGAGGAGGCGAAAAAGCGGCGTACGTTCGCTATTATTTCGCACCCGGATGCGGGGAAAACCACGCTCACGGAAAAATTGCTTCTATACGGAGGGGCCATTCATGAAGCGGGCTCAATCCGCCAGAGAAAAGCGGCCCGATATGCAGCGTCCGACTGGATGGCCATTGAAAAGGAACGGGGAATTTCGGTCACTTCTTCTGTTCTCCGGTTTGAGAAAGACGGGATCAAATACAACTTGCTGGATACTCCCGGACACAAGGATTTTTCTGAGGATACGCTTCGAACGCTTGTTGCGGCCGACTCCGGCCTGATGGTCATTGACGTTGCCAAAGGCGTTGAGGAACAAACCGAAAAGCTGTTCGAAGTTTGTAAAATGCGGCAGGTTCCGGTAATCACCTTTGTAAACAAGTGCGACCGTCCGGGCATGGAACCTCTGGAAGTACTGAGCAACGTAGAGAACAAACTCGGCATTGAAGCAATCCCTGCAAGCTGGCCTGTGGGCTATGGACAAAAATTCCAGGGAATTTATGATCTGATCGGCGGAGAATTACATCTCTACAGGAAATCAAAACATGGCGCACAAAAGGCAGAGGCTGAAGTTTTTTCATCGCTTGAAGAAGGATTGGCAGAGAGCACCCTCTCCGGAGCGGAAAAAGAAGCACTCACCGAAGAGGTCCTTTTGATTGAAGATATGTTTGAAAGCATGGATCAGGATGCATTTAAGAAAGGAGAAGCTTCTCCCGTGTTTTTCGGATCGGCTCTTAACAACTTTGGGCTGGATGTTTTTCTGAACTATTTCCAAAACCTGGCCCCGAGTCCGCAGCCTTATGAGAATTCCGAAGAACAACAGCATGATCTTGAGCAACCGTTTAGCGGATTTGTATTTAAACTTCAGGCCAATATGAATCCGGATCACCGGGACTGTGCGGCTTTTGTGCGCGTAACTTCCGGAAAATTTGAGCGCGGATTGGAAGCAACCCATGCAGGAACCGGCAAAAAAGTACGCATGTCTACTCCACATACACTAATGGGAGACGAGCGCCACATCATGGAAGAAGCCTATCCCGGAGATATTGTATCGTTATTTAGCCCGGGATTTTTCCGAATCGGATCCACCCTTTACACCGATAAACCGGTGACTTTTAATGTGATTCCGCTCTTTACTCCCGAGCATTTTATGAAAGTATCGACGAAAGATCCTTTCAAAAGAAAACAGTTGCGTGAAGGTTTAAAACAGCTTTCTGAAGAAGGGGTGGTTCACGTATTTGAAGTTCCTCACGGCGTTGGAAATGAATTGCTTTTGGGAACCGTGGGAATCCTTCAGTTTGATGTCGTCACACACCGGATGCAGGCGGAGTATGGAGTTGAGCTTCATCAGCAAGCCGTCTCGTATCATTCTGCACGATGGCTGCCAAATGAGAGTGACGATATCATCGAAAAACTTGAGAAAAGTTACTCCACGCATATCACCAAAGATATGGAGGGAAATCCTATTGTTCTGTTTGAGAGCGCCTATGCTTTAAGCCAGGCTGAGGAGAAAGTAGGGGCGGAAAACCTGTTTAAGTATAAACAAGGGTAGACAAGATTCTGAGATCAGGAAAAAAGGTATTAAAGGTCCATCATTCAACTTCCACGACAATCGTATCCGGGCCGGCATCTTTATAGATGTGACAACCGTCATTTCCGATTACAAACTCTTCCCGGATACTAAACATCTCATTACTTCCTTCGACAAGAATCTTTGACTTTTCGCCGGAAATTTCATCCTTCAAACCATCATGAAAAATAGTATATCTGCCTTTCTCTGGTTGTCCGAGTGGTTTTCCTGTTTCACAATAACTTCCCATCGCTTCACAAATATTCAATACCCTTCCGGTTTCAAGATTTGTAATGGTCATTTGATCAAAAACAATTGGCTCTTCTTCGGAAGATAATACGGATATAACAATTATTCTCAATTCATCCGTACACACTCTTCCCATGGAACTTTGTCCGGAATCACATGAACTCAATAGAACGGGAACAAGTATCAGAAATAATATGAGATCTCGCCTTTTGAACATTTTTAAATCTCACTGATAATAAGTTTTCTCAAACTAAGTACATGACAGATACACATGCATCCCGGACGACACCTATATTTAATGCAAAAATTTCTGTCTTAAAAGACTCTCAGATTTATATCTCCGTCATCAGATCGAATCGTAACTTTCGCAGAACCTCCCATTAGCTTGAAAACAGAGTAATCTTCGTCATCACGAATATTTTCAAATTCTCTGGAGGTTGAAATATCTGAATCGTCGTGACGAATATCGAATTCACCGCCACCGCCGCTAATATTAAATGTGAAATCGGCGTCGTCAATATCAACCCGATAGGCTCCGTCATCATAAAGGTCAGAAGTTATTTCAATGTCACTGTCATCGGAATCCACATCTATTTCTGAAAAATTTCCATTATGGATTTGAATGTCGCCATCATCCGCTTGGATTCGTAATCGGCCATTTCCTCCGTCCAACACCAAATCTCCATCATCTAAAGAGAAAGAAAAATCATCGCCGTTGACGTCTGAAATCTGCGCATCGGAATCGTCTGCATCCATATGGATATAACCGTCGATTCCAGTAATTTGATATTCTCCGTCATCCCCTTTTATATCCAGATTCACATCGCGTGGGATTTCAATATCAATGGTGTACTCTTCATCACTCATACCAATCATTCCTGATGAGCCAAAATTCCTGTCTTTTTCACGAATGTCCAGGTTGCCGTTTCTTTCTTCAACAATCATTTCAAACTGATTGGACCGGCCAAATGTGATTCCCCGAACCGTCAGTTTGTAATGCACTACAACACGAATATCCTGTCTGTCGGAGCTGATGATTTGCACTTCGGCCTCATCACTTTGAAGGTGAATGGTGCCATCCGAAGCTATGAAATATGTTTGGTCTAAATTGAATTCATCCGTTTGTGCAACGGCGGTTGAAATCAGGCCGCCAATAGTCAGTGTAAGAGTGAATAGAATAGTTCTCAGCATAAGTTTTTTCCTTTTTTGATGTTGGTCACATTTAAATCGTACGAATGAATAAACCATATGTTTTACAGCTTATAAAAATGATGATTAAATCTTCTGAATTCGACGTTTATCTGTTGATTTTTAAACCACTTTACACCATTATTCATAAAGAGGTTAGGAGTTTTATCTCCTGATAGATATGTAAAGGATAAGTGAATGGCTTGAGTAGACGGAGCTGCTTACAAGGAAGGGGAGACATAATTGAATACATCATCTGCAAAAGTAAAACCTGTTGATGTTTTTACAGCCTTCAATTTGTTGCTCTTTTTGATGATGTGCTTCTTTGTGTATTATGACCGGTTTGACCGATATCGCGGCCCGGGAAATATCCACGAATTTTTTTTATATGCGTTTCTTCTTACAGCCGGCATTTTTTGGGGATGGAAATATTTCCGGCATTTGCAATTCCCGGTTCATATTCTTCTGCTTATTCAGGCGGGTGTTCTCTTGCATTTTGCAGGTGGTTTTATGCCGGTCGATGATGGACGGTTATACGATACATTTCTTTTTGATATTCGGTTCGACAAAATTGTCCATTTCGCAAATGCACTCTTCGGAACCTTACTTGCAAACCATCTTTTTAATGTAATCGGCATTCAAATTCCACAATTCAGGGGAATTGTTCTCATAATGCTTGTACTGGGATTTGGAGCCGTGATCGAGATTGTTGAATACCTGGTAATGCTTACCGTACCCAACTCTGGGGTTGGGGGATATGACAATAACATGACAGACCTGATTGCCAATTTTCTGGGAAGCGGATGCTTTGTTCTTGGCAGAAGTATAGCCTTGGCCTTTGCACCGGCCAGGAAATTCACCACAAAAAAAGCTACAACATGATTCATCGTCCTGTCCATCCTTATTGGGGTATTCTTGAAATCGGGCTGTTTATTGCCGGTTCTTATTTGATTATTTGGGTTTTTGGCCCTTCCATCGGATCAGAACCAGCCCTTGAGGTTTTATTTTTACTGTTATCCATACTCGGCACCATACTCGTTCTGTGGATGTCGCCGGTATTTCTTCATCATATTAAACCGGCCGATTGGGGAATAGATTTCTTCGGAAGCCAGGATAATAACCCCGGGGCCCTGAAAAATGCATGGCCGCCATACGCAGCTTTTACACTTTTTGGCGCAACTGTTCTAATCCTCTATACGGTTTTCTTTAAACCCGAGGCCATGGAAACCATCAACTTTAAAGCCATCGCTGTAAAACTGGCCGGGTACTTCTTGTATGGCGCAATCCAGGCGGCCATTTTTTTTGGATTTTTCCTGATGCGCATTCGTGCAATTGTTGCAACGTTTACCCGGCCTAACCAGGCTTTGCTACACCGGATTTTAGTGGTTTTTCTTACATCTGTTATTTTCTCTGCATTTCATACGCCAAATTTTCCACTCATGGCATGCACCTTCTTTACCGGTTTATTTTGGGCATGGATATTTTACCAACGGCCCAATCTTCTGTTGTTAGGATTGAGCCATGCCATACTCGGCACCATCCTGCACCGGGTCGTTCAAATGCACATGCGGGTCGGACCTTTTTACGATAATCCAGACCTTTATATTCTGCGGGAAATTGTACCAGGCCTCCGCCAGTTAATTGGCAATCTCTTTTAATGATTGACAGCAAGTTCGGGATAAGTAGATTAATAACATCGATTTGTGTGCAGTTTTGGCTGCTTCCTGGACGGAGTCGTCAATCCCCATTTCCACTTTACTCTTATCCCGACCTCAGGTTAATTACTCATCATCATTATACCGATCACTGAAAAGAGATACCTTTTTCTGCGAGCCGTCTTCGAAGTAAACTTCGTATCCAACAAGCCCAAACCGGTGGTTGGCAATATATTTGATCTTGGAAATTCCAGGCATCATTTGCCCCGTTTCTTCTACCTGAATTGTTTTGATAAGGAAAAATGACCACGAATAATCATCATCAGAAGATTTGTGAGTTACCTTTCGAACCAGGTTTGAACTGCTTCTTTTTAGTTCATAGGTGTCGCCCACTTTTCCATCATACTCTACAATAGTAAAAGGTTTTCCGTCTACCGTATAAGCCTGAATACCTTTGTCGGTAATCCGAAACTTTTTAGATCCGCTGACCTGATTGCCATTCACTTCAAGAAAACTTAGCTGTTGAGCGGCGTCCAGTATAACCGGGTCCGTTATTGTCGCGGTTAATTCTATTGTAGAAACACCTCCGCTGTTTTCTGTAACTTCAATTACTTCGTTAGACACCCCGGAAACTCCGGATACACTGAATGTATTCCCAACCGCCCCCATGGGTGTTGGATCTCCTCCAATCGGTTCTGTAGCGGACTTTGAATCATCCCCAAAAATTCCACAGGAAGAGAGCGAAACCATCAAAAAAACAGCTATGATAATTTGTATAGTTAGATTTGTTTTCATTATACCTCCGATTTAATGCATACCTTGCATTTGATTCTTATTTGATGTTGTTGTAGTCAAATTTCTTCGGAGTAGCTGGAAGGCGAGGATATAGGTAACCAGAAAGAGCAAAAATATGGTGGCAGAAACAACAATCATCGGCCATCCAAATATACTTACATAAAGAAAAACCCATATGATTGCTGTTGCGTAAGCCGAATAGAGGAGAGCTCTGCCGCGGAGTTTATCAAGTTCGATGGACTCTGTTTGCTCCCGGGAAAATGCAATAAACAGGAGGGCCACTATAACGAATGCAACAGACAATTCATCGAGAAGATTGGTCTGTGAAATTACAAACCATCGTGTTTCTGCATAAGACGTTGCGATAGCAAAAACCGGTACTTCAAAAAAAGATGGCCGACCACCAAAAAAATAAAGATAGGCTGATCCGAAACTCAATAAAATCAGTATATAGCCGGCATATCTGAATCGATAAGGTAAGAGAGGCAAAGGGCGATATAAACCAGAATCTTGAGCCACGTTTCTCACCGTTGTTCTTATTAATTAAAATAAAGAACAAGTGGATAAAGTGCTTCTGCTAGGCATGTTTTTTTTAAAGATTTTCCCTTAGAAAATTTTAATAATCTACAACTTAGCTCTATCTCATTTTGGTTTTTATCAACATTTGTGAGAAATGAAAACCTCAATCAACAAGGAAAAAATTATAGTAGCCTTTTTTCGGTTTATGCCCTTGCTCCATAAGCAGCGCCTCTCCCCTGAAATCGATCACTTCGCCACCCAAAAAACGTCTGGCTGCCTGGCGTGCCGGCCATCCCAGTTCATCAAAAATTGAAAATTTTTCGTGGTCTTTCGTTCGCAGAATCCGGATTGACTGTTCCCCGCCTATATCCACTTCTACAATTCGGCCAATATTCTTCCCAAACGCTTCGCTCTCTACTTTCTGGAGAATCCTGCTGACTTTATAGGATGTTATTTCCCCTTCCTGATTCACAATTCTGTAGCCAATTGTTTGATTATTTGTGGAAGCATCAGGAAGCATGAAATAAATCAGGTCCCAGTTGTCCGCATCCTGATGGCTCACAAACCGGTAACCGCTGTCCATGAGCTTTGTGGTGGTTTCATCCTGGAAAGTGTGATCCATATACGCTGTACCGGAAACGTTTTTTCTCACTTCATTCATTGCCACATATCCGCTCACTTCGGCATACGGAATATGAGTTACGATACCAATTTCTTCACCATTCACCTGGTACGAACCGTCACCCAACTGCACCCCATTTGCAATATTTGATAAATGCAGTTCAATATCATATAAATTATCATTCTTGCTGGTTCGAATTCGGATGGTAAGCTCGTTTGGCAGTTCTCCCCTGAAATAAAGCTCCCGCTCAGGGTTTGGTCGGAAAACATAATTCTCCCGATCCTGCTGAAGTTTGTCGAGAGAATATTCGCGTGAAAGTTGATATATTTCGTCGTCGAAATTAAACACCGAAACTTTTACACCCGTAACAGGTGATTTCAGGCTTCCAAAACCAACAGCAGAAAAAACGATGTGAACCGTCATTCCGTCGTTTAAATAGAACTGATAATTCCAAAACTCATTAAAATGGTTACCTCTCAGGGTTTGAGCCCAAATCCGTTCATTGTCAACGGCTTCGAGTTCGCCTTTTGGGTTAGAAATCTGTGCAGAAAGGGACTGGGGAACCAGCAGACAGATTAAAATTGCGGGTAAACTTTTTAGAAAATTACCGTATACATCAAACTTCATATGCATCTTTATCTTTGTATTATTCTAACAAAAGAACAGCATAATACGAGAGATTTATGAATTTGATATGACCTTATTTTAAATAATCGGTCTAAAACTGAACCAAAATTAGTCAATTAAGTGTTTTTCTTTACTGGCTTTATTAAATTTTTAATAATATGAATGAATCAATCAGATATATGATTTTGTTACACATATCCTGATTGATTGATTTTGTATTGCACTAATAGTATGTACTTCGGAGGCAACATGAAGAATGAGCACACCCAAATTGATGCAGTAATTGCCTGGGTGGATGGAAACGACCGAAACCATCATAAAAAAAGACTGGACACTTTTAGAAAAGTTTCTGAAAAAGAAGAACACAGTCTGCCCACCAGTTTCGACAATACCCGGTTCAGAGATAATGGAGAATTGAGGTATTGTATTTCCTCTATCATTAAATTTGCCCCGTGGATCCGAAATATATACGTAGTTACAGATAACCAGGTGCCCGGTTTTCTTACTCCTGAAATCCAGGATCGGTACAATATTCACATTGTAGATCATAAGGACATATTTGAATCCTACGAATGGGCTTTGCCAACCTTCAACACACGTTCTATTGAAACTGCTCTTTGGAGAATCCCGGGATTGGCGCCACGTTTTATCTATTTCAATGACGATTTTGTAATCACAAATCCCGTTACACCAGAAGATTTCTTTGTTGAAGGAAAAGTTGTTCTGAGGGGACATTGGGATCCCATCAGTACATACGGTCCGGGAAGATTGATGTTAAATGATGTGGGCAGTGTAGTGGCAAAAAATGTCTTGGGAATCACACGATCCATGCATCTTCTTTTGCAGATAAAGTCGGCCGAACTTGCCGGATTTTCCGAACAGTATTTCAGGATTCCACATGTTCCCCATCCCATTGTTACCGATACTTTAAAAACATTCTTCACTAAAAATCCTGAATTATTTGAAGAAAACATCCAGTATCGCTTTCGAAACAGGGACCAGTTTTCTGCCATATTTCTGGCTCATCATCTGGAAATAAAAGAAGATAATGCTGTTTTAAGAGATGCCGGTGATTCATTAATGCTCAACGGAGAGATTGATTTTTTACCTTTAATCAACCTGAAACTAAAAAAAATTAAAGGTGATCGTATTCTATTTGTATGTTTGCAAGGGCTGGAAAAGTTTAATAAGTATTATCGCCAAAAAATAGAATATGCTTTTGATTCCATGTTTGACGCCGGCAAAAAGGCAATCCGGTTATAGTGGTACTTTTTGAAAAGAATATTATTCTTTGACTACAATACGTGATTAAAAAAGAGAAACTACGCAAAATCTGGAAAGCCCTTATTGACAGCCCGCGTGCAAAAAAAGTACAGAAAATTGTACGAAGGGTAATCATAGCAGCACTTTTTGGAGTTATTGTATACCAGCTTTTCCTGATTGGCTGGCAAGAAGTGCTCAGATCATTGCCCACCGAGCCGCTTTTCTACATTCTCTTTCTCGTCTTGTATGTAACACTTCCCATTGCAGAAACTTTTATTTACCGTCAGGTTTGGGCCATTCCCAAAGTACAACTCTTTAAAACCGTACTCACAAAGAAAATCTATAATGATGAAATTGTGGGGTATTCAGGCGAGTTTTATCTTTTTATATGGGCACGAAAACATCTCAACAAGCGCGACAGCGTAATCCTGAAAAACCTTCGCGACAACAATATACTTTCCGTTGTAACTTCAAATTTTGTAGCTCTTAGCCTTATTGGAGCACTTGTTTTTACAGGCATAATCGACATCGGGGATCTGGTTCCAAATGTGAATTTTGTTTATGTAACCATCGCCCTGATAATTGCCATTCTACTTGTTATTCTATTTATACAATTCAGAAAGTATCTGTTTGATCTGCCGCTGAAAAAAGCATTCATCATCTTTTCTATTTACCTGTTTCGCTTTGTTCTGCATAACAGTTTGCTGGTTGTTCAATGGGCTGTCGTCATTCCTCAAACACCTCTTTCCACCTGGCTGATTTTCCTTGCCATTACTATTGTAGTTAACAGAATTCCATTTTTACCAAGCAGAGATCTTGTGTTTATGTGGGCCGGCATCGAACTTTCACGTGTACTGAATATGACGACGGCTTCTGTTGCGGGAATGCTGTTGGTATCGAGCGTGCTGAAAAAATGTACCAACCTGATCTTGTTGTTATTGCTCCCTTACTTTTCTGATGCGCCGGATATTAAACAGATGAGAGAACAGAAACAGATATCTAAAATCATTCAATCGGAAACAGATTAATAATAACAGATAGATTTCAACAAAGTCTGAAGTTCTAATCCCCGTTTCTCTTGAGATATTGCCACGCAATACCGAGCAAAAACAGGTAGGCGATCAGTGCAAACATAACCACCCAAAATCCTTCTGTGGGGTCGTCAAAATAATGAACGGGAGCGTTGATAAGGATCAAAAGGGGAAAGCCAAAAACCAATGCCAGGCCACTGCCATATACAAGGTTATAACTGGCAGGAGATTTCATCCCGGAATCTACAATTCGCAGTAAAACCAGGGCCGATTGAAGAGTTCCGGTCATATTCCCAAAAATTGTTGCGAACCGCTCAAACTCAAACTGCTGGAATGCGTCTTGCGTCAGGTACTGGATAACCCCCCAGGTTGCCAGCGTAACCATAATGGAAATCGCTAAAAGTGGCAGCCAGTATTGGGCTACAACAACCAAACTTATAGCAGCAACTGAAGCCACAATCATAAAATCCATAAAAAGATTGGAGCAGCGGGTCATAGTAGTGTCATCAATAATTCTGCTGGCATTGGTAGAATCGAGGATTTTCCGGACGAAGAGAGCTACGATAGCGGCAAAAATAAAATGAAATGACCAGAGCGTTGTTACTTCGTTTTCCGCTCCTACAGCGACTAATCCCCATTCCATCAACGTAACCACACCGTATGTCAGAATAAATGTAAACCCGATCAACGCGATGTGAAACGTGAACGACTCAATATTTTCTGAAGCCGTGGTAATTTTTTCCTCTTTGTTGGGTTTGGGATTTTCCAGTATCCCTTTTTTTACCTCATCCGGCAATTCATCACCGGCATTGATATATGCGGCTCGTCCCCGCCGAATACCTCTCCTCACCAACCAGATTCCCACCGTATAGGCAACCAGGAAACCTGCAGCGGAAAATGTTAAACCTACAATCCCCCCGCTTTCAAAGCCGAACTGTTCCCAATTTGTACCAATGGTATAAGCAATACCGGGATTCATTCCGAAGCCAAGAGGCGGCAACAAACCAATACCGGCAAAAAGATCGGGAAACAGGGAATAAATGAGCAGGAATGCTATAGCCAAGCCAACAATTGCCTGAACAAGATAAACAGCAATGAAAATCAGTCCAAACTTAACGGACGATAATCCCATTTTACTTTTGGGAGCCCTCAGCCCCAAAGCTATAAAAAGAAGGGCCAGCAAATGATAGACGTAGGTTCCAAGACGATCTGAAGTCAGATCAATCCATCCCAGCAGATTCGCACCAAGAATCAACCCAAACACACCCGCAAGTAAATTGGCAGGGATCAGGTATTTTTGCAGAATGCCGATTTTGCTTCTCAAATACGTAGAAACAACCAACAACACCCCCATCCAGGCAAAATCAAGGAAAAATGCTCCGGCAGAAATATCAAGCGTCCAAGAACTCATATTAGAGCGAAGTTACAGGATTTTCGCCTTTTTTCAATCGTTTGATATATAACTGCCATTGGAGTGCGCTCTGGCCTTCCAGATTTATCTGGATGATATCGTGAGGGCTCGTTACAGTAAGCTTGTGGTTTTGTTCAACGGACGTATAGTTGATTTGATCAAAAGGAAGTTCAAATTTTTGTGAACCGACCGATACAAAAAGACCGTTTGAGGTAAGTTTTACGTATCCGCGGTCAAGTTTCTGAAGACGCTGTTCCTGATCCAGTTTATTTACCTGAGAACCACTTTTTTCCAGCAAAATATTATCCTTAGAATCCGAAAAAACCATCGGCATTTCATTGATTTTGTTGAACAGATCAATGATCGAAACGGCCTCGCCCTCAGAATCTACCAATCGGGAGGCCGTATTCATTCGATAACGAAACTCAGATTCACGACTAAAAACACTCACGCCATCCGGCGAAAATATAGCGCCGTTTACCCCCGTATCGGGGCAACGGTATAAAAACCTTTGAATGCCGGCCGCCGGTTTGCTGCATTTGACAGGAATTGCCTCTTCCGGCGGATGGTACTCATCAAAGGTGATTAACTCACGGCAATGATTTGCAAAGGTCTCGTAATCGTCAAAATCGGATGAATGAACCGGATCTAAAAAACGGAGTTCCACGCTTCCACGGCGGAGATTGTCGGCCCAGCGCGGCCAGCTAAGGTACGAGCCGTGAATCTGGACTGGATGAACCGGGATTCTCATCTTCCAAAAAAGCTTGAGCGTCGTTTCGATCAGGGGTTTTGGTTTTCCATCCCAGCGCCGGCCACCTTCCGGAAAAATGACAATCATTCTTCTTTGATCAATCATTTTTATCACACTCCGAATACTTCCCGGCTCGGGTACATACTTGCTTGTAGGTACAATCCCGATCCCGTCCATAAAAATACGTGGGAGCATTTTATGAAACTGGTCGCGGGTCATAACCCCGGCGGTAGGCTCTTGCGTCATCCCCACGTTAATCATAAACGGATCAAAGTAATTCGCGTGATTTCCGTAGATAAAACAGGGGCCGGTTAACGGCATGTTTTCCGGATTTGTGATTCGGGGTTTGAAAAGAAATTTTGTTGTTGGGATGATAGTTCTTCGCATGAAAGCGAAGGCTTTATCCGAAAACCCCCGTTCATTTTTGTTGAAGGTGAAATCGTCGAGCATCCTTTATGGCAGACTTATTTCTGAGTTTTTTCTGTAGAAAATTGTTTCATAGCCAAAGGTAGTAAAAGATTGAGTGAAACGGCAGACGTTAGGCAGCAAACGTGAGACCGGTGCACTACTTTTTTACATATTTTTTTATCTGTACTAAAATCCCATTGATATTTTTCAAAATTTCATTGTTTGAAAATCTTATGACTGAGAAACCATATCTCTGGAACTCCTTTGTACGTTCACTATCATAGTATTGCGCACATCCTGTTCATAATATCTGTCATCTCCTGCCGAAGCCGTTTTGCGTATTTGAATGGATGTTGTTCAGCACCGGCGTGAAGTGGTAGTCTGATTGTTTTTTGCCTTTTCCGCCCTCACCCCACCCCCTCTCCCGCGGAAGAGGGGAAGTCTCTTTTTCATCGTTATTTGTCATAAAATCATTTCAAATTGAACCACTTCAAACATCAAAAGTATTCATAAGAATACCTTACGTTGGGAAAGGCAGAAACCCTCAATCAATCGTTGGATACGGGTCAATCGTCTCGATCGAACCGTCCGGATTGTGGGTCAGTTCCGTCATCTTGATGTTTCGGAGATGAGTTTGACCGCCGGAAAGCTCCGTATCATGATAAAAGAGATACCACTGTCCTTCAAACTCTGCAATTGAATGATGATTGGTCCAGCCGATGACCGGTTCGAGGATTACTCCCTGGTAAATAAATGGTCCATATGGATTGTCGCCCGTGGCGTAGACAATATAGTGAGTGTCTCCGGTGGAATAGGAGAGGTAGTATGTGCCATTATACTTGTGAACCCAGGCCGCTTCAAAAAAGCGACGATCATTGTCTCCGGCTGTGATTGGATCACCGTTTTCGTCTAAAATCATCACATCGCGTACGTCCTCATCGAAACTCAGCATATCATCGCTCATACGGGCAATTTTCGGCATGATGGCCGGCTCATCATCCGCCGGATAAACATCTTCTTCAATATATTCGCCGGATTCCCATCGCTGAAGTTGTCCGCCCCAGATTCCACCAAAGTACATGTAATATTCGTCATCATCATCCTGAAAAACAGCCGGATCCATACTGTAGCTTCCTTCAATCGGTTCTGGCTGCGGCTCAAACGGTCCGGTGGGAGAATCATCCGTTGCAGCGCCAATGTAGAATACTCCGTTCTCATCTTTAGCAGGAAAATAGAAATAGTAGGTATCTCCTTTTTTTGCTGCGTCCGGCGCCCACATCTGGCGGCTGGCCCACGGCACATCATCTACATGAAGAGCCAAACCATGATCGGTTACTTCTCCACCGATGGATTCCATCGAAAAGACATGATAATCTTTCATATCAAAATGGCTGCCCAAGTCGTCTTCAGGAATGCCAGATTCATAATCGTGAGAAGGATAGATATACAGTGTGCCATCGAAAACATGCGCCGAAGGGTCGGCCGTATACATATGATTGACTAGTGGTTCGGAAATGGCCTCAAGTGTATCGCTCATCACTGAACTTAGAATGCTGTCCGATTCAGCAGAAGAATCGGACATTTCACCATCAGATTCACTCTGGCAACCCCATGCTGTTACAAGAAAAGTTAAAACTAAAATGAAAAAATGCTTCCCAGATAAGCTATTTAACATAATGTTTGGCTTAGGTTTAAGGTTGAATGTTTAACATTCCGCATTTGTAATCAAAGAAATCATCACTCCCAATAGGTGATCCCGGAGGATTGTAAGGCGCCGGTGGAGTTGAGAATGTTTCGGGATCTTTCTGATACTGCTCAATTAATCCGAGGATATAATTATAATGGGCGTTCCAGACGGTATTGTCAAGTTCAAACACTCGTTCTGTTAGTGCCACTTGGAGGTTCTGAAGTACCATTTTAGCAACTGCTTTGGCATCCGGTGAAGCATTTTCATCCGATGCAAGCTCTACCAGGTTTCGGAAAACGGCTACATTCACAGCTCGCTGAATAGCTCCATAATACCCGCTTTCACGTTCTCCCAGAAGTGTGGCATCCAGAACGGACTCGGCTACTTCCATAAGTCCGGGATAACTGCTGTTTCGGGCAGATTGAGTCATTAAACGCGCGCTTCTTTCGGAGTTGAATATCATTGAAGCTGTGATATCTGTAGCTACTTCGGCCATAGCCATCGGATCGAGCATAGGGTTGCTGTATCCCCTGAAATGTTCTCTTGATGAAGGAGTTCCCACAGGTTGAGGTGGAATCAAATCCAAAACACCTTCGGGCAGTGCCAAAACCTCCGGCTGTAGTGTTTGTACAAGAGATTCAATCGCATTTCTCTGAAGTTCTGCATCTACAATTTCAGGATTGGATTGAGTATCTCCCCGAACTTTATACGCGTAATTCACTCCGCCAATCAGCTTTGAAACAGCCTCAACCTGATATCGATGATACAGATATATCGGCACGAGTCCATTTTCCAGATCTGACATCGGCCGCCCCATTTGAATGGCTTCTTCTCCAAAATTATTCAATGCCACACTCCGGATTTCAAGAATATGATCCATTTGGTCAATCACATCTGTACCATAATCCCATAAATGTGCTGAAGGATGAACACCGCTTTGAGGCCGGGCAGCCTCATCAGAAATATATAATAAATCCATACCGAGGGTTTCCTGAATCATCTCATTCAGGGCTTCTTCTTCATTCTCATCGCCCGAAAAATCCTGGTAGCCAAATGCAATCGTTCGCTTATCCCATTCACCAATGTCTGTATCGTAAGCATTTTCGAGACTAATTCTTCCGCCGTCCAGAATCTCTGCTTGTGGATGAGGATAATCCATTACGGAAGCATCATCATTTGTGCTGGCAGCAAAATTATGGGCGAGTCCAAGTGTATGCCCAACTTCATGAGCCGATAACTGGCGAATTCGTGCCAAAGCCATCTCCAGCATTCTGTCATCTGATTCAGCGCCTTCTTCATAAGCAGCAAGTAATCCTTCGGCAATCAGGTAATCCTGGCGAACCCGAAGAGATCCCAATAACACATTTCCTTTTATGATTTCGCCAGTTCTTGGATCCACAACGGACGAACCGTACGACCAGCCCCGGGTTGAACGATGCACCCAATTGATAACATTGTACCGGATATCGAGCGGGTGAGCATCATCCGGGAGAATTTCTACCTGGAAAGCATTTTCGTATCCAATGGCTTCAAATGCCTGGTTCCACCATCGTGCGCCATCCAGAAGAGCCGATCGAACCGGCTCAGGTGTTCCGTTATCCAGATAGTAAATAATTGGTTCGACCGGCTCACTGACTTCTGCTTCCGGATCTTTCTTTTCAAGCCGATGACGAACAATAAACTGTTTGTAAAACTCTCCACCGATTGGCGCACTATAATCCTGGTAGCCGATGGCAAAATAACCTGATCTCGGGTCGAACTTTCGGGGCTTATATTCATCATCCGGCAATTCAACAAAAGAATGATGTTGACGAACGGTAACAGCATTTGAGCTGGGAGTTACCGATCGAAGCCATCCACCGGCTCCGCTTCCGGTAAACGTGAGTGTTGCTTCAAACTCTGTATTTTTTGGAAAATTAAATGTACCGGGCAAATGCAAGGCTGATCGGGACTTGTCTATCGAATAACTTCCCTGGTTGCTCTGCCTGAGCCTGTCTGAAACGCCATGCGCGTCCTGCATTAAGAAATCTGTAAGATCGACGAGAATTCGTCCATCTTCCTGTGCGGCAGCATCAAACCCAAAAAGTACCGATTGTGCAAACGCTTCGTTGATCGACTTTTCTTCAAGAGGATTGTTCGAGGTTGCGCGATAATCATAATTTGGCTGAACAAGCAGAACTTTTGGTCCCACTTTTTCGAATTTCACAATTCGTGTATCTCCAAGCTGACTTCGGTCCAGGCCTATATCATTCGAACCAATTCCGGCAGCCAGTGAATTTACATAGATAAACTCCTGGTTGAGGTTGTCCACTTCCAACCAGATTTTTCCTTCGGCATCATCCCACCAGTAATCAAAAAAACCTTCGAATTTTTCCATCCCTTCTGTTTTTTCGGAGATGGTGGTTTGTGCGTGGAGCGTAATCAGGAAAAAAGTGCTGAAAAGTAGTGTAAGAAAAGAGATTAGTAGCGTTCGTTTCATTTCGATCATTCTGTTGATTTTCGTGATATTTGAAGAAACGAAATGTTGGCGGGATTTGGAAGTTGTTATTTCAATCTCTGGATTACACGTCAACCATCCATAAAAAAAGCCCCGCATTTTTCAATACGGGGCTTCAAATAGAGATGAAATTTTTATCTCGATAAAGACGCTTCCGTCTTGTGTTTCAGTATATCGACAATGGCCGCATGACCATTTCTTTTTGCAATTTCCAGGGATGTGAAACCCATAGCATTTTTTGCATTTTCATCCGCTCCTTTTGCGAGGAGTTGCTCAACCACAAAGGTCTGGCCATGTTCTGATGCTATCATCAAAGCAGTATTTCCGGCACTATTCTTTTTGTTCAAATCCGGGTTATGTGCAAGAAGAATTCTTACAATTCTGGGATTCCCGATTTTAGCAGCAACCATCAGGGGAGTATTTCCATCCTGATCAACCGTATCGACACTTGCACCTTCAGATAGCAGTACATTCAGGCTGACCAAATCAAGATTTGACACAGCATCAATCAAGTTATCCGTGAATTCGGATTCCGTTGCTTGTAGATCATCAACTTGTGGTGAGGCAGCAAAAGACAGTGTGCTTAATAATAGGGTTAATGTTATTGTTAATAGTGTTTTCATTGTAATTTGTAATCTGTTGACGTGTTTAAAAATTTCCTGATTTTTTGCCGAATTCTTTTTGCATCGGCATATTTTATTTACCCTTCTTATAACGATTCGGCTTTGGGCAGGTTGCACTTTTTAGCATCAAATTCATAATCCATAAATATTTACCCCACAGGAGCTAAAAGCTTTTTAAAGTAAGTTTTACGTACAGATTTTTACCCGGTTTACTTCGCTAATTGCCTTTATCTCTCTTAACAAATTTTTTTTCTTCTATTAATAATAAAGTGATAGTTGAAAACCTTTTTTTGTGAAAATTTCCGATGTTTTATTACATTCTATCAGATTACAAGAATACGTTGGCTTAGCAATTTCAAAGAGTATTTATTTACCATCTTAACAATAAAAACAAGAAACTCTTAGAACGTGAATAATCGTGTACTAATCGTTGAAGACTGCCATATTCAGTCTACGGTTGTAAAAAAAATGCTTGAGAGTGAGAATTTTGTTGTTACAGCCGTTTGCCGATCTGGCGAAGAGGTTCTTAATCAATTAAAAGTTGATGTACCGGATATTATTTTGATGGATATTTTCATCAATGGAAACATAAACGGTATTGAAACCATGAGGCTGGTTCGCGAGACGCATACAATGCCTGTAATTTTTATTACCGCTTTAACCAAATCCGAGCTGCATGATGAAGCTCTTTCATTAGCACCTTCAGATTTACTTACCAAGCCGATTTCAAAAGTAGATTTGTTAAACGCTATCACCAAGCTGCTGGATCAGGTCGTAGAAGCTTAGATTAGTTTTAAATATCCTATCCTGCCAGTTTCAACACTTCTGAAATAACCACCAGATAAAACTTTTTACCGGGAATTTCTCCATCGTTCCCGTCGTTGCATTCGGCGATGGTGTATTGAATCTGGATGCGCGAATTTGCTTAATTCCTGTAATTGCTCTTCCGTCAAAACTTCATCTACATCGTCCACAAATTCTGAATACATTTCCCGCAAAATTTGTGCTTCCTCTTCTTTATGCTCTGTCATTCGGCTGAACAGAGCCTGGAAATGTTCGGATTGAATTTCAAAAAAGGGCTCAATCTGATCATCCTGAAGATCTAATCTTTCAATCAAAAAGTTTCTCATACGCTGGGGCATTTCGCCTTCCATCTGAGAAGGAAAATCTCTGTTTGTTCCCGGACCGCGTTCAAAACTCTCGGCGGGTAACCGTGGAGTAATTGCCTCATTCAGAAAAAAACCTGAAGCACCTCCAACCAGGAAAATCACCACATAGGCCAATAATGCTTTACTTTTAATATTCATTTTTTTGAATTTTATTCACCAGATAAATCTTCCAAATAGAGTACATAATTTTCGGCAATTGAATTCTCATCCACCGGGTAGAAATATTCTTCTACAACTTCTTCGCTATCTACCTGTTCTTTTCCAAACGGGATGAGGGAAAACAGCGACGTAATCGCAAAAACAGCAAGCGAAGCAGCCAGGGCATACCTTCGGAACCAATTCAAGGAAATTACTTCAAACGAATCTGGTACATAAGAAAAATCACGAATGCTTTGTTTAATGTTTTGAATGGATCGGCCAAAGTTTTCCGTTTGCAAATCTGCCGGATATAACGTTGAAAGATCGGGTAACTTCATAATCGACTGGTAATCTTCATACAAATCCGGATGCTTATGAAGTTCATTTTCCAACTTTTCAATTTCACTGGCTGTCAGTACGCCATCGGAGGCGTCTACAATGAGACGTTCGAGTTCTTCTCTTTTCATGACTGATCAACCCCCATTTGTTTTAAAGTTATAGCTAACTGTTTTCGGGCACGGAACATTCTGTTTTTCAAGGTTTGTTCATTAACACCGGTTACGTCAGATATTTCCGGGTAGCTAAGCCCGTCAATCGATTTCATGATGACAATACTTTTTAGCATTTCCGGTAGTTGTGAGATGGCTTCTTTCAGCAGTTGCACATCCTCTTTCTTATTCTCTGTGCTGTAATCATCGGATTCAATCTCAAACTCTTCAACAGGAACAGAACTTCGGTTTGATTCATACTTACGTTTTCGAAACTCATCAATACACTTATTCCTGGCAATGGAATAGAGCCAGGTATACATATTTGATTTCGCTTCAAACTGATCCAGGTTTTTATATGCTTTGAGAAATGTATCCTGCAAAATATCCTCCGCTTCAATATCAGATCCTGCAAGGTAAGCACTCATGGATCGGTGGAGGCGAGGGTAGAGTTCTTCGATCTGTTTTTCAAACCAATCATTTCTGCTCATTCCTCAATTGCCTCCACGGTTTCCATCCGTACCACACGATCTATTCACGACCGGGTTACCTGCTCCACATTCGGTATCCCCGACCGTAATTTCCCTGGCCGCGATTCCCAAATCCAAACCCGAGGTTTTGACGCAGACTTTCATATTCATCAACAGTCAAAATATTTCGAAGCTGGTCATCGGTTTCTCTCATTTGCTGGAAGTGGTCAGTCCACAAATCCTGATTCATTTCTCCGGGATTCGTAATTCGCTGTCTGGCCCATTCCAAACGATTGTTACTTTGCGCATTCAGAAGATTTAAAACCTGTTCCGCTTTATCGCCTTCAATACCGGCTTCATTTACAATGTATTCATGTCGAAATGTACGAAATTCATAGGCTTTCTCTGTTTGCTCAATCATCTTGTTTTGGAGGATTTCTACCTGATCATCGGTAAGAATATCCAAAACCTCCTGTCTGCGTGCCAATCTTGCTTCAGCATTCGCCCCCCCAAATCCAAAATCCTGGTTTCTGAAACCCTGGCCGCGCGAACCTCTTCTATTATTCCGAAAATTACCGCGATCTCCGCGTCTCATCGACCGATCAGCCGGACGAAATTGGTTTCTGTGTTCAATTTGAAGTGCGATTAATTCACTCTTTTGATCATCTGTCAAATTCAGTTCGTCACCATATTGGATGATTAATTGCTGAACTCCCGGTGTGGCTAATCCCATCCGGTTCCCTGGCTGCGCAAATACTTGGTTTACAGCAGCTATAAACATAAAAACAATTAAGAGGATTGCTTTTTTCATGGTATTCACCTTTGTCTTAAGGTTGTTTGTTTCTCTTGATTATTAGACGGTGAATTTCCCAATCCGTTTGGTTCTGCTTTCAAAATTTTTTACACCCGATTTTCTTATGCTTCATTCCATCAATTCTGTACATTAAAAGTATATGCTAACGAAATTTATTTTCCATGAAATCCATTCATCTGCTTTTCCCGGGACTCCTCATTTCACTTTTACTGTTCTCAGCATGTTCAAATTCTGAAGAAATATCATCTGCCGACCAGGAAGAATGGATTGAACTCTTTAACGGTGAAAATCTTAACGGGTGGGATATTAAAATCACTCATCATGAGTTAAACGAGAATTATGCCAACACTTTCCGAGTAGAGAACGGACATCTCATTAACCGGTTTGACGGATATGAAGAGTTTGGCGGTCAATTCGGTCACATTTATTATCAGAAGCCTTTTTCATATTACAGGCTAATTACCGAATATCGATTCCCGGGCGAGCAAGTTGAAGGTGGACCGGGATGGGCATTTATGAACAATGGAATCATGTTTCATTCCCAGCCGGCAGACAGTGTTACGCTTGATCAGGAATTCCCAAATTCCATCGAATTTCAATTGCTTGGTGTTGAAAGCGATACGCTGGAGAGATCAAACGGAAATGTCTGCACCCCCGGAACTCATGTTGTGATTGATGGAGAGTTAATCACGAATCATTGCACCAGTTCAAACGGACCGACAAATCTCGGGAGTGAGTGGGTCACGGCTGAATTGATCGCTTATGGCGATTCATTGATTCAGCATAAAATCAATGGAGAGATTGTACTGGAATATACCCAGCCACAGCTGGATGACGGAACTCCTTTAACCGGCGGATATATTGCCTTTCAATCAGAAAGCCATCCCACGGAATTCAGATCCATTCGGCTCTTGAACCTGGAAGGATGTATGGATGAAAACGCCTCGAACTATAAAACGTACTATGTAAAATCAAAGCCCGAAAGTTGTAGTTACGATTAGATATCGTTTCCGTTTTCGAGCAGATCTTCAAGGAATTCTTTCAGAAGCACCGTGCTGTTATGCTTTTCATCTTTAGAAGCATAAACCAGTGTTACCGTTTCATTCATTTTGATGATTTCGAGAAGTTCTTCAATCTGTTCCGACCCAAAAAGCTCTTTACGATAACGCCCTTTGAACTCATCCCATTTTTCGTGATCGTGATCAAACCACTTTCTGAGATCCTGGCTGGGCGAAATTCCTTTCATCCATTGATCCAGATTTGCCCGATCTTTGGTAACTCCGCGCGGCCAGAGGCGTTCTGTAAGAATTCGAACTCCATCGGATTCTTCAGGTTCTTCATAAACGCGTTTGGTTTTGATTTTACTCATGATTGAAATGTTTTTCACAATTTTCACAACTTAATTAAACTTGCCGCTCATCTCCATTTTCAGCGCAAATGATGAAGCAATTTTAGCCGCCATCTCTTTTGCATAGTCAGCTTTTTTTCCTTCAAATAATTCATCAACTGTGGATTCAAAAAGTCCAAACCACAGCGAAAAATCATCTTTTTGAATAGGGAGAGGAATATGTTGACGAAACGGCCGCCCTTTGTATTGACCGGTTTGAAACAACAAGTTCGACCAAAAATCAACCATTATCGACAGATGCGTATTCCAGTCAACTTTGGCAACATCATTAAAAATGTACCCCATGCGTTCATTATCCCGCACTTTGCCATAAAATGTATGGACCAATTCCCGCACATCCGATTCATTGCTGATATCGTGCTTAGCCATCTCTTTCTTTACTTCGTCAATATTTTATTGAGCTGTCAGGCCTCGCTTGGCACCAGGTTAAATATTTCTGCCAATCGCAGCTTCTGTTCTTCTACTGTAGATTGGAGCGAATGCAGGTTTTCTCCTTCATAAGATGAACCTTTCGCAATCTCCATACAAAGCTCCATCCCGGCATCCAGATTTTTCTTCATTCGGAGAAGTTTCTTCCATTCCGCATCTTCCGGATCAGCCAGAATTGCCAGTTCATTGATATAATCCACATACATCGTAAGTTCTTTGGCAAACATGTGTGGACGCTCTTTTGGCACAAGAGATTCTCTTCGTCCATAGATATGATCAACCATCTCATCCAGTGAATATTCCCGGTTAAACCATGCAATATTTGGCCCCGGACAAATGGCCTGCCGACCGTACGATGGTTTCATAATTCCCAGCCGAATCATTGACCCCGTTCCAAGATTGGTGCAGAGACAGGTTTTATCCATCACCCTGTTTTTTTGATTTTCTTTTTCTTCATCAGAAATATCGCTCTCCTGGATAGAGTTGATTTTCAACAGTTGATACTCTGCAGATGCCGTACAGATAGGCTCTTCAGTAAATTCCGTATTTGAAACCAAAAAACCCTTCGGACATTTTGATCCGGGCTTGCCTTTTTCGACCAATTCCCGGGTATATTTTTCTGAACCTGTACCCCTCACATTATTAAATGGCACACCAAGCGGCGATACATTACTGAGATAGAGATCTTTCTCCGCAGCATTTGCGAGAACTTTGGAAGTCAATTCATCCACACAAGTTGCTTCCGGCACAAGCAAAAACGGACTTCCCCAGCCGGTGGCATCCATTCCGTACTCTTCCAATAAGCGGCGCATCTCGCCATTATTTCCAATTCCACCTTGTACGGTGATTTTTGGTGTCGTTTCTTCTTCGCTTAACTCGGGATATTCCCAACCTTGTGATTCATAAAAACTTTGAATCATTGGTTGAAAGGTTTCTTTTAGCTGGTTTCTCTTCTCACGAAATTCATTCAATAAAACCGGCAACAAATATCCGTCTGAGGCAAACGCATGGCCACCACAATTTAAGCCTGACTCAATTCTGAACTCAGCAACTTCAAGGCCTTTCTTCGCCAGGAATTTTCCTTGTATGAGTGCAGATCGAAAATCACTCACTTTTAAGATTATTTTTTTCTTGATGTCGCCCGTTTTATCTCTGTAAAAATCCTTGAATTCGGAAAGGTAGCTGTACAGCCGCGGATTAAAACCGGCAGAAAGCACCAGTGATGATGAAAGTTTACTGTTCGCATACCCCCGTAACGCCGAACTCGCGTCGCTGTATTCACTGCTTAACGGCTGACCGTCGTCACCCATTTTCAAAGCATCCACTTTCGCCATAATGTTCACATCAATGGAGCCGAGCGTCATTTTCCCTGTTATTTCCTTAATCAGGTTTTGGCGGACCGCTTGGTTTGTCAGCGATGCAATCTTGTCATAACTTTTTCGCAAGGGATTGCTTTCCGGCAACAGCCTAAAATATCGATCCTTCTCTGTGCCTTCCAGAAGTGACATTTTCTTCAGTTCATCAAATTTTTGGCCAACAATATCAGCCATAAGATTCAGATACGCCGTAATCCTTTCGGCACGTCCGTCTGCGGCAGATTTCGGAATATTCTGATAAGCAATGTTGTGTACCGAAGAATAATGCTGTCGGATTTTCTCGCAGAGCATGTCATCAACAACAGAAACAACCGAGTTAATTCCTAAATGAGCGATGCGAATGGGAGTGTCGATGGAGTGGCCGGTTCCCATGACCGGAATGTGAAAGAGATGTTGATTTTGGATCATAAAAAGAACCTTTCTGGTTATGGAAAAATATTCTTATTAAACGGATAAAATACTCTTAATTATAATAATATGATAGCAGTTTTTTGCGTTGACTGGATACAAACGGGGATCACATATGAAATTCACACAAAATCATTCTGATTTATTTCTGTAAAGGTAAAATTCATGGAAAATTCCGCGAGGGCTTCACAAAATATTCTCTTTGATTCTGTATTTTTTGGACTTCTGTGAATGATAAATTTAATTGGATGACTGAAAGAGATAAAAAGCACGTCCGTACCTGGTATTGGAGTGGTGCAGTTCTGATTTTTGTAATGGTAGTCATTGGCGGTATTACACGCCTCACGGGTTCCGGGCTCTCTATGACAGACTGGAACCCGATTATGGGGGCTATTCCTCCACTTTCCGAAGCTCAATGGGAAGAGGTGTTTGAACAGTACAAACAGTTTCCCGAGTATCGTGAAATAAATTACAACATGACCCTTCCGGATTTTAAAGCCATCTTTTTCTGGGAATATATTCATCGGCTTTTGGGCCGAATTATAGGATTGGTTTTCATCATTCCGTTTGCCTGGTTTGTCATCAAAAAGAAAGTAGATGCCAGAAATATCAAAAGGGGGATCATCCTTTTTGTACTTGGTTTGAGCCAGGGACTGCTTGGCTGGTTTATGGTGATGAGCGGTCTTGTGGATGTACCGGAAGTGAGTCATTATCGATTAGCGGCTCACCTTTTGCTGGCTTTTTCAATCTTTGGTTTTTGTGTTTGGTACGCCCAGGATTTAACTCCATCAACCAGCCCGCATGAAAAAACCGGTCATAAATTAAAAGGGTGGCTTTATCTGCTGATGGTATTGCTGGTTATTCAAATTATGTATGGTGCTTTTGTGGCAAATTTGCAGGCCGGTCATATCTACAATACTTTCCCAAAAATGTATCAACATTGGGCACCGCCGGAATTGTGGGTGATTAAACCTGTCATCCTGAATTTCTTTGAAAATATTGTCACCATTCAGTGGCTGCACCGTGTTTTTGGAACCCTGCTTGGACTGATGGTCATCGCCATCCTGATTCGAACATTTCTGCTTGATGCAAAATCTGTAACAAAACGCTGGAGTATTGCACTATTTACCATCGTTCTGGTACAATATCTGATTGGTATCTTTACACTGCTTTTACATGTACCCATCTGGCTGGGCGTTCTGCATCAAACCGTGGCTCTTGTTCTTTTTGGAGTCATTTTGGGTTTTCTGAACTATTTGAATCAGCCCGGTTCTCTTGGTGAATTGAATGCGTAAAACTAATTTTCAGTAGAAGTTTTTTTGTTCATAAATAATAGAAAGTGATATTGAAATTATTTAATTTAAGATAAAAGAGTCTCAATAATATAAATTTGATGTTATGCTATTATCCAAATCCTGTGTATACGGCCTTCGTGCTTCGTTATACCTCGCATCAAGAAAGAACGGTGAATTTATTCCAATCCGGAAAATGAGTGATAAGCTTGAAATCTCTTTCCATTTTTTAACCAAAATCCTCCAACAGTTAACCGCCCAGGAACTTCTTGAATCTTTCAAAGGCCCGAATGGTGGTGTTCGCCTGAAAAAACCGGGAACAGAGATTCGTCTGATGGATGTTGTACTGGCCATCGACGGGCCACAATTGCTCACCGAATGTGCACTCGGACTCCCAGGTTGCGGAACTAAAGATCCATGTCCACTACACGACAAATGGGCTGAAACCCGAGATGCCATTCGCGAAATGCTGGAAGACACCAGCCTTAAAGAGCTTGTCGAAAAAGGAAAAGCAGAAAATCTCCGGCTGACAACCGACGGGGGATTTGATATTCTTTTTGAAGATGATGAATAAAGATAATCTGCCAACAAACAGGCAACTTTTACAACTGATAAACAAGTACAATGTACCGGGGCCGAGGTACACCTCGTATCCAACGGCTGTTCAGTTTCAGAGTAATTTTAACCAATCTCTGCTTACTTCCGAATTTCGGTACCGGTCAAACAATCCGGCGTTTTACTCTCTTTATATTCATATTCCGTTTTGTTTCTCGCTCTGCTGGTACTGCGGCTGCACCAAGCTGATCACCAAAGACCAAAGCCGGGGTGATACCTATCTCGATTACCTGGAAAAAGAGATGGAATTGGTTTCAGAACACATCCATCCCGAATCGAGCCTGAGACAAATCCATTTTGGGGGCGGCACACCTACATTCCTGACTCCGGATCAACTGTTGAGACTCGGTGAGTTGATTCGCAAATATTTCAGACTTCACTCAACCTGTGAATTCAGTGTAGAAATTGATCCCAGAAAAGTAACGGAAGAACATGTTATTGCACTCACACAAATTGGGTGTAATCGCGCGTCACTTGGCGTGCAGGATACCAATCCGGAGGTTCAAAAAACCATTCACAGAATACAGCCCTTTGAACAAACAAAAAAAGTTACTGAAGACCTCAGAAAACACGGCATTCAGCATATCAATTTTGATTTGATTTACGGCCTTCCCAAGCAGACTTTACAAACCTTCCAAAAAACGTTGGACGATACTTTGAGTCTGAACCCGGATCGCCTTGCTATCTATAGCTATGCTCATATTCCTAAGGTTATGCCGGCCCAAAAATTGCTAAAAGTGGAGGACTTTCCATCCACGGAAGAGAAGTTTACCATGCTCTTAACAGCTATCGAGTATTTGCAGGAAAACGGGTACGAATATATTGGAATGGATCACTTTGCCAAAGAAGGAGACGAACTGAGTAAGGCGCTTCACGAAGGTTCTCTGCAAAGAAATTTCCAGGGGTACAGCACGCATGCTGACCTGGATATGATTGCTCTGGGAATGTCTGGCATCTCACAAAGTGGCCGTTTGTATTATCAAAATGAAAAAGACCTCAACGACTACTACTCTTCTTTGGATGAAGGAATACTTCCCATCAAAAAAGCGTATTCGTTGACGGATGAGGATAAAATCCGGCGGCAAATTGTTATGCAGATTATGTGCCGCGGAGAAATTAATTATGATGAATTCAATTCCAAAACCGGGATAAATCTTCAGAAAAATTACCCGGAAGAACTTGAACAGCTTTCAACATTCGAAGGCGACGGCTTCCTGATTAAAACTCCCAATGGATTTCATATTACCGAAACCGGTCGCCTGTTCCTGAGAAATATCGCCATGGTATTTGATGAACATTTACAAAGCGCTCGGCGAAAAGCATCCTATTCAAAAACGGTTTAGTTTTAATCTCCCTGTTTTTGTAGGAAATTTTTTGTACGATAACATGTTATAAGTTACACATGAATCAAACGACCACAAATACTCCCCTCGAACAGAAGCTGAAAAGCCGCAAAATCAAACCGACAGCAATGCGGTTATTGGTTTTGGACTATCTCGTGGAAAAAGATGAAGCCGTGAATCTTTCGGATTTGGAACATCATTTTTCACGATCGGACCGTACTACTCTTTATCGCACGCTGAAAACTTTTGAAGAGCACGGGCTCGTCCACGAAATTCATGACTTGAGCGGAAGTACCAAGTATGCACTTTGTGCTGATGATTGCAGCTGTACCTATCCTAAAGATATACATGTACATTTTTACTGCAACTCCTGCCAAAAAACATTCTGCTTTCCCGACCGCACCGTTCCTGCCATTACTTTGCCCGAAAACTATCAGCCAGACTCTGGCGATTTTGTGATTAACGGGACTTGTCCCGCGTGTAAGAATTGATATCGTTACGAACCACACGAAGCAATCTCACAAAGATATTTATCATTAACATTTTATATCTGAGTCACCCTGCTTTTTGGGACGTGGTGATCTCTTTTCGTTACTGTAACTGAAATTGTACTTCTGGGGATTACCACGTCGTCGCTTTCGCTCCTCCTCGTAATGACTTTATAAAGTGTGAAATACATTTTCCTGAACTACTAACTTATCTAACTCTAATAGACGTAAATAGAGTCATCGCGAGTTCCGATTCATCGGGGCGTGGCGATCTCCTTTCGTTATTGCTGCCGCCCCAGATTGAATTACATTTGGGGATTGCCGCGCTACACTCACTCCGTTTGTTTCACTCGCAATGACTTCGTCAACATGATAAACGTCATCGCGAACGGAGTGAAGCGATCTCCTAATGAACTATTGCGGACTCACCTTTGCAATATTGTTGCATTGGTTTGATGACTAATTTTCGGATAGAAATTAATGAATCCAAAAATTCTGATTATGAGTACAAGTCACACTCACACACGCGAAAGTTGTTGCTCACCTGAGCCAGACACAGCTTCACCAGATTGTTGTTCTGCTGATGCCGGTCATGATCACAATCATTCCCACGACCAAGATGAAAATGCTTCCTTTTTGCGCAGGCACTGGCAACCTATTACCAGTTTTATCCTGCTTATCACCGGACTGATACTGGATTTCTTTATCGAGCCAGCCTGGTTTTCTGAGCCCGTGAGGATTGCATGGTACATTATTGCTTATCTGCCGGTGGGTTTACCTGTTGTTCAACAAGGGCTCACCCAGGTGAGAAAAGGAAATGTGTTCACTGAATTCTTCCTGATGGGAATCGCAACCGTTGGGGCATTCCTGATTGGCGAATACCCGGAAGGCGTCGCCGTGATGCTTTTCTATTCGGTGGGTGAAGCCTTTCAGCATGGAGCCGTCGCAAGAGCTCGCGGCAACATAAAATCCCTGCTGGATATTCGCCCGAATACTGCTCATGTAAAACGTGGAAATACCTTTTCCGTGGTTCATCCCAAAGATGTGGCTATTGGAGAAATTATACAGGTAAAACCGGGCGAAAGAATTCCTTTGGATGGAAACCTGATCACTCAACGCGCCGCTTTTGACACATCCGCCATTACCGGAGAGAGTAAACCGAGACATTTCAAAAGAGAGGAAAAAGTACTCTCTGGCTTTATCAACCAGGATCAGGTCATTGAAATGGAAGTTACCAGCACGTACGAAAACAATTCCATTACCAGAATCCTGAAGATGGTTGAGGATGCAGCTTCCCGAAAATCAAAAACAGAGCAGTTCATTCGGTCCTTTGCCAGAATCTATACGCCTATTGTCGTTCTTCTTGCAACACTTCTGGTTCTGACTCCCTGGTTTTTTGTGAATAATTACGTGTTTGATGAATGGTTCTATCGTGGCCTGGTTTTTCTTGTGATTTCCTGCCCGTGTGCTCTTGTCATTTCCATCCCGCTTGGGTATTTCGGCGGAATTGGTGCGGCTTCGAGAAATGGAATTTTGGTGAAAGGATCGAACTATCTCGATGCTCTTAAGTCCGTCAAAACCGTTGTATTTGATAAGACCGGTACCCTGACCAAAGGTGTTTTCGCTGTCCAGGATTTTCAGAGTTTTGATCACGATGAAGATGAACTCTATTCCTATCTCCACGCCGCGGAAAAAAATTCAACACACCCCATCGCAAAAGCGATCACAGCATTTACGGAAATCCGAAATGGAGCTCCTGTGAATATCACCAAACAATCTGAAATTCCGGGACATGGTATTCATGCAATCGTGGATGGCTCGGAAATCCTTATCGGAAATAAAAAGCTAATGGACCGCGAAAATATCTATCTGAATGGATTTTCCAAAGATTCGAATGAAACGGTAATTCATGTTGCTGTAAATGGAAGTCACGCCGGCCTGTTAACAATTTCAGATGAAGTGAAAGATGATTCAATCCAGGCGATTCAGAAAATCCGCGATCTCGGAGTCGAAAGGACATTTATGCTCAGCGGTGATATTCAATCAGAAGCCGACCGAATCGGAAATTACTTAAAGATCGATCAGGTTTTTGGTGAACTATTGCCGGAAGAAAAAGCTGAGAAACTCGAAAAAATCCAGCATGATTTTGAAGGTACCACTGCTTATGTAGGCGATGGAATCAACGATGCGCCGGTTCTGGCGTTGAGTGATATCGGAATTGCCATGGGGGCGATGGGAAGTGATGCTGCCATCGAAACAGCCGATGTTGTGATTCAAACCGATCAACCTTCAAAACTGGCAACAGCTATTTCTATTTCTCAAAAAACACGCAACATCGTTTGGCAAAATATTGGTTTGGCCATGGGCGTCAAAGGCCTCGTACTTTTCATGGGAGCCGTGGGAATGGCAACTCTCTGGGAAGCTGTTTTTGCGGATGTGGGTGTTGCCCTTCTCGCTGTATTGAATGCCATTCGAATTCAACGAATGAATTTTGAATAATCTTATCTAAAAGAGTTTACCAGGCTATTTTTGATCAAATTTATTATTCGATAATCACTTCCTGTCCGTTGTTTCCGCCATTTATATTTCGATTCTGAAACAGTTCGATCAGGTTCGAGATTCCATATAGCAACAGGAATGCGGCAATGAAATATGCTACCGAATCCGGATTCATAATGATAAGAATCGCAATCAGAAGAGTCAGAAATCCCATAATGGAAAGGGAAAATGTCATGAGCAGAATCAATCCAAAAAATCCCAAAAAGACAGCGAAAGTAATGGGAATCAACTCCGGAAAGGCGAAAATAAGGAGACCTGTTAAAACAGGAATCGCCGCTATAACCGGCGGCGTTTTCGCATACATAAACACCAGTCCGAGAGCCACCAGATATCCAGCCGCAATCAGGTACAGAAATGTGGGATAGGTTAGCGTCAGGATTCCCGTGGCGAGTGCCAGAATGGCATTCATGATTCTCCGTTCACGGGGTTTGTGATGGATATTTATTCGGAATGATTGAATCATACGTTAATTATTTTACACCCGCTATTTCATTACTTCTTCGATATCTTTGATTTCTTTCGGAACATCCGTCAGATTCTCACACCCATCTTCCGTGATAATCAGATTATCTTCGATTCGAATTCCACCAAAATCATATAAGGATTCGATTTTCTCTTTATTCAAAAATTTGGCTTTCTCTTCATCTTCCAGAGCTGGTTTTAACAATGCCGGGATAAAATAAATACCCGGTTCTATGGTGATAACCATTCCGGGAATCAATTCTCTACGAACGCGCAGATATTTAATTCCGGGGCGATCAATTCGCTCCACGCCTTTGGGATATCCGCCCACATCATGCGTATCCAGGCCGAGAAAATGACCCAATCCGTGAGGAAAGAAAAGCGCAAAAATATCATTCGCCATCATTTCTTCTATATCTCCTTTTACAATACCGGCATCTTTCAAACCATTCAGGATAATTCTGCATGCATTCATATGCAGTTCTTCCATTTTTACCCCGGGCCTGGAGTTTTCTATGGAGTTATTCAGAGCGTCCAGAACAATTTGATAAATGGCTGCCTGATCAGAAGAAAATTTTCCGTTGATTGGATATGTTCGCGTAAAGTCTGACGCATATCCTTTGTACTCAAAACCCGCGTCGATCAGGTACAGGTCGCCATCATTTATTTGCTGATTATTCTCAACATAATGCAAAATTGCACTGTTCACGCCACCCGCATGAATCCCGGTATATGCCGGCTGCAAAAGTCCATGTTTCTCTTGATGATAATCGAAAATAGCTTTTGTCTCATATTCGTACATACCGGGTTTTATACTCTTCATCACTTCAAGATGAGCAGCATTGTTCACCTCTGCTGCCTTACGCATCAGATCCAGTTCGTAATCCGTTTTAATACAGCGGCAGTAGGTAATGGCATCCACCAGTGTATCGATTTCGAGATTGAAATCCCGGTTTAGATCTTCCAGAAATTCGGCCTGCTCATCATCCAAACAATAGATCAAATCAGGATCCAAATCATTCAGCACAGAGAGCAGTTGATTGTCGTAATGCAAATGATCTGGCTTATACAAATCCTGGATTTCTTCCATCGGCTTGATACGACCGTGCCAAACCGCAAATTGAGAATCCCTTTTGGGAGTAAACAAGTGATAGTCTCCCGACTTGATATCTAAAATAACATGACAACCGGGCTCATTGACTCCAGTCAGGTACCAGAAATTACTTTCCTGGCGAAATGGAAATTCATAATCGGTGGCATATCGATACATAAGATCAGCTCCCTTAATGTAAATAACGCCTTCCTCTGTATCTTCAAAAAGGGACAATAACTTGCTTCGGTGTAATTGATTTGACATAGCCTAATTTTTTATAAGTGATTTCTTTTCCCGAAAGTTAGCAGATGCTGACTTCAATCAAAAAAAATTGATCAAATGCCGGGGAAGAGTTTCAATTTGTTTGGGATAGAAAGAATCAAAATCAAAAGGTAAATCACGATCACTGAGATCCGTTTGTCTCTTCCTGCCGTTGATTAACAAAATAGCTCCTTTCTCTTTCTGTTGATACAGATTCAGGTTAATCACCAGCACACCCTGATTTACCCCCCTGAAATTCAAGACAGAAACCACGTAATTATCAGACGTTCCATATCCCAAAAATGTGAGGGCCAGTTTGCGTTCGTCTCCCATATCAAAAATATTATAGTATTGATTCATGGGTACGTTCAAAAGGGTTTTTCCAAAATCGAGATATTGTTTCTGTGCCGTATTCTCTTCTTTCCAGAAAGTATTTATTGCAGGAGTCAGCCAATGTTTCATATCGGCGGGAATTCTTGAAGAACAAAATCCTCGTTGATGCCAATATTCATGATTTCTCTGCGAATTCCATTTGGTTGAGTCTTCCTCAAAAAAATTACCGGTACTTTGAATTACGTTTCCTTTTATTTCGAACCAATAATCCTCAAGGCCGTTGGTCAGCACCATGTGCCGTGCTTTTGTTTGGCTGTTGTACCTTGCTGCCTGTTCTGCAGCAGCTTGATTTAATTTTACCGAGTTGGATTTACATTCGACAAGAACCGCCGGCTCCATGTTTTTTGAATAGAGAATTAAATCGGCCCGGAGTGTATTTTTTTCCTGAGAAACCTTTATGGGAGCCTCAAATCCAATTCTTGATTTCGACCACTTTGTTTGATGAAGTATATATTCAACCCAGCACAGACGCACACGTTCTTCCGGCCGGTTTTCATATCTTTTTTTGAGGATGGGATTAAAAAGCCAAAATCGGTCGGGCCTGGCAACAACTCGTGGAAAATGATCTGTTGATACACTTTTCATAACCCACCAAACTTACGAAACATCCGATTCATTGTTGGCTTTTCAGTATCTAAACTTTGGGTACTGAAGAAGAAAAAGTTTCTCAGTTTCTCATCAGTTTTGGAAAGAGGTAAGAAAAACGAAGAGTTTCTTACTTCTTTCCTTTCTTTGAACTGTCATCATCGCTGCTGCCCTTCACCTGCTTATTAATGTAGGCTTGCTGTGCGATTGAAAGAACGTTATAAACCAGGTAATACAAACTGAGTCCGGCAGCAAAATTATTGAAAACCAAAAGCATAATTACCGGCATAATGTACATCATTCCCTGCATATTGGGGCCACCGCTTGGAGCTCCGCCACCACTCATTCCGCCAGACAACTTCGACTGGAAAAACATAGCCACGGACATCAATAGCACAAATCCGGCTATCTGGTCACCAAGTACCGGTATGCTAAATGGAAGATTGATAATATAATCCGGAGCAGACAAATCACTCGCCCATAAGAATGATTCCTGCCTGATGATCATCGAGTTCTGGAAAAAGTAGAACAGCGTAATCAAAATCGGGAACTGTAATAGCATAGGCAGACAACCGCCAAGCGGGTTCACACCGGCTTTTCTGTAGAGAGCTATCGTCTCCTTCTGTTGTTTTTGAGGATCATCCTTATACTTTTCCTGGATCTCCTTCATTTTTGGCTGCAACTCTTTCATCGCCGCCATACTTTTGAAACTCTTCTGTGTAAGCGGAAAGAGAATAAGTTTTACAATCACTCCAAACAGAATAATCAGAATTCCATAATTAGAGATGATTGTGCTTCCGAGGGCAAAGAATGGAATAATCAAATATCGAACCAACGGATCGGCAAACCATCGGAAAATAGCATACCCGATTTCAACGACATCATAAGCGTGTTCGTTGTATTCTTTCAGATCGTAGTAGCGTAGGGGACCGGCATATAACTCGTACGAAAGTTCTTGTGTTTGAACATAGCTCGATTGAACTGACGAACTGTATCGGAAATACGCCTCAGGCAAACCTGCATTTGAGATTCGTTCACCTCGCAGAATCGCTGCATTGGAATTGGTTACCGGTTTAATGTATTGGCCAAAAAACCTGGAACGGGTAGAAACCCACTCAATATTTCCATTAATTCTCTGTTCATTCTGTTCCGCTTCCGGTACCTGGAACTTCTCAAGTTCACCGCCGGCAAATACGTATGCAGCTGTGGCCTGTGCATCTTTTTGGGCATCATGTTCCGTTAGATTCAGTGCTGCGTACCATCCAAAATCAACATTCGTGCCACTGATGTAATCCTGCATGTTTACAAACTGGATATCCAAATCGTACGTGTAAACATCCCCATAAAAAGTATATGTAAAGATGATTTCGGAACCCTCTCCTACATTCAGCCTGTAGGCGAGTTCTGCGTTTTCATCTCCGGAAAGATCAAGAACTGCCGTATCCTGAAGAGGTTCAAAAACCAGGTCTCTCGTCTCAATATTATAATTCTGGCTGGAGAGAAAACCCAGTGAATACGCTGAATGACGTACCTCGCGAATCATTTGAACGGGGTTATCATCCCATGTTTGATGTTCCATCAAACTTATGTGCGATGGACCCGCGCCCACATTGGTCATTTCAATCTCAAACTCTTCAGTTCGAATGGTGGTCAAAACCGTATCAGGATAATTAGCCTGATTGAAAAGGCCGAGATTTGGGGTTTGGTTTGTTTCTCCTAAACTGGGCTGAGCTTGCTCGCCGGAATTTTGCTGATCTTCTTCATTAAGCTGATTTTGTGAATTTGCGGAATCAGCATCTGCGAATAACGAATCCTCAGCTTGTACGGCGGCTAAGCTGTCCTGCATGGCCTGTTCTGCCTGGCGTTGTGCAAGTTCTTCTTCGCTGGGCATTGTAAACCAAGCCCATCCAATGGTTATTACAAATATTAAAAGAAGCCCGGTTACGGTATTTCTGTCCAAAGTATTAAGTACGTTTAGTTTCGCTATTTGTATTGCTGCCAGACGAAATGTCTGTTTTCGAAAGGCGGCTTTCCATATTCAACAGACGATCGCGCACTTGTTGTAATAGCGGGATCATATCTTTTTTGATGTCGCTGAATGTAAGTTCAGACTTCCGGGCCAAAAAGACACCGTGAAATCCAAAAACATTCTTTGAGAAAATATCCTGTACGAAATCCTGATGGATTCGATACACTTCTCTCATAAGTCGTTTTGCCTTATTTCGCTGAACCGCGCTGCGCATTATTTTCTTGGGAGCAATAAATCCGATATAACATCCTTCGGAGGGATCGTTGTACAATCTGTATCGAAACTGGATTGAGTCGGAAGTCAGCACGGTAGATTTTTCAAACAGACGTTGGAAATTACGCCGTCCGCGTAAAATTTTTGATCGTGGTAAAGATTGATCAGGCTTGTCACCATCAGACCTATTTCGGTCCTTTTTCATTACTTACAGTAAGTTTATGACGCCCTTTGGCGCGGCGACTTTTAATCACACCTTTCCCGCCGTTGCTTTTCATGCGCTTGCGGAACCCGTGTTTGTTCGCTCTCTTTCTTTTACTTGGTTGATATGTACGTTTCATAGCCAGACACTAATATATTATTCAAAATCCTGTTTTTCGATAGACCCCAAAAATAAGAAGAAAATCATTAAATCCGAACCTCTTATTTTATGAAATTTATAACAGCCTTTTATTCAATCTTTCTGCCATTATTGCGTTAGAAGAAAAAATATAGATGATGGCATAATTATTGTACCATTTCAAACGTGCAACCTTGTTGAACACGGGAATATTTAGCTGTAACTTGCTGAACTGAATTTTAAACGCTCCTTACATACATGTTAGAACAAATATCTAAATTTCTTACCGCCATATTTGGAACCAAAAGTGAAAGAGACATCAAAAAAATATGGCCGGTGGTGGATGAAATTAAAAGCTACGAAGACGAAATAAAGGCCCTGTCTGATGAAGAGCTCAAACAAAAAACCGAGACATTTAAGCAGCTCATCAAAGAGAGAACCCAGGAAGTAACCGATGAAATTGAAGGCATTAAGGAGAAAATGGACTCCAATGATGAATCGATTACTCTTGAGGAACGCCGGGAATTTTCCGATACCATCGACGAGCTTGAAGAAGAATGGCTTGAAATTCTGGAAGATACGTTAGAAGAAATTTTGCCTGAAGCTTACGCCGTACTCAAAGATACCTGCCGCCGATTTGTCGGAAAAAAATGGAAAGTTGCAGGAAATGAGAATGAATGGAGTATGATTCCTTATGATGTGCAGCTTATTGGCGCCATTTCCATGCATAACAGCAGTATTGCCGAAATGAAAACCGGTGAAGGGAAAACCCTCTCTGCTATTTTCCCCGCTTATTTAAATGCTCTTGCCGGCCGTGGCGTTCACGTTGTTACGGTAAACTCCTATTTGGCCGAACGTGATGCGGAATGGAACGAACCGATCTTCAATTTTCACGGCTTGACAGTTGATTGCATTGATCGCTACAAACCCAATACAGAACCACGACGAAATGCCTATAAGGCAGATATTACTTATGGTACCAATAACGAGTTTGGTTTTGACTACCTGAGAGATAACATGGTGGTTGAAGAAGAGCAGTTGGTTCAGCACGGTCATCATTTTGCCATTATTGATGAGGTGGATTCCATTTTAATTGATGAAGCCCGTACACCGCTTATTATTTCCGGGCCGGTTCCGCAATCAACCGGACAGCAAAAATATGAAGAAATGAAGCCCCGGGTTGAGGCTTTGGTAAATGCTCAGAAAAAACTGGTGGCTTCGTTAGTGAATGAAGCTGAAAAATACTACAACGAAGGCAATGAAGAAGAAGCCGGACTTGCACTCTACCGGGCCGAACGCGGATTCCCCAAAAACAAGAAATTCCGCAAAATGATGCAGGAAGCTCACTATCAGCGGTTGGTGCAGCAAACAGAAAGTTACTACCTCGCTGATAATGCCAAAAAACTTCCTTTTGTTGATGAATATCTCTTTTATGCTGTGGATATGAAGCAGAAGTCCATCGAAATGACGGAAAAGGGACGAGAATTCATCACCAAAGAAGAAGAAGGAGATGAGTTTTTTGTGATTCCGGATTTGGGTACCGAGACCTCTGAAATTGAAGACCAGGTAGAAGCTCTGGAAAAAGAGAGGGTTGAAAAAATCCGAGCGAATGACGAATTCAGTGATGATTATAAAGAGAAAAAAGTTGAAGAGGCTATCTCTGAAGTAAAACAAGAGCGTGAAAAACGCTTTAACGAGCTTCACCGGCTGTTTGCTGAACGCGGTGACCGTATCCATACTGTTAACCAGCTTTTGAAAGCGTACACCTTGTTCGAACGAGAAAGCGAATACATTGTTCAGGACGGCAAGGTAAATATTGTAGATGAGCATACCGGACGTGTTCTTTCCGGACGACGATATTCCGATGGCCTTCACCAGGCGATTGAGGCAAAAGAAGAAGTGAAAGTAGAGGCCGCCACGCAAACCTATGCCACCATTACTCTCCAGAATTTTTTCCGGATGTATCACAAGCTGTCGGGTATGACGGGTACGGCTGCAACGGAGGAAGGGGAATTTAATGAGATTTATGAATTGGATGTCACAGTTATCCCAACCAATAAACCCATCATAAGAGATGATAAAGAAGATTTGATCTTCCGCACAAGACGGGAAAAATATGGTGCCACCATCGATAAAATTCGTGAGTATCACGAAAGTGGCCAACCGGTTCTGGTAGGTACAACCAGCGTGGATGTATCCGAAACCATTAGCCGGATGCTGAAACGGGCCAAAATTCCACACAATGTTTTAAATGCAAAACAACACGCCAGCGAAAGTGAAATTGTTGCCCATGCAGGCCAGGTAGGAGCCGTTACGGTTGCAACCAACATGGCCGGACGTGGAACGGACATCAAGTTGGGTAAAGGCGTGAAGGAGAAAGGCGGCCTTGCTATTTTAGGTACAGAGCGCCATGAATCACGGCGAATCGACTTACAGCTGCGTGGACGATCCGGACGCCAGGGCGATCCCGGGGAAAGTCAGTTTTTTGTTTCTCTTGAAGATGATTTGATGACGCTGTTCGGCGGAACGGATCGGATTGCCAATATCATGGAAAAACTGAATTTCCAGGAAGGGGAGGTAATTCAACACCCGTGGGTTACCAAATCCCTGGAACGTGCTCAGAAAAAAGTAGAACAGAACAACTTTAGTATTCGGAAACGTCAACTCGAGTACGATGATGTTTTGAACAACCAGCGTAATGTAATTTACGCCCGAAGAAAACACGCTCTTCTTGGGGATCAGCTTCAGAGTGATATTTTTGATATGCTTGAAGACTTGGTAGAATCCACTATTCAGGAATACTATCCTCAGGGTGAATTCGAAAAACTTCGTGATGAAATTCTCCGCTTGCTTGCCGTTGATGTAGACCTGGATCTCGATCAATGGGCCATACAGGGTGAAGATGGAATGATTGACCTGATTATTGAAAAGGCGTACGAAGCTTATCGCAAGAAAGAAGAGTTCATTGCCGAACCTCTCTTCAAAGTCATTCAACAAATCCAACAATCGGATGCAGAAAAGAAACCTACCAAAATCCAGGTGATCTTTACAGATGGTATCCGGCGAATGAGAATCATTGTGGATGTGGAACGGGCCGAGAAAAATAAAGGACGCGAAGTTGCCCGGGCACTTGAACGAACGGCTATTCTTTCCACTATCGACAATAAATGGATGGAACATCTCCGTGAACTTGATTCTGTGAAAGAAGGTATCGGACTACGATCATTCGGCCAAAAAGACCCGCTTCTTGAATACAAGCGAGAGGCTTTTGAAATGTTTAAATCGCTGATTGATGAAATTAACCAGGAAGCTATTTCATTAATCTGGAAGGCTATTCCCGAAATGCAGGCTGATCCATCCAAGTTACAACAGGCCCGCAAAGAGTCAGGAAAATACAATATGGATAAAGCCCAAACTCAACATGCCGATTCTACAAATATGGGACTAAAGGGCATGAAACAACAGGGCAACGGCAGTGAGGGCCAACAGCAGGCTTCCGCTCCCGGAGAAAAACGCCAACCGGTAACTGTTGATGACGAACCCGGGCGAAATGATTATGTGAAAGTGCAAAATATGAGCACCAACCAGGTGAAAGAGGTGAAGTGGAAATATGCCAAAAAAATGGTTGATGAAGAAGGCTGGGTATTAATAGAGAGATAAAACCCGAGCATTTTTAGGTCAGAAATACTTCCCAAATTTTGCATTACATGGAAGAGACGGATCGTCTCTTCTTCATTCATTGTGATCCCGAACTCAGGTTAAATAAAGCTGAAAAATCAGAATAAGGAACCTCTTATTCTTCTTTCCTGGTTTTAAAAAGCCCTACGTACCTCGCTCTCCAAATCCACTCTGAAATGGAATGATACAGAATGGTAATGATGGCCACCGGAATTACGAAAAAGATCATCACATTTATAAATACATCCAAAAACTTGTGATCGGTGGTTGAAAGAAACAGGTAAAACAGATAGGCAAAATAGAAAAAGAGAAATAAAGCCCCTTCCCAGCGAACAATTTTGTGACCGGTATAAAAAATAGGAATGCAAGCAATAGTCGCTGCAATCAGTACAAGAAAATCGAAATCAAGAAGTGATTGCTGAACGGGAATGGAATTGGGAGAAAACAGGCCGGCAAATCCCAGTACCGCCAGGAAATTTAAAATATTACTGCCAACCACACTTCCTACGGCAATATCCCTCTCACCCCGGATTGCGGCTACAAGGGACGTTACAATCTCCGGCAGGGAAGTTCCAATTGCTACAACTGTAAGACCAATAATCAACTCGCTGATTCCAGCCATTTCGGCAAATATCAATGAACTGTTGATGAGCCAGCGCGCGCCGGTCACCAGTAAAACTAAACCTAAACCACTGAAAAGAATGTTGGCAAGTAAACTTCCACCTTCATCTTTTCCTTCTTCCGGGACGGAAGGAATTTCTGCGTGGCCTTTCTTTCTGGACAAAAAGAATAAGTAGATAACCAGCAATAAAACGAGCAACCCGCTTTCCCAAACAGAAAGACTGCCATTTAATGACAAAAAATAGATTAGGAGTGTAATGCCCAGCATGATGGGGACATCCGACTTAATCAGGTTCTTGTGAACCTTTAAAGGGATGAAAATAGCTGATAATCCTAAAATGAAAAGCGTATTGCTGATGTTGCTACCAACAATATTCCCAAGCATCAAATCGGTCTGGCCGTCCACACTGGCCTGGATACTAACAGCCAACTCCGGCGCGCTAGTGCCAAATGCAACAACGGTTAATGCAATTACAAGTTTTGAGACACCAAGTTTAAGTGCTAGTTTGGAAACATATCGAACCAAAAGTTCCGCTCCGCCGATTAAAGAAATCAAACCGGCAACGAACCATAACAGGGGTATAATCACAAAGAGCTATTTAATTCGGGATTCGGAAAATATTTATCAGAAATAAAAAATATCAAAAAAAATTAACTGAATATGCAACAAAGCTCTGGCGGCCACGTAGTATTCAACATAAGATGTTTTGGTTAAAGAAATGTAAATGAAACCCTGTGTTGTGAAAGACACAGGGTTCTTTTTTTTATGGGAAAATTCCCATTCGTTCGTAAAGCCCACCTACTTTGTTAATGGCACTTATAAAGGCCGCCGTTCTCAAATCAACATCATGTTTTTTTCTTATTTCGTTGATTTCGTTATAGCTGTTTACCATTGTGTCCTGCAATCCTGAATCAACCAGTTCTTCTTCTCCGGCTCCGTGGGCGAGAAATTGCAGTTCCTGGTCCGTAAATTTGCGTTCGGATATGGTTTCAATTACAGAGAGTATTCGGCGAAAACTGTTTTCTTCGAACCGTTTTTCCATCCTTCCGAACCGAACATGCTGAATATTTTTTAGCCATTCGAAATAAGACACCGTCACACCGCCAGCATTCAGAAAATTATCGGGAATAATTAAAGCTCCTCTTTCTTTCATGATCTCGTGTGCCTCGGAAGTTGTTGGACCATTTGCCGCTTCAGCAATAATTTTTGCTTTTATGTTGGGTGCGTTACTCTCTTTTAATTGATTTTCGAGAGCTGCAGGAACCAGAATATCGCATTCAGCCTCAAGTACCGCGGCATTGTTTTCCAGTGTTTTGGTTCCTTCAAACCCGACAACGCCGCCGGTTTCATTTTTATATTCCATCAATTTGGCGAGATCAATTCCGTTATCGCTGTATATCGATCCATCCATCTCAGCAACTCCTACCATTTTAGCTCCGCCTTCAATCAGGTATTTTGCAGCGTGAAATCCTACATTACCCAATCCCTGGACGACGAATGTTTTGCCTTCAATCCCGGGATCTAATCCAATTGCTTTCATGTCTTCTTTATTTGAACACGCTTCCTGCACTCCAAAAAACACGCCGCGGCCGGTAGCTTCCGTCCTGCCTCGTATACCGCCCTGTCCGATTGGTTTCCCGGTAACACATCCTTCAGCATTGATATCTGAGCTGATCTGGCGATAGGTATCCAATACCCATCCCATTTCCCTGGCACTTGTACCGTAATCCGGTGCGGGTACATCGGAGCCCGGGCCAATAAAATTCTTTTTGTACAGCTGAAACGTATACCGGCGTGTAATTCTCTCAAGCTCGGCTTCAGAATATTTGGATGGATCTATTTTGATACCTCCTTTTGCGCCACCAAATGGCACATCAACAACCGCACATTTATACGTCATAAGTGCGGCAAGTGCCATGGTTTCGTCTTCATTTACCGTCATACTGTAACGAATACCGCCTTTTGTGGGAAGCTTATGATGGCTGTGCTCAACTCTCCAGCCGTGGATCACTTCAATTGAACCATTATCACGCTCCAGCGGAAATGTAATGTGCAACACATCATTACAAAATTTCATTTGCTCAAGCAGTCCCTTGTCAAACCGGGTATATTTTGCGGCTTTGTCAAAAGCTTTATTTACCTGGTCGAAAAATTTATAATCACTCATGTATCTCCTTTGGTAGGTTTATTCTTCAATCTTCTAATGGTCGGAATTATGAATTCTACTTACAAATCAAAAATTCAATTCAACCCAATTTTCTCATATATAGCGTTCTCCACGCCTCAGGCGTTCCTTTACAACGAATCAAAGCTATTCGATCCAGCAGAACTTTTGGGGGAATTTGTTCATTTAGCTGTGACACAGTCTTTTGCAGACCTCCACATTCTAACGTACTGTACAGTAATGAGATGTGTGGATATTCCGTCTTTGAATAGTCTCCGCCGAAAAGCCTGTCTGTTTCCTGATGCAGGGCATGTAACTCTTCGGTTCTCTCAACTTCAATCGTAATCTTTTGATAGGGAAAACGCTTGCACTGAACTTTTTCCAGAAATAACTCAATCGGCAAAGTGGAGCCGGAAATTTTTTGGATCTCCTTCACCATTTGTTCTTCAGTCCAGTGCGGAATACCAGCCAAGGTAAGGTGGGGCTGAAAGGGTTCTGATTGATATTTTTCAGCCAGATCCTGAATAGACTTGCCCAATTCCATTTCAGCTTGTTCTTCCGGAATCAGCCAAACGGAATAGTTGTCAGTATGTGGGAGTTTTGAAGAAATCTACTCAGCTTTTACAGTCACTCTGTCGTCGGTATGGATACTAAATACATTTACAAGAAAGAGGAACGCAATAGAACCGACGGCAGCATATAAAAGCGGCGCATACATATCCAGCCAAATAACTACAGCTCCAATAATGATGGATCCAACAGCACCCCATACAACGTTTCCTATCATTCCAATTCCGCGTTTGATCATCACGAGATCAATAATGAATCCTACAAGTAAGCCGATGGATAAGAGCCAGTAAATAGTTACGGCGTTAAATTCTAACATGAATCAATCGAAGTTTTTGAGTTATTTTTAGTACAGGAACAAAGGTACAAATTTTATTTTTTATTCCCGTTGTCCACAGCAATTTTTTTATGAGAGATTCCGAACATCCCATCCGAAAAATCATCCATGTGGATATGGATGCGTTCTATGCTTCGGTGGAGCAGCGGGATCATCCCGAATATCGCAATAAGCCGGTTATCGTTGGCGGATCGCCCCAGGGACGCGGAGTGGTTGCCGCGGCAAGTTATGAAGTACGAAAATACGGAGTTCACTCGGCCATGCCGGCAGCCAGGGCAGCCAAACTTTGTCCGCATGCCATTTTTGTAAAACCCCGGTTTGAGGTATACAAAGAAGTATCCGAACAAATCAGGGAGATTTTCTTCGAATATACCGACCTGGTAGAACCTCTTTCTTTAGATGAAGCCTATCTCGATGTCACCGAAAATCACAAAAATATTCCTTCCGGTACTTTGATTGCTCATCGCATCAAAAAACAAATCAAAGAGAAAACAGATCTGACCGCATCGGCGGGAGTATCTTTCAACAAATTTCTCGCTAAAATTGCATCCGATCTTGATAAACCGGATGGATTAAGTGTGATTACACCCGACAAAGCTGAAGAATTTATCGAAGAACTCAGTATTGCAAAATTTTTTGGCGTTGGAAAAGCAACTCAACGGAAAATGGATTCGCTTGGCATCAAAACCGGGGCAGACCTGAAAGCCTGGGACGAAGTGGATTTGGTGAAACAGTTTGGCAAATCCGGCCACCATTATTTCAGGATTGTACGGGGAATCGACAACCGACACGTAAAGCCGAACCGAACCCGGAAATCGATAGGAAAAGAGCGGACGTTTTCTGAAGATATTTCCGACCTGGAATGGATCCGGGATTTTCTGACCGGGCTTTCTGAGAAAATTTCACAATCGATGAAAAAACTGAATGCTTCCGGGAAAACAATCACTTTAAAAGTTCGGTATGAAAATTTCGAAACAGTTACGCGAAGCTATACCCTTCACCATTACACTAATAAAGCGGAGGAGTTGTCTGAAGTTGCACTTCGCCTGTTGAATGAAACCGAAGCCGGAATTCGGGAAGTAAGATTGCTTGGAATTTCCGTTTCCAGCTTAAACCTTAGAAAAGGTGGCGTCATTGGCGAACAGCTGGAAATTCCGTTTGAGAAGTTTTAAACAAAACAACTTTTAAGCGTTTCAAAACGGAGTGGAGAATCCTTAAAGCGTTGTTGATAACATGGTCTCATCGGCTGCTGAATATCTTTAGCTACCGATTTTTGGTATGATAGGCATAGAAAACTCACCAACCGAAAACACAGGCCACGCTTCAAGGAACTACGGACGCTTGAAGGTGGCTATGAATTATACGTATCCGGCAAGTCGTTTTCATAGAGAACCACATCTCCCTCGTTGCCTTCACTCTTCAGAAAATCATTCGCCTCAAAAAGAGATTTTACCACTTTAACCTGTTTCTCTCTTCCCTTTTCCGTTGATTGAATTCCTTTTAGAATAGGCTTGGTTCGTTCTTCTCCTACCAAGACGGCCACATCGATGGAGGAATTTCCAATATGCCTTCCAAACTCTTCGTTTTCCTCCTCTTCTCTATCCCCTAGTTCAATCATTCCGGGAGTGATAATAAATTTCCTGCCAATGGGAAAAGAATCCAGAATATTGACGGCGTTGGCAGCGCCCACGGGATTGGAGTTAAAGGCGTCATCAATTACAACAAATCCATTTCGATTTTTCAGCTCCAGCCGATGTTCTACGGGTTTCATATTTGAAGCAGCCAAAGCAATGGTTTTTAAACGGATATCAAATTGCCTGGCAACCGCCGCTCCCAGCAACATATTTTGGATGTTGTGCCGACCCAAAAGCTGGGTGGTAATCTTTTCCCGGTCAACCAATTGCTGTTCATCATTGTACCATTCCATCCAGAATGAAGTGCCACCCGGACCGGTTTCGATATTGGATGCCCGAACGGATCCTTCTTCCCCGATAAAAACGGTTTTTACATCGTCTCTGAGCTCAGCCATTTTTCGAACCAGGGGATCATCTCCATTTAAAATGAGAGTGCCGCCTTGCTTTAACTCTTTGGCAAGGGTCGATTTTTCCCTGGCTATGGCTTCTTTCGAGCCAAATGTTTCCAGGTGAGAAATTCCAACATTGGTGATAATGGAAATATCGGGACGGGCAATCTCACACAACTCTTTGATGTTTCCTTCATAACGCGCACCCATTTCAAGGATTAGAGCTTTATGAGTAGCTTCAAGCTGATTGTTGATCACCTTGCAAATTCCCATCGGCGTATTGTAGCTGCCGGGAGTTGTGCAGACGCTCATTCGCTCGTTCATGAAAGCATCAATCACAAACTTCGTACTTGTTTTTCCGTAACTGCCGGTAATCGCGATCACCTTGAGATGCGGCAAAGAAGCTAATTTTTTTCGCGCCTGTTTCTTGAATCCATTTTGGATGTAAAGCTCAACCGGTTTCAGAACCCATGCAAAAATCCACACGAAAGCCGGGATCAGCATATCCACCAATACCATTCCAAAACTCATGAAATAGGGTTCGATTTCCACAAATGGCTCAGCGAAATCGCGAAGTCTTAGCACCAGGTGTCCCCAATCAATCAAAACAAACCAGATAAAAAAGAGAGCAACCGCAATCGTGATTCCAAGCCTCAGCATACGTGGCGTGTAAACCAACGGCTTTTTCTCTTTTTCCTCGCGGTATCGCGATGTTCCGGCAAACCAAAAAATGGCAAAAGTTCCCATGATGATCGCGCCTGATGTGAGCGTAATTCGGTCGGCCAGCAGATACACCATCACTAAAATGAGAATATTAAAAAACAGGTGCTCTGTTGTAACTCCCCTGGAAAACAGATGGACTGAAAACCATTGCCGGAATTCGTTGGTTTTGTATCCAACCTGCTGAAACATATGCAGCATAAATCGGAGTCGATAAAGAGAATGGCGCATGAAAACAGCTATCATCAAAAAAATAAAGCCGTTTGTAAGTATTGTATAAAATTCCAAATTGAGTAATTCTTCTAATTATAGATTCTCTCGCAGGTCGAATAAGTTCAATCAAACCTTTATATTAGCGATGCTTGAGAACAATTAAAAAATTCAGCAGTAAGATATAAAACATCCTTGTAAAGATGTTTCGTTATCATACGTAAAACTTTCGGAAAGATTCTTCAGAGAGCAACTTTCCTGTAAACCAAAAAATATTATCTAACGCATGAAATTGATTATCCCCATGGCCGGCAGAGGAACCAGAGTTCGGCCTCATTCGCATACTACACCAAAACCTCTTTTGCCTGTAGCGGGAACCATGATTATTGAACGAATTGTAGAAACGTTTGCCCGCACGCTGGATCGAACCATTGATGAAATCGTCTACATTCTTGGACCCGATTTTGGAAAAGAAATTAAAGATACGCTCAAAGCTATGAGTGACCGGCATAACGCAAAAGCACACTTCCGTGTTCAGGAAGAAGCGCTGGGTACAGCCCATGCCGTTTATTGCGCCAAAGAAGATTTGGATGGCGAAGTCATCATCGTTTTTGCGGATACTCTTTTTGATTCATACGACAAAGTTTCTGTGGAAGAAGCTGACAGCGTCATATGGCTGAAGGAAGTGAAAGACCCTTCCCGTTTTGGCGTGGCTGTTCATGAAGGGGAAAAGATTACTGATTTTGTGGAGAAGCCAAGTGAACCAATTTCAAACCTCGCGATTATCGGCGTGTATTATTTCAAGGAAGGAAAGGACCTCCAAAAAGAAATCCAATACCTGCTGGACCATAAAGTGACCGGCCACGGAGATGAATACCAGCTTACGGATGCGTTAGACAGGCTTTTAAAAGACGGTAAAGTTTTCAAGAAAGCGACGGTTGATGAATGGCTGGACTGCGGAACCCTTCCCGCATGGTTGAATACCACCGGACAAATTTTGAAAAAGGAAAAACACGAATACGATTCTTATGAGGACACCGTGATTCATCCCCCGGTTTTTATTGGAGACGGTGTTACCATTACCGGCAGTGAAATCGGGCCGAATGTAAGTATTGAAGCCGGTACAAAAATCCAAAACAGCAGTATTAAGAATTCCATTATCCAAAAAGAAGCCGTATTGGAAGGCTGTGATCTGAATCACTCTACAATTGGGAAAAATACAAAAGTGCTGCGCGCGAAAGGCAAGATTCATATCGGTGATCATTCGGTTATCCAGGAAGGATAACAACTGAGTATCGATTCGTCATCGGATGAGTGAAGTAATTCACAAACAAATTACTTTGACAAAAAACTCATCTGATGAATGAATCAAGTAGCAACATCAAATAAACTCATCCAGATCCCGATTCTTGTTCGCTCCTTTTAGCACATCATGAATGTCTTCGTGGGGTTCTTCGGGTTCAAGATGAAGTGTTACCACAGCGTCGCTGTGAATGGCATCAATCAGTTTACGTTCCAGAATGGTTGCATCATCGTGGGCTTTCCTCAGGCTGACATCCCTTTTAAAAACCAGATGCAATTCTACCCAGGTTGTCTGTCCCGAAGTTCGATGCCGAAGATGATGCCAGCTATTGATGGTTCCGGGGAGATCATCCTCCAAAACTCCCAATAATGAATCATGAACATCGGGATCCCTGGTATCCATAATTCCCATAACTGAGAAGCGAATCAGTTTGAACCCTTCATAAAAAATGTAGAGAGCGATAGAAATACTTACAATGGTATCAAGGTAAATCCAGCCGATGAGTTGAATCAAAAACAGGGTGAAAATCACTCCACCACTGGTCCAGACATCCGTTAGAACGTGCCTTCCATTGCTTATGACAATCATATTGTTTTCTTCCCTGCCCACTTTTTTTAAATAAAGCCCCAGAAAAAGATTGATGATAGCCGCAAGACCCACCAGGTAGATACCCTGTGCCAGATTATCCAGTTCAAAACCATAAACAAGATTCTGGATAGAAAAGAAGAGAATGGAAAAAGCCGCCAGAATAATTACCGCTCCTTCAACACCGACAGATAAAAACTCTATTTTTTCATGGCCGTAGAGATGCTCTTCGTCGGCTGGTTTCATGCTCAGAAAAAATCCATATAAAACAAACCCGACGGCGAATACATGCACCACGGATTCTGCGGCGTCGGACATTGCCGTTGTGGAATCGGTAAGATAATAGGCCACCAGCTTCGTACAGAGTGAGAGAAAAGAAATTAAAAAACTAATCGTCAGTGCTTTTTGTGCGCGGCTTTGGTCATTCATAACCCTGTTAAAATTCAGTGTTGGTGCTCTAATTAGTTCTGAATGCTTTGCGGAATGTTTTTATTTTTACAAGCTAACAAAAAAATCACTGTTTTGATCGATATCCCAAAAGAACATAAAGCAATTTTTAAAACCATTGGCGAAGCTGCGGACTCGTTGGACCAGCGTGTATTTGTTGTCGGTGGTTATGTCCGCGATTATTATCTCAACCGCCGGAGTGAAGCCTCGAAAGATATCGATTTTGTAACGGTCGGGTCCGGAATCCAGCTGGCTGAGGAAGTCGGGAAAAAACTTGGCTCGTCAAACATTTCCATCTTCAAACAATTTGGAACGGCACAGGTAAAACACAACGATCTCGACCTGGAATTCGTTGGAGCCCGAAAGGAAAGTTATCGCCGGAATTCCCGGAAACCCATTGTGGAGGATGGAACTTTAGAAGACGATCAACTCCGGCGCGATTTAACAATCAACGCATTGTCGTGGTGCCTGAATCCTGATGCATTTGGCGTTCTTCACGATCCGTTTGAAGGAATCCAGGATCTTCAAAACAAGATTATCCGAACTCCCATAGATCCTGAAAAAACGTTTGACGACGATCCACTACGCATGATGCGTGCGATCCGGTTTGCCACTCAATTGGATTTTAATATTGAGAAACAGACGATGAATGCCATCAAAAAAATGGCACCGCGTCTCGCCATTATTTCTAAAGAACGGATTATTGATGAGTTGAATAAAATTGTTTTGGCGCAAAAACCATCCATCGGGTTTGCCCTCTTGCTGGAAACAAATTTGTTGAAGCAGTTTTTCCCCGAGATGGTAGACCTGAAAGGAGTAGAGGAGGTCAAAGGTCAGCGCCACAAAGACAATTTTTGGCATACTTTGAAAGTGTTGGATAACACTGCCGAGGTTAGTGACGACCTATGGTTGAGGTGGGCAGCAATTATGCACGATATTGCCAAACCGCCCACAAAAAAGTTTGTAAAGGGAACGGGCTGGACTTTTCACGGACATGACGCAGTGGGCGCAAAATGGGTGCCACGCATTTTCCGGCGGCTCGGACTTCCTTTGGATGATCGCATGAAATACGTTCAAAAACTGGTTCGGCTGCACCTCAGGCCCATTGCATTGGCTTCTGAAGAAGTGAGTGACAGCGCCATCCGCCGCCTCATCTTTGAAGCGGGTGATGAAATTGACGATTTAATGACTCTTTGCCGCGCCGATATCACCAGTAAAAACGAATGGAAGGTGCAGAAATATTTAAACAACTTTGATCGGGTTGAACAAAAAATCGAAACGGTTGAAGAAAAAGACCGAATCAGAAAATGGAAAAACCCGATCAGCGGAGAAGAAATCATGAAGGTACTCGATACAAAACCCGGACCCATTGTAGGGGAAGTAAAAGACCGAATAAAAGATGCAATCCTTGACGGAGAAATTCCAAATGATCATGACAAGGCCTTCCAATATCTTCTTCGATTAAAAACTGAATTAATCGACAACAAAGAATAATTATTTATATCCAATGAACCTTTTTACCCTTATTGGTCTTGCCGCAGGCTTTTGTACAACCATTGCTTTTTTGCCACAGGCAATTAAAACGTGGAAATCAAAATCGGCTAAAGATCTTTCTTTAGGAATGTATTCCGTATTTTGCCTGGGTGTTCTTTTATGGCTTGTCTATGGAATTTTGACTGACGATTTGCCAATCATTATCACAAATTTGGTTACAATTATTCTCGCGGCGAGTATTTTATATTTCAAGCTCAGTTTTAAAGATTAATACCGTTCATTTTATGTGGATTGCTAATTCGTATGCAAAAATTAATCTCGGCCTTCAGGTGCTGGAGCGTCTGCCGACCGGTTATCACAATATCGAAACGGGATTTTGTTTTATTGAATGGAATGACCGTTTTGAGGTTAACAGAGGTGAATCTTATCAACTAATTTTATCTGACGATTCCATCCCAAACGATGACAACAATTTGATTTCAAAGGCATACAACGCGTTTGACAGATACATCGGGCTGAAAAATCACTATTCATTTAATATCACAAAAAATATACCGGCCGGCGCAGGCCTGGGCGGCGGAAGCAGCAATGCCGCACTGACACTCAGAATCTTAAACAAGCTAGAAGAAACAAATCTTTCTGATGAAGATCTTGTAGACCTGATTCGTGATTTGGGCGCTGACATCCCTTTTTTCATTAAAGGTAAACCCGGTTTGGGAACCGGATTAGGTCAACAAATCGACCCACTTGACATTCAACCCGATGGATGGATTCTGACGGTCTATCCCGGATTTGAATCCTCAACCGCCGATGCCTATGGACATTGCGAGCCGAATCCAAATCCGGAATTTTCAATAAAACGAATTCTAATGGAAGAAGAGATGGATGAATGGCAATATCTTCTCCAGAATGATTTGGAGCCGCCGGTTATAACACGGAACCATCTTATTGGAAATATTAAAGATCAGCTGTACGATTTTGGCGCCGTCTACTCAGCCATGAGTGGAAGCGGTTCTTCTGTTTTTGGCATTTTCGAACAGGATTTTGTTGCAATTCAGGCTTATGAGTCGTTTCATGAACTTGATTTTAAAACGAATTTAACCAAACCGAACTTTACTCCCGATCACGGAATTTATTTAAAAGATGTCTAGGGGAAGCGACCAACAGGAAAAGAGAAACAGGTTGGGCGACTCACATTTTCACTTAATAGAATTTTAATTGATACAAATATAGCATGAATAAAAAACAAGATATTAATCCACGTAGTGGAATGGATGTTGATTCCTTCCGGGAAGATATAGAACAACACCTGCGATATACCCTTTCAAAAGATAAATATTCGGCTACTGAGTGGGATAATTACAGGAGCGTGGTTCTCGCTGTGATGGATCGCTTGCACGAGCGCTGGATTAACACTCAACAGGGATATTATGACAATGACGTAAAGCGGGTGTACTATCTCTCAATGGAATACCTGATTGGGCGATTATTGGATAATATGCTCATCAATCTTGGCCTACAAGATGTAGCCGCCGAGGCAATGGACGAAGTAGGTTTGGATTATGATAAGGTCCGTGAAGCCGAATGGGATGCCGGCCTTGGAAACGGGGGTCTCGGCCGTCTTGCAGCCTGTTTTCTGGATTCAATGGCTACCCTTGGAATTCCCGCAACGGGATACGGGATTCGATATGACTATGGAATTTTTTACCAATCCATCCAGGATGGTTATCAAATTGAAAAGCCGGATTTATGGCTGAGATATGGAAATCCCTGGGATATTGTACGCCCTAAAATTCAGTACAATGTGCCTTTCTATGGGGAGTCACACGCCTATCATGATGAAGACGGCGAATTGGAATTCGAATGGCGAAATACCCATGATGTTCTGGCCGTGGCCTACGATACTCCCATTCCCGGGTTCAGAAACAATGTTGTGAACAACCTGCGTTTGTGGCGGGCTTCCTCATCTTCATCTATTGACCTCAAAAGCTTTAACCAGGGGCAGTACATTGACGCCGTTCGGGACACACAACTGAATGAAAATATTTCGCGTGTTCTTTATCCGAATGACAAAGTATTTGTAGGGCAGGAGCTCCGTCTGAAACAGGAATTTTTCCTCGTGGCTGCATCTATGCAGGATATTCTGCGCCGCTTCAAAAAAACCGAAGATGACTGGAGAAAACTTCCTGAGAAAATTGCCATTCAGTGTAATGATACCCATCCGAACCTCGCCATTCCGGAACTTATGCGGTTTTTGGTTGATGAGGAAGATCTCTCTTGGGAAATGGCCTGGGATATCACCGTTGAAACCATGGCTTACACAAATCATACTCTTTTGCCAGAAGCGCTTGAAAAATGGCCGGTTTCATTACTCAGAAATCTGCTTCCCCGCCACCTTCAAATTATTTATGAAATAAACAGCCGGTTTCTGCAAAAAGTACAGATTGAATCGGGTGATGACAGAGGAAAAGTGAGCCGGGTTTCCATTATCGGGGAGGGCGAAGACCCTGTTGTTCACATGGCACATCTTGGAATTGTAGGATCACGAAAAATAAATGGAGTTGCTGAACTGCACAGTAACCTGCTCAAGAAAACACTCTTTCGCGATTTTAACGACATCTACCCCGAGCGGTTTACCAATAAAACAAACGGAATAACTCCGCGCCGGTGGTTGAGACAATGTAATCGTGGTCTGTCTGATTTGATCACAGAAAAAATTGGAGATGACTGGCCAACCGATCTCATGCAGCTCAAACAACTGGAAGAATTTGCGGATGATAAAGGCTTCCAGGAAAAATTTGCCGCAATCAAACAGGAAAACAAACAGCAATTGGCAGATTACATCAAACAAAAACGTGATATTGATGTGGATGTAAACTCTATGTTTGATATTCAGATTAAGCGAATTCACGAATACAAACGCCAGTTAATGCTTACGCTGTATGCGATTACGCTGTACAACCGCCTCAAAGAAAATCCGGATTTGGATATCGTTCCAAGAACCATCCTGGTGGCGGGGAAAGCTGCTCCGGGCTACACGATGGCTAAACTTTTCATCAAACTGATGAATGATGTCGGTACTAAAATCAATAATGATCCTGATGTTAATGGGAAACTTAAATTCATTTTCCTTGCGAATTACAGCGTTACACTTGCAGAGAAAATGATCCCTGCGGCCAATCTTTCTGAACAGATTTCTACAGCTGGTTTTGAAGCTTCAGGGACCGGAAATATGAAATTTGCTTTGAACGGAGCGCTCACTATCGGTACGCTCGACGGAGCAAATGTTGAAATCAAAGAAGAGGTAGGCGATGAAAACATCTTCATTTTTGGAAACACTGTTGATGATGTAGACAAACTCCGCCACCAGGGATACAATCCATGGCAGCATTATGATCAGCATGAGGAGCTGAAAAAAGCGATTGACCAGATCCGTGATGGATTTTTCAATGATGATAAAGAACTATTTCATCCAATTGTAGATTCGCTTCTGAATAAAGGAGATTATTTCCTGGTTCTCGCCGATTATGAAGCTTATATCAACAAGCAGGAAGAAGTGGATGAACTTTATAAAGACCAAGACGAATGGAACCGAAAAGCCATTCTGAATACCGCCAGGGTGGGTAAATTCTCATCAGACCGAACCATTCGTGAATATGCAGAGGAAATCTGGCGGGTTGAAGTGGATCGATAATCCTGAATACTAAACTGTTTGTTACCCGTTTCGAAGTCATTCCTTCGGAACGGGTATACATTAAGAATAATATCCCAGGCTTTTCATTAAATACCAGCCGTGTTTATTAAACAGGTGAAGGTCTTCCTCACTCATACTGATTTTTGAAGGGCTCTGATGTTTTTCTCTCCATATTTTCACTCGTTCTTCGACATTCTCATAAGGTAGTTCTGTAAATTCAAACAGGTCTTTTATCGAAGATTCATTTCCGGTATAAACATCTTCATATCGAATCTCAAAATACTCTCCTTCAAACCGGTCGCTTTTGCTAAAATTAATAACCGACTCCGTACAGATTTTCCACTGTAACGCACATACTTCAATCAACTCCATTTTTTTGTAAGCGTCCCAAATTCCCGGAAACAGGGGACCCCATACCGAATCTTGTTTCCATCCCATGTTGTTCAGGTACAACGGAACAATGTAATTCAATTCACGGATAAACCGGGGTGTCCAAATTTCTTTTAGATTCCATTTGTCCTCAATTTTCTCTCGGGTGGTTTTGGTTACGTCGCTATCCGGATGTTGAAATTTACTTTCTGAAGCAGTTTGCATCCCTCTCCATCGGTGGCGCGCCGATAGTGCAACACTTCGTCCATCCCGGATAATGTGAACAAACTTTGCATCCGGAAAGATGTTATACACGAACTCAAACCTTAACGAATTGGAAGGAGTTTTTTCAAGCAAGACCTCTTTTTTTTGACCCTTCAAATACTCTCTGAAACGTTTTTTGATCCATCTCTTTTTCTCATCCGTTAGATGGTCCGGAGTTAGCATATCGTGGCCGTGTTTGAAATTCTTATACTTCCAGATATACTTTGGCTCTGGGATATAAGCTACATTTTTGCACCCGGCCATGAGGCGGGATATCATCGATGTGCCTGATCTCGCTGCCCCCAAAACAATGATCATTTTAAAATCACTCATCACACAAACTTATGTAAATCTTTACTCGGCGAAAATACTATTTTTTGATCACTGTTGATTGTTTAAACCCTATCTCTTTTAAATTTCTGAAAATAATGAATGGCGGTGGGCGGGCTCAAAAAAACAGGAATTGAAAACTCTGTCTTCAGGTCCACAACGGATAGAATTCAGAAGAAAAACGCAGTCATATTAGATTACGTTATTATTCCAGTACGAAGCGAAATGTAATCGTTCCCCATTGGGGTTCTTGGGGAACTCCTGAAGGAAGACGTGAGAACCGCCAGCTTCGGAGGGTTCGCATCACTTCGCGTTCGAGTTCCGGATTCATTTTTTTCAGTGGAATCACTCTTCCAAGAGAGCCATCGGGGTGAACTTCAAAACGAATCGTAATAACCGCTTCTTCGTTGGTTTGATTGTTTGGAAGAGGCTGAATCATTGGGTCTCTGTTTAACTCTCCTTCCCATTGCAAATCGTACGGAGCGGATTTATCCGGAGTATTTCCGGGTCCCTGATCCACATTGGGATCACCAGAAGCGCCCTCTTCATCTCCGCTATTTTCTACCCCCTCTTCAATCACTTCATCTTCCTGAGTTTGTGGCGGAACAACTTCTTCTTCAATTTCTTCCGTTTCCTCTTCTGTTTCAGGATTGATAACATCCGTTTCTGGAGTCTGAACGGTTTCTTCTTCAGGAATATCTTCTTCCTGGTCTGGCAGATCAACCGGTTTGGACGTTTCTTCAACCGGATTTTGAGGCGTTTCAACCGGTTCTATAATTTCAGGATCTACCTCTTCGGGTTCTTCTTCGGATGGATTCGGCCGGGTAGCTACCTGCTCATTTTGCACTTCTGATTGTTGCGCAAGCATACCACTTCTGAACTCGCCCAAGGTCACTTCTATAAACGCAGCACGATTCATGTTCGACTCAATCGTATAAAGAAGGGCGATAATAAGAAGAACAACATGGATTGCTGCGGTTATAGCAATTCCAAATCGGTCTTCTTCATCAGTATGGTTTTTTATCCATTCAAACATGTGTTCTAATTTCTCTCGGTGGCCATGACAATATTCATATTCAATGCCTTCCCGATATTCATTGCACGCACGGCGTCATCAACCCGTGCATCACGGTCGGCACGTACTACTAACGAAGCATTTGGCTTATTCTGATACGCCGATCTGATGGCATTTGAAAGGGAGGCTCTGTCTACTTGTTCGCCATCTACAAAAAAGGTTCCTTCTGGTGTTACAGCTACAGAAATTTGTTGCGATTGCGAAGTTACGCTGGATTCTGCACGCGGAACGTTCACTTTAATTCCAAAATTCGTAACGAATGAGGAAGTTAACAGAAAGAAAATCAGCAGAAGAAGAATAATATCCGTTAGCGAGGATTGAGAAAACATCGTCAACGGTTCAAGGCTATCCTTGTCGTCACGGAAATTCATTTCTATACCTCTTGATGACGTTTTTTAGCGGAAGGAGCCTGCAGCAGATCAACAAAATCGGCGGAGGCATTCTCCAGTTCAAAAATCATTCGGTTGATTTTGCCGAGCAGATAGTTGTAAAAACCATAGGCAATAATTCCCACAATCAAACCGGTTGCCGTGGTTATTAACGCTTCCCAAATACCACCGGCAAGAACACTGGGATTCACATTTCCCTGTAGAGATTGAATATCCATAAATGCCCGAATCATACCGGTAACGGTTCCGGTAAATCCTATGAGAGGAGCCACACCGGCAATGGTTGCCAGCCAATTCATACGCTTCTCAAGCAAATAAATTTCCTTTTTCCCGGCATTATGAATGGCTTCTTCGATGTCGCGAATCGGTCGACCCAAACGGCGAATTCCTGACTTCAGGATTCTGGCGAGGGGTTTATCGAACTGTTCGCAATATTGAATAGCCCGTGCCTGGCTGCCGGATTTTAGCAGGGTTTCAATACTATTAAGAGTCTGATTGATATCCATTTTAGAATTTTCCAGCGTTCTCCATCGCTCGGCAATCACATAAATAGCCGCAATAGAGAGCAGGAAAAGGGGGATCATCAAAAGACCTCCCTGAGATAAAATATCGAAGAAAGACATGGTCGTATCTTCCTGGAGCATTTCAGCAAGCGTATCTTGAGCTGTGGGCTGTACCTGTAATAGATAAAAAGAGATGATATTCATGTAGGTTTTTAGTTAGTCCGTATTCTTTGGATAAAATTTTGAGTGTTATATGGGCTTGGGAGCCGGGTTGTAGCTTGTTGAGCATTTTCGAGTGTTTCGAATTGTCCCACACTAACGCGCCAAACTGTGTTTTCATACACGGTTCTTGAAGAGACAATTACTCGATAACCGTCCTCACGAAGCATATCGGCAGCCGTCATTGCTCTATCTTCGGTTGTAAACGAATGCAAAACAATAGAATAACCATTATTAGCTTCTTCTACCACAGAGCCTGTTAATCCGTACAAGGATTGATTGGTTTCTGCGACAGCAACCTCAGGTTCAGTAGTTATTTCTTCTTCTGATACTTGGTCGGAACCTGTCTGTTCCGCAGCATCCTCATTTTCGCCCACTACTTGTTGATCCGGGGTTGCATCCTCGCCATTTTCATCTCCGGTTTCTTGGGGTAAAGGATCATCTTGTACGGATTCTGATTGCTCCATACCTGAATCCATCTGAGTCGTGGATTCCGCCTGTTCATCTAATTCTTGTGTCTGGGGAGCTGCGTAATAAAAATAGGCGCCAATAAGAACGGCCGCCAAGATGATACCGAGCAGTATAAATATGCCTGTATTATCTCTTCTTTTTTTCACCGGGTGCCTTGCGGCAAGCGGTTTTATATCTTCAATTTTTGTTTTTGGCTCTTCTTCTACAGGTTCTTCCAGAGATTCCTCAGCCTCAGAAGCGAACGGATCGTAAATGCTGTCATCTATGGGGTCTTCTGATTCATCCTCTTCTGATGTTGCTGAAATGGCTTCTTCTGTCTCATCTTCTTCATCCAGCCAACTACCGAATGGATCGTCTTCTTCTTGTTCTTCTTGCTCCCCGGCTTCGGGTTCTTCGCTAAATTCTTCGGGCTTATAAATCGACGTATCCCGTTCCGGTTTAAGTTCAACCGGTTTCATTCCGGCATACTTAAAACTGATTTCCGTACTCAATTCCTCTGCTGGATCAAAACTCAATTCCCCTTCCTCATCAAAATAAAAAAGACCAAATTCCTTGATCTCTAATGCTTTACCCCGTTTTGCCGCACCCAAAATTCTTTCAATAAGTTGATCAAGCTGATCTTTGATTTCATCCCGGCCCATATCCGTTTTTTCAACCAACAGATCGATAAGCTTGTTCTTGTCAATTTTCATAAGAGATCCTGATATTGGATTTAAATTCAAGGACATCTTCCGGAGGCATCATCACAACTTTCCCGTTATCAAACTTTTTTTGATACTGTTCGTGATGGACAACTTCAAATTGGCCAAGCCCTTCAATCTCAACCCTGTTTTTGTTGATAAACTGCTCTCTCATCACATCCTTAAACGCTATTAAAAAATCTCTATTCATATTTTATTAAAATAGAAATGTAAACCCGACAAAGCCCTGAAAACCTCGTTCCTCGTAGCCTTGCCAAAGCTCGTAATTTTCATTTAACAAGTTAAGCAGTTTGCCATACACTCCAATATTCTCGGTCAACGAAAGTTCAAACCGTCCTCCGATTAATACAAAGGATGATAAACTGTCCCCATGGTGATCTTCTCTGCCGCCTGCAAATTCGCCCCATCCCTCAAGCAGCAAATAATTCCTGGGCCGAAAAGACAATGCCGCCTGTAACGACAAGGACTCTGCATAGGGAATCTGACTACCATCCGCAAATTCCGGCAACTGCCAGTAGCCGTCTGCACTAAACCATAATACTTCCGGTTTCAAATCCTGTGTAAATCCACCGTAGACTTTAAAAATCGTGGCGTCCTCAAATGCTGCCGTATAATAACCTTCGCTAATATCACTGAGGCCCATAGGTGATTGTGTTCTTGTATAATAGAGATAATTTTTTATATCCTGAAAAGAAGCTCCGCCAATAATTTTGGTTCCGTAAAAAGGCTCCATTTTAAGTTCGCCTAACGCACGCATTTCGTATTGATGCTCGATGAGAGAATTTACATTAAAAAACCTATTTTCGCTCTGAATCTCAGAATAAGTTTGATAATAAGGCCGGGCCATTGCCTCACCTCTTATTTCCAGTCCGCGAAATATTGTATGGCTGATTTCTGCCTTTGGCGAGAAGTAAACTGCAAAATCGTTTTCGGCATCCGTAACGGCACTGGCTCCAACACTCAAGTGAACATCTGTATTGTAGTTAAACAATCGCTCGTAATTTGCTGAAAGCGTACTGACCGACCATCCATAACTCTCTTCCAAAAGAGGAGTGGTTGAACCGATTTTGGACTGAAGTTTGAGGGAATGAATCTCATACAAGTTTTTCCCGAGTCGCGAATAAGCGACTAAAACATCTGCCCCGCCTTCTGATGCCACTTCGTCAAAAGTACTGAGACCGGATTCAGAGGTGTATTCATCATAAAAACCTTCTGCTGATACGTTAACCCCCGTTAATGTTGTTCTTGCCACTTTTACATCTGCTGATCCACGAAAACCCAGCCGCGATATTTTTGTATTCGTATCCAGAAGATCTTCTGTAGCCGCATCTAACTGCAACTGGTGATTAAAATTGGAAATTGCACCCGCGTTCAAAACCAGGGTGGCTCTATCTGAAAGTCGGTTATAGGATTTCAGACCTACATCAGCAAACCGATACGAAGTATTGACGGCCTCATCATGGCCATCCGATGATGTAAAATGAATATCTGTAGAGAGCCAATTACTATCACTCAATTTCGCTGTGGCAAAGGCGTCTAACTCAGGTGAGACATAGCTCCCGATTCCCGCCCTGATAAATGCATTCTTCGGCATAGCGTAACCAAGCATTTCATATTCTGGCGGCTCAGGCCGACTTAGTTCACCGATTGGAAGCTGGGCAACGACGGTTTCGGCATCTTCAACAAATGGCATCCTGTTGGGATCTACCTGGAATACTCGAGGGCGGGGATTAAAACCAAGGATAGGCTGCCTGCGAAGACCCGGGAAACGCGCCTGGAACTGACTTCGAATTTCAATATCCTGGGGATCAATTTCCGGCAGTAATGATTCTTCCGAACCTTGTTGGCTGTCCTGTGCCAATACCTGTCCGCCGTACAATAAAAAACCGGCCAAAAAACTTATAACGAAAAGAAATTTCCTCATAGTGAAAACAAAATAATAGGCATTGAAAATTTATCTCTTACAATAACGTGCTGAAAAACCGGTCTGGTGCTGCAAGATACGATTTGTTCAGTGAAAATTTAACAGCAAAGAAGCTTATGAATATCTAAGTGTGTAGTACTTGTCCCACCACAGGGCTATTGGACCAATAACAAACACGGATATTACTGTAACGGCATGTGTTACAGTAGCATAAGTTAATGCTTGTACTAATGAAACATCATATAAAAGATGTAAACATTGCTGGATAAACAGATGGTATGAACCAACCGCAGCCGGAGTGGGAATACTCACCCCGATAGACGATACCACGGTTACCACAATCCCATCAGCAAATGTCAGGCCATAGACGGTTTGCATATCCATCATATAAAATGGCAAATAGGTCATTACAATATAGCCTGTCCAAATGCCTGCGGTATAGAGAAGAAATCTGGGCCAGCTTTTTACACGGCGCAAAGAAATCATGCCTTCACCGAATGATTTGGCCGCAGAAATCAATCTTAATATGACCGGGTTTGTGGTAATCTGTTTTCGATCCAGAACAATCATCAACTTATAAAATGCAACCATTGCTATTAGAAGTATTACAAATGTTACCGGAATCCATATAAACTGTTTCCATGTCCAGCCTTGAACTCCAAAAACTTCTTGCAGAAGCTCAACATCACTGACCAGGAGGAATGTCGTAACCAAAATGAGAAAGAACATGGTAAGCAGATCAAAAAATCTCTCGGCTACAATGGTTCCTATCAAATTGCCACTGCTTATTTCTTCTTTCCTGGCCACATATACCGGCCGGGAGATCTCACCCAGTCTCGGCACAAGGCTGTTCACAACATAACCGAGCATGACACCGGCAAAGAGAGTTGTTCGTCCAATAAATTGTCCGTCATCGGCCAGCAGCAAACGCCAGCGCTCCGCGCGTAAATAGTGGCTGAAAACAAGAGCAACAACAAAAAAGGGAAGCCAATAGAATGAAACGGTTGAAATTTGATCCCATAATTCGGAAAACTCAACGTTCCTGAAAGCCAGCCAGAGGAAAAATCCTCCAATAAGAAGAGAAGCCGTGATTTTTAATAGTTTTGACTTCATCAGGAGTCGTGACGCAGATCAATGACTTCGGCGTCTTCAGGGTATTCAAATTGAAAAATTTCGGGTGCTCTCTGAATGAATTCTCCATTGCTAAAATGGGTGATCAACTCATTCTCAACCTGGTCTATGGCAACAATCCGTGTAGGCGTGCCTGATGCATTCAGAAAAATAGAAACGTTCAAAAATATGGAAAAGGGGTCATCGGATGTCAGTTCAATCACGGTTCCTCCCTCTTCGTCTTGATATTCTTCCACATTGTAGGAATCATCCACACCCTGAAGCATTCGGGACGGAGCAAAATCATCTTCCTCTTCAACATAATCGCTGATGATAACCCGGTTCTTATTATTATCAAATACCCTGGATATTTCACTATCAACGAGCATAATACTCTCGCCGCTTCTCATTTTATACTGTTCCTTGCCTACCCAAATAACGCCGGTTGTAACCTGTTGATCTCCCGTAAACGTATCATTGTACTCGTGGGTAAAATCGGATTTGAATACAAAATCATTCTCAAATCTTTGCTTGAGCTGATCAAACTGAGGAGTGTTCTGACCCGCCAGTACTGCAGGTAACAGAACCATCAATATTAACAGAGCAATATTTTTAAATACCAAGTTCATCAAATATCTCTTCAAGTTCTTCCTCTTCGGAAATTCTTACATCACGTGCCGTACTTCCTTGAAACGGCCCAACGATCTCGGCATTGTATAACTGGTCAATAATTCGTCCTGCCCGGTTATACCCGATTTTTAATTTTCGCTGAAGGAGGGATACTGACCCTTGTTGATGAAGCACAACAATTTTAGCTGCATCTTTGAACAATTCGTCTATATCATCAAGCGGATCCGGAATACCTGAGGTTTCATCTTCAATAACCGGCAGATGAAATGGCTTTTTGTATCCCCGCTGACTACCAATAAAGGAGGTGATTTTTTCCACTTCTCTTGTTGATACATAGGCATTCTGAATACGCGTCATGCCCGCACCGTTAGAAAACAACATATCTCCGCTTCCCACAAGCTGATCGGCACCACCCGTATCAAGAATGGTTCTGGAGTCTACTTTTGAAGCTACCTGGTAAGCCATTCTGGCCGGGAAGTTAGCTTTGATGGTACCGGTAATTACGTTCACTGAGGGACGCTGGGTTGCCACCACCAGATGAATACCAACGGCCCGCGCAAGTTGTGCAATCCGCGCGATGGGTTCTTCAATCTGTTTACCGGCGGTCATCATCAAATCAGCCAGCTCATCAATTACTACAACAATATAGGGCAAATGGCGATGATCAAGATCTTCATCCAGTTCTCCGTTATCAAACTTTTTGTTGTATGCTTTTATATCACGAACCATTGCCATTTTTAGCAAATCGTACCGCTCGTCCATCTCTTTGGTGATGCTTTGCAGCGTTTCGAGTGCGGCATCTGTGTCAGTAACAATAGGTTCTTCCGAACCCGGCAATACGGCAAGAAAATGATTCTGAATATTCCGATAGAGAGAAAGCTCGATTTTTTTGGGATCGATGAGTACAAATTTCAGATCATCCGGATGACATTTGTAAAGCAGACACGTAATAATCGTGTTGATACCAACTGTTTTACCAGACCCGGTTGCCCCCGCAATCAAAAGGTGGGGCATCTTGTTCAGATCCACCATGTATACTTCATTCTCAATCGTTTTTCCTAATGCGATTGGAAGTGCATAATCGGTTTCAACAAATTTCTTGGTATTAAGAACCGTCTTAATAAAAACCGTTTCGCGGGTTTTATTCGGCACTTCAATTCCAACAGCAGAGCGGCCGGGAATGGGAGCCATAATTCGGAGTCCGTGTGCAGCCGTTGCCATTTTCAGGTCATTGGCATAGCTCTGAATCTTGCTGATTTTCACATCCGGAGCGGGTTCAATTTCATAAAGAGTAACTGTAGGTCCCACAATAGCGTTGATACTGAGAATCTCAATTTTATGCCGCTTGAGTTTTTCCAGGATGATTTTCTTGTTGATTTTAATCTCCTCGAGATCCACTTCATTTCCTTCGTTCGGCGGTGTATCAAGAATATCAATTCCCGGAAATTTGTATTTGATGACCGGTGTGGCATCTTTGGCTTTTTCTTTGTTTTTGCGATCAAGTTCTTTGTCGCTGGCTTCTTCATCTCCTTCACCTACAATCACAGAAATTTCCACATCATCTTCTTCTGAACCGGTTTTGGCTTCAGAAGATGAAGCACGTTCCAGAATTGCTCGGGGCGGACGATTTTCGAGATTGGCGCTCTCTTTTTGGCGCTCTTTCTCACGTATTCGGTCCACTTCTTCGGATTGCTCTACAATCTCATCAATGGTTTTTGTACGGCGTCTTTCTTCACGCCGCTCTGAGGCCTCGCTTTTATAAGTCTGTTCCACTTTTTGTTGCTGCCGGACATTGACAGACGAAGAGGGTTCGGGCTGAATTTCTTTTTTTGATTTATCTCTCTTAAACTTCTCGAAGGAAAAATTGGGAGACCAATCCTTTACCCGGTCAATAGTCTTCTGGAGATCTCGGTCAATCAGAATCAAAAGAGATACAAAAAGAAGAACGAACAGGATGATGATAGAACCGACGCCCGTAAAATTCTGCAACAGGCTGGAAAAATAGATGCCGGAATTTCCACTCCACGCCATAGAGTAAGCTTCGTAGCGCGTATAAAACCAGCCGACGGTCGTGGAAATCAAAAAAACCATCCATAAGCCGTATGCTACTGCCCATCCCAGCTCGCTTATGTTTTCCTGTCGAAAAACCACCCAACCAATTGCAAGAACAATAATGGGAATCAAAATGCTAACATAGCCAAAAAGGGTATTCACAAAGAAGTAGGAGATATATGCTCCAAAAACTCCCAGCCAGTTATTGACGCGAAGAGCCGCGCCCCCATCAACTTCAAGAAGAGTATCGTACGACAATGACTTTACAATAGCATAGTCATCCGGATGGTAAGAAGCTATGCTGAGCAATAAAAGCACAGAAATAGCCATGATCAGGATTCCGATGACTTCCATTTTGCGGGAGTCATCGAAACCTTTAAACAATTTATTTGAGCTTTTCTTAGCCATCTGTAAGGGTAATCATCCCTTCTTTAAGTCGCGGTAGTATATTCGTTATATCAACCTGACAGCAGTAATCTATATCGCCAGAATCGATGATATCTTTCAAACGCATCGCGTGGTTTGATTGGTGTATAACCGTAGATATATCATCACCATATTTATCGTATAAACCAAATGCAACTTTTGCGCCGTCACGGGCATCGTTTGGCAGATTTCCTTCACTTAATAAGTGGATGATATTACCGGCCAACAACATATCTTCGAATGCCAGCCTGCCTTTCCAACCCGCGCATACCAATACAATATCATTAGTCTGAGCCTTCAGTTCCTCTACAATTGCATTCACATTCAGAAATGCCGAAATATATGTTTTTGAGGATCCAAGTGATTTTTTAATGGCTTTTGTACCATTGGTGGTATTAAAAATAAGGGTTTTTCCTTCTACTATTTCTTTGGTGTATTCAAGCGGGGAGTTGCCCAAATCGTACCCTTCAATTTTTTCGCCATCTTTTTCGCCACAAAGCAGATAATTATCAGAGTCTACATTCTGTGCAATTTTACTGGCTTCTCCCATATCACCCACGGGAATAATAGCTTTTGCACCGTTCATAAATGCAGTAACTATGGTAGATGATGCCCTGAGCACATCTATAATAACAACTGTTTTATCCCTTAACTCATCTTCCTGGAATGAGTGCAATGAGTAGAATACATCGATTTTTTTAAGATTTACCATCTGTTTACTTTAATTATTTGTTTATAAAAGGTGGCTTTATGACCATCGCCGGCACCTGATCTTTCCTGATTTTTATAAATATTTTTTCGCCTTCTGCAGCTTTGCTGGTTTCCATATATCCCAACCCTATTCCTTTATTCAGAGAAATAGAGTGAGTTCCGCTTGTTACAAATCCAATTTTGGAGCCGTAACTATCACGGATTTCATATCCAGAGCGGGGAATTTTACGCTCTTCCTGAACTTCAAAACCCATTAATTTTCTTGGAATTCCATTGCTCTTTTGTTCCAGAAGGGATTCCTTCCCAACAAAATCTTCTTTCTGTAATTTCGTAAGCCAGCCCATGCGTGCTTCCAATGGATTGGTTTCCCTGGTAATATCATTCCCGTACAATGGATATCCCATTTCCAGCCGCAGAGTATCTCTTGCGCCAAGCCCTGCGGGTTCAAGGTTGAATTCTTTTCCGGCCTGCAATATCTCAACCCATATCTTTTTTATATCCACCTGGTCTGTATTCATATATAATTCAAAACCCTTTTCGCCGGTATAGCCTGTTGCCGAAATAATAATATCATCTTCGCCGGCTACGCTTCCTTTTTCAAATCTGTAAAAGGGTATGGATGCAACTTTTGTTGAAGTCAGCTTCTGAAGAATTTCTACAGACTTCGGTCCTTGCAATGCCAGCAAGCCAATGCTGTCAGATCGATTTTGAACATCTGCTTTCATGCTGTTTTTACTTTGAATCCAGTCGAGATCTTTCTCAATATTCGATGCATTCACCACCAACATGTACTGTTCTTCATCAAGCATATAAACCAAAAGGTCATCAATAATCCCGCCGTTTTCGTAACACATGGCAGAATATTGTGCCCTTCCCGGTGTTAAAACGGAGGCATCGTTAATCGTTACCTTCTGAATAAGTGCCAACGCTTCGGGCCCGGAGATAAAAAACTCACCCATGTGTGATACATCAAATAGGCCTGCATGTTTCCTCACCGCAAGATGTTCTTGCTTAATACCTGCATATTGAACGGGCATTTCAAATCCCCCAAAATCAATAAGGCGTGCCCCCAATTCTTTATGTTCAGTATATAGTGGAGTTTTTTTTAACATCTTTTCGACTTGCTTTTGCAGTTAACTCTTTTAGTTGATTTTAACAGAGCTCATACCAATAGCTCTCATTTAAAAAAATGGCAGAATGATTACCTGATTTTCAGGCTTGAATGTTAAGAGGGTAAACGCCTCGCAAATGATATTTTTCTGATTGAAGTTAATCAATCTTAAAATCTTATAACAGCTTATTGAAACGCACCGGCTTAATATACCGTTTAGTTTGCCTCACAATCTACTTATCTTTAGAAGGTAAAAACTTTAAGACTTAAATAAAGATATGTCTATCCACAAAGAAGAGGTAAAAAGTGCCCTCTCACAGGTCATCCATCCAACCTACCAGAAAGACTTGATAACTCTGGATTTAATCCAGGATCTGGTAACACAGGATAAGTATATAGCCTTTACACTTGAACTGCCTGAGAAAAATGACAAACTGGCAAATAAATTAAAAGACGAGTGTCAACAAGCTGTTAAAAAGTTTATTGACCCCGAAGCTGTTTTGGATATTACTATTGGTATAAATATTTCCAAACAACGTGAACTTGAAGGAGATCAGGGACAACAGAAAAATCAGCAGCAACAGACACAGCAACCGGTTCTTCCCGGCGTAAAAAATGTAATTGCTGTGGCGTCGGGCAAGGGTGGCGTGGGGAAATCCACAGTAGCGGCAAACCTTGCCGTGGCAATTGCACAAACGGGGGCGAAAGTCGGCTTGCTGGATACCGATATCTACGGCCCCAGCATTCCTACCATGTTTGGCGTGAAGGAACGGCCCAATATCACCACTCAAAAAAAACTCGTTCCCATCGAAAAGCATGGCGTTCACCTTGTGTCTATGGGCTTTTTGGTTGATACCGATCAAGCTATGATCTGGCGCGGACCGATGGTTACAAGCGCCATCAAACAATTTATGCAGGAGGTAGAATGGGGAGAGCTGGATTATATGATATTGGATCTCCCTCCCGGAACTGGCGACATCCAGCTAACCCTGGTACAGACAGTTCCCCTTACAGGCGCTGTGGTAGTTTCTACACCGCAAACCGTTGCTCTGGATGATGCCCGAAAAGGAGTTGCCATGTTTGGCAAAGTGAATGTTCCGGTTTTGGGGATTATTGAAAATATGGCGTACTTCGTGCCCGAAGATATGCCCGAGAAGAAGTATTACATTTTCGGGAAACATGGAGCCAGAAACCTTGCTAAAAAACTTGAAGTGCCATTTCTGGGCGAAATTCCATTGAGGGAAAATCTTCGCAAAACCAGCGATTCGGGAACGCCGATTGTGGCAAAAGATCCTGCTTCTGATTCGGGCATTTGCCTTAAAGAAATTGCGAACCGAACCCTGCAGTCGCTTGCCATTCGTAACCAGCAACAGCAATCTACAGATAAAGTTGACATCAAAATTCGTCCATAGAATTTCAAGATCATCCAATGAGATAACTGTTGATTTCCATAATCTAAGTTTAAACTCTCATTGGATGATTTACTTGTCCTGACGCACGTAAAATATGGCCGAGAATTCTACCTCAACTAAAAAGGATTATCGCTCGCTGATAGAGTGGGGAGTGATTATTGCCGTTATCCTTGTGCTTTACCTGACCGGCTGGCACACACAGGTGATCGGTACCCTTCAGCGTGGAGTTCTGGCAACAGGGCTAATAAAACCGTCCATCCCGGAAAACACTACCGGCTTTGAAAACGCCAGCCTCGACTTCTACTTTACGGATGAAAATGGTTCTGAAAAATCGCTTGGTGATTTCGAAGGAGACGTTATTTTTATGAATATCTGGGCTACATGGTGCCCGCCCTGCATTGCAGAAATGCCGTCCATCCATTCCCTTTATACTCATTTCAAAGACGATGAAAATATTTCATTTGTCTTGGTCTCAATGGATGAGGATTTTGAAAAGGCCCGGCAATTTATGGAAACGCGAGAGTATGATCTACCGATCTATCACTACCGCACAAAAGTGCGTGGAACGTATGAGAGCACCGTAATACCTACCACATATGTCATTTCACCCGATTCCAAAATTGTTCTTGAAAAGCGAGGATTTGCCAAATATGATACAGAAGAATTCAGGAATTTCCTGGAAGGATTGGCAGAGTAAACAACAAGATAGGCAGAAATAAAAAAAGAACCGGAGCACATTTGTATATCCTTCCGGTTTGGATGTGATACACAAGCAAAGTCGCGGCAATTTTTCGACTTCAACACCGATCCCACCGTAGTGTTTTCGGCGTCAGTGCTCAATTGTAATTAGCACAATTCCGCAACGTTTGTCAATACTTGTCGGCAATTATTTTTCCACAACTTTTTCACCAAGTTATCCACAAAAAATGTGAATAACTTATCTCACATACATTAGCTTGCCTGTGTTTACTTCTCCTCCCACAACAATGCGATAGATATAGATTCCGGTTGTGTACCCTCGCAAATCTACATATTCCTGATAAATTCCTGGCTGTATGTGGCTATCAACAAGTGATAAAACATGCTGTCCGGCAACCGTATATACATCCAGCAATACATCGGCAGCTTCAGAAATTGAAAACTCGATGATAGGGCTGGACAAATTTTCAGTATTATCCTGAACAAATGGATTGGGATAACTCTGGTATAATTGAACGACTTGTCCCTCTTTTAATGCTTCTGCCAGAATTGGAATTGAAAGAGGAGTCGCCTCATTATTGCCGGTATGCTGAATCATCAGGTTACTTCTCTGCCGCACATCATTTGTTGGTGTATAGGTAACAGTAAATTCCTGTGAAGCTCCCGGTTGAATGGTGAAACTGCTATTTCCCGCAATAGCGAACTGACCACCTTCTACCTCCATCGAACCTGTAAGAGGCAATTCAGCATCTTCTCTATTGGAAAGAGTTATTGTTCTCTGGGCTGTTTCACCCAAATTAATCACTCCAAAATTTAATTCATCTGTACTGGCAGTGATGATGGAAGAATCTATCAGGTCCAGGCAACCTTCTCCAAGTGGCCAACCCATATCACTGAAAATGCCACACATGAGTGGCCCCGGGCTATGTACGGCAAAAGCCGAGGCAATATTGGGTACCATCAGAGCATTCACTGTTCTATTGAATGTATTCAGATCCACATGCGAATAACTTGACCCCTGCCTGTACGGATTAGGTGTAAACAGCTTTGCTCGATGAAATACGCCGAAGCCATTCAATGAATTGTTTGCATTTTCTCCATCGAAGAAAACACCGCCTTCTTCTCCCACGAGTGCTTCATAAAGCTCTTGCGAAGGGTTTGGATAGGTACTTGTCTCAATCAAATGAGTATTGTTTCCATCTACTGTGAACCGATCATAAATAATGGGTGTATCAAATGCCCATTCTGCTGTTTCCGTCTCTTCCTCGGCTGAAAGCCCTCCAAGAAAACCAAGGCCGTGGCCTATTTCATGTAAAATCACCGTTACAAAATCGTATCGACCAGACGGCACGTTGGCATCTGTGCCAAAATACCAATCGTCACGAGTACACTGCACGTCCATATCAATATCATAATCAACTTCGTCGAGCTGATCTCTATAAGGCTGTTTGGCAATTGCACTGATTTGTGAAATTGCATACCATGTGTCTGGTAATCCGTAATTGGAATCAGGTAATTTTAAAACCCGGCCAGGAGTGGCACTGGCAAGTGTGTTGTCATCCAATTCCGTCCAGTTTGCCCTCACCTTAATGGGAATATCAGAATTAACGTGATCTGCCCAAATGGCCATGGCAAATTCAAAAGCACCTTTCGCTTGTTGCGGCCATTGCTCTCCACTGCAAGAACTGGAAAAATCAACATCTAAAAGGGTTTGTGTTTTAGCTTTTATCCTGTCCCTCACTTCAGGATTGGACTGAACAAAAAAGTGAGCATCGACGTCGGTTGCAGGAAGGTTACAAACATGCCTGCTGTGGGCTTCATCAATAAAATTTAAGGGATGATTTCCGGCATCCTGGGCAGACATATTATGAATGGACAGAAGCCCTATCAGAAGGGTTAGAAAAAATAATTTCCTGAACATAAAAAGTAGAATCAAAAATGTGCAGTTAAGTAGAAAACGTCTTGATGCTTCTGAAAATTAAAGACCTTGTGATGTTACAAGATTTTCACTCGAAAGTCAGAATTTTTTGAAAAAAATAACTTTTCCAAACGAAACAAAAGGCCTTTAAGTTTTTTAAATGGCGATGATTAAGAACTCATCACCAACTGTGTGATCACTGAATGAAAACACCTTTTTGAGTTGATATGAATTCTCAGGTAAGCCGAACCACAACTTCATCAATCGTTGGATTAATCCTGTGGATTGGACTATGCTTTTTAGTTGCGTGGACCGGCGCCAGGGTATCTCCGGGAATTGCACCTTCGGAATGGTACAACGCTTTAAACAAACCGGGCTGGAATCCTCCCAACTGGGTTTTTGGGCCGGTATGGACGCTGCTTTATACGTTAATGGGAATCGCAGCCTGGAGAATCTGGAATAAATTTGGATTCCGTGAGGCGAGACCAGCCCTCGTCCTTTTCCTGCTTCAGTTGGGACTGAATGGATTATGGTCTCAACTTTTTTTTAGACTGCAATCTCCCGGATGGGCATTTATAGAGATTTTCTTTCTTTTGGCAGCTATTATCATCACAAGCTACCTCTTTTCAAAAAAAGACAAATGGGCGTTTGGGTTGATGGTGCCATATATTCTTTGGGTCAGTTTTGCGGCCTGCCTGAACGGCACCATCTGGTGGATAAATTAAACGGACTATTTGATAATTGCCATCTTTTGCACCTCCATAAAATCGCCGGCAACAATTCGGAGGAAGTACGTTCCAGAGGCTAAGCTTGCAGCCTGCAATTGTTCGAAATACACACCCGCAGCCCGCTCCTCATCAATTAAAACAGAAACTCTTCTGCCTACCGAATCAAAAACATCCAGAGTAACATCAACATTTTGTGATAACTGGAAACGAACGGTTGTCGAAGAATTGAACGGGTTTGGATAATTCTGGGCAATGGCCGTTTCCCTTACAACTGTTGTAAATTGGTTTACTTCGCTCCAATCACTCTCCCCGCCAATATTGGTCGCTTTAACTCGCCAATAATAAATTGTTGCGGGATCAATCGGATCACTGAGTGTGAACATTGGATCTGAACTGGTTCGTTGAATCACTCCGTCTGAAAAAAAGATTTCATCCTGGGATATCTGGATGATGTACTCGGAAGCGCGTTCACTTTCAGACCAGCTAAAAGTAGCCGTGGTTGAAACCTGATTTTCATTCTCTGATGGCGAAATGAGTAACACCGGATCGGGTTTTTCTATAATTGTTGTAAACGTTCGAACCTCGCTCCAACCGCCGGAACCAGATGAATTTAAGCCTCTGACACGCCAATAATACACTGTTGAAAAATCTAAAAAGCCTGTATTCAAAAATCGTGGTGGAGAAATGGTTTCATCAATAACAGGATTAGAGAAACCAGGATTTTCAGCTACCTGAATCTGGTATTCATCGGCCCTGCCAGACGGCTGCCATGTAAAAGAAAACCCGGGGCGCAGATTCGTTGCATTATCATCAGGAAGTGAAAGAGAAATTGCATCCGGCGGACTGTTAGTTGTTGTGAATCTGTATTTGGTGCTAAATTTGCTGGATCCCCCCGCGCTTAAAGCCTGTATCCGCCAAAAATAAAGAGTGTTATAATCCAGGTCTTGTTGAATATCGTAAGAAGTGCCCGTGACGACCTGGTCGATAAATGTATCCTCAAAATTGAAATCCGTAGCTACTTGTATCCGATAGTCAGCGGCACCTGCCACAGATTGCCACAATAATGTAGGATTCAGGATGGACTCGAATGAGCCATTCGCAGGAAAAACCGGAAAAGGCCGGCTCAAAAATCCCTCATCCGGCAACAAATCAAGACAAGCTTCTCCTAATGGCCAACCGAAATCATCTAATAAGCCGCAAAAAATTGGCCCCGGACTATGAACAGCAAACTGAGCATCAAGAAATGGACGCATCAATGCATTTTGGGTGTTTCCGTATAATTGCTGATTTAAATGGGCATAACTTTGCCCTTGCGCAAACAGTGTCGGCGAATGAAGCTGAACCCTATTATCATCATACGCAAATTCCGCCTGGGGACCATTAAAAAAAATGCCGCCAAACCTCCCTGTCAATGCATCATAAAGTAGTTCTGAAAAACGTGGATAAATATCCGAATTTATTAACCGGTTGAATTCTCCGTCCAGAGTAAAGCGATCATACACCATTGGAAATTCTGACTGGCCAAAACCCCAATCCGCGATTTGCGAAGTTGTATTACCAATCATACTGCCGGTAAACCCGATACCATGACCGATTTCGTGCAAGAAAACCGTAACAAAATCATACATGCCGGCCGGCGGATTTGCATCTGTTCCCATGTACCAGTCATCGAACTCGCAGTTTATGCTCATTGTCATGTCATAGTCAGTGTCGAGTTCAGTTACCAAATCACTTCCGATGATTGCACTGGCATTTGCGATAGTGTATAGTGTATTTGGGAAAAGATCACCCGATGCACTTGATGTTGTCTCAACAATAATTGGCGAAGTGCCTCCAAGAACGCCCTCTTCAAGTGGTGCCCAGGTTGCTTCAATACGAATGGGAACAGGGGTATTCAGATAAGCCTCCCAAATATCAGCGGCATATTCAAATGCTGCTTTTGCATCTTCTGGCCAGGAACCGCCACCGCAATTATTAAGATAAGTAACTTCAATTTGAGCCGTTGCAGCATTCGAAGCACGCTTCTGTCTTAAAACATCCGGTGCAAATTTATAATGAGCATTCACATCTGTTGGATGAAGAATACAAACGTCGGGCGAGTCTTCTATCACTTTAAAGGTTCTCTCTTGTCCAAAAACTGAAGCATGTATCAAAAACAAGATGAATAAAAGGGAAGCATATCTAAAAAAGGATAACTTCATAGATTTTCATTGTGTTTAAAACTGAGATGAAGGCAGAATAAAATACACAATTCAATCTTAAGTTCTGCCGTGTGTACCTAAAACATAATCCCCAGCCGTGATACCCTTGGATATTTTCGGTTTATGAAAACCGATCCGCCAACCTGTTTATCAAATACCCGCTTTCTTTGAGGGCCTGGGATGCAAAGCTTCCAAAGAAATCAGTCACCGCCTCAAACTCTTTCACAAAACCTCTTTTATCATCTTCTTCAACCATTTTCATCAAGTTCTTCTGATGATTAAAAAAGCGGAGGAGCAACTCACGGCGTTCTTTATTGGAAAAAACGATATCTGCATAAAGTTCTGCATCCTGGGCAAAAATCCGTCCGGTCATCATGAGTTCGGCCCGATAAATAGGGCTTGAGTACTCCAGAATTTCAGCCGGATTCAAATCATATTCCTTCATGAAAGAACCGTGCAAAAGTGCCACAAAATGGCGCAATCCTTGTACCAGGTGCATCACATGGTCGTGCTTTGCAGGGTCCGCATCAATAATTCGCAATCCCCAAAGCTTGCACTGCTCTTTGAACCATTCTGCTTTTTCGGAATCCCGTCCGGCACAAAATACCATTAACTGTTTCGAAAGATTGGGGACATCCGGTCCGTGCATGGGGTGAAGAGAAATAACCGGCCCGCTGTGAGCATCCAACATGGCCTGCAACGGTTCGGATTTATTACTGGTAAAATCCGCCAGGATCGTTTCCGGTTTTAGTTTGGGTGCAATTCTCTCGATTACATCTACAGTTACATGAATGGGCACTGTAATTATCACCAAATCAAGTTTTGGAGCCATCTCTTCAAGCTGGTACCAATTCCCTTTGTCGATACTGTAGGCTACATGGCCGCTATGTTCGGTAAATTTTCTGTAGAGGCTGCCCATTCCTCCTTCACCGCCAACGTACAAAATGTGTTTCGGTTCGGTGGTTGAGCGGGGAAATGTATCTGCCGATTGTGCCGCACGTGAGGCCGCCATGATCATCCGCAAAAAATCTTCTGCCCAATCAGGATCAAGATCTCTCGCTTTTGCTTTTTCACGAAAAACGTCGGTCTTTTCATGTTCGCGCCGTGCAACAAAAACCGGGAGCTGCTTTTCCACTTTTCGTTTCAAAACATCCTGCACAACCTCTTTTCGTTGTTGTAACAGATCCAGAATCTGATCATCGATTTTATCGATTTTCTGTCTTTGTTCTTTTAGCTCTTTTTGATCAGGCATTTCAAATATATAAAGTATCTATTCGCAGTTGTAAAAATGAACCATGAAAGTTAAAACTATCTGCGGGATATTAGTAGCAGATTCTTTTGGAAAGTGAATGGCACGGTGTAAAAAACATCCCTGTAACCATCTTTGGCGTGATGGAGTTGTTCTTTAGAATGCGTGTTGACTCAAGATCAAATCCGCAATTCCAGCCGAAGCATATATCCAAATCCTTCTTCTGAACCGATTGGATGAGTTCTGTACTTTTGGTTGAAAAGATTGCTGAGCATAAATACAGTGCGAATTCTCTGCTGCCAAAACCATTTTGATAAAACGAGATCTATATTTATACCTGCCGGAACTTCATTGCTAAAGGTAAATAAGCGATAGGGAAACTGCGGATGAAACGTTCGGTTTAGTTTCCCGTCCAGGCGGCGAAATTCATCCCAAACCGTTTTGGTTTGATACTGGATATTGAGCCGAATCTCCAAATCCGGTGATGGATTTAGAATTGTAGAATGGCGGAGCAAGTACTCCGGAATGGTTTTCCAATAACTTTTATAGGCTACATCGCCATCCAGCGTATGGGAATAGTGAATGCCAAATGTTTGACGGAATGAATCGGACCAGTTCAGTTCCGTATCCATAGAAAGTTTTAGCCGCTGACCTGATTGGTTATCAAACAAAAAATATGCCGTCGGCAACGTACTTAACTGAATGTAATACCGGGCATCCTGGAATGGAACATGAACGTTCAGATGATTGAGATATTCGGCTTTTAGATGAACACCAACCAGGTTTGAAAACTGAAGTTCATGACGGTTTGATAGCGAATATAACCGGGTATTGGAGATATCATCCGTTACAAAGACATAAGAATCGAGACGGCTCATTATATCATATCCGCCACTAATCCACTCACTTATCGGGTTTGATACCTCCGGTAAAAGCTCGGAATAAGATCCTTCAAAAGAAGTTGTCCATCCTTTTATCAGATCAAACTCCAAGAAACCTCTTGCGCGAATCGGTTTTTGATCATCATGAAATGTGATTGCAGAATACGAGCCAAATCGCAGCCGGGAAGTTACATTTGTCAGTTGATCCACAAACAGATCCACAAACTGCTGATCTTCTTCTGTTAAGCCGCTTGCTTTCGTTTCAACTTTTTGATACTCAGAACCGATGTCGAACCGAAATATTTTCCTATTCAAGAAGACAGAAATCCGGCCTGTTGTGGTTGTCTGCTTCCAGTCAAAGTCCTGATTAAATTGATTCCTCCGATATTCCGTAGCTTTATCTTTGTACTGGGCCATTGATCGAATTCCGAATGAATTATTCAAAAAGAAAGATCCTGAAGCCGAATATTGCTCTGTGGTGAAATCTGTAGGAACCTCTCTTGCAAGCGGCTGAAAATAAAGAAACTCTTCACTTTCCGAACGGATTCCATGGATTTTCAAATCCACACGATTACTTTGAATTCCGGTTTCAACAAGTCCCAGATGGGTGGTTGCCTCGGCATCCGGCCATCTTCCTTCAAGCGGAAAACCGATTAGATTTTTAATCCTGGTTTGTACATGTGGATTGATATTAAGATTCCTGTGTGTTCGCAGAACTCCTTTTGCGTACCAGTTGCCAAATTTTAGAGAAGCCCCGGCATCCACCCACGGGCCAAAACGCTCCACATTTGGAGTCACCTGTTGTTCATCAAAAACCCACGGACCGGGTTCATCTGAATTATGCCCATATTGACCAGAAACAAATACCGATAACCCATTCTGAACCGGAACAGATTTCAGGTTTATCAATCCAGAAGAGTAATTAATTCCGGAGTACATCCCGATTCCGTCACTCATATCTACCTTTTGGATTTGGCCGAACGAAACCGGCAATAATTGTGAGAAGTTCATCCCAAAAAAAGTAGGATCAAATGGAATGCCGTCAAGAATGTAGGTCGGCTGCGGACCATAGTATCCATAATAGCCGGAATTTACTTTGTACGACATCCGGTCGATGGAAAAGAAACTCCAATCAGACTTCCATATCAGGTCTTCTGATCTCAAAACTATTTCCGTTTTAATAGAATCCTGACCCGTTTCTTCAACGACTGGTTTTGTAAGGCTTACTTCTGATTCACTCTGAAGAAACAGCCCCATTAAAAAGAGAAGCGTTATCATCATTTAAAAAAATCTTTCAGTCCGTCTGTCGTGTTGAAGATCACAGAAAACCCGGCAGCACCAACCCATTCTGCGAACGAAATATGGTAGAGAGTTCTGTTGTAAGCGATTGATGTATAGAAGCCGAAGCGATCGTTAATCCGCCGTTGAATCCTGAATTGTAATTCGTAGGAAAACTCGCTTTCAGTTTTATTGAATCGGTATCCGTCCCCGTAAATTTTATCCTGATCATGAAAAGTAAATCGGTTTCCGATGCGAACACCCGGCACTATGGACAAGTCTTTATCTTCCGATACAAAATACGTATAGTGCCAGCCTACGAAAAGAAATCCCGAATGGAAACCAGAGTTCTCATAATCCATAGCGTTATATCGCATGTAGCGAATCCCCGTCTCAAGATTTCCAAAGTAGTAAGGGGTACTGATCTCCAGGCCGAATCCCGCTGTGGGCGACCAGTGTTTAAGAATGGTATTGCCGCCGAATATTCCGTTGCCGGTTGCTGTAAAGTTTAACTCGCTAAAACTCTCCTGTGAATATGCAGAGGTGATGGAACAGATAAAGAGCCATAAAAAAATTAAAGTGGAAACTTTTCGGATCATTCGTGAGGGTTTCTTCCGGATCAAACTGATTGGTTAATATCGACAACCGAACGATTTGTTTCACGGATTAATTTCGACTCAAAAACAAAAAAGGCGTAAGTGGAGACTTACGCCTTTTTATAAAAAATTACACCTATCAAATTTGATCCGAAATCTCCGCTATAATACAACCGGAAAATGCCGGGCAAGCCTGTCTTTCGGCAGATAATCCACAAACTATTTGATAACAGTCAATTTACGTGAAAGAACCATATTACCAGCATTCAACCGATAAATATAAACACCGCTTGAAAGGTTGGATGCATCGAAGTTTACTAAATGCGAACCGGCTTCCATTGTTTGATTGACAAGCGTTGCTACTTGCCGCCCTACAAGGTCATACACTTCAAGTCTTACATCTGCGGTTTGTGGCAGATCGTAAGAGATTTGAGTAGTCGGGTTAAACGGATTTGGATAGTTCTGATTCAATGCGACAGTTGCCGGAATTTCTACAAAATCCCTTGGCTGTGTGGCTATCATAAAACGGTCTGCAGTAGCAAACGTTTTTGCTTTTTGGGGACTATTCACAGAACACCTGTTAAATTGATCTCCACCAGGAACTTTAGCAACAGCCTCTGTCGAAAACTGGTAACTAAAGTTTTCGTCAATTCGGATACTTTCTTTCTTAACCAGGTCGATGAAGTAAAGATCTGCACCAAATGAAAGATCCAGGTCGGTTGCCGTAATTGTGAAATAACCAGAACGAGTTGTTTCCAGGCTGACAGGAATTTCGAAGGCATCATCGGGAATGGGATAGTGGCCGATATCATAAATGGTGCCGTCTGCTTTTTTCGTTCCCAGCATAGCGTACTCAGGTGACATGGGCTGAAGTTCGAGAGCATCTGTAATAGATTTTTCTAATGAACCTTCATTAGAAAATTGAAGCCACATTGAATTATAAAGCCCCTCACCATTTAACTCAAACCGGGCAAAATTACTAAGACTTTTTTCTTTTCCATAAAAAGTACCATCAGTAGCTTTACTGGCATCTCTAAAATCAACCTGTGGATTCGAACCGTTATTTTGAACAAAAAATCCCTGAAATGCGGCTATCGTCCCATCATCATTAAAAATATCACCACCACCCGCTGAGGTACCGGTAATCCAGCTACCAGGGAGGCCACCTGTGGAGTTATCTCCCCCATCTCCGGATTCAGTATTACGATTCCATATATATACCGTCTCAACTACATCTTGAGTAGTTCCTTCAAAAATACCATCGTTAGTTGTGGCAATATGCAATGGAGACTTAAATGGATTTCCAAGGAGTGTCCAGCCACTATCATCATCATTCATGGCTGTAAATGTGAGTGGCGCATTTTCAGAACCGGTGACTGACAATGTTTTATCAAATCCTGTATCAGCGGGAGAATTCGTATAGTCATCATCGGAATAAACAGAAACCAAAAATCCCGAACCAGGTGCGATAATATTGCCTAAATCCGGAACCCCTTCCCAATCTCCATCACTTGCACCTGGTTCATCCGGCCAGAGCCACACGTTAGGGTCTCCACTGGTATAGTCTGCCCCAGGCATTCCCTGGGTCCAAATTGGATCTAATAAAGTTGCATACGTAGTTCCTTCTACTGGTGCAGAAAGCATTCTGTAACATTCAGCTACAGTTAATAATGTTTCATCGGCTTCAAGCTCAGTACTTACACTAATCATAAAAGCATCTTCCGCAAAGTAGTATTGAAGCAATGGGTCATCTCCATCGGCATTGGAGGCGAGTAGTAACTGAAGTTCTCCTCCACTCACATCCGGGGTTCCTTCAGTAACACTGTAGTGAACTGCTTCGGCGGGATCTCCTCCTTCTCCATCGGGGTCAAATGTCCAGTTTGCATCATTGCCAGCCCATCCAAACCCTTCATCGGCGGTTGTTCCGGATCGAACAAAAACTCTGAATGTTAAGCTGGTTATATTTTCTCCGGTGACCAATACTGAACCGTGTGCAGCGCCATCGGCATCATCCGAACCACCGCCGGCAGACGGTCCATCGTAGTCAAAGCGATCACTTGGATCGTCTGATGTATTGATAATTTTGTCGTCATCTTCAATCCCCAAAAGAACACTTTCACTCAGTACACTCAATGTTACATCACTTGCATCTCCGTCTACAAAATCTATTTCGGCATCAATCAAATCCAACTCAACACTCGCACTATTCCGGTAATTTTGTACAATTGAGGCCCCATTATTTATTGTAGCATCCCAATCCGCCCCCAAACCCATGAAATGGATAACCGGGTTCGTGAGAGGTTCAGAAAATTCAATAGTCAGATCGGCTAAATCATAATCAATTGGTACGCCACCACTTAGCATTGGCTGATTTTGCAAACCACTAAGTGAAGCCACAAGAAATGCACCGTAGTTTGCACTGAGGTCAATCCCCTCTCCAGTATTTCCAGCATCTGTAGCCGTATAATAACCGTCTGTAGGGTCACTGATATAATTTAAACCTGTGAAAAGAGAATCTTCAATTCCATTTACAAGGTATGTATCGTCCACATAGTTTGATCCGCCTGAGTTTGCAAAGTTTACATACCAGCCAAAAGACAGTGGATTTGTGTTGTTCGCCTGCAATGAGTTGTAAGCGGTATTGAAATTATCAATGGTAATTGTAACCGTAGTTTGCGGCAAGTAAGTACTAAATGTATTCCCTCCCGGATTATTTGCATTCCTTAACAGGTCAAAAGAAACAGTAGTCGCAGGCCCTGAAGCCGATGCATCACCCACACTTCCAACAGCTGCTTCCAAAGTTTGGGGTTGTGCATATGCGTTCTGAATAGTAATGGTTCCCAAAAAGAGAATGCTTACTGCGGCAGAAAAGAGAAATTTAATCCAAAAAACAAGATATGATGAATTGTGTGAGCTTGATAATCTATTATGTCCCATGGTTAGCTGTTATTAAGATTGTATGCCCGGGTTAGTGAATCTCCTTCATTGACCCACATATTATATGTATAAAATTAGAAAAGGGGCATGATAATATTTTAACATACCCCTCTCTAAACAAAGAATTGATAATGGTTTTTTTATTAGCGGTTACCGCCTCCGGTACCACCAATTCCACCGCCTCCGGGGTTACACTCATCAAATTCATTAACATGAATGTACCACCACCACCTTTTGCTTTCGCCTTCTTCATCGCCAGCATAAGCGGTTTCAGTTTTCTTAACACTTCCTCCTTTAATTTCGCCAACCACGGCATGGGCTACAATGTAAAGATCTTCAAGATCTGCGCTGTCAGATAATCCCAACGAAGCCAGTGAGATTGTATAAGTAATTGAAGTTTGTGCTACACCGAATGTATCTCCATATGGGAAATGACCGTTTTTAGGGGCATTATTACCGGCCGTTGGCAGATCATTTAAATCTGTTCCAACCCAAAGATGTGTTTCTGTAATTCCCCAGCCATTATTTGCATAATAAGTTACATACACATTTTCATCATCAATTGAATATGTAACTGTACCGGCTTCAATTGAATTTCGCCCGGCTTTTAAGATAACCGATGTTTCTGAAACACATGTTTCCGCTAATGCCGCATTCTCATAATTGTCGGCATTCAGGCGTGAATCTGCGTTATTTGGGCCCATAACATCACTACAGCCCTGGGCAAAAACTACTACAAGGACCAATGCACTAATAAAGCTACCAATCCTTTTGTTACTACTTTCCATATTTTTAACCATTTCTTAGACTTGACTTAAATTTGACTGCTAAAACAATCATTTTTCTACTCTCAATTATACCCTGATTTAAAACCTTTTCTAATTAGACTTCTCTAACAAAATCAACAACTTATGTATTAGTTTTTTTTAATTTTTTTTCAAAATCAATCTTTTTTTTAAAATATTTTTTTATCAAAATAGATGATTAAATATATTTTTAAATTCATTCATATAGAGGTGAGACATTCAAAAAAGTTATACACTTAATGCTACTTAAGAAGAGAGCCTAAAAACCGATAAACCCTTTTATTCTTTTGGGCAAGAGAAGCTTAATAAAGATAGAGGAACCTTAAAATATCAGCCTTTAGTTATGAAAGCCCCCAACGCTTGCTGATTCTACTCGTAGATAAAGAAAAAGCCTGCAAGTAAACTTGCAGGCTCCAACATTTATTTAAATTTAGCAGAACTCCGATAGATAAAGTTTTATCTATTTCCTCCACCAGTACCACCAATTCCACCACTGCCGGGCTCACACTCATCAAAATTCTCTACGTGAATTTTAGCTTTTGCAGTCGCTTTCTCAGTTTTGTTGCAATAATATTTTTTCTTACCGCCTTTGTGGTCGTCATCATCCTTGTCATATTTGCCTTTCTTGCCCCACTTGTGATCGTCATCATCATCTTTTCCATACTTGCCTTTTTTGCCCCACTTGTGGTCGTCGTCATCATCTTTGCCGTACTTACCATATTTGCCTTTCTTGCCTCGGTCGTCGTTATCATATTTACCGTACTTGCCTTTTTTACTTTTACTGCTTTTACCCCACCAGGAGCCTCCTCCGCCCCAGTAACTTCCACCACTAATTTCACCTACTTCTGCGTATACAGCAATAAAAAGTTGGGAAAGGTCATCGCCAGAAGAAAGACCAACTTCACTTAATGGAATTGCAAATTCTAAAGGATCAACTTGTGCGGAATCGTAATCTTCATTTTCAACAAGATTATCTGTGTAAGAACTCTGAGATACATACAAATCAATTTCAGTAATTCCCCATCCTTCTATGGGTGTGACAATTACATATATATTATCGGCATCAACAGAATAGGAAATATCGCCTATTGTTTTACCCTTCTTTTTTGTTTTCAGCGTTAGGGTTTCTCCATCTGTACAGGTTTCTGCCTTAAAGGCATCGTCAAAACCTGCGGAGAGAACATCCTCGCTATATGGACTTGAAACATCACTGCAACCATGAATGATAAAGGTTGCGAGCAATAACATCCCCAAAAAGGCAGTTAACTTTTTAATACTTTTTTTCATGACTTTAAACTTTTACTTAGACTTGACTTTAGTGAGTGCTACTTGAAAAAACTTTACTTTTCCGGCAAGAATGATAAACCTATTTCAAGTACTTCGTAGTTAGAATTATTTAACAAAATCAATATTTTATACATTAGTTTTTTTTAATTAATACATTTTAATATTGATATTTATTATCATTTTTTAATTGAAATTTTCTATATAAATCTTCGGAAAAGACTGCACAATGTATTACTGATTCAATATCAGACAGTACAAAAAACACGTGCACAAGACGACCTGTCTAAACAGCAAGTTTTTGATTTTTCAAACTTTGCTTCACAAACCTTATTTTTAGAACAGAAATTAAAACTGTTCAATTGAATTATTTTCACATGAAGTTAGTAGACCCATCAGGCAAAGAAGTAACCAGTAAAGAAAACAAACGAGCGAAAGAGTTGGAGAAACAGCTCGATTCGAAAATTGAAAAACTACTGGAACCGGTTATTAATAAAATTAAACTGTCGGGAGCTCAATTACCTCAACAGCAATTTATGCAGCTAACATCTGCCGGGCATCAAATGTTATTTAACAGGATTGTCTTTAATCTTTTGATTAAATCAGGCGTGGAAGATATTTCCGAAGTTCTTACGGAAGATGACATTGAAGAACTCTCCACAAGTCTGAAAAACCAGTTACAGATTGTAGACCCTTCGGAACAGGGAGGAAATGCTCCTGACAATCAGCCTTGATTTTTCCAACTTTTTTAAACCTTTAATCTTAAATCCGCGAAGCTTAGAGAGCCTCGCGGATTTTTTTTATCCAAAAAACTTCCTCAAACAGTTATTTCTATTCGTCTGTTTTATGAGAGAACAACTTTAGAAAAAAGATGTAAAACCAATCGCAATGCCAGGACAAAGGCAATCATTCTATCGAAAGAGTGAAACAATCATAACTTTCTTTCACTACATTACTTAAACGGAGTTAAATCAAATAGGAGAAAATCGATGGAAACCAATTTCAAACATGCCGTTGTTGCACTGGACCAATCCGAAGCGAGTGATATTATCATTGACTCCCTTTCTTATCTGAAAAAACTGGGATTGCAAAAAGTAACGCTTGTTACGGTGATTTCTGTATCGTATAGCGGAGAGGGCGATGAAATAGACACGTCTCTGCAAGAAGAACAGCTCAACAATTATAAAAAACTTCTTGAGCATAAAGACCTGAAGGTTGAAACGGTTATCCAGGCTGGATCTTACGCGTTTGCCCCCACAGAAATTATCAAAACGGCTGATGCAAAAGATGCAGATTTCATCATTATTGGAAACCGGGGACAAAGCATGGTGGAACAAATGCTCTTGGGAAGTACAGCTTCTGAAGTTCTCCAGCGATCTCATTTGCCGGTTTTCCTTATCAATATGGAGATGGAATGGATTGATGAAGATAAAAATGAGCGGCGGCTGTATGTCACTCAATCATGTGAGAAAGCACTTGATCACGTTCTGCATGCCACTGACTTTTCCGATACGGCGGATCGCGCTTTTGAGGTTGTCCGGGATTTGGACAAACAAGGAAAAATTGGAAAGATCTCCTTGATTCATGTTCAAGGCCATCATGCTATTGCCCTGAAAGATCCGGTCAGTCATGATGAATTGATGCAGAAAAATGAGGAGAACCTGGAAGAAATGCGGAATACTTTGTCAGATCATACTCGTGAAAATTCTGAAATCATTATCACCTTTGGAACGGCCGGTAAAGAAATTATCCAGGTGATTGAAGAGCGGGGTGTTACCCTTGTTGTAATGGGCAGCCAGGGCAAAGGCTTCGTTCACGATTTCTTTTTGGGAGGCGTAAGTAGTCAGGTAACACGCTTTAGCAAAATTCCGGTACTGTTGATTCCGGCGGAAAGAGAATAATCTCCGTCAAAACCATCATCAACAAGAAACTATGCTGCAGAAACTTCTCTTTCCGGTTTTAAGACCGCTTTCAGGAAATATCCAACAAGAGTAGCTGTACCGCCAACCACGGCGGCAATTAAAAAAGTAGCAAGCAAAATAATCCAGGACGAGCCGACACCCATCATTTCTGCAATGCGGGATGAAAGGATTGATTCGTTCATAATGTCGATGTAGAGAGCCTGTAAAAACCAGGCAAAGCCTGTTGCAAGAAAACCGATAAAAAATGCTTTTAGTCCGCTTTTCAAAAACATCGCTCCAAAAATAATGGCAGGAATAATAATTCCCCACCAGGGGAAAAAGAGTGTGATCAACCAAGAGCAAAAAAGAATGGCTATAAAAGCACGCATCAGAATTATTTTTTGTTAACAGATCCAGTAAAAGTATATCGTTTTGCGACTAAATCTCAAACCGAAGAAATTGATGTAGTTTGGAAACAGGTTTCACAAATTTTAACGCTTCCGAAATTGAAGGTTAGCAAAGCAGCTATATTTTGAACTGAGTATGATTATTCTGATCTTTACAGGTACTTATTTTAAAGGTCTAAAACAGCTTAAAATATCTAATTACAAGGTGGTCTGAACATGGCAAAGGTTGAAGTTGAAATGCCCCAAATGGGCGAGTCCGTAATGGAGGGAACCGTCATCGAATGGAAGAAAAAAGTCGGTGACAAGGTTGAAGTGGATGAAACCCTTCTGGAAATCGCCACTGACAAAGTGGACACGGAAGTGCCATCACCTGAAGCCGGAGTTTTGGTAGAAATTCTTGTTGAGGAAGATGAAACCGTAGAAGTGGGCCAGACCATTGCTATTATCGACACGGAAGCAGATCCTTCTGAAGCAGATGCGGAACCTTCGGGAGAGGCTGAATCAAAAGAAGAATCCTCCGAGAAAGAGGAAAAAACTGAGACAGAGGCTGATGAGCCGGAAAAGACTGAAGATGAATCTGCTGATGAAGACGAGGGCGAGCGAATAGAAGTAGAAATGCCACAGATGGGTGAATCCGTAATGGAGGGAACCGTCATTGAATGGGCGAAGAAAGTTGGCGATAAAGTTGAAGTGGATGAAACCCTTTTGGAAATTGCTACCGACAAAGTGGACACCGAAGTACCGTCTCCCGAAGCCGGAACGCTTGTAGAAATTTTAGTGGAAGAAGGCGAGACTGTTGAGGTTGGCCAAACGATTGCCATTATCGCCACAGGTAAAGCCGCAGAAAGTGCAAAAAGCGGAGAGAAGAAAAAGGATGAGAAAAAATCTTCTGCCGAAAAACCAGCGTCCAAAAACGGAACATCTGAAGAATCTGAGAAAGAAGCGAAGGAAAGTACATCCAAGCCTCAGCGAAAAGGATCTGACGGACGATTCTATTCTCCACTTGTACGATCCATTGCAAGCGAAGAAGGTATCACACAGGAAGAGCTCGAATCCATTGAAGGAAGCGGTAAGGAAGGACGCGTTTCCAAAGAAGACATTCTTTCTTATGTAGAAGACAAAAAAGCCGGCAAGGTGAAAGCGCCATCCGGAACGAAAGGAAAAGAAGACATCGCTCAGGCTGCCCGGGAAAAAGGCAAGATTTCAGCGGGTGAGCTGGATGTTCATCGTCCGCACGAAAATGTTGAAATTGTGAAGATGGACCGAATGCGCAAGATGATTGCCGAGCATATGGTTCGTTCCAAGCAGACATCAGCCCACGTTACAACTTTCAGCGATGTAGACGTTACCAGCATTGTGAAATGGCGTGAAGCCAACAAAAAGAAATTTTACGATCAGACCGGTGTGAAGCTTACTTATACACCCATCTTTATCGAAGCTTTTATCCAGGCTATTGGCGAATTTCCACTCATCAACAGTTCGGTTGACGGAGACGAAATTCACCTCAAAAAAGACATTAACTTTGGATTGGCTGTTGCACTTGGCGAAGGTGGAAAAGGCGGCTTGATCGTACCGGTCATCAAACAAGCTCAAAACAAAAATTTAGCCGGGCTTGCCAAATCGGTTCACGATCTGGCGGACAAAGCGCGAACCAAAGATTTAAGTCCCGATGATCTTGTTGGCGGAACTATCACTCTTACAAATTATGGCAGTGTTGGAAACCTGATGGGTACTCCGATCATCAATCAGCCACAGGTTGCTATTTTAGGAACCGGAGTGATTGAAAAACGTCCTGTAGTTCTGGAAACGGAGCAAGGAGATGTGATTGCCATTCGACACAAAATGTATCTTTCCATGAGTTACGACCACAGAATTATTGATGGCGCTCATGGCGGTGCATTTATGAGCCGGGTAAAACAACTGCTTGAGAATTTCGATGCAGACAGAGCGATATAAATAATTCGACTCTTTTGATGACATCTGTCAATCATAAATCCTGGCGCAGGGGCGCAACTCGCGCCGGGAAACATGATGTAGATCGGGCAAGGTTGCTTACACTATCCCAAAAGAGTTTGTTAATTTTTGCTCTCATATCCTTTCTAACCTCATGCAGTTCCAACTATGACGAAATTGGATCATCTGCAGACTGGAAGGTTTCCCTGGGCGATAAATACAGCAGTCAGTATTCTCACCTCAATCAAATAAACCGCAATAACGTAGAGCAGTTAGAAGTTGCATGGACGTACCGAAGCGGAGAGGCCGATACCCTGGCAAATTCGCAAATCCAGGCCAATCCGCTAATTATTGACGGAACTCTGTACTCAACGACTCCAAGATTAAATGTTATTGCACTTGATGCCGCCACGGGTGAACCCAAATGGCGATACAATCCTTTTCCGGATACCGCAGAAGTAGTTACATGGCTGAATGTGAATCGCGGCGTAACTTATTGGGAAGATGGTAATGATAAGCGAATTCTGTTTACCGCCGGACCCGATTTATATGCTTTGGATACTTCAACGGGCAAACCAATTGAGTCTTTTGGTATAAATGGAAAGGCAAGCCTAAAGGCCGGTTTCGAAGAGCGAACCGAAGAGCTTTACGTGGTTACTACTTCGCCCGGCATTATTTACAAAGATCTGATTATCATAGGCTCGCGCGTTTCCGAGGGTGAGGATGCCGCACCGGGTGATATTCGGGCTTTTAATGTTCGAACCGGAAAATTGCAGTGGACATTTCACACCATCCCTCAGCCCGGAGAATTTGGATATGATACATGGGAAGACCCCGATGCCTGGCAAAATATCGGCGGAGCAAACAGTTGGGCGGGAATGGCTCTGGATGAAAAGCGTGGCATTGTGTACATCCCAACCGGTACGGCATCGCCTGATTTTTATGGAGGAAACCGAAAGGGCTCAAATCTTTTTGGCAATTCTCTCCTGGCTTTGGATGCAAAAACCGGTGAACGAATTTGGCACTATCAAACCGTCCATCACGACTTATGGGACCGGGATTTACCCTCAGCTCCGAACCTTGTAACCGTCACACATGATGGTCGTGAAATTGATGCCGTCTCCCAAACCACAAAAACTGGATTCGTTTTTCTGTTTGACCGTGAGACCGGCGAACCACTCTTCCCCATTGAAGAAGTTCCTGTTCCAACGGAGACAAATCTTGAAGGTGAGGAGATCTGGCCAACTCAACCAATACCAACGCTGCCTAAGCCATTTACGCGTCAGCATCTGCCCGACTCATCTCTCAATCCCTTTGTTTCGGAAGAGGTTCAGGCGGATTTGAGAAACCAGCTAAGCACATTAAAAAGAACGCACATGTATGAACCTCCTTCACTTGAAGGAACTCTTATCTATCCCGGCTATGATGGCGGAGCCGAATGGGGAGGAAGCGCGTTCGACCCTGAAACCGGCATTCTTTATGTAAATAGCAATGAAGTTCCGTGGACACTGACCATGGTTCCGTCTGAAGGCCGGGAAAATGGAACCGCAAATAATTCTATCACTTTTGGTGAGAATACATACATGAATTACTGTATCGCCTGCCACGGACCGGATCGTGAAGGTACCGGCAATAATCCTTCGCTTATAGGTGTTGATGAACTCTACACGCCTCAGGAAATGCTCGATCTGATCAACACCGGACGCCGAATGATGCCTGGTTTCCAATATCTCTCAGAAAACCGGAAAAAGTCGGTTATCAATTTTCTTATGGATGAAAATCACTTCGAGGTTGATTTGGCCTCATCCGACAAGCAGGAACTGACAAGTGAGCCTCAAACCAGTCCGTATGTAATGACCGGCTATCGCAAATTTCAAACTCCGGATGGGTATCCTGCAAGCAGTCCACCGTGGGGAAGGCTGAATGCCATCAATTTAAACACAGGTGAAATTGAATGGCAGGTTCCGCTTGGTGAATATCCAAAACTGGCTGATCAAGGCATTCCAACCACAGGCACAGAGAACTATGGCGGACCGGTTGTAACCGCAGGCGGACTCATTTTCATCGCAGCTACTCTAGACGAAAAAATACGCGCTTTCGATAAAGACTCCGGCGAACTGTTATGGGAATACAAATTACCGGTTGCCGGATATGCCACACCAAGTGTCTATTCTATTGATGGAAAACAGTATGTAGTTATTGCTTGCGGCGGAGGAAAACTGGGTACAAAATCGGGTGATTACTACATCGCATTTTCGCTCCCGAATTCATAGTTTTTAAGAATCGAATTCTGAAAATTTGAAAGGAAACCTCATGGACGTTTTTTCTGACATAACAGGTATACGGTCATTCGTCAAAAATCAAAAAAGAAAAGGGAAAACAATTGGGTTTGTTCCCACTATGGGATCTCTGCACGACGGACATCTTTCTTTAATGAAACTTGCCGGGGAAAAAGCCGATGAAGTGGTTGTCTCGATTTATGTAAATCCTGAACAGTTTGGCCCCAGTGAAGATTTTGAGGAGTATCCGCGTGAGCTGGAATTGGACTTGGAGAAATGCCAAAAAATGGGCGTTTCAGCAGTGTTTACTCCATCTGACGAAATGATGTACGGCCCCGAAAAATTTCTGAAAATTGAGGTTAATGATCTGAATAGATACATGGATGGCGGATCACGTCCCGGTTTTTTTGAAGGGATTTTGCTTGTTGTGAATAAGCTTTTCAACATTGTGGCGCCGGATGTTGCCGTATTTGGCCAAAAAGATATTCAGCAGTTTATCATTCTTCAGCAGATGGTAACCGAGTTCAACCACGATATAGAAATGGTGATGAACCCCATCATTCGCGCCAATGACGGACTGGCTTTAAGCAGCAGAAATGCCTACCTGAGTGAGGAAGAAAGACAAAAAGCGCCGGGGCTTTATCGAAGTTTACAATACATCGAAAAACAGATTTCTGATGGTGTTGATTCTCCCAAACTTTTATTAGATCATCAAAAAAGTGAACTTGAAGCAAAAGGTCTAAAAATTGATTATCTTAATGTCTTTGTCAGGAAAACGTTGACCCCTGCAGAAACGTTAATCAAGAAGGAACAATATATTATAGCCGGCGCCGTATGGTTAGGAGAAACCCGGCTGATCGACAATATTTTGATAGAATTTTAAAGAATTTCCGATATGAAACTTTCGATGTTTAAATCCAAACTACACCAGATGAGGGTGACGGAAGCCAATCTCATGTACGAGGGCAGCATCACGATTGATGAAGACCTTTTGGATATGGCCAATATTCTCCCTTATGAAAAAGTCTCTGTGGTAAATATTACTAATGGCTCGAGATTGGAAACATATACCATTCCCGGAGAAAGAGGAAGCCGTGTTTGTTGCATGAATGGCGCAGCAGCCCGCCTGACTCAGGTGAATGACCGTATCATTGTGATCTCTTTCGCAGAAATGGAACCGGAAGAAGCCAAACAACACAAACCAACCGTGGTTGTAGTAGACGAAAATAACAATCCTCAAAAAATTCTTGAACAATCTGTTCAGGGCCGGTCTTTTGATCTTGAAAGCGGCCTGATGGAACCTTCGAACTAGTTATTGTTTAGATCGAAAAAAAAGCCCGATTCGAAAATTCGAATCGGGCTTTTTTATTGGAAATGGTTTAAAACCGGACCATCGGATGAATGAATCTCTACTCCACAAAATCGGGAAGCACTTCAAAAAATCTGGCTGAAGTTTTAATTCCCCGGTGAAAATCCTTCAAAGAGAAACTTTCGTTGGGGGAGTGAAGGGCGTCTTTCGTCAATCCAAAACCCATCAAAATAGAATTCACGCCAAGCACTTTTTTGAAGTCGGCTACAATGGGAATGGATCCGCCTTCCCTGGAAAAAAGCACTTCTTTTTCATAGACATCCTCAAATGCTTTTGCTGCTGCTTTCAACCCGTAAAAATCCAAATCGATAACAACCGGATGTCCGCCGTGATGTTCCATCACATCAACCACAACCGTGTCCGGCACGATAGATTCAACGTATTCCTTAAACAGCTTCGCGATCTTCTTGGGATCCTGATTTGGCACAAGCCGCATGCTTACTTTTGCGTGAGCTTCTCCCGGCAGAACCGTCTTGGCGCCTTCTCCCTGGTAACCGCCCCACAATCCATTTACATCTAACGATGGACGAGCCGTCGTCCTCTCGTGGGTATTGTATCCCTTTTCTCCGTGAACTTCTTTCAGCTCCAGATTTTTTTTGAATGCTTCTTCATCAAAGGGCAATTCATGAATGGCGGTTCGTTGCTCTTCGGTCAGCGGTTCAACATCATCATAAAATCCGGGAATTTGAATTCGGCCATCTTCATCTTTTAGTTTCGCAATAATTTCACACAAGAGATTTGCCGGGTTTTCCACTCCTCCACCATAAACACCTGAATGCAGATCACGATTTGGCCCCGTCACTTTTATTTCCATATAAGCCAGTCCGCGCAAACCATACGTGATGGATGGCTGATCTTCTCCAAACATGGCCGTATCCGAAATCAAAACCATATCGCAGGAAAGCAGATCTTTGTGATCGTTTATAAAAGGTATCAGGTGTGGCGAACCGATTTCTTCTTCTCCCTCCAGGATAAATTTCACATTTACCGGTAATTCCGTACCGGTTTTCATGTAAGCTTCTACAGATTTTATGTGAGTGAAAGATTGGCCCTTGTCATCACTGGAACCCCGGGCATACACTCGGCCGTCTTTTATAGTCGGCTCGAAAGGCGGGGTTTTCCAAAGTTCATCGGGATCGGAAGGTTGAACATCATAATGGCCATAAACCAAAACCGTGGGGCGATCGTCATGCGGACATTTCTCCGCAGTTACTATGGGATGGCCTTCCGTTTCATGCAGAGTTACTTTATCCAAACCGATTTCTTCAAACTGGTTGACCAAAAATTCAGCGGCCTTTTTTACATCTCCTTTATTTTTTGATGACGTGCTTACGCTGGGAATGCGCAACAGCTCGAAAAGTTCTTCTTTATATTTTTCCTCGTTAGCGTCTATATATTCCTGTATACTCTTCATTTCCAAAGTCTGGATTCAATTCTTTTTTCATTTTTACAGATGATTGAAAGCCTGATTTTTTTATTCAGACTCAACCTTAAAATGTAAGGAATTGATGGCACTATTGCCTAACCGGGAGTTTGGTTTGACCAGCTTGAAATATATAGTCATAAGCAAAAAAACCGACTCCGCTTTGGAACGAATCACTCTACTACAACAGCCGTACCATAAACCAGTATTTCGGCCGCGCTGGTCATGATATAGCTCGTTGTAAAACGAACATCCACAACAGCATTTGCGCCGAGTGACCTGGCTTCATCAATCATCCGGTCGATGGCCTGCTCGCGGGCTTCCGCCATCATTTTGGTATAAGATTGAATTTCCCCGCCAATAATGCCTTTAAGAACGGCTAAGATATCGCGGCCAATGTGCCGAACCCGAATGGTATTGCCTCTCACCAGCCCAATCGTTTTTACAATTTTCTTACCCTGAATTTCGGAAGAAGTTTGAATCATCATCGTATTACATCTTTATATCGTTCATGTTTATCGAGATAGAGTTTTTCGCGCAGAAGAGATACGAGCAGGATAATCACCCCGGCCGCAACGGATACAATTGCGGCTTTCAGCCACCAGGCCAGCCCGGGATCCGTCAATACAGATGAAAGCATCATCCAGGCGGCGTAAAAAAGCAGAACAAGAGCGCCAACCGTAAAGAGAATCCAACCGATACCTCTTTCCACACGCGTAAAAACTGTGCGTTTATAATTGTCCCACAATTCTGGTTGTGGTTCTTTCAGTTTTGTTTGCGAAGTCATTTCCTTCATGGTTTTAAGTTGATGGTATTCTTCCGCCCACTCCGGCTGTTCGAGCAATATCTTTTTCAATTCGCTCTCTTCCTGCGGGGAACTTTCTCCGTCGATGGAAGCCATCATCAGGTTTCGGATATGATCGGATTCAGGAGTATTCATAACCAGCCTCCTCCATGTGAGTTTTAAATCGTTGTCTTGCAGTGTATAAACGAGACATCACGGTACCGACAGGAATTCCGAGCATTTCTGCAATTTCCTTATAAGAATATCCTTCAAGATCTTTCATCACGATAATTTCACGGTCGTTCACATCCAGTTTGGAAAGGGTTTGCTGAATCAGCCGATTTTCTTCTTCCCGCAAAACATCTCTCGATGGATTATTCTCACCTTTGGGTTCCGTCCAATATTCCAGCCGACTCACCGCCGTTTCTTTTCTTCTGGATTCATCCCTGTTTCGATTCAGGCAAAGGTTCTTCAGAATCGTGTAAAACCAAGGATATAACGGCCGGGAGGTATTAATACTTTTTCGTGCTTTCCAGACCTTAATAAAGGTTTCCTGCGAAATTTCAACCGCATCTTCATGATTCCTGAGAATAGCCAGAGCGTGGAAATATGCCGGTTTCATTAATTGATCGACAAGCTGCTGGAATGCGCCGGCATCCCCTCGTTTCACCCGCTCTACCAAATCCGTTTCAATATGAATGCGATTATTCACCGTGCAATGTTTGTTTACCAATCTTACACCAGGCCCGGGATTTTATTCATTTTTTTCTCTGAGATTTTTTTAAAGAGCTTAAAATCCCTCTTTTCAAAAAGTACTCTTTTTATGAATGATGTGCAGATTGTCCACAATCATCCATTCAAACAGGTAAGCAATCTATGTTCCCAAACCATTTTCTTCCCGGTCAGCAAACAGATTCACTGATCACGCCCTTCTAAAAAAGGAAAATTAAATCAAGTTTGACTAATGAAGGCCCTGCCAATTCTTCGCACGTTTTTCGCCAGCGGTAATTTCTACTTCCAATTGATTTTGAGGCGGCGGAAGCTCGCAGGTTGTAAACGTATTGTAGGCGCAAGGCGGATTATAAATCTTGTTGAAATCAATATTAGTGTAATGACTGCCTTCCGGAGGGAACTCCACATAAATATACCGGCCGGCCTGGTACGTTTCGGTTTTATTGGTCAGATCACCCACAATCATAAACATGTTGTCGCCACTTTCGATGGCATCCAGCGTAAAAATTTCCCCGTCAATACTAAACTCCAGGGTTCCTGGTGAAGCAATATCTACCTGCTGCCCCAACACATTTACGATCTGCATGGTACTGCCTTCCGGCTTAGGAATGAAGCGTGCTCTCCGATTCCAATTTTCATCAATAGGATAGGACTCAAAGCCCGTAAAATTATCCACTTTTTCATTTTCTTTATTGAAGAGGCGAATTCCAACCAGATTTTGCCGGACGATAATAAACCACTCCAGATCTTCATGTTCAACATGGGGCGTGTCTTGATTTTCTCCATCATACAATACCATTTCTGAAACCGGCTCTCCCTCATGGCTAATAGTTACCCCTTCCGCCACGTTTAAAGTCACTTTTCCATCTTCATATATCAGCGTTCCGGCATCATCGGGGATTGTCCCGTCGGGAAATTGAATATCCTGTTCGCCTCCGCTTCCAAAGCTGTTTTCTCCTTCATCCAGCCAAAACATTCCGGCAAGACGCAACCATCCGGTGGGTGACTTCAGGCTTTCGACACGATCCTGTTTCCAGGCCTCAACTTCCTGCACATAATTTTCAGAAACCCTCGCCGGACCCAAATCTATTTTTTTGCACCCGTTTAAAAATATTAGAATTGTAATTGCAAATACTGCAATGAATCGAATCATGAGAACACGTTGTGTTTAAAACTTAAAAGATAAAGGATAAGGCGGACTTAAAACATCATATTTTGAAAAACCTCAACACTGGAAGATAAAGAGTTTGAAAGGCTCCATTGTGATTAATTCTTTATTGAATGAAATCAATGATTACGGAAAAAGAACGTTGATTATTTTGTATGCCTTAACGCTTCAAATTGTATTTGGGTATAGAATCATTCATTTCTCGATTTGACCAAAATTCACATTATCTTTCATCTTCATTTTTCTAATTATAACCTTCATCCATGAACAAAAAAGTTCGAAAAAAGGCCAAAGAGCTTCACATTCCCACCATCAAACGCCACATTTTTTTGTGTGCGGATCAAACCAAACCAAAATGCTGCAAAAAAGAAATTGGCTTGAAATCGTGGGATTTTTTAAAAAAACGGCTGAAAGAATTAAACCTCGATCAACAGGGCGGCGTTTTTCGAACCAAAGCTAATTGTCTGCGTGTATGTAAAAAAGGGCCCATCGCGGTTGTTTATCCCGAGGGTGTGTGGTACCACTCCTGTACACCGGACGTTTTGGAGCGAATCATCCAGGAGCATTTGATTGGAGGGGAACCAGTTGAGGATTATCTCTTTGCGGAAAATCCGTTACTTTCAGAGGAGTGATCAAATTTAAGTAATCAAAGCATGGCAAAAATTCCGAGATTTATTAAACGGTGGCTTCCTGCAAAGGACGAGATTCCGGATCCTAAAAAAGCTATCTCTATGATCCGCCGGGAATACGAAGGAGCCCTGCTCGACAAGAAAAATGTAAATCCCAATCCGTTTGAACAATTTTCAAAATGGTTTGATGAAGCCTTGGAACACGTCTCTTTCGATGCCAATGCCATGACTCTTACAACAGTTGGCGAAGATGGACAACCGTCATCCCGAACCGTATTACTCAAAGGTGTTGATGAAAACGGCTTCGTTTTCTACACAAATTACCACAGCCGGAAAGGCCGGCATCTCCAGAACAATCCGAAAGTTTCAATCACTTTTTACTGGGCCGATTTGATGAGACAGGTTCATATAGAAGGAACTGCTCAAAAAACTTCTGAAGCACAATCAGATGAATATTTTAAATCCCGGCCGATTCGCAGCCAGCTAAGTGCGTGGGCTTCCAACCAGAGCGAGGAAGTGGAATCCCGTGCAGCCCTTGAAAAGAAAATGAAAGAGCTCGAGAAGAAATTTGGAGATGACATTCCCCGTCCACCACATTGGGGCGGTTTTTTAATTGTCCCCCACCGAATTGAATTCTGGCAGGGACGGCTGAACCGGTTACACGACCGGATTTGTTATTCGCTTGAGGATAATGAGTGGAAAATTATGCGGCTCGGTCCATAATTATCAATTGTCTACTGCTCAAAATCCAATGGCGGTGGACCGGGCGGAATCATTCCTTCATACACATAATCTCCTTTTCGCTCATCAAATTCGGCTTTCACGTCGCTTATCAACTCGGGATTTTCAAACAGATCCACCATTGTCATTGCCAAAGCTTTGGAAGCGTAAACCATTCCCTTGTGCCCGATAGACATCCCGCCGGTCGCCACTACCGCCCATGAATGCCACGGTGTACCTTTTGGAGCGGTTGTAACACCAAGGCGAATAGTGGGAGCCACAAAACTCACATCGCCCACATCGGTTGAACCTCCCATCGGGTGTTCGGCCGTCTCTTTCAACGGATTGATTTGCATGTCGATTCCAACCGTATCGCTGTTCGTTGCCTGCTGAATCTGTTTTGCAAAATCTTCCTCCTCCTTCGAATAATTAATTGTACCGAGAGCTTCCAAATTCTTTTGAAGTGCAGCGCCGCCCGTTCGGTTTGGCAGAACTTCATGAATGCCCGAAATCAAGGTGATTTTGTAATCTACGTTCGCCATCATCGCCGCACCTTCGGCAATTTTCTCTACCTGATTCCACACTTCCTGCATGCCTTCGCGCCGGGTATCCCGAACCCGGGTCCATATTTTTGAATAATCCGGAACCACGTTGACAACTTTTCCCGCATCCTGAATGTGATAATGAATCCGAACCGTCGGCTTGATATGCTCGCGGTACATATTGATTCCGTCCGTATAAAGCTCAAGCGCATCAGAGGCACTTCGCCCATTCCACGGATCCCCGGATGCGTGGGCCGCCTGGCCATAATATTCAACAAGAAAATCAACTAAAGCCAAACTGCTTTGCACATCGGCCTCCGTTTCATCACCGGGATGCCAATCCATCACCACATCCACATCATCAAACAGACCCGCGCGGATCATCCATAATTTCCCAAAAAACTTCTCCTCGGCGGGTGTACCGTAAAACCGGATTGTGCCTTCAAACTCGCCGCTTTCAATCAGTTCTTTAATGCTGGCAGCCGCTCCCAATGATGCAACTCCAAACAAGTTATGTCCGCATCCATGGCCCGGCTCGCCTTCAATCATCGGCTCTTTGTGCGGAACAGTTTTTTGCGATAATCCGGGAAGGGCATCAAATTCGCCCAAAATTCCGATCACCGGTTTTCCGCTTCCATATTCTGCTGTAAAAGCGGTAGGAATTTCACCGACACCGCGAGTCACACGAAAACCCTGTTCTTCAGCATAAGCAGCCAACGCTTCAGAAGACTGGCTTTCCTTGAATGCAATTTCGGCGTATTCCCATATGCGATCACTCAGGTTAGTCAATGCATCGGATTGATCTTCTATCGATTGAATAACAGCCTGTTTATTTTCATTGTTGATGGTTTGGCCGAATACAGGTTGAACGACCAACGCCAATATCAAAAGGAGCAGAGTTCTCATAGATGTTTTGGTTTGGATGAGATGAAATGAAATGATGTTTGTATATACCAAATCTCGCCCAAAGAAGGTAGGTTGTTTGCAAATGTTTGAAATCAACACGTAGATATTATTCATCCTCTGTTTTTCCCTTTATATTTATGAAACTTTACAAAAGCGGGTTGTTTTCGATTTCAATCGTCGTTCCTCTTTATTGCCCCAAAGGAATCCCTTTGGGGCGCTCAAACTGACGTCATATGGAGCGGAGCGAACTCGAAATATATTCGCTTTCCTAAAGTTATATTTAAGTGAATTTTTTGAAAAACATGTCCGATGTAATCATACCAAATCCTGCAATCGCTGCCATCGCCACTCCGGTTGGAGAGGGTGGAATTGCTGTCATTCGGGTCTCCGGGAAAAATGCGATTGAGAAAGTAACTCAGTGTTTTAAAGGCAAGAACCTTGCAGAAGTTGATTCCCACACGGTCCATTTCGGAAAAATCATCAACAAAAAGGGACATGTCGTGGATGAAGTTCTGGCGACCGTTTTCCGCAGCCCAAAATCATACACAGGAGAAGATACTGTAGAAATATCCTGCCATGGCGGAGTTTTGATTACACAAGCCGTTTTGGAAACCATTCTCGCACAGGGTGTTCGGTCCGCAGAACCTGGCGAATTTACTCAGCGCGCTTTTTTAAACGGGAAGCTGGAACTCAGTCAGGCTGAGGCCGTGGCCGATTTAATCCATGCCAAAAGCATCAAAGCTGTGGATGCGGCTCACCAACAACTAGATGGTCAGCTTGGAAAGCATATCAAAAAATTTCGCCAGCAAATTATTGACGCCACAGCAATGGTGGAACTGGAACTCGACTTTATTGAAGAAGATGTCGAATTTGCCAACAAAGAACAGCTTCGTGAATTGTTGGCGGAGTTGGATGCTGAGATTGGCAATCTGCTGGACACGTACGAAACCGGGCGGCTTGTGAAAGATGGCGTAAAAACTGTGTTTATCGGTCGGCCAAATGCCGGAAAATCCACGCTTCTGAATACTCTCGTTGGAACCGAGCGGGCGATTGTGACGGATATCGCGGGAACCACGCGTGATACGATTGATGCCGACTGGAGTTATGACGGACTTCTCTTCAAACTGATTGATACCGCAGGACTTCGCGAGACCGAAGATGTCATTGAGGCGGAGGGAGTCAAACGATCCCAAAAAGCATTTGAGCAAGCCGATCTTGTGGTGTACCTGAAAGATCTTTCAAAACCAATGAATCCGGATGAGAGGGAAGAAATTGCGGCGTTTCAAAAACGGGCATCTAAAACGCCGTTTCTTTTGGTTGGAAACAAGATGGATGTAGAACGAAAAAGCCAGGAAGAACGTATCCACTACGACTTGAAAATTTCTGCATTAGACGGCGAAAACATCGAATTGCTTAAAAAAGAGATGAAACAGCGGGCACTCGAGAATAAAGATTATGACACGTCGAGCCTGTTGGTCACATCTTCCCGTCACCGCGACAGCCTTCAAAAAGCACGGGAAAATGTTCAGCGAGCCATCCGGGCTCTCGAAAGCGGCATGACCGGTGATTTGTTGGCCATTGATCTGCGGGCTGCTCTAAAAGAGCTTGGTACCATTACCGGGGAAATTACTACCGAGGATTTGTTGGATTCGATCTTTTCGCGGTTTTGTATTGGTAAGTAATCTGAAATAAGTACTGCACGATTCAGATCAAAAAATGACTTCTTTTTTGAAAAATTCTACAAAAATATGAGAGTAAACCAAGAAAATTCATACCTTTGTACCTACTATAGATTGTTTCGCATTCGTCAGGAATCGATTATCTTCACACTATAATTTCTATATTACTTTCATACTTAGCTTTGGATTAATTTTTTATTAAAAAGTTAAACTGTTTTAATAAAAAATAACTATTATAGGTTTCTTTTTTGCTAATTGATGTAGACTTGGGGGAATGAAAAGGAGTCGATATATCAAATTTTTCGGGTTTCTATCCTGTTGTTCGATTGTCTTTATTCTTTTGACAGTTTTGCCTGTTCAGGCACAACAGGCTTCGTCCATTCTCTTCGAGAGTGATGGAAGACTTACATATATTTCCGATCAGGAAGGAAACCGAATACCGGATTTTAGCCATTCCGGTTATTGGGGAGGTGGTGTTCCGATCCCATATCCACCTGTACGAATTACTCTTCCCCCACAGACAGGTGATGACACCGCACGTATTCAGAAAGCTCTGCGTGATGTTGGCCAAATGCCAAAAGATGCTAATGGACATCGGGGTGCGGTGTTACTCAAACCGGGGGTTTACGAAATTAACGACAATATTAACCTTGGATGGGATGGCGTCGTGTTGCGGGGTTCCGGTTCGGGATCTGATCCTTCTGAAAATACCATCCTAAAAGTATCGAAACAGGTACGGGGTACGGTTCTCACGATTGGCAATACAGAAGCAAGCTGGTACCGAGACGAGATGGGGACCAACTCAGAAATAATCTCGGAGTTTGTACCTGTCGGTTCGCGCAATTTCGAAGTAATGGATCCCGATTTCTATGAAGTGGGTGATAATATCATTCTTCGTCACCACAGTTCTCAAGAATGGCTGGATGCCATTAATGGCGGCGGCACGGCTTCGGCACCGCCGTGGGAACCGGGCTATATTGAAATTTACTACAACCGGGTTGTTACCGGTAAATTGGGTAATACGATATCTATAGACGTCCCGATATATAACCATTTTGACCGAAGTTTGGCGACCACACGCGTCTATAAAGTGTTGCGCGATCAAATTGTGACCGAAGTTGGAGTTGAATACCTGCGAATAGAAATTAGTACTTCCGGTCCCGACTCTGAAGAACATGCTGATAATGCCGTAATGTTTGAAGGTGTAGAAAACGGATGGGCCCGCCACGTTACAACCATGCACTTTAGCGTATCAGGGTTTGGAACAAGAAACTCAAAAAATATAACCGTCCGGGATTCAAAAGCTCTTGAACCTCACTCTACTCTGACCGGTGAGCGCCGCTACAATTTTCAGGCATCACTTTTTTCTAATAGTATTCTTTTCGAAAATGTAACCTCAAGTAATGCACGTCGTTCTTTTGTATCAAACGGAACAAGCGTTGCTTCGGGAATTGTTTTTTTGAACAGCCGATCAATAGGAGCGCTAAATGCCTCCGAAGGCCACCAACGCTGGAGCCAGGGGCTTCTTTACGACAATATCACATTTGAAAATCCCCAAACGTACCTTGTTCTTGGTTTGTATAATCGGGGCGATATCGGTACCTCTCATGGATGGGGAGCCGTTCATTCCGTAGCATGGAATGTAGATTCCGGCGGTCAATACATCTACATTCAAAAACCACCAACCGCACAAAATTATGGAATAGGCAATAAAGGGACCGTAAACGGCGATGGCCTTTTTCATCATCCTACAGGATTCATAGAAAGAACCAATTCGGATGCTTTTCCTCAATCACTTTACGAAGCCCAGCTCGAAGAACGTTTGCAGTACGGCGTTCCACCAGACGCCCCCGCAAGACTTACGGTTTCAAATGAAGAGGTAAATCAGTTGAGCCTGAGCTGGTTGCATTCTTCTGTGAAGGATACGCGCTTTATCGTTGAACGATCAAACGACGGTGGAGTAACATTTGACCAAATTGATATAAGTGAAGACAACGATTCCTCATACACGGATAAAACGGTTGTAGAATACGTGTATCATTATCGGGTTCGGGCTGAGGATTCGAACGGAAAATCAGCTTACTCGAATGTGGCTTCCGCAGAACCCTTTTTTAACAACGGGTATATTGGTGATTTCCTTGTAACCACTCCCGAGGATTCGTCTCAATTTTCAATCGAAACCGATCCGGATGAATTGCTGACCTTTAGTTGGGATCAACCTGAGACTTTGCTTGAGATCGAATATACATGGATGCTGGACAGGTCCAGCGGTGATTTTTCAAATCCAATTGCTTCTATTTCGGCAGGCAATCTGAATGAAATCTCAACATCTTATCGGGAAATCATCAACATTTTGGGGGATGCCTCCATAACCTTCGATTCTGATCTTCCAATGATGTGGACGGTTAAAGCCAATTCAAAAACGATAGAAAAACAAGCCTCAAATGTCTATCACCTTACCTTCATCAAAAGAAAAGGATCGGATATATTAGACGAACCTGAACCGGGATCTGATCCGGAACCGATTTTCCCCGAACAAACAGAACTGCGCCAAAATTACCCCAACCCATTTAATCCGGTTACAACCATTCGATTTTACCTCTCGGAAGAGAGCAATGTAACCCTCGAAATTTTTGATATGTCCGGAACCCGTGTGGCGATTATTGACAGGGGCATGAGAGAAAGGGGATACCATGTGGTAAGATTTAATGCCAGTAATCTTGCCAGCGGTGTGTATATCTATCGCCTGAAGACCAAGAACCTGGAAACCACCCGGAAAATGACTCTCGTAAAATAAACTCTTGATTTAAAAAGTTCAGGAGTCCTGGAGATTCTCCATCATGTATTTTACAAGTCCCGTATTCGTTTTTATATCCAGTTTTTTGTGGATGTTTTTTCGGTGAGTATCAACCGTATACTTACTAATTTTTAGCCTTTTTGCGATCTGTTGCGAGGTTTTGCCATTTGCAATGAGTCTCAGAATTTCCCGCTCTCTTTTTGTCAGAGGTGATTGGTTCTCTACCATATCAGGATTTTCGAGCCATTTATTCACTTTTCCAGAAATGGAAGGGCTATAGTAATTACCTCGATTTACGAGTTTATTGATGGCCGTTACCAACTCCTCTTTTCCTGCTTTTTTGATAATGTAACCAGATGCACCCGCTTTTAGCATCTCGATAATTTCCTCTTCCTGGTCGAACATACTGAGTGCCAGTACGGGTATCTGTGGGCAGTTTTCTCCGAGATATTTTGTAGCAGCAATTCCATCCATCACAGGCATGCGGATATCTGTTAAAACGATATCCGGCAAAACTTTTTCTACAGCTTTGATCAAGTCCAGACCGTTTTTAGCCTCCGCTACAACAGAAATATCACGGACGTTTTCCAGAATGGATTGGATCCCATCAATAAACATCTGATGATCATCTGCTATTATAGCTTTTATCATGTTTTAATGATTGCTTTTACAACTCTTCATACTATATAAAAAAACAAAAGGTAAATTTACGAAAAACAAATATGCCTCATACACTCACCAACTTTTAAATAAGACACGAGCTTCTGTATGATATGGATTTGGAGCACTCACTTCCACAGCCCTCTTGCTTGACCAATACGAGTTTCGGGCAAATGTAAAAACTCTGGATCCCCTTCCAATTTCCTCGTCTTTTTCAACGTTCATAACAATAACTTCTACAGTCTCTCCTTCGACAATATCTACATCGAACACAAATCTGCGGGTATAAAAGCCAGTGGTTTCATTCTCAAGTAAATCATCACTAACAAAATGAAACGTATCACTGGAAAATTGAAAAATGATATCAAAATCAAAATCCAGATATTCCGTATTCAGATCTATTGCAATTGCAGCTGTTTTAAGATTTGTACTGGGCACGCTACAACTTGGAACCTGCAAAAATCCTGTTGAACAAGTTTCAGCCATAAGCCCCACGGCGGAATCAAAATGGTCGCACTCTTCCCGAATTCCATCCCAGGCTTTTTGCATGGTAGTGGGATTGCAAAATTGGCTTTCAATTTTCTCTGCCATGTGATCTATTGCTTCTTCACATTTGGTGCACTGGTCGTCACATTCTGCTCCGCCCACAAATAACATGAGAGGAATACTTAGTAGAAGGATTGTTTTTCTTTTTGTAATCATTTATGTCCCCGCTTTCCATTTGATAGTTTGAACTTGTACTTACTATGGATGAACGCCATTCATTTTCACATCAACAATACCTACCGGTAGGTATCTTTTTTAATTTCCTCCTTCTCCCTGATCAATCTGCCGCATAAAATTCATCATCCTTGGCAGGATGGATTCTGTTTCGGCAGAAGCTTCTGTATTTCCCCCAATTGTAAATGGAACATCTATCACAGAACCTTGTTCAGGCCCTCCGGTTCTACCCCCGACCTGTTGGTCGCCTTCCAGAATTCGAATAGTATACGTTCCGGTATCATCGGGGGCACTGATGACGGTTACGGTAGCTATGTACGATCCCGGAGAAAGCCGTAAAGGGTACGTTCTGGAGCCGCCTTCAGGTGTAGTTCCCAGATTTCCCTGCCCGGAGACGGAGAGTCCAAAAATATCATCCGCGGCACTTCCTGAATCATATAAAACAATAATAACGTTGAAATTGCCGGCACTTTCGCATCCTTCATCAATCAGTCCGTCACCATCGTTATCAATTCCATCACCGCATGTTTCGGTAGCGCCGGTTCCGCCCGCCTGTGTAATTTCGGGGTCGTCTCGTTCAGCAATCGTATCACCCTGATCGGCAACTTCCTGTTCGTCACAGCCAAATGTTTGAAGTTGATTCTCCATCATAACCAGGCCATCTCTGATGTCGTTAAGGGGCGGACCAAGCTGAGATATTTTTTGAAGGATGCTATTGATATCCAGCGAAATTTCTTCCAATGGGCAAATTCCAGCTTCAAGAATCAGGTCGGTACCTAAACCTGTGGCTTCATCAACAAGAAGTTCGTACTGGGCCAGAGATTCCTTAGCCCCGGCATAAGCCGCCGCGATGATATTATTTTCACATGGATTTGAATTTTGGTCATTGACCTCTTTCATGAACTTATTGAGGTTAGCCCGAAAACCGGCTGCCATCTGATTGCCGGTTGCCACGAGTTCATCGAGCCGTGCAAGGCTGGCTGCAAGTGCTTCCTCATCACAGAGCTCATCACCCGTTTCTGTAAGCTCGTCAATTGCCTCATCGATATTTACACATTTCCCCGAATCGCTAAGCTCGTATCCTTCTTCGGTATTACAGGCACAACTTCCGGTTTCTTTGTCCAGAATTTCACTGGGTTCGTTACATACCGTTTCTTCTTCTTCAACAGTAATGGAAGCGCTGGCTTCGAAACCCATATAGGTAACGCTGACCTGAAATTCACCGGCTTCTGTTGCTGTGAAGGAACTGGCAGGAGTCCAGTTAATACCATCCATTCCGGTAACATTTGCCGATGATTCATCTTCAAAAATTGCTATTGCTGAAAAATCTCTCATCTCTCCTATTTCCAGGGTAACTTCACTCGGGGAAATAGTAAGGCTGACGGGATTAAACAGATCTTCGATTTCAACTTTATTCAGTATCAAGGAAAGATTATCAAATCCCGGTTGATAAAACCGACTCTCATCATGGGCTGCTTCCTCTCCACTGCCAGCCTGAATTGTAAAACGTGAGTTTAACTGTCCCCGGGTTAGTACAAAATAATTTCCTTCCTCATCGGTTGTGGCATAACCTGTTCCTCCCTCTTCAACTTCAAGAACTACCGGCTCATTTGGTGCCGCTTCTCTGCCTGAATCCGTATCGCGAAAAACGGTGCCATTTACATAAACGTAGTTCGTTATTGCGTCAAGGACTCGCTGTATTTCATTACGTTTTTCCGATGAAAAAAGCCACAAACCAACAAAGGCATTCTCACTGTACGATAGAAGTGAATCCAACAAGTCCATAAGCTCCATTTCTTCAAGTATCTCTTGATACTGATGGTTTCCTTCGGACTCCCTTAGTTTCCCGTAGTCTTGTTTGGCTTGCTCAATAAATGTGTTGGGATTAGACTTCGCCTGTGATACCAAAAGTTCTGCCCGGTAGCCGGCGGAAATTTCGCCTCTGAATTGAGAAGGAAGAGCCTCAAAATAATCATAAACTGTTTGAAAAACGGGGGGTGCGATCCAACCCCTGTTTCTGCCAAGAGTTTGATCATAGACGAAAAAGTCCATTGCAGTACCGACAAAATTTTGAAAAACCTGAACATTGGATCCAAGAAGAGAAAACTGGCTGGTAACATCAAAATAGTCGATATTAGAGCGACCATCCTGTCCTTCAAAATTGTTTTCGAAAAAAATATTAGCGTTCGCGTAAGAACTAAAACCTCCGCCAAGATTCCCCTGGCGGGCTGTCTCAATTTTTCCTTGGAGCTCAACTAATTTCCCGGAGATTACTTCCACCGATTTGGCATATTCTTCAAAAATTGTGTTCATAGGAAATGGAAGTTTTCCAGCGGCTTCACCAATGGCCTCGCCAATCATGCGTAAGCCTCGTGTGGGGTCGCCCCTTGCACCTTCCGGATTGTATTTTTGAAACTGATCAGCAAAGTCAATCACATTTTTAGCATTTCCTACAATAGTAGCTGCTGTGCCAAAGCCCTTTTTTGCATTTCCAAGCATCTGAAATGCCCCACTCGATTCAAACTCATAAAGCATTTCTTCCATGGTCATTTTTGCGTCCATAACGGCTTCATGGGCTTCAATTCCCACAGACGCATACAACAGGTCGATATATTGCTGACATTCACGCCCTGTATCGCCCTGGCCGGTTACACATTCCCTAAATTGATTGTAACGCTGTTCCGTTTGTTCAATTCGGTTATTCACTTCACCCAGACTGCCCCCAAAATCATTTAGGATCTGTTTAGCTTCCTCCATTGCTTCTGCCGGGGTTTGTGCATATGAATGGTTTTGAAGAATAAAACCCTCTAATGAAATCTGGATCAGAATAAATATGATGAACAGAACAAGCTTCTGTGTCCGAAATCTATATTTAAAGAATATCGTCTGGCCACACACCTCTGATTCCCTGGAGTGATCCTTTCTGTATTTCATCATTATTATCTTTTAAACTGTTGCCGATTAAACCTGTAACTCACACCCGCAAGTAACCGTAGCCCTTTTCGGCTCTGAATCGGGTTGATGCTGATATCTTCCGAAATGTCCAGGTCTACATTGTAGTAGCTGGCATCAATCTTCAGATCCAATGCGTCAATCAACGGAACCTGCACACCGGCGCTAAACTGGATGGTGGTTGGCATTCGTGTTTCCAGATCACCTTCTGTCACCAATCCGGTGCTTGTATCGATATCGATCTGGCTGTTGTACACCAGCGATTTTTGATATCGGAAATGACCGTAAATTGTCGCTTTCTCAATGGCTGTATTGACCCGCCCGTCAATCCCCGCCCGAAAACTGTTTCCGTTTCTTTCTATTTGAAGATCATCGGGGTTCAGCAAAAGCTGGGCGCCAATCGCCGGACCGACCTGGAATTGTGAAAATTTGAACCCAAACCGGCTGAACAAATCCACAGTATGCTCTCTGCCGGTTTCTTCCCAATAGCGGCCAAAAAGATTCAAATTGAAATACGCCTTTTTACCACTGCTGCTTCTGTCTAACCGGAGGTCAACATAGTTTGTGAGTTGTGTTTCTTCCTGTGGATGATAGACATACTGAACAGAAAAGGCCGTCCGAGCCAATCCTGCGCCGGATGATTTATTCCACTGATTTCGCAGGCGAATTCTATAATTGTCAAAAGCCTCGTTATTCGGGAATTGTTTGGCGATTAAAATGAGTGATGTTGTACGGACATTTCCAGCCCATTCCAGGTCCAGCCGCCCTCGATTGAAATTATTGCCTTCGGCTTCCGCAGCGTAAGTAAGTTGCTCGGCTTCAGCCCTGATTCCAAAGCTGCCGTTGCCGGTCAACCACGTTGCCCCTGCACTGGGAATAATGCGCATATAATCCAGGAAACTGATTTCACTATCCTGAATTCTTCCCCTGACCCCAATATTTGCCCGCGTTTTCGAGCCGTTGAAATTCAGCCCTGTATTAAACCTGGCTCCTTTAAATTCATTTCCCCCGGAAACATCATATGTTTTCGAATCTGCCTGAACATCTCCGAAAAATCTTGTTTGTGGATTGAGAGGATGATCAACCCTAGCGCCAAATCCCATATTCTGAAAATTGTTTCGCTCGAAATTTGCATCACTGAAAGAATTGTAAAGGACTGATCCCTGCAACCGTGTACCCCCGTTTGTTTGATGTTGCACGTTCAGGTTTACATCATTTGAAGTGTATGGCGTTTGAATCACATCGTTATTGTGATTCAGATTTACATTCAGCCGGGTTTGTGGGCTGAATATCACACTGCCGTTCATATTCAGGTTTCTTGAAGTGGTTGATTCCTCCTCCATCGACTCATAAGAAGAAGTGCCTAATCGTAACGAAGCCGTACCTTCATAACCAATTTGATTGCCCCCAGATTGTGCCAAAACAGGTGATCGCATCGGTGATAATTTCCTGTGGTAATGAGCGGCATACTCATAATAGGTTTCGATTTTTTCTTTTTCATTCAGGTATGCAGAATGAACAGTTGAAGCCTCTGTCTGTTCACTGGAAGAAAGGCCACCAAAGACTTCATCAAATTCTGTAAACAGCTCGCGGGCCTGATGGTATTGATTTTGAATACGTTCATACAAATGATCGGTCATCTGCCTGATGCGTGGATCTACAGATAATGCATTTCCTGAGACCGGCTCATTTACTTCTCTCTCAATGATTTCGCCGTTTTCGCGATGAATCCATCCCTCGCGGCCATTTTTGAGACTAATTCTATACCACTCATTTCTTTGCTCAACAAGGGGAAATTCATCACCTTCCAGAACTTCCATAAGAAGGGGAGAGGTCACTAAATCCGTCTCCCGAACTTCTGCTGTGACATCTGTAATTTGAACAAACTGTTCGGTATTGGATGCAGCTACATCACCAGCATTCATCTGCTTTGCAATAAGCAGAAACGAAGCTGCATTTTTTTGAACATCAGCCCGAACGGCTTCAATATCAGATAAAATATCTTCGAGCTCTGCCTGGTTTGCAGCTACAAGAAGAGTTGGAGTCAGCCAACAGTATAAAAAAATGGCAATGACTGTTTTTCTCATCGAAAGCAGATTTAAAGTTTGTACCCAACCTTTTTAATTCTGCTTTAATGAACAGACCCGCCGCTAAAGAATAAATACCTAACTGTAGGTATTTATTTCTATCAGAAAGCGTAACCGATTGTTAAGAGGAGTCCGCTTGTTGTGAGTTCAATGCTGTCCAGCAGATCCTCCAGATCTCCAAACTCTTCATTATCACCCAATTCATCTTCGAGTTCTTCAAACAGTTCAGCTTCACTGTCAAAAATATTTCCCAATCCAATGTCATATCTCAAATCAACCGAAACGGCTCCGAAGTTAGCCCCCAATCCCATGATAAAACCATAGTTAATGTCATTTAAAAGATCCTTGATCTCAATCCCATCAAAAGAACCTTCATCTGTGCCGACCGTGGCATCAAGCAAATATCCGGCAAAACCACCCGCGTAGACAAACGGACTTACACTTTCTGACTTGATGGGTATATTTAATTTTAACATGGCAGGAATATCGAGATATGATAGCGTTAATTTTCCTTCCCCATCCTCAACATCCACATCAAAATCTGTACCTGAAAAATGATCCTTCCCTCCCTTTTGGATGTATAGAGCTTCAAACTGCGCTGAAAGCAGGTCTGAAAATGGTTTCTCCACAAAAATTCCTGCAGCGAATCCGAATTTTGAGTCCGAGGTTTCTTCAACTGAAAGCCCAAAAAAGGATACACTGGCTATGGAAGAGTACAAGTCCGTCCCACCTTTTAATCCGATACGGGATTCTCCCTGAGCATGCAAATCCAGAATTCCGGACATCAGAAAGCAAACTGTAGCGAATAAAGTAATGAGACTCTTTTTCATGGTATTCATATTATTTTGAATGGAAATTCTGATCAGATTTAATTCTCTTTATGATTCATTAATCTGTAAATCGGGGTTTTCTTCTCAGGCAGGTCTTGAACTGTTAACGACATAATATTACTAAAAAGATTTGAGATCCCTTGAGAAAATTTTGTTTCTAATCGACCGGGATATTTAAAATTACAGTGGTTCCATTTCCGGGGGAAGAATCGATGGTTAAGTCTCCCCCGAAATCATCCACACGGTTTTGAATGGTGGTATATCCCAGCCCCCACTGGACTTTTCCCGGATCGAATCCAACTCCATTGTCCTCAACCATGATATTCAGCATCTCGTCATGCTGGGTCATCTGAACCACCATCTCCGAAGCCCTGGAATACTTTACAGCGTTTGAAAGCAACTCCTGTATACTTCTGAAAATGGAAATTTCCACACTATTTTCGAGCCTGTCTTCCAGCCCGGTTCCAATCACCTGAATATCAATTTTCCGGGCTTCGGAAATTCTGGATGCCATCGATTCCACAGCCGGAACCAAACCTTTCCTGATTAAAACACCGGCACTTTTACTGTGTGCTATTTTTCTCACTTCATCATATGTCTCTTCTAAAAGATGGCTTGTTTTTTGATGAAGCTGATGATAATCCTCTTTTTTCCGTCCATCATCCAGACTTTCAATATATAGCTTGAGCGTTGCGAGCGAACTACCTATGGTGTCGTGCAATTCCTCGGCTATTTTCTCCCGCTCTTTTTCCTGGCCTTCCAGCATCGCATTAATGCCAATCAGTTCTTGTTCTTTCAGCAACTTCTCCACATGCTGTTTCTCAAGCTTTTCATTTTGCTGGGCGATAATTCGTTTCTTACGAGTGTTTTTTAAAGCCAGAAACCCGATGATCAGTGTAGCGACAAACAGTCCGGATAAGCCCGTCAGCAACATCCGGTTTTGCTGCTGACTCGACTCTAACTGTGCAATTTCCAGCTCCTGCCGTTCAGATTCATACTGGGTGCGGAGTTCATCAATAACCCGCTGGCGGTCAGTCGTAAAAATACTGTCGCGGTGGCTAAGTGTAACATCAAAATAGTGAACCGCTGAGTCAGGCTGACCGGCTACAGAATAGGCTTTCGCAAGATTGCTGGTTACATGCCACCGTTCATCGCCATTGGACAACGGCAATCCTTTTTCCAGGTATTGAATTGCTTCTTGTGGCCGGTCTAATTCTGTTAATGTTTGCCCCAGATTATTATAGATCGGAACCATATTCGAATAATTTCCGATGGCTTCTTTTGCCGCCAGAGATTTTTTATAGTAATCCAATGACGTCTCAAACTCACCTTGTTCAAAATAAATCTGTCCAAAGTTGTTATAGACAATTCCAAGGGCATATTGATCCTGCAGTTCATCCCCAATGATTTCTGCCTGACGGTTATAATCAAGCGATTCTTCAAAGTTATTCAGCCGGAGATACTGTCCCGCAAGATTGGTAAGGGTGATTATCTCATATTGCTGAATATTATTTTCCTGGAAAACCGGTAATGCCAGTTCATTATAGCGCACGGCATTCGAGTAATCCCCCATATCCGCAAAAACCCCGGCCATATTATTGTGGCTCATGGCAAGGTTCACTTCATCTCCACTATCCTCAAAAAATGATGCACTTTCCAGAAAAACTTCCAGCGCCTCCTGGTGTTTTTTTTGTCTCAATAAAACTACACCGACCCGATTATTGATGCGTGCCGCCTGATCTGTATCTCCTGCCCGTTCTTTACTGGTTTTGGCATCACGAAAATTGATTAATGCTTCATCCAGTTCACCAGATACAAAATGGAGCCTTCCTTTTTGGTCGTAAATATCACCGAGTAAAACTTCATCGTCTGCAAGTTCCACAGACTGGTTTACATATTCCAATGCCCTGGGAAGATCAGCAGCCATGGAAAGTTGCGCTAATTGCAGATAGATATGGGCTTTCTCATTTTGATCTACTTCTACCGATACGGCTTGAAGAAGACTGTCGGCCGCTGATATTTGTGAGTAGACCGGAGGCCGATCAAAGAAAAGAATACAAAGCCACCCGAGTAGTATTGTGGTTAACCACCTCAAACCTATCTATTTTTCATTGATTTATTCATAAATCTAAGAAATAATAGATTTGAAACAAGTACTTGTATTGAGAAGGATTGTCGCGGGCTTCCGAAAATTTTGGAATTACTCGTATCTCAACGATTCCACCGGGTCTACTTTTGCAGCTTTGACTGCCGGAAAGATACCGGCGATTAACCCAATCAGTGCCAGCACACCTACCGTGATGATCACTGCCATTTCAGAGATCTGCGGTTTTCCAAGAAATTCGCCGGCACCTTCGGTCATATCCATTGCAAGAACCGCGAACACAATGGCCGACGAAATGGCCATCCCCAGGAAACCTCCCAGGAAGGAAATAAAAAGTGATTCGAAAATGAATTGTACAATGATATGAACTTTTCTTGCTCCCACAGCCAGTTTAATCCCAATCTCCTGCGTGCGCTCTTTTACAACCACAAACATAATATTGGCCACACCTACACCGGCAATCATCAGCGTGAAAAAACCAACCGTAAAAAGGAAAATCTCAAGGCCCGCCGAAACTTTCTGATTCATCTCTTCAGCTTCAATAAAATCCCACATCGGCATGGCCTGTTCATCTGCGGGATCAAACTTGTACTTGGCAGAAAATATATTCGTGATGCTCTCCTTGATTTCCTCTTGCTTGCTGGGATCGGTAGGCCGTACCAAAATGGAACCGACATAACGGTCTCCATAAATATTTCTGAAGGTTGAGTATGGAATAATCGCTCGGTCGGCATCCGGGCCATTATTCATGGATGTTTGCATTTTGGATTGCATCGTTCCAATCACCGTAAAAGGTACGTTATTGAGCATCACTTCCTTACCCACTGGGTCTTCTCCCTGGAAAATCCGTTGAGCAATTTCGTTTCCCAGGAAAAGAACGCGGCGGACTTCATCCACATCTTTCTCATTAATAAATCGTCCCCCGGCGGCGGGATACATTGTGCGCATAATCTCAAAATCCGGATTCACTCCCTCCATGTAGGTGTTGGTTCGAACGTCACCATATTCAATTGTTGCTCCCCATCGGCCGTACTGCGGACTTGAATACTCAATATCAGGAACGGCTCTTTCAAGCATGGAAACATCTTCTTCCGAAAACCGGATCGCCCTGCCAATCCCGAGTCCTTCGTAATTCATACTGGTTTGTCCACCATAAATAATAATGACCTGATTTCCTGCGCCCAGCATTCCTTCTGCCATGCTATTGCCCAGCCCCCTGCCAAAAGCCAGAAGAAGTACCACGGAGAGTGTTCCCCACGCAATAGCAATGATCGTCAGAAAAGACCGGAGTTTTTGGTTTCCAAGATCCGTAAAAAATTCTCTAAATAGATTTCGCCACATTCCTTATCTCCGTAAACATTCTACAATATCCAGCCGTGCTGCTCTCCATGCCGGGAGTAAGCCGGCTGCAAATCCCACGAATCCCAAAACGGCAAATGCAATCAACCCAACTTCTGGTGAAAAGTAAGGGGCTCCAACAAATTCCTTAATTGGAATATTTTGTGTGGCCTGTACCAGCAGCCATCCTATGGCATAACCGGCACCTGCACCCAAACCGATAATCAAAAAGGTTTCCAGGAAAAATTGTCCCATAATGTGATGACGTTTTGCACCGACTGATCGCCGGATACCGATTTCTTTCATCCTTTCCTGGACAACCACAAACATGATATTGGCAACCCCAATACCGCCGACAGCAAGTGTAAAGAAACCAATCAATCCCAGAAAGCCGTTGATTCCCAAAAACATGATGTCGATAAATGCCCAGAATTCATTGGTGTCCCAAATCCCGACGGCATCCGTATCAGACGGATCAAACCGGTGTTTCCGCCCCATCACTTCGTACACCTGATCCCGAATGTTTTCGGCCATTGCCGGATCCTTCGGCGTGTAAATGATATTATTGATAATGTCGGTACCCATCATAGTAGAAAATGTAGTTGCAGGAATAAATGCCCTGTCCTGATCTTGTTGAGAATAGGATGAGTTTTGAATTTTCTCATGAAGTACCCCAATCACGGTGAAAGGTGTATCCTGCATCATTACAGATTTTCCTACCGGATCTTCATTTTCGAACAGATTTTGAGCCAGCCGGTTACCGAGAAAAATCACACGTCTTTGCTCACGGATGTCATGATCATTTAACCAGCGTCCACCTTGTTTTTCATACATATTCCGAACATCCTGATATCCCGGATAAACCCCGCCAACTGATGAGTTTCGCCGTTTTTCGCCATATGAAATCTGCAGGTAGCTGGAATATTCCGGAAGAACAACGTCGATCTCCGAAATCTGCTGCTTCAGCATCCAGGCATCGGCTTCGCGAAACCGGATGGGACGGCCTATTCCATATCCTTCAAATGCTTTTGTTGTTTGCCCGGGAAACATAATGGCAAGTTGATCTCCCATCCCCCGCATATTCAAAACGGTTTGATCTCTGAAACCTACTCCAAAAGCAAGAAGCAAAATGAGCGTGGCTGTACCCCACATGATTCCAAAAATCGTGAGGAAACTTCGCAGCCGTTGCTGGTTTAGGTTTCTGAAAAGGTCCGTAAAAAGACTCAGGATTGACATGGATGATTTTTAAACTGATGACTTATTTAAACTTGCTTACAGATTCTCTATCTCACGGTAAGTGTTTTAACCGGGCGTTCATAAACGGTATCACCTTCAGCAAGGCCATCGGTTACGGCAACTGTAATGGCGTCACTCAAACCTAACTGAATTTCTTTTTCAACTCTGCTGCCGGGTTCATCACCGGGAATTTCCACATAGTTTTTACCATCCCGCATAGTGATTACCCGTTCAGGAATAGTAACTACATCCTGGGCTCTTTCGATAATGATATCGGCATTTGCGGAATAACCGGCTCTTAGTGTTACGCCATTTGTATCGGTAATCGTAATCTCAACCGGAAAAACCGTTGCATTATCTTCCTGTGTAGCCTTCAGTGAAATTCGAGAGACTTCACCGTAAACAACGGCATCAGGCAGAGCTCCGATCTTGATTTCTGTTCTCATTCCTTCTTCCATTTTGCCAACATCAATCTCATCAACTGTTCCTTTAAACAGCAACTTGTCCATCCCGGCAATACTCATCAACGCGGTACCGGCCTGGTAGGAGGTTAACGGAACTACAGGCTCACCTTCATCAACCATCTTTTCAAGTATATAGCCATCGACTGGTGCACGAATTACCGATTCAATCACCGTATCACCAATCGAAACTTTACCGGATTCCAACAAATCGAGACGCTCCTGGCTTATTTGAACGCGAATTTTTACATCTTCATACTGCTGTTCCAGTTGCTCATACTCCTGAGCAGAAACCAGATTTTGATCCATCAGTGTCTGCATGCGTTTCATTTCGCTTTCAAGACTTTCTTTCTCGATTTGGGTTCGTTCCAGGTTTCGTTTTGCCTCTGCGAGCTCCAGTGGAGTTGGATCCGGTTTTACCTCAATAAGCGGCTGACCCTGGGTGACGTATTCTCCCGGTTCGGCAAAAATTCTACTGACAACCCCCGAGATTTTTGATTTGATTTCGATCTCATTTTCAGGTTCAATCGTACCAACTGCCAATGCTTTTTCAATAACTGTCCCGATCTCGGCAACCACAAACGGATCTTCCTGACCCTCTTCTGAGGATGAATCACCCTGCAAAAAGTAGAAGGCCCCGCTGCCCAGTACAATCACAACAAGAAGAGTTATCCAGATTTTCTTTCCTTTCATTTTAACATCCTTTTTTTGATTCAAGACTGACTTGTCATTCATTCATAATCTCACTTACGCAAGAATTTTTACAAGGTTACTGTTAATCCGGTCCTAAACTCTCTCTTTTTTATTTTACTTTATGTGTTAGAATTTTTTTATCAACCACATTTAACTTGTTATTTTGAGCCTGAGATGAGTTTATCTTCATAAATAATGCTTCAATCTCTTCGGGATGACAGGAATTATATTCGCAACATATTTAAATCATTTATCTTTGAAGAAAGCTCTTTACAAATACTTCCGGATGGCAGAGCTTTTTGTATTTACATGTTTCATTTCCCTTTCTGCTGCTGAAGTAAATGCACAGCCCACAACAATTGCATCTGGAGTAGAGTGGGCATCAGAAAGGCTCGATACTGGTATTTATTGGAAAAATTATCGCGGAACGGATCTTTTTGATTCCAGGCAAAGTATTAATCTGATTGAAGTTTTTTTGGACAGTGTCACCACCGAATTCAAAGTAGCTTTCCTGAAAGACAGCATGATTAAAACCAGCCAATTTGCCAACGAAAATGACGCTCTTGTTGCTGTAAACGGGTCCTTTTTTAGGAGAGATACCGGAGGATCGGCAGTGTTTCTGAAAGTAAATGGAGAGGTTATTTACGAAGGAGTCCCACGGCGCAACCGATTTAACGAAAGTGGTGCTGTGGCATGGTCTTCAAACAAATCCATTCAAATTTTAAAAAAACCAGAAGAAGGCTGGCATCATGCAGACTTTGAAACCGTTTTGAGTTCCGGTCCCCTGTTAATTTTTGAATCCACTGTCCAACAATTCAATAATGATCCTTTCCATCAAAACCGGCATCCCCGAACGGCCGTTGCACTAACAAACGACAAGCGTCTCTATTTGGTTACTATTGATGGACGGTCGTTCCAGTCTTATGGAATGACAATCCCGGAACTGTCAAAATTTTTACTGGATCTTGAATCTGAATATGCTCTTAACCTCGATGGTGGAGGTTCAACATCCATGTGGATTAAAAATGCAACAGAAAACGGGATTGTTAATTATCCGAGCGACAATCTGGAATTTGATCATGAAGGTGAGCGAACGGTTGCAAATGCATTGCTTATCATTCCGTCCCAATAAGGATTTTTCAAATCATAACATTAAACATAACTACCAAAAAATATGAAACGTATAGCAAAAGCAGTTTGGAATGGCTCCGGAACCGAAGGATCCGGAACTCTGTCTACCCCTCAAAGCAAGGCGTTTGTCGACCTGCCGTATTCTGTAAAATTGCGGTTCGAAAATGAAGACGGAACCAAAGGAACAAATCCCGAAGAATTGATTGCAGCCGCACATGCCGGATGCTACGCCATGGCCCTGAGCGTTGGTCTCGAAAAGCAAGGCTACAAGGCTGATTCAATTGAAACAAAAGCAACACTCAGCCTCGACAAGCAGGATAATGGATGGGCGATCACAAAAATTGACCTGAAACTGGATGCAAAGGTACCCGATATTTCTGAAGAGAAATTTGGTGAAATTGCCAAAGCTTCAAAAGAAGGTTGCCCTGTATCGAAGTTACTGAACGCTGAGATTACTCTCGATTACACCTTGAACTAAATTATTTACCGGATCTTTGGCCATAATAACCAAAAAGGCCAATGATCCGGTGTTTCTATGCTTTCCTCATTTATTTGTCTTCCCTTTCTCAAATAAAACTGACACTTTTAGCAAAACACGGATTTGATTAAGTTGTGCCAGCTTTTATGATTTAAAATCACACCATTCACCTATTCTTATTTCCCGATCATGAAAAGAAGGGCTGTACGTTTAACCTTTTTCCTGTTTTTACTTTTTGTTGCCTCACCTGTTTTTGCACAAGTACAATCACCTGAAGAATTTTTGGGATATGATTTGGGAGACCGCTGGACTCCACATTATCTGGTGATGGATTATGTTCATCATGTCGCCGAGGAATCCGGCTATGTTACGATTCAAAAATATGGCGAAACCTATGAACACCGCGACCTTCTATACCTGGTTATCACAACTCCGGAAAATCATGAAAATCTTGAAGAAATACGGTTGAACAACCTCCGGATGACCGGACTTGAAGAAGGTGAAATCACATCCAACCAAAAAGCTATTGTGTGGCTGAGTTACAACGTTCACGGCAATGAAACATCGAGCAGTGAAGCCGCCATGAAAACTTTGTATGAACTTGTTCAGCCCGGCAATAAGGAATCCAAAAACTGGCTGGATAACACGGTAGTTATTATGGACCCGATGGTCAATCCCGACGGACGCGACCGTTATATTTACTGGTACAAGCAAATGGTTGGCGAAGAACCAAACGCTACATTCGCCGCACGTGAGCACCACGAACCCTGGCCTGGAGGCCGCTCCAACCATTACATGTTTGACCTGAACAGAGACTGGGCCTGGCAAACCCAAATAGAGTCTCAGCAACGCTATGATATTTACAAGCAATGGTTCCCGCACGTTCATGTGGATTATCACGAGCAGGGATATGACAGTCCTTATTATTTTGCGCCGGCAGCTGAACCGTTTCATAAAGTAATAACTGACTGGCAACGGGAGTTTCAGGCAGCCATCGGAGAAAATCACATCAAATATTTCGACAAAGAAGGCTGGCTCTACTTTACAAAAGAACGGTTCGACCTTTTTTATCCCAGCTATGGAGATACCTGGCCAACGTACCACGGCTCCATTGGCATGACCTACGAACAGGCCGGTCACAGTTTAGCGGGTCTTGCCATCGAAAAAGCCGAAGGAAATTCACTGACACTGCTTGACAGATTAACTCACCATTACACAACCGGGATGTCAACCGTTGAAATTTCGTCCCAAAATGCCGACAAGCTTATTGAAGAATTTCAAACCTATTTCTCAACAGCCCGTGAAAATCCGGCGGGGCAGTACAAAACGTTTGTCGTAAAAGCCGATAACGATCCCGATAACATCTACAACCTGCTAACGGTATTAGACAGAAACCAGATTGAATACGGTACTTCCGGTGGCGCCAGAACTGTAAATGGTTATGATTTCTCAACCGGAGAAACAGGACGCATTTCCATTTCGGAAGGTGATATTCTTGTAAGCACTTACCAGCCACAGGGAAATTATGTGAGAATTTTGTTTGAACCCAATCCCGAGCTTTCAGATTCTCTGACATACGACATCACCGCATGGGAAGCCCACTATCGATTTGGCCTGGATGGCTATGCACTGGAATCTCAAATCAATCCGGAAATGAATATTTCTGCATCCGATTTCCGGTCAAGTAAAATTACAGGTTCCGATACACCTTACGCCTATATTGTGGAGTGGAATTCTCTGGATGATGCCCGGTTTCTTGCCGAAATCACAAAAAAAGGTGTTAAGAGTCGATTTTCTACGGTGGATTTTGAGCTTGGAGGGAAATCGTACAAAAAGGGAACTCTGATTATTACACGCAACGGCAACCGTGATCTTGGGGACTCTTTTGATGAAATTGTGCAGTCCGCCGCCGAAAAATATCAGCGATCGCTTTATGGTTCTGCCACCGGCTATGTTTCAAGCGGTTCCGATTTTGGTTCGGGGAACGTTTCTTTCCTCGAAAAACCAGAAGTGGCTGTGATTACAGGCGAGGGAAGTTCATCCCTGAATGCGGGAGAAATATGGCATTTCTTTGATCAGCAACTCGATTACCCGGCTACGCTGCTCCATTCAGGCGATATAATGAGAACAAGTCTTGATGATTTTAACGTTCTGATTTTACCCTCCGGCTTTTATTCAGGGATTTTCACGGATGAAGTGATCGAAAAAATAAGCACCTGGACCAAAGACGGCGGCACTTTAATATCGTTTGGTTATACCAATCGAATTTTAGCGGGCAGAGATGGTTTCCAGCTTCAGCGAAAAGTGAATGAACAAGAAGAACCTTCCAACGAAGAGAAGCTTCAGCCTTACGAAGATCGCATTCGAAACCGCGCAAGTTCCATGGTTCCGGGATCCATCTTTAAAATTACTGTTGATAATTCCCATCCTTTAGGCTACGGCTATGGCGATCATTATTTCTCCCTGAAAACGGATGGCTCAGCTTATGAATATCTGGACTCTGGCTGGAATGTTGGAGCTGCTGAAGCAGAAGCACCCATCAGCGGATTTACCGGACATGAAGCCAAACAGGAATTGGAAAATACACTTTCTTTTGGCGTACAGCCTCACGGATCAGGCCAGGTTGTCTATTTTGTGGACAATCCGCTTTTCCGTGGCTTCTGGGAAAACGGCAAACTGCTGATTGCAAACGCTGTTTTCTTTGTAGGGAATTAAGAATGGATTGTGAGTAGTGGCAACTCATGAATTGCCACTACGCAAATCTTACATCTCATTACTGAGCATGCACTTTCAGTTTCAGTAAAGCAGCGGCGATTTCGATCGGGGTAAAATCGCCTTCGGCAAGCGGTTCAAGCTGATCAATATATTCTCTCAGTCCGCCGGCATGAAGAGTTTCAATGACATCATCCAGATGATTGCCCATCTTGGATTGTCTCACTTCCGAAACGGATGGCATAGGCAACGGCATTAACTGCGTTCGGATCATCTTTTCGATATATCGAATCCGTTTTCTTTTATTCCCGGATGAGAATGTAATCGCCATCCCGTTTCTTCCAGCCCGGCCGGTTCGGCCAATTCTATGCACATAATATTCGGGATCCTGCGGAATATCATAATTGAATACAACATCCACATTTTCAACATCCAGTCCGCGGGCAGCCACATCGGTGGCAACCAGCATATCAATCTGGCCGGTTCGGAATTTGTTCATCACTTTATCCCGAACATTCTGACGCATATCTCCATGAAGTGCATCTGATGAATATCCACGCGCCTGCAAATCCTGGACCAGTGAATCACAAAGGCGTTTGGTATTGCAAAAAATCAGGGCCAATTTAAAATTGCCTACGTCCATAATCCGGCAAACGGCTTCGGTTCGCACCGAATCCCGGACTTCCATCACAAACTGTTCAATTCCGGCAGCCGTTTCAGCTTTTCCTTCAACCTTCACCATTTCCGGCTGATGCATCCATTTATTCATGATTTGGCGGATTGCCTTTGGAACCGTTGCCGAGAACATCACCGTCTGGGCTTTTCCAGAACTGTAACTCAAAATTTCTTCCAGGTCTTCACGAAAACCCATATTCAGCATTTCATCGGCTTCATCCAGTACAACAAACTTCAGGTTATTCAGCCGAAGTGTTCCGCGCTTCAGGTGATCAATAATTCGGCCGGGAGTTCCCACCACAATCTGCGCACCTTTCTTCAACGCTTTAAACTGCCTGTTGATGGGTTGCCCGCCATAAACCGGAACGGTGTACACACCATTTGTAAATTTCGCGAGTTTGATCAACTCTCCCGTAACCTGAATGGCAAGTTCTCGGGTGGGAGTCAGTATCAAAACACTGGGAATTTTTGAACCGCTGTTTGCCATTTGAATGGCCGGAATACCGAATGCAGCTGTTTTTCCTGTACCGGTTTGAGCCTGTCCAACCACATCAGACCCCGAAAGTACGGCGGGTATGCATTTTCCCTGGATTGGGGTTGGAGCCTCAAAGCCCATTTCATTTATGGCTTTAAGAATTTCGGGCTGAATCCCAAGGTCTGAAAAAGAGACATTTTTCATAAAAAATTATTCTGTTTTATTTGATTTTTGCATTCGCCACGCGCATCGCTCCACTCTTGTTTTCAGAAAATTCGGGAGATACTTTCCTGGCCAAAGCGCGTTTTACAAACATTCAGAAGTGAACTTGCTGAAGAGAGGCAAAAATAGAACCGACAGGACAGGTTAATGGAGAATCGCCAATAATTGAGCAGCTAAGGTACGCATTATTTTAAGATTAACTACACTTTCTTCTGGTTACCCGCTATTTATTTTTTTTGACTGAGCTTTTCTATTCACAATTGGTGCATGTCTTTTTCAAAGGTAAGAAAGAAATCAGCTTTTCTGTTTTCCACTCAAACCAACGTAATCACTTCCAATAAAACGACTATGAATAAAAATATGCATTCAAATCACCGGCACTATGTAACACTTTTTGCTTGCCTGACCTTTGTACTTTCGATACTGCTCGTTTCCTGTAAAGACAGTTCGACATCATCAGAAGATCCCGATGACAATGATTTTGAAACTTGTGGCGACACACTCAAAGATATAGACGGAAACCGTTATAAAACCATCCAATTTGGGGATCAATGCTGGACAGCCGAAGATATGCGAGCCCGCTCTTATAATGATGGTTCTGCCATTCTTAATATCGAAGATGATGAGACCTGGGCCTCCATGTCAATGGGAGCCTGGGCATACTACGCAAATGATGAATTCAACAGCGATATCAACGGAAAAATGTATAACTGGTATGCTGTAAATAACAGCCGCGGAATTTGCCCTACCGGATGGAGAGTTCCATCCGATGATGACTGGAAAACGCTTGAAATAACTCTGGGAATGACTCCCGAGCAAGCCGATGGCGTTGAATGGCGGGGGGATGATGAAGGAGAAATCCTGAGAGATTCCAACGGATTTTCAGCCGTTTTGGGTGGTTCGAGATCTGGAAACGGAGCTTTTTCCGCCGGAGGAAATAACGGCGCATGGTGGAGCAGTACAGAATATAATGACTTCAACGCCTGGGCAAGGTTCCTTTATTATGACATTTCCAAGGTATACAGAAATAATTATGACAAACGAAATGGTTCGTTTATAAGATGTCTGCTCAATTAATTCCTGTTCAAAAATCTACTGAGCTTTTCAGGAAAAAAAGAGTGCATATCACATAAAAACTGACAAAGGGTACTCATTAGACTGGTTTCATAAGAGTACAGTTTCAGCTTTAATCATTTAATTCTTTTATATCATGAAAAAACAATTACGTTTTAAACATTTGCTGTGGTTTTTTCTGGGTTCTTTTTTAATGATCTCCTGCAAGAGCTCCAACAGCTCAAAAGAAACCTTTACACTATCAGCCACCGTCTCTCCATCAGAATCCGGGTCGGTTTCTCCTGCAAGTGGAGAATTTGATAAAGATGAACAAGTTCAACTCACAGCATCTGCCAACAGCGGCTGGGTGTTTAAAGAGTGGAACGGAGATTTGTCTGGCGTCAATAATCCGGCTTCAGTCACCATCACCAAAAATATGAGCATCAATGCGCTGTTTGAGCAGCTTACCTATCCACTTACTGTTGAGGTTGAAGGACAAGGTGAGGTTACCGAACAAATCGTTAATGCTAAAACCGATTATGCGGAGGGCTCTGTTGTTCAGCTTACAGCAAATCCCGCTGCAAACTGGACATTTACGGGGTGGAGTGGTGCGCTCAGCGGAACCCAAAACCCGACCACCATTACGATGGATCAAGCCAAAACGGTTACAGCCCAATTTGAATTAAAGAAATATAAACTCACGTTAAATATAAGTGGGAATGGAGGCTTGAACTTCGAACCTTCAAATAGCAATCGAATGTTTGCCCATGGTACCGAGGTAGAGTTAACCGCCAATCCATCCAATGAATGGCGTTTTGTTGAATGGACCGGAGATCTGGAGACACAGGATAATCCCGCAACGGTTACCATGGACGGCCCTAAAAATATCACTGCCATATTTGACTTCGGATTTAATGAAGACTTTGAAGATGGCGTGGCCGATAATTGGGTTTTCTCAGATAACCGCTTCTCTGTTGCAGACGGCAAACTTCAGTTTTCAACAGGAAATGACGGAAACTGGGGTGGAGGCGTTTATGATCAAGTATTTTCAGATTATAAAATTGAAGCAAAAGTAACACGAACGCGTTCGGACGAAACAGAAGACTATACACTCGCCCTTTTTATACGGGTTCAGGGAAATGTTGAAGAGGCTTTCCTTCAAAATGGCTATCTGGTTGCAATTACCCAGAGCGGATGGGGAGCCGTCTTTAAACACGAGAATGGTATTGAAACGGAATTTTCACCATGGGTAGAGGTTCCTCAACTAAATGATAATTTGGGAGAGTATAACATTGTAACCGTCAATGTAGTTGGCCCAACGTTTGAGATTTTTATCAATGATGAATATATCATCACTTTGACCGACGACACCTTTTCTGATGGATACGTTGGCATAGGAGCGTATGCAAGCGATAATGGAAACAACCGGGTTTTTTGGGAATATGTAAAAGTAACCCAGGCAGATGATGTATCTAAACGCCTTCCCAAAACCGTTCAAACCCCGTCAGAATCTGCTGAACCGAATGGTGATGCAACCGGTCGCCCATTCAATTAAACAACTCTCATTTTAATAGAATCTCCCAATTCGGCCTTCCGGATTGGGAGATTTTTTTGATCTTTTCTGCCTCAAAGAGTTGCATATATGGTTGAACACACTATCAAACTTCCATTCTATCTATGAAAAAAATTACTCTTTCCTGGCTTTCTTTTATTGTTCTCGCAGCCACTTTTGTTTTTGTCTCATGCAAAAGTTCGAACAGCTCAAAAGAAACGTATTCCCTTCAAACCACTGTGTCGCCTTTGGAATCCGGTTCAGTCACACCCGCCAGTGGTTCCTTTGATGAAAATGAACAGGTTCAACTTTCTGCTTCAGCCAATTCTGGCTGGGTGTTTAAAGAATGGAATGGAGATCTATCCGGAAGCAATAATCCGGCAACGGTTACCATCAACAAAAATATGAGTATCAACACGCTGTTTGAGCAACTCACTTATCCACTTACAGTTGAAGTTGACGGTGAGGGACATGTGTCGGAACAGATCGTCAATGCCAAAACCGATTATACCGAAGGCACTGTGGTTGAGCTGACAGCAGAACCGGAAACGAATTGGGAATTTACCGGTTGGAGTGGAGATCTGAGCGGTTCAGAAAATCCTGCAACCATTACAATGAATCAGGCTAAAACGGTTACAGCCCAATTCGAAGAAAAAACCTATCCGCTTACCATCAATATCCAGGGAGAGGGAACTGTAAATGAAGATATTGTAAATGGCAAAACCACAAATTATTCCCCCGGTTCAATGGTAGAACTTACAGCTGAACCATCAGAAGATTGGTGGTTTGATAAGTGGATTGGTGATTTGGAAAGTAATGAAAACCCGGCGACCATTACGATGAACGGGCCAAAGACCATCAATGCCGTTTTTGACTTTGGATTTCGTGAAGATTTTGAAGACGGCGTTGCTCAAAACTGGCTTTTCTCCGACAATCAATATGCCATTGAGAATGGAATGCTGAAATATTCTCTTAAAAATAAGAGCCAGGGAACCAGCGCTTATTACGATAGAAAGTTTAAGGACTTCAAACTTCAGGCGAAAGTCTCACACTCAGCTGGAATCACTGAAAGCGGTGCTGTTATTTTTATTCGTTCCGATGGTTTACTAATTGTGGATGAAGACAGTAAAACATTTACCCTGGGATACTTTTTCATGATTAATCCTGAGGTTGGAGTTGCTGTTGTTAAGTCTGAAAATGTTGGAAACGAAACAGAATCTTCCTTCCTGTATGAAGAAGAATTGAACCTGAAGGGCGGGTTAGATCAGTTCCATGACATCACAATCAATGCAAACGGTTCTACATTTGATCTATTTATGAATGGAGAACATATTTACAGTTTTACGGATGATAAATATTCAGAAGGGTATATAACTATTGCCAGTGTCTGTTTCGAGAACGGTAAAAATTGTAATACAAACTGGGAACATGTAAACGTTTTTCCTGCCGACCCGCCAAGAAACAATTAATGGCCGATTGAATCTTTCTTTTCGCTCCTATGTTACTGCCAAAGATTCTGTATCTTTGTACGTTAATCTGATAAAGATTGAATACGATTCATGGCACGCAAGAAGTTCGATATCCCCGTAATGTACCAGTCTCCGGTCATACGAAAAGTGAAGGAGGCAAATAAAATTACCGATCCGCGCAAGAAGGATCTTACTCCAACTGCACTCAATTTTGGACCAGTTTCCTTTTTGATTCCCAGGCATTTCGGGTTTTGCTACGGCGTGGAAAATGCTATTGATATCGCTTATAAAACCGTAGAGGAAAATCCTGGCCAGAATATCTACCTGTTGAGTGAAATGATCCACAATCCCACGGTGAATGAAGACCTTCAAAAAAAAGGTGTAAAATTCCTGTTTGATACGGATGGCACTGAACGAATTTCAATCGAGTCCCTGGATTCTGACGACATTGTGATTGTCCCCGCTTTTGGAACAACAATTGAAATCCAGGAAAGACTTAAGAAACAGGGAATTAATCCGTATCAGTACAACACAACTTGTCCGTTTGTGGAGAAGGTTTGGAAACGGGGAAATCAACTTGGCAAAAAAGGCTACAGCCTGGTCGTCCATGGAAAACACCGCCATGAAGAGACCCGCGCCACATTTTCGCACAGCGCCAGTCATTCCCCGGTTGTGGTTGTTTTGAATCCTGAAGAAGCCCAAATACTTGCGGATATCATGACTGAAAGACGACCGCTGGAAGATTTTGAAAAATACTTCGGCCACAAAAGTACTGAAGGGTTCAATCCGTTGAAAGACCTTGCCTTTTTTGGCGTCATCAATCAAACCACCATGCTTGCTACAGAAACGCAGGAAGTGATGGAAATCCTGAAAAAAGCGGCTACAGAACGGTTTGGAGAGAGTAATGTACTCGATCATTTTGCCGACACATCCGATACACTCTGCTACGCAACCAATGAAAATCAATCTGCCACGTATGCCCTGGCAAATGCGGAACCTGATTTAGCCATTGTAGTTGGCGGCTACAATTCATCCAACACCATGCATTTGGTCGAAATTCTGGAACAGCACTGCCCTACGTACCACATCAGGGATGCGGGCGAGTTTGAGTCACCAAAAAAAATCCAACATTTCAACCAGTGGAAAAAAGAGATCCTGGAAACTGAAAACTGGCTCCCAACAGACAAACCCGGCTTAAAAATTGCCCTCACTTCCGGCGCATCCTGCCCGGATGTTTTAGTGGATGAAGTGCTTCTCGAAATATTGGAATTCTTTCCCAACGCCAGAAATGTTGAGGAAGTGATCGCTCCATTTGGTGAGACGGCCGAAGCAAGTAACTGATATTATTCCGGCACAATTCGGAAATAGGCAACCCTTGGCGGCTGGAAACTTCGCAGCCGGATGAAATAATCCGTTTCCACCACTTCTATTTCCGGGGAAACTCTTCCGGATGAATCCTCTTCAATTACCGAATAATCTACATAAGCCCTGAACGGACGTGCCCCCTGAATGACCGAATACTGATCCAGAGGCACATCAAACCGAACCATAACAGACGACGGATTGTAAGTGACTGCCATTCCCGATGGCAGGTTTCGGGTGCGGATCGGTACCCGTACCTCAGCTTCAGTAAACTCGGTGATTTGTGCTTCAAAACTGACCACATTCGGGCTCAGGCTTAATCCAAATTCAGGTTCTTGTAACTCAACTGTTCGCTGAATGTCGCTATTCACATTATTGATAACCACCTCAGCCGTCTGCCACTGGGTAATATCTTGAAGTTTGGATTCTGCCCCCGATATCGTAACACTGTCGGGAGTAATTAACGGTTGGGCCATCAGACCGAATTGTTCCTGCATATTCAGCCGAACGTTATTAATTACCGGGATTACTTTTGTGGCTTTTCTTTCTGTTTCTACGGTTAGCTGTGTGGGTTGAACCTGGATAATATTCAGATCGGAAAAAGCACTGATTTGATTTCTCATCTGATCGGCAAGATTTACACTTCCATCCTGAACAGTCAACAAAACTCTTGGAGGATTGTTATAAACAGAGATAATATTCCATCCTTCACCGGATAAGTTAACCATCGCACTTTCCGGCACATCACTACTCACAATTTCATCATTCGGCACATTGGCAATCTGAATGGGTATCTCGATGGATACATTAAAATCCCTGCTTAAATTCACGATAAACCAAAGGCAGAGAGAGATAATGAGGGCGATGCTAAAGGCAACAATTTTTTCACGGTTCTCAGCATACGTATCCGGATCATCTGTTCGGGATTTGGAGCCGGATGAGAAAAAGCTTCGAAAACGATCGGATATGACGTCAAAAAATTTCATGTTGCCAGACAATATGCATAATTATTTCATGTTCGGACAATAATATCCTTCACTACTTTTGATTCCACACGATCATTCAGTTTTTTGGCAATCGTGAAGCGGTTTTTGTGAATTTCATACCTCCATGCTTCATTTTCAACAGTAACAATCAATTTTGAGCCGTCAAATCGAATTTGTTTGGTAACTTCAGCAATTTTTCCGCCTACAACATCGGGCCAGTAGTGTAAAACCATTCCTCGCTTCATTTCTGTTTTTTGAGGAATTTTGTCCATGAACTCCTGCAGAAGATTGTTCAACGCCTTTGGTTTTCGACCGAATGCCATATCAATATTTTTTGCTTACCGCTCCATTTTGTACTGTGTACCATGCATTTTGTTCAACCCCTTCGAACATTGCTTTTTCAAAAGGTCGCTCTGATGCTGATGTTATAAACGTTTGTCCGGAATGTTTCGTCAGTGCTTCGGTAATAATATCAATTTTTTGCTGATCCAAATTCCCAAAAACATCATCCAGCAGCATAATTGGCAAATCATCAAGCTGATCAGAATAGTAAAACAGCTGTGCCATTTTTAAAGCCATTGAAAATAGCCGGTGCTGACCTTGCGAACCATAATTACGCAACTCAATATCACCCAGAAAAAAAACAACTTCATCCCGGTGCGGACCAATAATGGTCTGTTCGCGTTCGGCTTCTTTTTCGAAATTACTTTCAAGCTGATCCTGAAATTCTGAATGTATTTGCTCGTATGAATCAAAGCTCCTGCAGATTGATTCATATTTTAGCGACGGTTTCAGGTTCAATCCCGTTATGCTGGTGTACTGTATCGCCAAATATTCTTTGAATTTTTCCAGCACTTCTGCCCGCTTGTGGATGATGGCTGATCCGGTTTCCGCCAATTGAATATCCCACGGTTCAAGGTACGTCTTCAGCATGGATAACGGACCGTGATATTCCTGGAGAAGTTTATTTCTCTGCTTTCTGATTTTCCGGTATTTGATGAGATCACGCAGATATTTCGGTGAAATCTGGCTGATCATGCTGTCCAGAAATGAACGGCGTTCAGCGGGCCCTTCACTTGTAAGTTTTTGGTCTTCGGGACTTAAAACCACTACCGGAATCATCCCGATTAAATCGGAAAGGCGATCCAGCGGACTATCATTCACAAAAATCTTTTTCCCTTCCCCGCGGGAATAACTGCATCCCACTTTAAATGAAGATCGAATTTCTCCTTCGAAATCCCCCTCAATCATAAAATATTTTTCATCATGATGGGCTACATACTGATCACTTGAAGCCACAAAACTCCGCGTCATGCAAAGGTAGTGAATAGCATCAATCAGGTTGGTTTTCCCAGAGCCGTTTGTACCTGTTAGTAAATTCAGATGAGGAGCAAATTCCACTTCCGTTTTCTCATGATTTCTGAAATACTGGAGTTTTATAGATTTAATTTTCATGGCTGATCACCTCTTTTTCCATGAACGGTTGCAACCAGTTCCAACTGCAATCTGCAATAATTTGTGCTCCTCTTTCATTTGGGTGAGAATCACCGGGAATCCGGATGTTGTCAAAGTCACCTTGAGTCTGTTCATGAACACAAGGAGTGTTATCAAAAAAATAGATATTCTCGGGAGTCTCGTTCACCAATGATTTGTAATAGGAAAATGTGTGAGCACCTGTGCTATTCTCATCAAAAAAACCTGTGGTTGTAAGGATAAATCTGCAGCCATTTTGCTCACACCAAATCTGAAGCTGTTCGGTTAAAAGTTTGGCTAACTGTAATGAATAACCTGATTTGGGATCGAAAGCATCTGCCGGCGGAATGAGAACCTGAGAATTCTGCTGTGAAAAATTATCGGTTTGATCGGAAAAGTACAGATCCCTCCATGCGAGTTTGACGAGGATATTCGTCAGCTCTGAATGCTCCTGCAGCCAGCGATACCATCCCATTCTCCCAAGTGACATAAAAATTTTGCGTGGTTTCCATCGAATACTGTTTTGCAATTTCGAATCTTCAACAACATACAGATTTTTTGACAGAGCTCTGTCTACATCCATGTAATTCAAATACAGAATGATGATATCAGGCGAAATACTTTCCCCTTTCTGATTCAACCATCCCGGCCAGTCTGCAAGCCCTGTTCCACCGATTCCCCCGTTTAATATCTGAAAATCAGCAGAGGGGAAATTGGCGTGAAGACGATCCTGAAGAAGGGAAGCATAGGTTGCTTGCTGGTTGAGAAGTAACCCGAAGGTAAATGAATCTCCCAGAAGCAGAATATTTATATCGTCTTGTTGAATCTTTTTATTTCCGCGGAGACCCCATTCATTGAATTGATAGCGAAGTGTTCTGTCGTCAAATTCATGCAATGCTTCAATATCGGACTGATTCATCATAAAGCCACGGGGATGCATTTCGATCCACGTGACCATTTTATTCTGAGGCAAAAAAACCCGTACCAGAATTTCTGCCAGAATAAATGCCAGAATAATACCGGCAAGTACAAGCAGAATTTTTCCCGCACGGGTTTTCATCAAAAAGTTGTAAGAATTTTAAAATCCAAATACGTCTCTGCCGAGGAAGATGGCACTTTCGCCAAGTTCTTCTTCAATTCTCAGAAGCTGATTGTATTTGGCAATACGGTCCGTTCGGCTCATAGAACCTGTTTTAATCTGGCCTGCATTGGTCGCTACGGCAATGTCGGCAATGGTAGTATCTTCCGTTTCGCCGGAGCGGTGTGAAATCACAGCTGTATAATCATTCTTGTGAGCCATTTCAATAGCGTCCAGGGTTTCGGTCAATGTACCGATCTGGTTTACTTTAATCAGGATGGAGTTTCCAACACCCTTGCTGATACCGTCGGCCAGGCGATTGGTATTGGTTACGAACAGATCGTCTCCAACCAACTGAACTTTTTTGCCGATAGCCTCGGTCAGGGTTTTCCAGCCGTCCCAGTCATCTTCGTCCATTCCATCTTCAATGGAGATGATAGGATATTTTTCCACCCACTCAGACCAGTAGGCAACCATTTCGTCAGAATCGCGTTTGGAACCGTCACTCCATTTAAATTCATAAAGCCCGGTTTCTTTGTTATAAAATTCTGAGGAAGCCGGATCGAGTGCGATCAATACATCATCGCCCGGAGTATAACCGGCTTTTTCGATGGCTGTCAAAATCACTTCAACAGCTTCTTCGTTGGATTTCAGATCCGGAGCAAAACCACCTTCATCGCCCACTGATGTATTATATCCTTTGGAGGAGAGAACTTTTTTGAGGTTATGGAAAATCTCAGCACCCATTTGGATGGCCTTGCTGTAATTTCCTGCACCGGCCGGCATAATCATGAATTCCTGTGGATCCACATTATTGTCCGCATGAGAACCGCCGTTAATGATGTTCATCATCGGGAGTGGAAGAACCTTTGCGTTTACACCGCCGAGGTATCTCCACAGCGGGAGGCCTGTAGTTTGAGCCGCGGCTTTGGCAACCGCCATTGAAACGCCCAAAATGGCATTGGCTCCCAATTTCGATTTGTTTGGGGTTCCATCGAGTTGAAGCATAATTTGGTCAATTTCCGTCTGCAAATATGCAGGGTAACCAACCAGCTCATCGGCGATGGTTTCGTTTACATTTTCTACTGCTTTTTTTACACTTTTACCGAGGAAGTAGTCAGCATCTTTATCCCGCAATTCAACGGCTTCATACTCTCCTGTTGAGGCACCCGAAGGCACCGCAGCTCGTCCTACAATTCCGTTGCTTAAGGATACGTCGACCTCTACAGTTGGATTTCCCCGGGAATCCAAAATTTGCCGCGCATGAATATCTTCTATTAAACTCATAATAATTTTTTGTTCGTTAATTTTACATCACTGTAATGTACTGTTAAATCTACTTAGCATAAAGCAGAACTGATGATTCATTTATGATAATTTGAATTCAAGAGTACTCGTTCAATTTCTTAAAAATCAGTCTTTTGAAAGATTCCGTTTTGAAATATTCCTTCCCTTTTTAAACGAATGGCAGTACTTTTCATCGAAATATTTCTGACTGTTTCATTCTGATCTTTAAAAATTTCTTCGCTCATGGCTGAAAAAAAATATACGGAAGCCGAAATTAAAAAAATCATCAACAAGGCTACTCAAATGCAGAACGAAGATTTAAAGAATGATCTTGAATCTTCCAGGGGTTTTACCCTCTCGGAACTCGAAAAAATTGGAAGTGAAGTAGGCCTCAAAAAAGAGTATCTCTTTGCTGCCGCATCAGAATTCAATCAAGAAAATGTAAAAGAGTTTTCGGATGTAAATGCCACTCATATTTTTGAAGAGAGAGTCATCGAAGAAGAAATGACTGCAAATTCCTGGAAGGACCTTTGCGCAGAACTTCGGCATTACTTTGGCACCAAATATGGGAAAATTGAAGAAGATCCCAAGCGGCTGGAATGGACACACATGAGTATTGCCGGGGTTGAAACCATTGTAAATGTCTCAACTGGAAATAATCATACTCACTTGCGCATAAGCCAGCGGGTGGGGCTGGCCAGTTCCTACGCAGAAGGGCCTCTTTTTGGATTTTCTATAGCGGGTGTGGGAGCCGTAATAGCAGCCGCTATCTTTAACTTTTCTGCATTTGCCTTGTTCGGCACGTTTCTTATTCTCTTTATTCTTTCTTCAATACTTGTATTTGGCCTTGATGTAGCCTGGCGCAAAAAGAAACAGAAGGATTTGCAAAAGCTGGCTGGTAAAATCGTAAGAGTGTTATCTCACAACCGAAATCAGGATGGACGAAGTAACTTAAGGTTGGAAACAGATATCGCTGAACAAAACAACAAACAAGATCTTTCAAATATCCTGCTTGATGAATCTAATAAAGAGGCCGATGAAATTACGCGGAGAAATCCAAATCAAATTCGATAATATTCAGCTTTACCAAAGCCAGCCAAATGTAAACGTAATTTGAGGGGACCCAAAAAACGTCTGGTCTTCAAAGGAAGGCTCCAAAATCAAGTCTCCCTCCATTGGATGACCCGGCGGATAGGTCTCATAAGGAAATTGTCCTGGTCCTGGATTTGGGAGGGGAATCGGTTGATTAGGCATCATCAACTGTAATCCATCCGGGAAGTAGTAGAAAAAGTAGCCAAATTCAACACTGTTCAAACGGGAAAAGTTACCACCAATATCAAGCGCCAGTTTTATTTCGCCTGTACCGCCCATGTGCCAGTCTCCTTCGCTCCAACCGGTAAAAATATCATTCACAGGTTCATAAAAGTTCGAAAACTGCTCGCGGTAACCATTGTCATTTGTGTCGTCGAAATAGGGAAATGAAAAAGCCAGTGCGGGACCCATGGAGGCACTTACAAAAAACCGATAATTTTCCTGAATCATATCTGTAAACAGTCGGTGCCTGAGACCAATTAAAAGTGGAAAAGCAAAAGCACGCTGATATTTATTGGGTATAATCTGCTGGCCAAATAAGTAATCTGTAAATGTTTGTTCACTTGCATCGCGTAACCCGCCAATTCTTATCGATGTCATGAGTTCGGTGCTGGGCCCCACCACCTTGCGATATTCCCCGCCAACATTAAATCCAAAATTGTTCATCGCTACATTGAAACCAAACCCCGAACCATATTCGCTCTGAATATTTGATGTATTTCGAACCACTTTTTCTACCGGCGGCTCAATGGTTTGAGCTAAAACCTGATTCGAAAATAGAAAAGCCAAAAGAAAACCGAGCAGTACAACGTGTTTAAGAAGCTGTTTCATATACCAAAGTTTTTACCTGTTTGATTTCATAACGTAATATTTAGCCCTGGCATTGCATCAAAAAGTATAAAATAATTCAGCATAAGTTGCTTATATAACATTCTTTGCATAACAAATTTGACAATTGTTGTATTTAGGCTTTTATTCCTGCTGAAATTTTGCCTTTTTTTCTAAAATTCAATAGGGATTATTAATTAATATATGAGTACAGTAACTAAATATCTTGTCTACGGTCCCAACGACACTCTGAGAAGATTACCGTTAAAACTGTTTGAACAGCACGAACCAAAATACCTCTACAAATATAATGCAACAGAAGGCAATGACCAGATCTTTGTAGCTGTATACGAGCAGTTCGAAAAACAGATTAATGCTACCATAACGGTTACTTGCATTGTTGAATGTACCAAGACCCATAATCGGATTGAAATGAAAAAAGCCGGTGGTCGAATGGGCTTTCGGGGTAGTTCACTCTCTGAGGAAAAAAATGTTGAATCGGATCTCGTAGATTTTATTATGGATTTTTCCAAGCGCTTTGGGCTTTCCCTTCAAGAGGAAGTGGATGATGATAAATCATCTGAAGACGAGGACGAGAGTTAGGATATATAAATTATGAGTGGATCTGAACGGGTATGGACAGTTCTGTCTATGCTCGAATGGGCTACAGACTATTTTAAGCAAAAAGATGTACCTGATCCGCGATTGAGCATCGAATGGATTGTAGCGGAAGCCTTGCAGTGCAAACGGCTTGATCTTTACCTGCAATTCGAACGCCCCCTATCCAGCGATGAATTAGATGCTATCCGTCCTCTTGTAAAACGAAGAGCTTCTCTCGAACCTCTTCAGTATATCCTCGGCTCAACGGAATTTATTAACGCCACCATTACGGTCGATTCGAACGTTTTAATTCCACGCATTGAAACCGAACAGCTCGTTGATCTTTTGCTGGATCATTTTAGAAAAAGGAAACACGAGCCTCTTAATTTGCTGGATATTGGAACAGGTAGCGGATGCATCCCAATTGCCATCAAAAAAGAAAATCCGGATTGGTATTGCGCCGGGTTCGACATCTCTGAAAAAGCCATTGAACGGGCAAAGAAAAATGCCGGAATCAATGAAACGGATGTAGACTTTTTCAAAGCTGATATTCTTCAAATAAATCAGCTTCCTGAGGGCCTTCAAAAGGAGTGGGATATTATTATTTCAAATCCTCCGTATATAACTGAACCTGAAAAAGCAGAAATGCATAAACAGGTCACCAAACACGAACCCCATCTGGCTCTTTTTCATGACGATCCTTTAAAACTCTATTCAAAGATCATTGAATTTGCAGCCGCACAAAATGCCTCGCTTTACCTGGAGTGCAATGACAAGACCGCACCCGACGTATTGCAAATTGCCAGTCGTCTTTTTAGTAATTCAAAGCTGTTTAAAGATCTCGATCAGAATGAACGGTTTGTGGTTGCTTCACCCAACCAGGAAGACTACTTAATTTAAGTCTTACCTCTTGATTACATAAATAGTTAATCCGCCTATTTCACCCCTTCAAATACGTGTGGATAACTTGTTGAAAAGTTTTTTTAAAAAATTTCAGGTTTGGATATAGATGTTAAATCAGTGTTATCGAATTGTTACGGGCTGTCAAGTGAAATTTTACAATTCTTACTGATATTCTACAAATCATTGCAACACATTGACTTATAACGTTTATAGAAATGTGGATAACTTTCTAAAGATTGAGGATAAATTTTTTGATTTGTGAGGAAGAAATTCCCATTTTGACTGGAGAACAAAATGATCGCCACTTTTGCCGTGTGGATAACTAAAGAGATCTGGTAACACTTTTAACGCTTTTGGGAGGCTTTGTACGTTGAATAACTTGACTGCTGAAGATGCTTGGAATGAATGCTTAGAAATTATTCAGGACAACATCAGCTATCAAAAATATAAATCATGGTTTGAGCCCATCAAACCTGTAAAACTTGAAGGGGACACACTAACAATACAGGTACCAAGTCAGTTTTGGTACGAGTGGCTGGAGGAGCACTATTATAATATGCTTCGCTCCACAATTGCCAAAGTGTTAGGAAAGGAAGGCAAGCTCGAATATTCTGTATTGGTAGAGAGGTCCGAACGTCTCGAAGACAACCGATCTATTCGACTTCCACAACGCCCCATGCCTCCTCAAAAACCCCAGGAGATGAACACATTCTCGGAGTACAGCCCGGGCAAGATTGAGAACCCCTTTGTGATTCCCGGAATCCGGAAAATGAACATCGATTCCAACCTGAACAGCAACTATGTTTTTGAGCGCTATATAGAAGGTGATTGCAACCGTTTGGCGCGGTCTGCCGCCATGGCCATTGCCGATAACCCCGGTAAGAATTCTTTCAATCCGCTTTTTGTATATGGCGGAACCGGCCTTGGCAAAACACACCTGATTCAAAGTATCGGCAACAAAATTAAACAGCAGTTTGGTGATGAACAGGCCGTACTTTATGTTTCTTCCGAAAGTTTTACAAATGAGTTCGTTCAGGCCATTCGAAATAACCGCGCCAGCGAATTTTCCATGTTTTACCGGAACATTGATGTGTTGATAGTAGATGACATCCAGTTTTTTAGCGGGAAGGAAAAAACACAGGAAGAATTCTTTCATATTTTCAATGCACTTCACCAAGACGGCAAACAAATTATCCTGAGCAGTGACCGTGCGCCAAAAGACATTCCAGATATTGAAGAACGCCTGATTTCCCGTTTTAGCTGGGGTTTGAGTGCCGATCTCCAAATTCCGGAATACGAAACCCGTTACGCCATTCTGGAACGTAAGGCTTCTGACAACGGCATTTCTCTCGATCCTAATATCATTGAGTTCATTGCGTACAACTTCAAATCAAATGTGCGTGATTTAGAAGGAGCGATCATCAAACTTCTGGCAACGGCTTCTCTCAAACATGTGGATGAAATTGACCTGCCAATGGCAAAGTCAGTTTTAAAAGACATGGTGAAAAGTTCAAACTCACAAATATCTATCGAGTTCATTCAGAATTACGTCTGCGAATATTTCGGAATTGACACAAACAAAGTGCGTGAAAAAACCCGTAAGCAGGAAATTGTAGAAGCACGGCAGATCGCCATGTACCTGGCTAAGAAATTCACGAAATCCAGCCTGAAAACAATTGGCCTTCAATTTGGCGGGCGTGACCATTCTACTGTTATTCATGCCATTTCAACGGTCGAGGAACGGCTTTCCACGAGCCCAAAACACAAGCGAATTCTGAAAGAGCTTGAGCAAAAGATTGAGGTTGCTACATTGTAACCAGGCCTCCTATCCAAGAGAGATTTCCCCGGATAAACATTCGTATCTGAAAGCACATCTGCTTATTTTGTGAACAGAAACAAATCAAACATCTGCAAGTGGATACGATTACGCTCAAGTCCCTGGAATTTCATGGGAAACATGGCTATTACGATGAAGAACGACAAGAAGGAAATCGTTTTGAGCTGGATGTAATTGCGAACGGTAATTTTAAGCCCTCCGTTAACGATGACAACCTAGATCTGACTTTCAATTATGAAATCGTAAAAAAAGTCGCCCAAAATATTATTAATGGTCCATCAGAAAAGTTGATCGAAACTCTCTGTAAGCGGATTGGTGATCAAATTTTTGAACAATCGCCCGTAGTGAATCAACTGACGGTTTCCCTCCGAAAACTAAATCCTCCCATTGGCGTTCCTGCGAAATATGCCGAAATCTCGATGACATGGAACCGGTAATAATCGCAGTGGGAAGCAATATCGGCGACCGCCTTTCGTACATTCAGATGGCTGGAAAATTCCTGGAAGAATTGTCGGAAGGAGACATCAAAAAGTCTTCTATTTGGGAATCTGAACCCGTTGGCGACGCTAAATATGATTTCTTAAATTGTGCAGCCAGAATTGAGACTTCTCTCGCACCGGAACAACTTCTTGTACGGCTGAAAGAATTTGAGCGCTCGTCTGGCCGGGAAGCAAACCCTGTACGATGGGGCCCGCGGGTAATAGATCTTGATTTGATTGGTTTTGGAGACTTGGTGATTCAACAGGAACGCCTTATTATTCCTCATCCTGAATACGCAAAGCGGCTGTTTGTTTTGTTACCATTGCAGGAAATTGACAGCAAATGGAAGGACCCGGAAAACAAGAAAAATATTGACGAACTTACAGATGAAGCACCCCGGATGGATATCACAAAAACAGGATATAATTGGTAATTTATCCGGAGTGAAAACTGACCGACAAACAGAAAGGGTTTAATGCCAAATCAGTTTGATTTTATTGCAATTGAAGGGGTGATCGGGGCCGGCAAAACCACACTTGCCCAACTCCTTTCGGAGAGGAACAACGCACGCCTTGTGCTGGAAAAGTTTGAAGAAAATCCCTTTCTCCCCAAATTTTATGAAGATCGAAAACGTTATGCCTTCCAGACACAGCTTGCATTTTTAGCAAGCCGGTTCAAACAGCAAGAAAAAATGACCAATAAAGAGCTGTTTGATGAATACATTATATCGGATTACATCTTCGAAAAAGATCGTATTTTTGCAAGGTTAAATCTTGATGACGACGAACTGGCATTGTATGATAACATTTACGGTATTATGACCGGAATTTCTGCAAAGCCCGATCTTGTTATTTATCTTCAGAGTACGGTTGAAAGATTGATGGGAAATATTGAACAACGTGGAAGAGATTATGAAAAACACATCACGCCCGATTACTTGCAGGAATTGAGTGATGCGTACAATCAATTCTTCTATCATTATGATAAAGCGCCATTGATTATTATTAATACCACAAATATCGATTTTCTTCACAATCCCGATCATCTGACTTATCTGGAAGAGCAGATCTTTGAAGCACCGATACGAAGCAATACACATATACATATTATCCCCGATTCATAATGATACGCTGGTTACTAATAGCGCTGTTTATTTACATTATTGTTCGATTGATTCGCGGACCAAAGCCAAAGAACCGATCATCCATAAAATTTCGGTTTGGCGATTTTAATAATCACTCCGATAATCAAAACAAAAATTCTCGGCGGCCAAGATTAGACGAAATCGAAGACGCAGAATTCGAAGACATAACTGATAAAGCGAAAAAAGAAGATAATACATGAGTTTTGAAGAGAAACATAAAGAAGGCTACGAACTGCTTCATGAAAAAGACCTCGACAAAAGCCTTGATATAGCACGCCGGCTCCAAAAAATGAGACCGGACGCCGCAGAAGGCTATACCCTTGAAGGCGAGGTGATGCAGAAATTGAATCAATGGGAACAGAGCATTAAATCCCTGAACGAGGCCATTGAACTGGATAGCGACAACGGACGGCTCTACAACCTCCGTGGTTATGCATATCTAAACGAAGACCACCTTGAAAAAGCTAGGGAAGATTTTGATCATGCCATTGCGCTTGACAATCTCGCCTCCGCACACCGCAACGTTGTTCTCTATAAACTTATGAGCGGTAAGGGACAAGAGGCTATCGCCTATCTCTTAGACCGTATTCGAAGCGAACCCCGAGACGTTGAAAACTGGATCCTGATGGGTGACCTGATGAAGAAAGGCGGTCACGATCAAAAGGCGCAAACCTATTACGAACAAGCCTTGAAGATGGATCCTGATAACGTCTACGCGAAAGATCAGTTAGGGCAGTAAAAAATTCCCTTTTACCTGCTCTGAATGTTTCTTGAGATTTGGGTTTTATAGCTGTGTAAAAAATCATGTTCTGTGTGGGATAACTATATCAAGGTCATCCCTCTTGAATACTGTATTGTGCTCTATTTCATATTCACAAATTGGAGCGGGATGCCGAAATCCTTCTTCTTGAGGTTCTGAATCACTTCCTGAAGGTCGTCAATCTTTTTCCCCGAAACGCGAACCTGATTATCCTGAATGGCCGGTTGAACTTTTAGCTTCAGGTCTTTAATGGCTTTCACAATTTTCTTTGCCGTTTCACGGTCAACCCCTTCTTTGATAGCAACACTCATTTTTACATGTCCCTGGCTGGTGCCTTCCTCCCGGCCAAAATCGAGAGCTTTTGGTTCCAGGTTTCGTTTGATGAAGTGCTTGATGAGCATATCCTTCACAGCCCGAAGCTTCATACTTTCAGCAGCTACAATGTCAATACGATTTTCTTTCTTGGCAAACTCCACTTCGGTGTGAAGCCCCCGAAAATCATACCTTGTGGAGACTTCTTTCAATGTATTGTTAACCGCGTTGTCTACTTCCTGCGTATTTATTTCATTTACGATATCAAACGATGCCATTATTATTGGAATTTTTGAAGGATGAATTTTCCTTTCGGAGAAAAACAATCAACATTGTAGATTTATTGAATGATAAGCAGTGAAGACATAATTCTAAACAAATAAATTATGCAACCTAAAGCTAATCATTTCTCATTAGTCTAATACTGAAATAATATTTTAACTACCTGGCCTACTAATTACTACACTCTTAGCACGACTCAAAATAATTCGCTAAGTTAATTTACAGTAATTTTTAAAAGACTATTCCAAAAATAATAAAAACACAAATCTATGAGATTATTAAGAGGCGTTTTACTTGGCAGCATTTTTTTTCTCGCAATTTCCTGCTCCACAGAAAATACGCCCGTCTACCAACTAACCACATCAATCAACCCATCAGAAGCTGGTTCCATCTCTCCTTCTGAAGGACAATATGATGAAAATTCTGAAGTAGAAATCACAGCAACTCCAGAGGAGGGATGGATGTTTGATCGTTGGCAGGGAGATGTAAATGGTTCTGATAACCCTACAACTTTTACAATGGATTCGGATAAGGAAATTACCGCACTCTTCATCAAAAAAACCTATCCGCTAACGGTTTCAATTGAAGGCGAAGGAACCGTACAGGAAACGGTAATCCAGCAGAAATCTACCGATTATGATCATGGAACAACGGTTAGGCTTACAGCTGAAGCTAATGATGGATGGGAATTTATAGGTTGGAGTGGGAAAGAAGAGAGTACAGAAAACCCCCTCCAAATCACTGTTAAACAACCCATAGAAATCACGGCTACGTTTGAAATAACAAATACTTTTTTTCTTGCAGATAATGGAGTCACCATCAAATGTCCTTCTGCGGAAGCTGGAGAATTAGGAATTGTTGATGGAGTTGAATATGAGGCAGTTGATCGGACTTTATTGGATCAGCGGCTAAATCAAGATGCCGACTTATCCATAGTGTGTACCTCACTGGTTGCGGATATGTCTGAACTATTTGCACATAAGAAAACATTCAACCAACCAATTGGCAATTGGGATATAAGTAATGTTACAAATATGGCCGCCATGTTTAGAGGTGCCGAAAAATTTAACCAGCCCATCGGGAATTGGGATGTCAGCAATGTTCAAACCATGGTAGAGTTATTTGAAGGAGCCCATTCCTTCAATCAACCGATTGGTAGTTGGGAAGTTAGCCAATTAAAAGGTATAACCGGTATGTTTAAGGAGGCATATTCATTTAACCAACCGATAGAAGAGTGGGACGTCAGCAATGTAGAATATATGGCCTATATGTTTGCCAGTGCAACTTCTTTCAATCAACCGATTGGAGACTGGGACGTAGGTAAAGTCTTTGGAATGCCTGCTATGTTCAGGAATGCTGAACGATTTAATCAACCCATTGGGGAATGGGATGTGAGTAAGGTGGAGGATATGAGTTACATGTTTTCAGAGGCCGAAGATTTTAATCAACCCATTGGAAACTGGGACGTTAGTAAGGTGGATGAAATGATTGGCATGTTTGAAACTGCCATTTCTTTTAATCAGTCACTTGAAAATTGGGAGACTGGAAACGTCGAACAAATGAATTTTATGTTTCGTGGAGCAGATGAATTTAACGGAGATCTTAGTAACTGGGATGTGAGTAAGGTGGAAAAAATGCAATTCATGTTTGAGGATGCCAGATCATTCAATCAGCCGATTGGAGATTGGGATGTTAGCAGAGTGAATGACATGCAAAATATGTTTTACAATGCCAGATCATTTGATCAGCCAATTGGTGAGTGGGACGTCTCCAGCGTATCCAATATGACCGGCATGTTCGAACTTGCAAAAGCGTTTAATCAGCCACTTGGAAACTGGGATGTTTCGAATGTAATCAGTATGCAAAGCATGTTTAGTAAAGCTCTCCGTTTCAACCAGCCGATCGGTTCCTGGGATGTTAGTTCGGTTAGGGGTATGAAAAACATGTTTTTCGGTGCGAGTGCATTTGGTCAAAATTTATCTGGTTGGTGTGTTTCAAACATTTCTTCAAAACCTGCCCAGTTTTCAGATGGGAGTGATTTAGAAGAAGATCTACTGCCCATCTGGGGTAGCTGCCCAAATTAACGCGTTAACAATTCAGAGAAAACAATTATTGAAGAACGTTTCAAAAGCCCGTAACTTTAGGGTCTGTCGTTTCGGGACGTGGCTCAGTCCGGTAGAGCACTCGGCTGGGGGTCGAGGGGTCGCAGGTTCAAATCCTGTCGTCCCGACAGTAACATGCCCCTATACTGTGTTTAAGCACTGTATAGGGGTTTTTTTATTTCGTGCACTTCTGACGGTTTGGCGTAAGAGAAGCATTTCAAGTAGGTACTGCTACGCTATTGCTACGCAACTTTCTTTGGTGAAAGCCCTTGGAGGACAAGGAAATGGCTTCACTTTTAAGACAAGAAAAATGGTATTACACCCAATTCTATAGCAGTAAACGTAACCCTAAAAGGAAACGAATAGCGCTCAAAACAAAGACGCTCAAGACGGCTGAAAAACTCCATCGGGAGTTAGAGGATAAATATGCATCCGGTGTATTTGACCCTTGGAGTGGATTTGACGCTTCCATACAGTCTGAATGCATTACTAAGGAATCAACCCTTAGAGAAGCCTTGGAGTTTTATATTCACAAAAAAAGTCGAGAAGACTGGCGAAAAGAAACTGCCAAAAACACTTCCTATCTGTTATGGGATTTCGCTCGATTTACGGGAGTTGATCTTCCGGTTTCTGTTGTAACTCCAGGAGCCATTAATGATTTTCTCAATCGAAAAAAATATGCATACGAAACGAAGAAAACCCACAAGACTAAGGTTGTACCATTTGCCAACTGGTTAAGGAAAAGAGGCTTGGTGAACTATGATTATTCGCAGGTTAAAATCTATAATAATGATCATGAGCAAGATGAGACTATCAGCTATCTATCCCTGGAAGAAATCGAAATTTTGAAAGAGGGAATACAGCGGAGGGTGCAGCAAGATATTGAAAGGGGTTACCAAAAAGAGGATCGCAATGCTTTGTGGTTGATTGATTTCATTGATTGGCAGCGTTACAGCGGCATGCGAATTTCAGAGACACTGAGCTTAACACCGAGAAGCATTAACACTGCTACGTGGGAAGTCACTATCGGCTCTGATTCATTTAGCACTAAAGTTAAAAGCAAGCAAGTCCTGCCGATTGGTGACGTTGAAATTTTGAAACGTATAGCAACTAAATTATTAGCAATATGCTCTGATCCAAGTGAGAGATTGTTTCAGCATAGAGATAGAAGACGGACGAGTCGAACATTCAAAAAATATTTAAGACTCAGTCTTCCTCATCGAGAGGACATTAATGTTCACTCACTTAGACACACATGCTGTATTGAGCTGCTAAGACGTGAAGTCCCTATTTATACTGTTCAAAGGTGGATGAGACATTCCAGCATACGTACAACTCAGAAATATGCAGACTTATTAGCAACGGACATATCTAAGGCCGTAGGAGAAGCATTTAATTCTATTTGAGGAGTAATTTTCTTTTCAATATTTAGCTTGCAAAAGAATAAATTCAGATTACTTTAACTTGTAAATATTCCTCTATGAAAAATAAACGCCCATCAAAGGAAAGTGAAGTGAATACTAAACATGAAAATGCCCACATGAATGAGGAGGAACTAAAACGACAAAATGAATTGAAAATGATTAAGCAGCTTGGTTTTAGAGATGTAACTAAAGAAATGGAAGGTAAAGTGGCTATCCACCTTGTATATAAACGCTCATGAAATCGTACTCAATTTTAAGAATTAGTAAATTAAGAGCACGGTAAAAAAAAGATTTACGCTCTCAAAAAAGCGAAGTTTTTTTAAAATTTTGAGCTACAATCAAAACGATAATTTTGAGCTAATCTGTAAATAGCAGAAAAACAGATATTTATGGCTCCAAATCTGAGATCTTCGCAGATTAGGCCAAACTTGACTTTGCGCTTATATTACATTATGGAATATAATAATCTACAATAATCTAAGCTAATGATAAAAATAATTCGCGTCAATAGACTTTGTGATATTTTATCTGTCTCTCGCTCAACATTATGGCGAATGGAACAAACCGGTGAATTACCACGAAGAAGGCAAATTGCCAAAAGAACAGTAGGTTGGCTTGAGTCTGAAATTGAAGAATGGCTTAAAAGTCGACCGTCAGCTTACCAAGATAAGAGTACCCTTAATAAGTAAAGTACTTACCCGGATTTAAGGGGCCTCCTAAAAATTAATTACTCACCCTAAACGCGGTTTTCGTGTCACGGGTGAAGTATATCCTATAACCTTAAAAAAGATAAAAAAATGATAAAAACCCATCCAAAATTTCGTGTTGCAGAGTCATTCCAGCCACATGAAGTAAGACTCATATTAAACTTATTGGGTATCAAGTGGAATCCAAATAAGGTTAGCAGTTCAGGTTGGACTCTAATAAGCAGTCCACTCCGAATTGATAAACATCCTTCATTTGGCCTAAATATTCGAAAAGGTTGGTTTAAAGATCATGCACGTCCAGATATCAAAGGCGATATCATAACTTTAATCCAGTATGTAAAAGGCTCAAATCGTAGAGAAGCTGAAAGATGGGCCCTGTCAATTCTTAACCTTAATCAAAATTAATGAGGTATTAATATGACAAAAACTCTTACAGCCAAAGGTATATTTTGGTCATCAGAAATTAGAACCTTGATTCGAAAGGGCATCCAACTTGTAGAACAAAATAGTGATCATCAACTCGTAAAGATGATCCAGGAATATGATTCAATAGATATTCTCACTTTGAAAAAATTCAAAGTGGGAATAGTCAGTTATTATGGTTCTCAATGGTTGGCCTTTCCATATGAAACAGGTATTCAGTTGTACACCCGATTAAATGGACAAAAAGTGATCAAGATGGTTAATGCATCACACCCAAATGAATCTTTCTTTAGATTAAAGAATGAACCAAAGAAAGATGTTTTAATCATTGCAAAATCCCCAAGAGAAACGATGTTACTCCATCAAAGATATGGGGAGAAAGCAAATGTAATAGGTCTCGTTTCTGGTGAAACTGATTTACTTTCGCAAACACAAGAGCAATACCTTAGAGAAGCCCTCCAAGGTATTCGCTCTGTGTATGTTTTTCTTGATACAGATACTGCTACCGCTAAAACAATTGCGATGAAACTAACTTCTAATATAGCAAAACTCACAGAATCTCCGGCTTTTTACGTAGATATAACCAACCATAGTGGTGGCAAATACAAAGATGTCACTGACGCCGTAAGAGACGGGAATGGCTCCAACTATATAGACTCATTAATCGAAAATGCCAATAGTGTCAATGTGCCAACAATGTCAATTGATGAAGAGGAGATATTGGTTGATGATGTAAAGCCACATGATACATTGTCTGATCATATCTACCAGAGACTTCCAAAATCAATAAAGGATTTAACTGGACTGATTGACAAAAACTACATGAAGGATATATTTCTCTTGGCAAGTTTAACCGTGATTTCATCGCAGTTGAATAATGTACTCATAGAGCATATTGATAAAAGTTATTCTCCTGATTTTTTTGCTTTGGTTATAGCAAGTGCTGCCTCCGGCAAGGGATTTGCCTATAAGGCAAGAAATCTTGCAAGAGTACTTAATGATCACATATTAGATCGAATTTACAGTTTATCTTCAAGTGACTCTGGCAAGCATAATAAAACTCAAAACATGCTTTTTCTACCTGCAAATTCATCGGATAGAGCCTTCTATGATCAGTTGCAAGCGAATAAGGGTAGAGGCATTATCTTTGAAACTGAAATAGATACAATGCTAAAAGCCTTTAAGCAAGATTGGGGCAATTTTTCGGATCTACTAAGAAAAGCCTTCCATCACGAAGACTTGTCGATTAATCGAAAGGGTGATCAATTTATTATTGCAAATCCATCACTATCTGTATTTCTAACCGGAACTCCTGATCAGTTCAGAAATTTATTTCAAAACACTGAAAATGGATTTTACTCCAGGTTTTTGATTTACGCTTATTCTCCACCATATGAATGGCAATCACATCAACCAACAAAGGATAGTAAAGTTTTAGAGGAGTTGATCATTAAAACATCTGAAAGGCTCTATGAATTGAATACAATCCTTCTGAATAGAGAATTACCACTATATGTTACTTTGAACCCATCACAATGGAATTTGTTGGATTCTACTTTTGAAGAGATTTTGATGAACTATTTCAACAAAGGATATTCAGATGTATTGATATCGACTGTTAAAAGAGGGGCAATCATAGCTTTACGAATTAGTGCAATCCTAACAATGGTGAGATTAATGGATGAAATTTCTGATTCCATTAGAACCAGAGCTACAGTTGTTCCTCAAACAGAAGATATTCAAACGGCCATAGATATTGTTACAGCTACTCTAGAACATTCGAGGCAAATGTATATGCAAGAACTTCAGCATCGGGATATATCTTATGATCCATTTATTGATAGCATCTTTATAAGATTGCCAGAAAGGTTTACAACAAGTGAGGCTATTCAAATTGGTGAATCTCTGGGGTGTCCTGAAAGAACCCTAAAAAGAAAACTCAGTAAATTGATTAGTAGGGGCAGACTCAAAAAGGTTGCTCACGGACATTATGAGAAAGTTATTTACACTTCTCTAAATTAAGTAATTAAGAGTGGTATTAATGGCACTTTGTCATTTTTGACCTTTTCAAAAAGTGCCATTAATCCTTCTTGTTTTCATTTAAAATATTTCCGTTAATCACAGTCAATTTTTCCCTTAATCTAAGGGCGAAATTTTAGTTATGGTAATGAGATGAGAGTTACTGTTTCAAAGTGTTTTGGGCAAAATTCAAAACGATTTTCTGCGCCCTTTAAGTGGGCGCGTCCTACCTTTTGGCTTTTCGACTAAAAAAAATTTTTGACCAGGTTTACCTCAAAAAAATATAGCTTTAAGACATCGTGCTTTACACATAGGGATAAGGTTCTAATTAAGTACCTTTAAGGGACTCCGACAAAGGGATTGCCCTCTGTGGATGGCCATTGAAGAGATTTGATGCTCTTCTTGATTAAGAATTTTGAGTCTTCATTTTCAGCTTGTTTTGGCCGTTTTTGCTGTCCAATAATTAGCATTATGTAAAGTTGAGTCAATTTCCGAACAAAATTAAGATATTCTGAAATTACTCTTTACATTTATTCTTAAAAACGCATTGTTACCTAATAGTATTCGGCTTGGTAAGGTGCGTTTATTGCGTCTAAATGCCATTTTACTCTCTCCTAAAATATTTAAGTTCGAATCGTCAGTTTTTTTGCTATTCGCTACTTGTAAAAACGGGAAAAATGGATGAGGATTTGTATATCAATTCTTTGCAGGAACTGCTCAATATACCTTTTACAATTTACATCATGAGGCACATGAATTTGTACATTTTCAAGTAACCTGCGTACAAAAGTATTCCCTTTTTGTTCAAGGTAATGTGTAGCGGTTATTTAATATCTGTTTAACACATGATCAAAAACCTCACTACAGGTCTGTGCATAAAGGGCCCGATCATACTTGTCTGGTAAAAAGCTGTCCAGTTCTTTCTCTATGGTAACTCGAACATCGGATATTCTTGATTGATAATTGGTCCAGTCGAGAACCAGTTTTTCTTTTTTAAGCTTATCCAGAAGTTCTTTGATTCCCATTTTAACACTCTCACGTTCTTTCTTGGTTAGCTCAACTTTTTCATGCTGGGTGATGACGTCGAATAGGGTTAACTGCTCTTCGGATAAATTTTCCCGGATATGCCGTTCTTCTTCATGATTTAATTTCTTGACAAATTTAAAGAGTTCTTCCAGTTGAACCTCAGCCGTAACACTGTAATTATTATACTTCTCAATCATCTCTTCGAACTGTTCTTTGAAATCAATCCGAGTGTGATTCTGCTCGATCATCTTCTCTAATTTATCTTCAATTTGAACTTTGATTTTCTGAAGTGCCACACGTTTATTCTTCGTTTTGGCAAACCGGTCCTTAAGCTTTTCAAAGTCCACATTACTCAAATCGATTGCATCAGAGCCGCTATCAATGACATAGGACTTGCTGTGAATCGATTCATCCAGTTTCTCTTCAATTTTTACATAGAGACTTGTCAGATCATCATTTGGAGTTGGCCCCAGACGTTTAATAAGATCACTGATTGCTTTCAATGCAGATCGTATAGGGAGAAATTCACCAGCCTTGGGATCTGGTAGAATTGCCTTATAAAGTTGATTCACGGTTCTGGCGTGCGCAACAAACTCCTTTTTCTTTTCTTCATTGATCAGAACTTTATCTGCTGCATTATTTACCTCTTCATCAAGTTCATTATACTCAACAATTGCTTTGGCAAATTCATCCTGGTACTTCGATTTCTCAAAACCTTCAGCGTCAATGATCTTTTGAAGACCCACTCCCTGTCTTTCACAGTATTCTTTTGCGAGTTTGATAGCCTCTCTTAACTGTTGAATCAATTCTTCTTTATTCTTCACTGGAACAGTGGAGTCGTCACTGTCCGGGCCGGTAGCGTAAACGGCCAATGCATCCTGAAGGTGACGAAACACACCGACATAATCGACGATCATCCCGTTATTCTTGCCTTCAAATACACGATTAGCCCTGGCGATGGTCTGCATAAGCGTGTGGCTCTTCATCGGTTTATCGAGATACAGAGTTGACAAACTGGACACCGAAAAACCTGTGATCCACATCGCACAGACAAACACAAATCTTAGCGGATCTTCATCATCTTTGAACTTTTCATCAAGGGGTTCTTTTTCTAAGCGGATTCGATGGGGTCTGATATCCAGTCCAACATCATCAAACTCTTTGATCTCATTTTGGGATTTTGATATCACAACGGCCATATCGGTTTCCTGAAGAAACTTTAATCGCTCCAGAAGCTGATCTTGCTCCAGTTTATCAGCCGTTTTCAATTTCTCTTTTACTCTTTCCTTTTCAGCCTCCCACTCTTTTTGTACTAGGTCGTACATTCGGACTGTGGTAAACCGGTCGATACAGACCATCATCCCTTTACCCATAAAACCACGGTTCAGAAAATGCTGAACTACATCTTTCGCAATGGTCTCCAGCCGATCCTTCCTTGTAATCAGATGATATTCCTGACGAAATTCTCTGGCCAGTTTCTCTTCCTGGGCTTCATTCAGCATTGCATCTTCAAGCAGTTGCTGTAACTCTTCATTTAAATGCTCGTTACTGAGCTCAAGCTCTGGAATTCGGTTCTCATAGAAGAGTGGAACTGTAGCATTGTCCTCAATGGATTGCTTGAAGTCATAAATGCTCACATAGTCTCCGAACACCTCTCTGGTTTTCTCGTCTTCTCCTTTAATGAGTGGGGTGCCAGTAAACCCAAGAAACGATGCATTGGGTAGAGCCTTCCTCATATTCATTGCCAGGGTATCATATTGAGTACGATGTGCCTCATCTGTAATGACAATAATGTCATCATCTTCACTTAATACCGGGAATTCCTCTCCATCCCGGCTGTGAAATTTGTGAATCAGGGTAAATGTGTAACGATGATTTTCCTGGAGTAGCTGCTTGAGTTGCTCTTTACTGTCAGCCCGGACTTCACTTTCCGGTTCGGTGACAGCTCCCACTCCGGCAAAGTTTTTATAGATCTGTTCATCCAGATCCAGCCGGTCCGTGACAATCACGAACTTCCAGTCACCGGGAATAGATCTCATGATCTTTCGTGTCAATAGGGCCATAGAATAACTCTTCCCACTGCCCTGAGTGTGCCAAAAGACCCCAAGCTTCCCCTTGTTCTCCTCAATACTTTTAACGGCCTGTATCGCATTATTCACACCAAGATATTGATGATTCCGAGCCATCAGCTTCTTTGGTTTTGAAACGACATTCTCAAAAAGGATAAAGTGTTCGAGAAGATCTAAAAGACGATTCTTTTCACAAACTCCACGAATAGCTGTTTCCAGTGAAACAATTCCCGGTTCTTCTTCATCACTGATCTTTTTCCATTCGGTGTAGAACTCCCAGGGAGATGAGATCGTGCCGATTTTTGTATCAACTCCATTGGAAAGAAAGATAAACTGGTTATACCAGAAGATTTTAGGAATGGTATCCTTATAGTCACTGATGTTGCCATTCAATGCTTCCTGAACGGGTCGCGCCGGTTTCTTAAGCTCAAACAGAAGAAGTGGAAGGCCATTTACAAATCCAACCAGATCAGGACGTTTATTTCCATAATCGCCGTTTACCCATAACTGAGAGACGAGCTGGAAGTCATTCTTGTCCGGCTCCTTCCAATCAATAACTTTAACAGTCTCCTGTTTCAGCATTCCGTCAGCACCACGAAATTCGATGTCTACACCTTCGCGGATTAAATCGTAAATCTCTTTATTGACACGGACCGGATGCATCGAGGACCGGTCTTTCGTAAACTCTTTTACAATTTCCACCAGGTTTTCTTGTGGAATATCGGGATTGAATTCCTCCAGTTTGCTCTTGAGTGTGGCAGTTAATACAACTTCATCACGGGTTTCCCGGCCAAGTGTACCTTTTGATTCTGTGGAGGCTAAGACTTCATCATACGCATTGACCGTCCGCCAGCCAAGGTGATTAAACAAGTCGATGGCTGGCTGCTCTACCTGATGATCTTCTGTATATCCCGATGCCATTGGTACTTTTTTTGGTTTGAATGAATATGGCACGGTTTATCAAGGTTGTCAATAGGGAATTCAATTCCACTTTTGATAGTGTAGAGAATGAAATATGTATGGCGATTCGCGATTTGCAAATCGCGAATTAAATCCTATTTTAAATCAAAAATGAAAGAACATACCGGAATGCGACCGCACGATATTGTTGTACTCAGTGCTGTGCTGCTTCAAAAAAGTGATAATTGGTATATGAAGGATCTGGCTCACAGTTTGCGACTAAGCCAGTCTGAAATCAGTGAGTCTTTACATCGCTCAATGCAAGTGAACCTTATTGGCCCCGAGAAAAAACACGTACAGCGTATGAATCTTAGGGATTTTATTCAATTTGGTTTGCAATATGTATTCCCTGCACTTCCCGGCACTATTGATCGTGGCATTCCCGCTGCCATTTCCGTACCTCCTTTTAAGGAACAAATAAGTTCCTCAATGGATATTGTCTGGGCATATCCGGGAGGAGAAACTAGTGGAATAACAATCCCCCCGCTATATCCAAAACTCCCACAAGCCTGCCTTGAATGGCAGGAACTGTATCAATTTGTGAGTATTCTTGATGTAATTCGAATGAATCAAAATAGACGGGAAATGGATATAGCCACACAATTATTGAAATCTCAACTTGATGTATGAATCCTGTAACGAAGAAACACTTAATCAAAGCTGCTAAGAAGTTAGAAGATTTTTTAGAAGATGCAGCATTTGTGGGCGGAGCAATTCTCCATACATACTTACCGAAGAACTTTGAAGGTCAGACTCGAATTACTTACGATCTTGATATTGTAATTCGTCTAACCCATTATGGAAGGTTGGAAGATCTAAATGAAAGGCTTGCAACCATAGGATTCTATCCCGACAAAGAGAGTTCTATAATTTGCAGGTATACTGATGGCGAACTTTTGTTGGACGTGATGCCAACCAAATCAAAAATTCTGGGATTTACGAATCAGTGGTATGAAGAGGGGCTGGACAACAAAGAGTGGATCAGTCTGAATGAAGAAACAAGTATCCCTCGTTTTACACTGCCCTACTACCTTGCAGCAAAATGGGAAGCGGTTAAAAACCGTGGAAAAAATGACTGGCGAATGAGTAAAGATATGGAAGACATCATCACGTTAGTCAACTATGGCGCCATTGAAAATCTAGTCAACCCAAAGAGCAAAGTTTTAGAATACCTGAAAGATTCATTTCGAGAACTAATTGATCACAGAAATGGTAGAGAAATCATCTTGAGCCATTTGAGCGGAGTGGACAGAACCAATGTGGGTGGAATCCTTCGTGATTTATACAGCTTTTCTAAAAAGTAAACTTTTTTGAGTACTGATTTAACCTCAAAAAAGCCTTGAACTTTCCCTTAATTATTGAAAAATTAGTCGAAAAAAATAATGCAGTTATTTTTATACTTGGCTATAAATGGCGGGATTGGATATTTAATCGCAACTAAAATTGGTAGAAATAGACAAATAGGATTTAATAATTCCCTTTTTTTCTCACTCACATTAACATTTGTTGTTGGACTTATTATCACGTTGTTGAGTAATAAATCCTCTTCCGATATACCTAAAAAATCACTTTCAAGAAAAATTCTGGGAGCTTTATTCATTGTATTTGGTTTAACCCTATTAATATTATTTGTACTTGAAAGCTTTGATCCATCTCGGTTCTCTCCGAATTTGAGTCCTCAAGCAGCAATTATTTACATAGGTATAGCTGGGTACGGATATTATTTGCTAAGAAGATCTAAAGGCATAAGGTTTGACAATATGGACCAGATGGTATGAGTATGAAAGTTCAATAATTTTAAATAAATAATGAGCATATCAGTGAGAAACATGAAACATTAATTTCAATTCTTCAATTAAATGAAGACGTGTATTTAGAAATAGTTCTTTATAACTTGCTCTATTTATCTTTCTCAAAAAAATATCACGATTTATCACAGACAACTGATACGCCATCACCTTCACATCCACCTGGTCAGCAAACTCATCTCGAATGATAAATCCTGACGCTTCTTGTTGCCAGCCGTCAATTGTATCAGGATATAAAAGCAGAATTTCATCTATTTTGTATCGAACGGCATAGGCCAGAACCTGATAGAGATCCGATTGTGAAATCCCTTTCTTTGGATCTTTGGGATCTTGATAAACCATCTTGTACTTGGTATCGGCTATAATTTTCTTCTCCCCGGTATCCAATATCAAATCCGGTCGAAGGAAAAACGTTTTATCTTCATCCAGGTAAACGGAAGAAGACTGTGGTACTGCCTTTACGCCATCCATTTCTTTTTCAATAAATCCATAGATAAAATCCTCAAACAGGTATTCCATCGGAATCAGGAAAGCGAAGAGCTTAAGATCGTTTTTGTAGTCAAAAGAGACTGCGTGATTCAGGAATAGCTGGCAGTAATCCCGAACGGTTTCAAATTCGGCAAAGGCGGGATTGAACTGGATGGCTGCACACTCATCAGCAGTTGCCGGTTCATCAGAGACATCATCCAAGGTGAAGAGGATCTCTCTAAGATACTTCTTGCTGTCATCATTCGTCGTATGGTTGATCAGAATCGATGTGACGTACTTGATGATCTGATTGAAACGATTGTCCAGCACAAATGGATCATAAATGCAATTCACTTTGTGCCAACGTGCCTTGGACAAATTTTCAGTCACATACCGTGTAATATCAAGCCGACCACGAACATACTGCACCTCGCGCCAGACCTCTTCATATTGCTGATAAATGGAATGCCCCAACAGCTCACGGGTGTATTTGGCGAATAGATAGATAAGAACCTCGAAGAAATCACTCTTTTCTGTATCCAGTGATGTTTGATAGTTCGGAAATTTAATCTTCCGGCAATAGCTCAGCCACCATAATATATGCTGCTGGATGGCCAAAAGATCGGATTGGTCGTATTCGCGGTCCTCATTAAAAAAGATCTTGGGCAGAAGGTTGATCTTTTGCTCTTCGTAGTGGATTACACCTACATACTTGTTAGACTTAATCTCCACGGTTTTGTGCAGAAATTGAAGGAACTGTTGAGACTCGATCTTGCTACCGTCTTCGTCATCTTGGGCGAAGTATTGGTTCTTTTCCCGCTGTCTCCAGATATCATCCAGAAAGACCTCCAGACCCTCGAAGTCTTCGGTTACCTCTTCCTTGTTCTGATATTCAAATAGATTGATCAACTCTGCCGTTGATTTGTAGTGGCCAGCTATTCTCCTGAATCTGGAGACCCGCATTCTTCAGGATTTCCGTTACCTCTTTTTCATCATTCATAAAGTATTCCAGCAGCAATGGAATCACTTTCCTGTTCATTCGCTCGACTAAGGTAAGATCACTATTCATGAAGTAACTGTGGCCGATCTGGAAATCGTGGCCCTTTAGTTTGATGATTCGTTCGTTGATCTTTCGAAGAATATCCTCATCGTGAATCTCTTTACCAGGAATATGATACAGTGGATACATCGCTTCAAACTCAAACCGGCGCCGTAGAGCGATGTCCAGTAAAGCAATAGATTTATCAGCCGTGTTCATTGTGCTGATAATGTAAAGATTAGATGGCACGGTAAAATCTTCCCCGGAAGGCAGCTTTGTAGATAATGCGAATTCACCTTCAGACCGTTTATCCGGTTCGATGAGTGTAATGAGTTCACCAAAAACCCTCGAAATATTGGCGCGGTTAATTTCATCAATGATGATCACATAATTCTTGCGTTCGACAACCTCCGTTTCTCCCGGTGATTTGCCGAGTTCCAGCAGTTTGTCCAGAAGTGGTTTGTAATAGGAGGAAAGTCCCTGTATTTCCAAAACGGATTCAGCTTCATACATTTTTCGCAACGTATTGATGCTCAGTGTATGATCTGTTCCACCACTTGTTTTTCGAAACTCGATGGATCGATTGGTAACTGCTGTTATGAAGTAGGAAACTCGTTTCATCTCCACTTCCAGATCTTCAACTTCCCCCTGCACGAGTGGATCTACATATTCGTTAAATACTGCCTCAAAAGATTTCTTTTTTGTGGTTGGCTTTTTGGAATTTTTCAGATTCTTTAGTGCTCGATCTGCAAGATCTTTAAAAATTCCATCATGTCTATCAAATGTGAGTTCTTTATTATTCTCAATATCTGGCCGTAAGCCCTGGATGAAGTCTTCGTAGCTATAGTTCTGGTGGAATGTGATGAATTCAATCGTATCTCTAAGATTCCTATTGAATATTTCTCGAGCCTCAGAATACTCTTCAATTTTCCGATTTTCGACAATTTCTGCCGCACGTTTTACTGTCAGATACGTTTTGCCGGTTCCTGGTGGGCCATAGAAAATGGTATTCAATGGGTAATTGATTGTAGTCTCGAACACCTTTTTATCTTCCATAACTTCAGCAGTAAATAATTTATCCAGGATTGAAGTATCAAGTGCAACTTTTGCAATCCAGGGATTATGCTTATCTGGATAAATGGATCGAAACTGTGACTTTTCCTGTCCCTTAACTCCTTTTCGTGCAAGCGCCAAAATTCCATCATAAAAATCTTTAACATTCACGTTATCTGCTTCCAGGTACACCCACGTCATTTCTCCCTCCTCAACCGGTACTGCTTTATCACTGATTTCTAAATCAAGATATAGCTCTTTTAGCTGATCCAGGTAATCATTATCAACGTAAAACCCTTGAATAACTTTACCACTTTTGCGCTGAAGATGAGTCACATATCGGCTGCCAATTGTAAATTGAACATAGTTATCAATTGCTGATGCATAGATTATTGGTTCATCATCATTGAGATCAAGTTCATGTAATACATAGTGCACTGTTTTGAAGAATTTTCGAACGGCCTTTTCATCATCAATTTTTTGGATAACCCGAACCAGCTCCCTCCACTTGTTTTTATCCAGATTCTCTTCAGCTTTTTTACTTTTTTCAGCTTCTTTCTTTTCATACTCAGTCGTCCAAAGCCAAGATTCGTGAGATATTTCATAGAATGGGAGATCGACTTTTTCACTTACCTGGTTTAGAATCCTTTCATAATCGCTGTAAGATTTAAAATCTACATCAATGGAGAGATGTTTAATTAAATATGGTTTCGCTGGTCCGTTTATGGGCAAATATTTTTCTGGATCAATATAGAATAAACCTGCCGTTAAACTTGCTTTGCCTGTTCCGTGTATAGATAGTACATCTGCAAATTTTGCATTTGTGATCGTATGATTAATTGCTTCATAAAAAAAGCTCCATAAACGAGCAATCTCATCATTTTTTCTATCATATTTATAGGGAAAAAACCAAACATTTTGTGCATGAATGGATGGAAGGCCTCGATGATCTTGTGGTTTACTTAAATTTAGTTTTTCGGCAATATTTTGCAGAATGACCAAGCGTTTATCGTCTCCATATTTATTGATATATGCAAAGAACGTAAACGGATCGATCTCCTCAAGATCAATGGTTTCACCTGATTCGTTTTTGTCATTAAAGATCGTACAGCCTGCCTCTTTCAAAAGCTCAATCAGCTCCTTCTGTTCACCTTCCATTTTGGAGAGGTATTGCGCCAGCTCTTTATGTGTTTGTACCCAGGTGAATTTTTTATCCATAGAATTCAAGACTTAATGAAGTTTGAATTGCAACAATTAAATTTCGAATAAACAAAGGCATTATAAATACCAGATCATCCTTGGAATTAATCATATTACTAATCTAGTCTTTGAAGGGGCATTGGCTGGTTTCTCAAACTGATTGCCATCAGTGTATTTACTACCATTCTATGATCTTATTTGAATTCAGACTCTAAAATTAGATACGTTCTCTTCAAGATCATAAATAATGTCAATAGTAAATTAAGATACAAATAGTATACGAGGAAATTGGGTATTAGAGAGGCTTTAATGCTAATCCCAGGTATATAAATTTCACTTAATATGTACCCAATAAACACAACTACTAAGCTCAGTACTGCAATAATAATTGAGTAAGATATATTACTGTATAACTCTTTAATCAAGTAATTTTTTTTGAGCTGTAATTCTAGATCCTTATCTGTAATCGATGGATTTTTCTGTTTTAAAGATTCCCTTGTTTCTTTTTTTAACTGAGCACTTATCAATACCAAAAGATTTAATAAAAGGCCCACAAAAATTGATAATGAAATAGAAATAGCATTTATGATTTTATCATGCTTTAAATCAATAAACAGAAATAAAAAAGTGACTACTACCCCTGGAAATATAAAGAACCAAAAAACATCCCAAGGATCTAGCTTTTTCTCATCATCATCTACTTTGGCACTTTTAGCATCATATAGTGTACTAATATGAGCTTTAAGAATACCTTTAATATTTACTTTGCTTGACATAGCTATATTTAATGAACGAGAGTTTCACCAATTTCTAATAACTCTTGTCTTGCCGCATCTCTTACACTTTCGAAAACGGCATAATTAGTTTTATCGTCTCTTTGAACCTGATCATCTATCTCTACACTCCCCCGAATTCTTTCGAGCTTTCCTAGGTTTAAGGTTTTCTCATGTCCATTTCTTTCTATTTTAATTTTCAAATCATCGTAATCAAAGACATCTCCAGAAGTACTTATTTCTATATATCTGCTATTTTTATCACTTATTGCTTTCATCAAATTCCTTCTGAAAATATTCAATGAATTTTCATCATACTCTTCAATTTTAATACTAAGTTGTGCCCTGACATATTCTGGCTCAAGCCCCCCTATGTTATTAAATGCATCTCTATCAGCGTTATATTTAATAAATGTAAATTCAGAGGCCACACTTTCATTTATTAATTCTTCAATTGCCTCTTTTGGTAGGTAGGTATTAAACTCTACATATAAATTTTCGTATTCGTTTCTTAGAAATTCTCGAAAAGCTAAAGCTAATTGGGTTTTCATTGAAAACCTTCCATCAATTTGTAAACCTATCAACCCTGTATAAAAACCAGACCTAACATAAAATGAACCTAATAGAGGATAAGTACTCGCTTGATTTGGAGTTTGGACATGAACCCTTTTACCTGTCTCTACATCATCTATATTAGATGAATACCCGAAGTCCCCGGATCTGAAAACCCCAAAATAAAACTGTTTATTCCCATCCTCTATTTTTTCAACTTCACTTTCCGAATCTTTTTGATCACGGTATTTAAACAATTTATTGTAATTGCTTAAATTCTGTGGATTATCCTCTAGCCATTCTTCAAATTCAACTATGATATCTATCAAATGGACTCCCTCAATATCATTTAAAGGGTAATAACTATCTTTATCCCTTTGTTGACGAATCTTTATTGTATAGATATCTAATTTTGTTGTCATAATCTTATAGTTGTTTTGTGTCGATTTTCCCTGAAATCAACTTTGGCAAAAGCAAATCTCTGGTTTCTTTAAGCCTTTGTAGATTTTTGTGTAATAGTAGAATTTGTCTATTTATTGGACTAATAGCACTGTCAAAGTGACGATATACATCTTGAGGCGGTAACGCTATGTGAACCTCATCCAATGCAGATTTTCTTATATGTTGCATTGTTGTCCCAGCAGTTTTTGTTAGAAACTCTTTTAAACTAACATCCAACGCATAATACAAATAGTCTTTTGTTAAATAGCTGACTTTTGGAGACACATTAAAAATGTGTTGATTTAAAAGTGCTTTCCCTCTATACCATAAAAAGATTCCTAATGATGCAGACCACGCAAACAATAAGTCTCCATCATTGATGTAGTACTTTTTATCAATATCCCTACCGTGATAATATGATGTATTATCTGAAAACCCACTTTTTAATTCTCGGATCTTGACTATAGGTAGTCCTTCATCTTGCCAATGTTTAGGCTTAAAAGCTTTGCCATTTTGAAATTCAGCAATCTCACTGAAACTCTTAATATCCCATTCCTTTGGCACATCACCCAATTCTACCCCCGAATCCACCAACTCATCCTTCTCATGACCGGGATAGCGATAATGCACAAACCACTCACGATAGATGAGCTGCGCCATCTCCTCCAGGATGGCAATACGCCGGGTGTTGTTTTCAATCAGATCATCAAAGGCAGAAAGGATGGAGGCGATTTTTTGCTGGGTTTCATATGATGGCAGGTCGGATAATTCTAGTCCCCGAATATCACTCATATTTAAATGTGGAACGGTTGATCCAGTAGAAACAGCGTGAAACCGTTCTTGAATCTCATCACCCAATAAGAGATAAACTAAATACTGAGGGTAAATTTTGTCTTCATCAGGTCGTATTAAAACAGTGCGCTGACCAAGACACGGCTTCAATCCGTCAGTTACTATAGCAACATTACCAACCGGTGCTTCTCTCGCTAATATCAGATCATTCTTTTGAGGTACAGCCCTCCTTGTCCATTTCTCATAACTTTCTTGTGAAATTCTTCTAACATCATCTAAAATCAATCTTCCTCTGCCAATATTTGGAGTTCTGATATAAGGATACCCCTCATCCTCAGTTGGTGCAGTTTTGTGTTCCGAATCAACAATCAGTTCGGTAATTTCTTCAAGTTTCATATCTATAACTTTGAAAGTATCTCAGAAATCGAATCGGAAATTTGCGATTCAAGTTTTTCAGATTGAGAATTTAATAACTCCAACTCTTCATATAGTTCTTCCAATCGAATCTCAAAATCTATTTCATCCTCTTTCTGTTCAGCCACACCCACATAACGACCGGGATTCAGGCTCCAACCCTGGGCTTCAATCTCTTCTACTGTAGCTACTTTGCAGAGTCCGGGAATGTCTTCGTACTCACCATTTGGGAAGAGCTCATCCATATTCTCCGGCTGGGTTAATGAGTTGCCGTTGGCTGAATATTCAACCTCTGGCTCGGCGGCCATCGGCAGGGTATCTTCTAAAGCCTCGCCACGGTATCGGCGCACAATTCTGGCAATGAAGTCAATCTGTTCAGGAGTAAAATCGCGGTGGGCGCGGTCAAGCTGCCGGTAAATGTTACGGGCGTCAATAAAGAGAACTTTGTTTTCCCGGTCGGTTCCTTTCTTGCCCTTATCAAAAAACCAGAGAGTACAGGGGAGAGTTACCGTATAAAAGAAGTTGGACCCAATGGAGATGATCACATCCACCACGCCTTCTTCAATAATCTTTTTGCGGATCTCCATCTCACTGTGGCGGGCATCGGCGGCGGAGTTGGCCATTACAAATCCGGCGCGCCCCTTCTCATTCAGTGCACTGTAGAATTCCTGAATCCAGAGGTAGTTGGCATTATCCGGGTTTGGTATGCCGAATGGATAGCGCTTGTCACCTTCAATGGATTCCTTATTCACGCCATCCACATTGAAGGGCGGATTGGCCATCACATAATCAAACCGGCCTACACAATTATGTCGGTTTTCGTAATAGGTATTTCCCGGCAAGATATTACCCTCCATTCCGTGTACTGCCAGGTTCATCTTGCAGAGCCGAACAGTGGCATCGACTTTTTCTTGTCCGTAAATAGAAAGAACCTTGTTGTTCTTGGTGGCATGCTTGCGCTCTGAAGCTTCAGCGTAGGAGTGACGTTTCCGAAACTGCTCACTCTGAATAAACATACCACCCGAACCGCACGCCGGGTCCAGCACCAGCCCGCCATAGGGTTCCAGCACTTCCACAATCAGCTTTACAATAGAGGTAGGTGTGAAAAACTCGCCGCCCTTTTGTCCCTCACTCATCGCGAAGTTGCCCAGGAAATATTCGTAAATCTTGCCAAATACATCCCCTCCAATATCCATCGGAATATTGGAAAAGGTTTTGAGCAAATCCTTCAGTGTCTGGTCACCGAATCTCTTGTATTGCTTTGGAAGTGTATCACGCAGTTCTGGATTTGCCTCTTCAATAGATTCCATAGCGATGTTAATCGCCTTACCAATATCTTCACTTTCCGGCATCTCTAAGAGATTATCATACCAGGCTTCTTCCGGGAGATACATCACACCTTCGGCTTTATAATCATCCGGTCCGATGGTCCGCCGCCCGGTGGCCTGCTTGGATAGCTTTTCATGCGCCGGTTTAAAACGGCTCCAGGCATACCGCAAAAAGATAAGTCCAAGCACTGGCGTTGAATATTCGTATGAGCTGAGAGAGGAGTTAGCCCTCAGATTATCTGCTGCTTCCCATAGACGTTTTTCGAGTTGCTTAACATCCGTACTGCTCATGTGTTCCCCAAAAATTGATGAAGGTGGTTCTTAATTCTGTAAACTTAAAATAACAGAATGATGGTAAATGGGAAGCGGGAATTTTCGAGGAATAAATCAGGTAAATTGTTCTCGCAAAACTTCAGCCTTCTTGGATAAAATATCCTTCAACTCATCAAGTGAATGGTTTTTTAAGCCATATCTATTTTTTGCACCGCACTCACAACTGTTTCCTTTCATTGAATTCGTTCTCAAGCATCTTGGACAAATCCAAGCTTCCGTATTTCTAAATGTGCCTTCCTCTACAGTTTTCTTGATTTGTGTATTGAATTTGTTATTCAGAAAGTCTGAAATCTTTGAATATCTCACTACATCTTTTCTATCATAAAAACTCTTGTTAATAGCACAAAGGTGCAGAGCTCGAAATCTTCGTATTGGATCTTGATCCTCTAACAATTTCAAAATGAGACTGCTGTTAAACCAATTTCTATTCTCTAAAGCAGTTACAATACATATCCAATATTTGATAGAAATTGAATGGATTTCTCGAAAAACAAGCATTTCAAGTTCACTTTGAGGAATAATCTCTAAATATTTAATCAACTTTTTGTCGTCTACATAAGCCAGTGAATTGAGATCAATCCCATCATCGAAAAGACCAAAGATTTTATACTTAATTAATTCATCACTATTAATGTCTACAAATGGGCGTTCGTCTTTCTTGAGCCTCTCTTGTATTGATTTTTTCTTTATTTCATATTCTACAATTTCAGAACTTAACTGACTGCCAATTTGCCTGCCATCTTTATCTTCTTCGTTAATTTTAAATTTTACGGCAGTGCCATATACATTTAACATAAACATAGATTTGCCACCACCGGAGATTTCATCGATATCCATATGAAATCCAATCACTCCATTTGCATGAAGTTTTTTTGCTTCATTTTCTAAACCTCGAATGGCCGCTGACTTTAACTTGTCCAACTCATTTTTATAACCTTTTGTCTCGCCACCAAACACATCTCTGAAGGAGGCAAAAACATCTTTGAATAAATTAGCTCCTATAACAATCTGTTCGTTTACCTGTCCTAAGTACTCTTCAATCTCTTTGTTGTGAAAATAATCGTTGGTTGTGATTAGCATAGTATGTTGTGTCCCCTTTCAGATAAATTGAATTTGACATTATTATAACTAATTGATCCCAAACTAATTAATGATACTATGAAAGCTTTGGAATACTCACTCAAAGAACTAATCAAAGAAGCCGTCAGGGAAGTCATTCTTGAGGAAAAGGAGAAAGGAACGTTTGATTCTGTAGTCCACAAGAAAATTCAAGTCCGTGAATCAGAACAAACTAAAATTAAAAAAAGAGATCCGTTATCCATTATACGTGCTGATGAATTAGCTGAACTACTCTCTGTGTCCACCGTTACACTCTGGCGCTGGGAGACCGAAGGAAAAATGCCAGCCAAAGTTAAGTTTGGAGGTAGAATGGTTGGCTGGCGTTATTTTGAGATTGAGGAGTGGTTGGGAAGAAACTAAATTGATATTTTCATTACTGGTACCATTTTCGATTTGTAAATTCAGTTCAATTTATCCCTTTATTTTCCAATTTTTTATCCAGCTCTGTCATTGCCTTAGAAAGATTTAGCATCATCAACTGCTGATAGGGGTCTGTTTTTTCGATGGCTTTCTGACCCAATACATCATCAGCCACGTTAGTAGGCAACCTATATTCAAGGGCTACAGTTGTTGCAAATGTGTACCTGCCCAAAACGAATGGCAAAGCACGCATTATCCCGGCAAGGCGTGCCAACTTATTAAGATGTTTGCCAGTTGATGGTGGCATACGTTCTGGAAATAGTAAAGTCGTATCTGCTACTAATCTTGATTTATTGTATTTGTCAATAATTCCTTGAGCTTCCTTCAGTACAGGTATTTTTCGTGGCTCCCAAGAATCACCTCTACTAACATATAACCACATTGAAGAGTCCGCTTCTTTCTGAATATGATTTGTAGATACAGCTTTGATCTCTTCAAATGATAGACCCGTATAACAACTAAAAAGAAAAATGTCTTTTACTAATTGAAGAATTTCATCAGATGGATCTGTCCGTCTGATGGCTTCTAATTCTTCTTTTGATAGATAATCAATAGAATTCTCTTTTTTTGAATGGCTATAGAAATCGGATGGATTAAATCGGATCAGATTTTTTTGAATCGCGAGACGAAAGATCTTACCCAGCATCTCCACATAGGTAACTGCCGTATTGTGAGCCATCTTTCTATCATGTACCAAATAATCATGAAAGTCATTACTGAAGGATCTCTTGATTGCTGAAAATTTAAGATCCTCTTTCTTAAATCGATCTAAAAAAAACTCCGACAGCCTCGAACAGATTGTTCTGTACTTTACCCAGGTACTTTTTGCAAGATTCCCTTGGTGAACCTCTTTTTCGAGTTGTTCATTATGCTCATCAAAAATTGAGAGAAGACCAGATTTTGAACGTTTATTCATAGTGTTTGAAGCTTTCATTTTATTTGAAATTTACCTGTTTTGATCAGCTTTTCAAATAATATAAATACAATATAAACAGTTGTTTAGTGTACTTTGCTTTGTAAATAGCAGTGGACGCATTAGCCTATTTAATGATGTAAAACTAAACACTCTCTTTTCCTATAATTCAACTTTAAACCGTATAAGAGAAGCCTAAACAGACTTCATAATGTGATTGGAATTGTGATGATTACTTAGTAACGGTTATGGACTTTGTAATGTATTGTGGACAATCTTTTTTCGAAATTTTTTTCCAATTAATTCGACACTGAACTTTCCATTAAAACTTGAGTGCGTATTGCGTCTGCCAAAGGGTGCAAGAAATGACAATTAATCAGGTCTATTGTAAATAAATTCATCCCGTCTTATCATGAATCATGCAAACCACAACAAATAACTTTCCAAAGAATGTAATTGCAAGCAAGGGCTGCTACGCTATTGCTACGCAAAATTACCCAGGTATAAAAAAAGACCGTTTAAATGTACCTACGGGGCAGTTTTCGTCCGGCGAATCCTCGGCTGGGGGTCGAGGGGTCGCAGGTTCAAATCCTGTCGTCCCGACATTTAAAAGCCTTCATATAGCGAATATTTGCTGTATGGAGGCTTTTTTTATTAGTAAGTGCATCTCTTGTGTAACACCCAATCATTATTGTAAAGCTGTAGTTGGTATTTGAAATAATTCACTATGTATCTATTCACTTCTCAAACTCTTCACAGGATTTGCCAATGCAGCCTTAATTGTCTGAAAACAGATGGTGATTAGTGCTATTGTCAAAACAATTCCTCCGCCGATCAGGAATGTGTACAATCCGGGAGAAATGTGATATTCAAAATCCTGCAGCCATTCCTGCATCATAAACCAAGCAACAGGACTCGCCAACATGAAAGAGATTCCAACCAGTTTTGCAAAATCGGATGAGAGCAGGTATACAATGCTAAACGTAGAAGCACCCATCACTTTTCGTATGCCGATCTCCTTTGTTCGTTGCTCAACCACAAATGCAATCAATCCAAGTAAGCCGAGACATGCGATAAAAATAGCCAGAAATGTAAAAATGCTGAAAATCGAGCCGGCTTTTTGAACTGATTCATACGACCAATTCAGTACATCATTTACAAACGTATACTCAAAAGGTGCCTGGGGAAAATTTTCAGTCCAGTAGGATTGAATCCGGTTGATTGTCGCATTCATATCATCATCCTCATTTACACGGGCTAAAAAAAATGCTCTGGGCCCAAACCAGGCATCAGCATCTTTATGAAAAACCGCTAAAGGCGGCACTTCTGTGTAAAGAGATCGATAATTAAAATCATTAATCACACCAATAACCTGGAACTGCGCTCCATCATATACGATGTATTCTCCAAGTGGAAAATTCTCATTCGGTTTTTCGTTCGTCCAGTGGAGTCGCTGCACGGCCGCCTCATTCAGCACCACACCATTCACATCGGCAGGACGATCTTTCGAGAAATTTCTGCCTTTTATAAACTCCACATCCAGCGTCGGCAAAAATTCTTCATCAGCCAGTACCCCGTTAATCGGAACCGCCGGCTCCGTACTTCCATATACACGGTAGTAATCTTCATACCAGATTTGTGGCGGCACCGCATTGGTATAGGACACCTGCTGAATTCCCGGCTGATTCTCCAGGATCTGATCAAACGTTTCCACGCTGGTATCCAAAAGCTCTGCATTATGAAGTACCAGCAGATGGTCTTTATTGAAACCAAGGTCTTTGGTCTGGATAAATTCCAGTTGATTGTAGATCACCAGCGAACTGATAATCAGGCAGATAGATACCGAAAACTGGATGACCACCAGAACGTTTCTAAAACTGCCAAATGACACACTTTTCTTTTTGAGATAAGATCCGACATTACCTTTCAGAGCATTTACGGGACTAAACGATGTGAGGAAAAAAGCGGGATACACGCCTGCAAAAATCCCGATCAGAACTAAAAAAGTGAAGATCCCCAACAAGTAGAATGGAGTGAACAGGTAACCGATTTCCAATTCCCTGCCCGAAAGCTGGTTAAACATTGGCAGAACCGCTTCAACAATAAAGACCGCAATAATTCCGGCCAAAACCGTATAAAAAACAGATTCCCCAAGAAATTGGGCAATGAGCTGTGTTTTCCCGGAACCCAGTGTTTTCCGAACACCAACTTCTTTTCCACGCTTTACCGATCGGGCCGTTGACAGGTTCATAAAATTAATGCAAGCTAAAATAATAATCAGCAATGCGACTGCGGAAAAAACGTAAACATATGTGATGTCGCTCGTAACCCCCAACCGGTTTCCGGCTTGATCGGCATCCAGCCAGATATCTGTCAGCGGCTGCATGTAAAGATTCCATTCACCCTCCTGCTCCTTGTATTCATTAATCGAAAGGCCAAAGATTTGCTGAATGGATCCGGCTGCATGCTTCTCAACTACGGTGGGGAGTTGCTGCCTGATTTGTTCTGGTGATGCATTCTCTTCCAGCAATATATACGTCACGAAAGTTGTCCAAACCCAGCTGGGTTCCCGCTCTTCCACATGCGGAAAGGATGACATGGATGTGAGCATTGTAAAATCAAAGTGAGAATTGGCGGGAGGATTTGCAACGATGCCGGTTATCGTAAATGATTTTTTAAGCTTGCCTGATTTAATGGTAAGCTGTTTTCCAATTGGATTTTCATTGTCGAAATAGCGCTCCGCCGCTTCTTGTGTGAGCACAACCGAATTGGGCTGATCCAGGGCCATTTGTACATTTCCTTCGATCATCTCAAAGCTGAAGATCTCGAAGAAAGTAGAATCCACAGCAAGCGTTTTTTTCTCTTCAAAACTCCGTCTTGTGGATTGGCCTTCCTGCTCAATAGTTACAATAAAATCCGTGGGCGTATGGATACGAAGAATTGATTCGATCCCCGGAATTTCTGCTTCCAAAGCACCTGCAACGGCCGGCCCTGTAGAGCTGAATTTTTCGCTATGGTCTCCCCAAATATTACTTTGGTTGATTCGATAAATGCGGTCTGCTTTCTCGTGAAATGTATCGAACGAAAGTTCATGCTGTACATAAATCAGAATTAGCAGACAGCTTGCAATGCCCAACGCCAATCCTGCAATGTTGATCATTGAATACGCTTTGTTCCTGGCAAAATTTCGTAGGGCAATTTTCATGAAATTGGGCAGCATCACCGGAATCCAGCTTTTACTTTTCCACGGAGGAAGACCCACCTTCGTTTTCCGTGCCTGGAAAAACTGATTGGCAATCTCCTCCGGATCGTCAAAATTTTTCACGGCCTGATGAAACGCATCTTCTTCAGAATGACCTTTTTGCACCAAATCATCTATTTTATCGCGGAGATGAGATTCCATCTCTTCAACAAAACCAGGCTCCAAACCTTGATGTTTTAAGAGACGTTTCCGCCAGTTTTGTATCGATTTTTCTACGTTGAACATGTTTTTGTAGCTAACAGCCGTCAGCTTTCAACTATCAGATCTGTTTACTGACGGCTGAAAGCTGATAGCTTATTTATTCTAACACCAATTGCGGATTATCTCCCCACAACGCTTTCAGTGCTTCGTGAACACTCATCCATTGTGATTTTTCGGCTTCTAATGCGTCTTTCCCACTTGCAGTGAGACTGTAATATTTACGTTTGCGGCCATTCTCCATCACCTTCCATTGAGACTGAATTAGCCCGTCGGCATTCATTCTGTGAAGTACCGGGTACAACATCGCTTCGGACCATTCCCACTTCCCACCGGATAGTTTTTCAATATTCTGAATAATCTGGTATCCGTAACTCTCTCCGTGTGAAAGAATGGAGAGAATCATTGGCTTGGAAGAAGCGGCTTTCAGTTCGCGTGAAATCATACTTTTCTGATTGAAAATGAATAACAAATTCCTATACCTAATTTGCTTAGGTAAAGTTTCAGGATTTTACCTAATTGTTTTAGGTAAGTCAAGAGAAGGGTGATAAATTGTATACTCCGTCAGTTTGAGCGCAATGAAGTAGCGTGAGCGGATGAACGGATTCGAAAATCAGAGATGCTTTTCGATCAAAGAATGGGTTCGTTTTACGATTCACCAAACAACGGAGAACTCAAATAACGATCCCCGCGGTCGCAGGTGATGCAGACAATCACTCCCTTATCAATTTGATCAGCTATTTTCAAAGCTGCAGCGAGTGCACCACCGCTGCTCATTCCGGCAAAAACTCCTTCTTCTTTAGCCATTCGGCGGGCCATTTCTGTTGCTTCTTCCTGGCTGACGTCAACCGTTTGATCCACACGGTCTGCATCAAAAATCTCCGGAAGAAACTCAGGCGACCATCGCCGAATACCCGGAATGGAGGAACCTTCTGTTGGCTGTGTTCCTACAATTTTCACGTCCGAATTCTGTGATTTCAGGTACCTGGAAACGCCCATAATGGTACCGGTGGTTCCCATCGCCGAAACGAAATGCGTGATTTTGCCATCAGTATCTCTCCAGATTTCAGGTCCCGTGGTCTGTTCGTGCACCTTATAATTATCGGGATTGGCAAACTGGTTCAGTTGAAAATACCCGTTTTCTTCCGCCATCTGTTCAGCCACATCACGCGAATATTCAATTGTTTTTTCGGCGGGAGTTAAAATCACTTCCGCACCAAACGCTCTCATCGATTTAATCCGCTCTTCGGTCGCATCTTCCGGCATGATCAATTTCATCTTCAGCCTTTTTATAGCTGCAATCATGGCGAGTGCAATCCCGGTATTTCCGCTTGTGGCTTCCACTAATGTATCGCCGGGTTTTACATCTCCTCTCTCCAAAGCCCCGTTAATCATTCCCAAAGCCGCGCGGTCCTTCACACTTCCGCCGGGGTTTTGGCCTTCGAGTTTACAATAAATCTCCACCTCTTTTTTAACGGGAATTTTCTCCAGCTTTACTAACGGTGTATTTCCAATAAGATCTTCGATGTTCATGGCTTTAATCGTTGTTTTTAGAAGATTCTAATTTCAGTGGCAGAAATTCCAAATAACAAGCACAAAGTTTCAACTGCTTTAAGCTCTCAGCATTCAGCCGTCAGTAAGAAGCCTCTACACTAAGACACTGATAGCTGACAGCCGACTGCTTTTTTCCTAATTTTCCTGTTTAAACGTAATCATATCCGTTTCGCCGGAGCTGTCTGTCATACTTGCTTTGTAATAAATTTTAGACTTTGGCGGAACGCTTCGGGTCAGCCACACATTTCCTCCAATAATACTTCCTTCTCCAATGACCGTTTCTCCACCCAAAATAGATGCACCGGCATAAATCACAACGTTATCTTCAATCGTGGGGTGGCGTTTCTTGCTGGCATCTTCTTTATCTACGCTCAGTCCGCCAAGCGTTACTCCCTGGTATACTTTAACATTTGAACCGATAACCGTCGTTTCACCGATCACCACTCCGGTTCCGTGATCAATACAAAAATGGTCTCCGATGGTTGCGCCGGGGTGGATGTCTATTCCTGTCTGCCGATGGGCATACTCCGAGATAATGCGGGGAATCAAAAGCACACCCAATTTCAGAAGTTCGTGGGCAATTCGATGAGCGGCTAACGCATAAAATCCGGGATAGGTTCGAATGACCTCCGCCCTGGTTTTTGCGGCCGGATCACCGCGATAGATGGCATCGATATCATCAACCAGCATTCTGCGTATTTCCGGTAATTTCTCAAAAAAATGTTCTTCAACACCACCGGTATCATTCTGAATGCATTCCTGGTTATGATCAAGAATTTTGCGGAATGCTTCTTTCTGTTGATCAAATTTCTCAACAATTTTTTCTTTATCCAGCAGCCGGTCGTAAGAAAACTCCGGGAACAGAAGCTGGAGAATATCCTCAAAAAAACGAATCACCATTTCCGGCGGCGGGCATTCCGATGCCTCAATATTCGCCATCAGCAGTTCATCATAAAAGGTATCTAAATCTTTCAAATCAAAAAGTGGATGAGTTTATATAATCTTCATAGCGAAGTTAATCATCTCCATAACACAAAACACTTTTTTGAAAGTTCAGCAAACCGGTATTCTTCTATTTTTTTACAGTTTATAAATTTCTCTAAAATTCAACTTTCAAAAAAACTTGTGAGTCCTTACCTTATCTAAACTTCAAACATGGCTGATGAATACGCTTCAACTGACCAAATTCACAACCTTTTTTCCGAATACCAAATCCGACGCGGTTTCCGAGGTCGGATTTTTTTTGGACATCAGCTTTCGCTTTTTTGTAACTGCTAATCCCAAGCCTATATGACCCCCGCAGCACCCGAAAAAAAACCGGCCATTCTTGCGCTCTCCGACGGCACCGTTGTTCACGGCCGCGCCATTGGAATTAAAGGAACCACAGGTGGAGAGCTCTGTTTTAACACAAGCATGTCCGGCTACCAGGAAATTTTTACCGACCCGAGCTACTATGGCCAGCTCATGATGATGACCTACCCGCACATCGGTAATTACGGCACCATGAGCCGCGACGATGAAGCCCGAAAAGTAATGATTGCCGGACTTATCGTCCGTGCTTTCTCGGACGATTACAGCAACCTAATGGCCGACGGAAGCCTCCAGGAATACCTCGAACGAAATAAAGTAGTAGGTATTTCTGATGTAGATACCCGGATGCTTGTAAAGCATATCCGAACCAAAGGCGTGATGAATGCCGTTATCAGTTCGGAAATTCTGGATGAGGACGAACTCGTAAAACGAGCCAAAGATTGGGACCCGATGGACGGGCTCGAACTGGCGACGAAAGTCACACGAAATGAAGCTCAGACCATTCCGTCAGACGGACCTTTCAAAATTGCCGCGTTTGATTATGGAATCAAACAAAATATCATCAACAATTTTAACCAGCGTGGATGTACACTCCGGATTTTTCCGGCCGAAACTGAGGTGGATGAACTTAAAGAATGGAATGCCGACGGCTACTTTTTCAGTAATGGCCCCGGCGATCCGAACGCCTCATCATCGTACGCTCTGCCTATTGTAAAGTACGCGAAAGAAAGCGGAAAACCCGTATTTGGTATTTGTCTCGGCCACCAGTTAATGGCACTCGCAGAGGGAATTCCCGTGAAAAAAATGTTTGTGGGCCATCGTGGTGCCAATCATCCGGTAAAAAATCTTGAGACCGGCTTGGTTGAGATCACAACTCAAAACCACGGGTTTGCCGTTGATGAAAAATCACTGGACGATTCCAAGGTTGAAGTAACCCACATCAACCTGAATGACAAAACCATTGAAGGATTGAAATTCAAAACCTACCCGGGAATGTCGGTACAATATCACCCCGAAGCTTCGCCCGGCCCACACGATTCATCCTATCTATTTGACCAGTTTTTAGAGATGGTAAAAGAAACCAAAGGGGAACCGGCTTAACGATGTTTATAACACGAGCCAATAAAAATCTCACCTTCTCAGACATCTCAATTTTATTTCTGTTTTCAAAGAATTGCTCTTTGGAGAAGAAACGTTTAACACTAAATAAAACCAACACATTCTCTGATGCCACGCCGTAACGACATCCACAAAATTCTAATTATTGGTTCCGGTCCTATTATTATCGGACAAGCTTGCGAATTTGATTATTCCGGAACCCAGGCATGCCGATCTTTGAAAGACGATGGGTACGAAGTTGTACTCATCAACTCGAACCCGGCCACCATTATGACAGATCCCATGATGGCCGACTCCATTTACCTGCAGCCGTTAACTACCGAATCCATCAAAGAAGTTGTAGCAAAGGAAAAGCCTGATGCCGTTCTGCCAACAATGGGTGGGCAAACCGGGCTGAACCTGGCGCGAGATCTTCAACACGAAAATTTCTGGACAGACAACGGCATCAAAGTGATTGGCGTAAATATGGACGCCGTAGACATCACTGAAGATCGTCAGTTGTTCCGTGATTTAATGGAAAAAATCGGCATTGACCAGTGCCGCAGCCGAACTGCAAACTCCCTTCTGGATGCGAAAGAAATTGTGGAAGAACTGGGCGGTTTGCCAATTGTTATTCGGCCTTCTTTTACGCTGGGCGGAACCGGCGGCGGAATTGTTTGGAATGAAGAAGAATTTGAACGAAAAGTACTCCGCGGGCTTGAAATGAGCCCGATTCACCAGGTGCTGATTGAAGAAAGCATCTTCGGCTGGAAAGAGTTTGAGCTGGAACTTCTCCGGGACGACAATGAAAATGTGGTCATTGTCTGTCCGGTTGAAAACCTGGATCCGTGCGGCGTTCACACGGGAGATTCTTTAACTGTGGCTCCACATCAAACATTGACGGATAAACAGTATCAAATTCTGCGGGACAACGCTATTAAAATGATGCGATCCATCGGTGACTTCGCCGGCGGATGTAACGTTCAGTTTGCTGTTGAACCGGGAAGTGACCGGGTTGTTGCGATTGAAATCAATCCGAGAGTAAGCCGGTCTTCTGCGCTGGCTTCGAAAGCTACGGGTTATCCCATTGCAAAAATTGCTACCAAACTTGCCGTGGGTTACACGCTGGATGAACTTCCAAATCCCATCACGCAAGTTTCATCCGCATGTTTTGAGCCTTCTATTGATTATGTTGTCGTGAAAATTCCACGATTCAACTTTGAAAAATTTCATAATGTAGATGAAGAGCTCACCACCCAGATGAAAGCTGTTGGCGAGGTAATGGCCATCGGCAGAACATTTCCTGAAGCCCTTAACAAAGCCTGGCAGTCTCTCGAAGTTGGGCGTGCCGGTTTGGGTGCAGACGGTTATGCCGAACCGGACCGAAAAGAGGTTCGCGAACGGCTGTTAAAACCTTATTGGGACCGCACTCTGAACATCCGGAATGCCTTTAAATTCGGAACTTCGGTTGAAGAGATTTCGGATATCACAAAAGTGGATCCCTGGTTTTTACAACAGATCCGGTATATGGTTAGCCTGGAGAATAAAACAGAAGGTCACACGCTGGAATCGTTCACAAAAGAAGATCTTCTTGAAGTAAAACGAGCCGGATTTTCCGATGTGCAGATCGCATGGCTTCTTAGCAAAACCGGAGATAAAATCACGGAAGAACAGGTTCGCCAAAAACGGCTTGAAATGGGCATCAAACCAAGTTTTAAACTGGTAGATACCTGTGCCGCCGAGTTCCCCGCTGAAACACCGTATTACTATTCTACTTACGACAGCGATAACGAAAGTGAAGTCTCCGACAAGAAAAAAGTGATGATTTTGGGCAGCGGCCCGAACCGTATCGGCCAGGGAATTGAGTTCGATTATTCTTGCGTTCACGCCGTACTTGCCGCCCAGGAAATGGGTTACGAAGCCATCATGGTGAATTGTAACCCTGAAACCGTCTCTACGGATTTCGACATTGCCGACAAGCTTTATTTTGAACCGGTTTTCTGGGAACGGGTTCTTGATATCTATGAGCACGAAAAACCCGAAGGCGTTATTCTTCAGGTGGGCGGACAAACGGCCCTCAAGCTTGGAAAGAAATTTGTAGAAGCCGGAATACACATCTTTGGAACTGAATTTGAAATGATCGATTTTGCCGAAGACCGGGGAGCATTTTCCAAGTTCCTTAAAAAGCTGGATATCCCTTTTCCTGAGTACGGAACCGCCCGAAATGTGGAGGATGCCATCGATATTGCAAGAGGCATCGGGTATCCTGTTTTGATTCGGCCGAGCTATGTTCTTGGCGGACAGGGAATGAGAATTGCCGTGAAAGAAGAAGAGATGAAAGGCTATGTAGAACGGATTCTACAAACCCATCCCGAAAACGATTTTCTAATCGACAAATATCTCGATAAAGCCATTGAGGTTGATGTGGATGCTGTTTTTGATGGCACGCAACTTCATATCGCCGGAATTATGCAGCACATTGAACCGGCCGGTGTTCACTCAGGTGATTCTACCGCTGTGCTCCCACCTTACTCGCTTAGCGAAGAAGTGATTAAGAAGATTGAGGAGTATCAGTACAAGATTGCCAAGAACATGAATATCGTTGGATTTCTGAATGTGCAGTATGCGGTGAAAGACGAGAAAGTCTATGTTCTGGAAGCCAATCCGCGATCTACCCGAACCATTCCTTTTTTGGCAAAAGCCACGCAGCGACCGGAGGCAAATATCGCCGTAAAAGTGATGCTGGGAGCTAAACTCACTGAGTTCGACCTGACATCAAAACTCAAAAACTGGGCGGTTAAAGAACCGGTGTTCCCATTCGACAAATTCCCTGAAGTAAAAAAAGAGCTTGGACCTGAAATGAAATCCACCGGCGAAAGTATCTACTTCATGGAGAATTTCAACGACGAACACTTCAAGAAGCCGTATGAGTTTAAGAATCTTTATTTGAGCAAATAAAATAACCCTGATTATTTGGAATTTACATTCAACAGGAATTTTATAAATCATAAAATCTCGTGAAACGACTTCAAGACTTACTGGATTACAATTTAGCCTGGGCTCAGGAGAAAAAATCTACAGAGCCCGATTTTTTCAAGAATCTGTCCAAACAGCAAACTCCAAATTTCTTATGGATTGGTTGTTCTGACAGCAGGGTGCCCGAAACACAGATTTCGCAGCAAAACCCCGGTGATATTTTTGTACACAGAAATATTGCAAACCTGGTTTTGCACTCAGACATGAATCTGCAATCTGTTCTGCAATATGCTGTAGAGGTACTGAAAGTTGGCCACGTAATTGTGTGCGGACATTATGGATGCGGTGGAATTAAAGCCGCACTTGAAGATCAAAAACTGGGGTTGATTGATAACTGGCTTCGAAATATAAAAGACCTGTACCAGCTTCATAAAGAAGAAATAGATTCGTTTGAAAAAGAAAGCGAAAGGGTTAACCGGCTGTCTGAACTCAACGTTGAGCAACAGGTGCGTTATGTTTGCGATAATCCTTTTGTACGGTCGGAATGGGCTTCTGGCAGAGATTTATGGGTACATGGATGGGTTTATGACCTGGAAACCGGCTTAATCAAAGACCTGGAAGTTACGGTTGGGAAGAAAGATTGTGTCTAACCTTTAACCTTTCTTCAATCAGAAATTCTTGTACTTAACGGCTGGCAAACACTTTGCAAGGCACGGATATCTTCATCAGTAAGTTCAATTCCCGGCCGTGCCTGACTGCCCATTAATTCGTACATCACCGATTCGGGATTTTGGACATGATCCATCCCGAGAGCGTGCCCGATTTCATGGGCTAAAACCAGCCGCAATTCATCCCTGTCGAGGAAATGAAAAATGTTAATATTCTTGCTGTCAGCCGTCCATTCATAGGCACCCTGTGTAAACTTTCTTACACCTGTGAACATTCGGTTGTATTCATCAACAAGCTTGTTTTTCCGCTCCACTTTATCATTTAGAAAATCGATTTTTTCATTTAACTCATTCGCCTGCCGTTTCAACGTGATTTCCCGCTGATCCAGATCTTGTTTCATCCGGTCAATTTCCTGCTTTCGGTTTTCATATTGATTGAGATCCTCTTCGTTAAATCCTCCCTCATTATTTTTTCGAACCACCCATTCATTCATCCCATCAATCCGTTGCTGTAAATTTTTGGAGTCTTCTTCGTAACGAGTCACACCCGCTTCATATTCGCGGTTCATCCTCTGATACTCATTTTCCAAAACAGTGATACTGAACTCCTCGTCTTCCAGGCGATCACGATGTTGTTTCTCCCTGTCTGAGAGTTGCTGCACCTCGGCGTAGACAAGATTTACGGCAATGTCTCCATTCTCGTCATAAACAACCACGGTCGTATCCGCAGCTTGCGACCATACTTCTGCCACATCCTGTATCAAACCGACCAATTCTTCGCGGGTTATATAAAAACGTTCATCTATATCCCCAACCCGGAATGTAAGTGCCTGAGAGCACGGAGCGGCAACACGGCTGGTATCTTCTCCAAACCGATTCGTTCCAACCATAAAAAGAATGACGGCTGCAATGAGGGCTAACATCCATTGAAGAGGTTTAGATTGTAGAATTTTTATCATCTGAATACAACATTTTCAGAAATATTGAGCCTAAATTAAATAACTGAGAAACCATTTGGCAGTAAATTTCAGGTTTAATTTCAGCCATTCTGAAGTAAAAGTTTTATTTATGATGATAAACTCAAATCCTGAAAAAAAATTTGCGTTCCCTGCGTTCATAGAATGATAGCATCGTTTCAAAAAACCTTTCATGAAAATATGTGAACGATTATCTCTCGCAGTAACTTTTAACCGCATCCATATCCTTAGCCAAAGCTTTCTTCATTACTCCTTTTATAAAAAAGTTCGAGAACCTGGCTGAAAGTTTATACGGTTTTGCATGCATTTCCAGGGTTAACTCAGTGTCTCCGTCAAGGTCCGTCAACGTAAAAACGGAATCCCAAACGGTTCCCTCAGTATTAGTGACTAAGCGAATGCGTTCATCTTCTTCGAACTCCGTCACTTCAAGTACGGTGGCCATTTTTCTGCCGTTAAATTCCCGTGTCTCTTTAAACCTCGTTCCAACCCCGGTTTTTTGATCTGATAAGAATTCAACATCCACAATATCCGGAACGGCTTTTGAAAAATTACGGATGTCGGAAATCGCCTTGAATACTGCTTCCACCGGAGCTTGTATTCTTCTGGTAACTGTTATTGTGCTCATTATTATTATTTATCTGCTGACCCAGCAGATAGACACCTCCATCTGAACAATAGCAAATCTGCCAAAAACAATCTCTACCATTTATTTAAATATTCAATTGTCCGGAGAAATGAGATCCATAGACAAATCTTAATAGTCCCGATTTTATTGTAGGCGAATTCACTGGCTTCGTGAGTTGAAAAGATGGTTTGTCAATAACTAACATGGAGCTCATAAAGCTACATTTCATGTCTTAACTTGTCATGAAGCTAATCTAACCATAGACTAATAGAGGCTGATTATTGGCAAAACAACACATCCAAAGAGTCTTAAAATGGATCTGAATTATGTATAAACCCTGTCCCTTCGGTTGTCCAGAACTACGCTGATTTTTCTTGCCGCCAGAAATAAAACTATTACAATAGCAACAACAGAGAAAAGAACATCATAAAAAACAACCGCAGAATCCTGTAACAGGATATCCATATCTGAAATTATACGAATCACCAGGAATAGAATAAAAAGTAATACCCCGAATATGACTCCACTGTAGTAATCTGGATAAGAAGGCTTTTTTATAAAATCACTTATCCATGCTGTAAATTTTACAAAAATCTTAGTCCAGTCAAAAAAAGCAGCATAAGCAATGAAATTAAATATAAAAATGATGTTTAAAATGAGAAGATTTAATAAATGGAAAATTAAAGCAAAACATATAAATAATTTAACCCACCTTGATTTCAGCACTGCAAAAAGAAATCCGATTTCAAAAATGATCGTAGCCCAATCCAGCAGTTCCCATATTAAATCCATTTTTAAGTAAAGAACATATGGCGCCAACATTGCTTGCCTTTCATTAGCGAAGAATTGGTTTAGAAAATGTCCCTCAGTTGCCTGGGTGGCGTGATCCAGCCATCCGCCTAAAATTTTAGGAACCCCTGCTGTAAACATCATAAATCCAATCATAAGAGCTAATAATGCCAGTGGCCAGCTTTCTACTTTTTTGGGTACTCTACCCATTACTGTATCTACAGAGAAAGCGGCGCCCCAATTACTGAAAGCCATCACAATAGGTGTTATTCCCAATAAAATATTGTGGTTTATTTTGCCAATACTAAAAGTAAAGCCACATATAATTAAAATGAAAATACCTGTCGCTATCGAGCTGATCTTCGTTTGATATCCCACCAATACCAGGCATAGTGAAATAAACAGGAGGCAGTGTATGAACCAGAACATGTCTTCCGGGGGGAATTTATCAAATAACATCATGGGACCCGGAGGAGGAGCAAATAGATCTGCTGGTAAAGATGATAAAAATGAATAGCTTTCAGTATCCGGCATCAGGAAGAAAAGGAAAAAAAGTGAAGATGCAATTCTGAAAAACCCCAGGCCTTGTGGCGATACTGAATAAGATTCAAAAATCCAGGACTCAAAACTGTTCTTACTCACCTTCAATGTATCCGCTTACTAATGAAAACCGTTTATATTCAATTGTTGAATCGACCTTGGTATCTCTATCGGATTTTGAATAGAAATTTTGTTGCCATACGACTTGAACATCCGTAACAGGTCCATCTGTAAATTTTGCAGCTTGAGCCATCAACCAATCCTTTGTTTCATTGCTAAATGAAATTTCTTTCTCTTCTGAATAGAAACTGGTTCTTAAAAAACCCGAAAGTTGAGAGATGGGTACTTCGGGTAGAAAAACATGGGGTTTTAATGATATAGCTTCATCTTTGTCTTCTTCATATAGCTCAAAAATGGTACTAGAAAATTCATAACCATCCTCATACACATAAATACTTTTAAACCCAGGAAACACAAATGCTGGCCATGGTTCGCTTTTATAAACACCAATAACACCGACCAATGCATACTGGAAAAGCAAAAAAATTATAAAAAATGTGAATAGTTTTCTTACATCGCTTTTCGTCATTTACAATGAAATAATTAAATAAAGTAAAACTTTAAATGAAAATGCTCGGGGAGGAACTCTTCTTAGTTGAAACGCTTATGCCTCATTGTTCAACAAGCTCAGAGATTTTGCTATTTTCCAAATTCTATTTTGAATACGTATTTGATGAATAGTATAAGAACATTGGATTCTTCAGCCGAAAAAACTAGACAAGCAAAAAGATATAAAAATCCTAAAAGATTATCCCAAAAAATGAGCCGAGTCAGACAGACTGAAGGCACATCTGCCAATTAAACTGCTTTTGCAGATAAAGGTCTATGTATGAGAAAAATGATAGTTGTAACAGATAATCTATTCATGCATATTAATTAATAAGAAGTATAAAATTCATCAAAGATTTCAAGACCGTTGTAGACGCCTTACGTAGAAGAAAGGCCAACTCTTTTGATTTTACATAACCCGGGTTGTCAAATGTCATTTAAAATGATGTTTCTAACGCTGGGGAATAATGTTTATCAGTTTTATTCAATCTATTCACAAGATATGATTCGATTTAAAAAAAATCTCAAGGGAAATTCGGCCTGTTTATTGTGCTTCTTGTAATTGTACCTTTAAGCGGCATTGCCCAACATCATTCTCCTATTGGAGTTAGTATTTACAGCGATTTTTTCCCGGGTTTTAAACTCCATAAAAATCGTTTTACCGGCAGTTCTGTGTACTCTCTCCAACTCTCCTTTTATGATCGGGATTATACACGAATGGAATATACTCTGCACTACTCCCGGGGCTACGATTCTTCTATTTCTCATTCCGTCGGCCTGTCAGCCGCTTATGTAATCGGATTGTCGAACCGGTTTTTATTGAAACCCGGTTTAGGACTGGACGGATACAAACTTACCGATCGTTCCTGTCACACCACATTTCGTTCAATTTTGAACAAAATTTTTGATATTTATGAACCGTGTGATGACGATATACATACATCATTCAATCCGTTTTTGGCGTTTGAAGCAAGGCTCTCCGAACACTTGTCGCTATTCATTCGCACCAGTTATAGATTGATGTTAAGCAGTACAGACTACGTGAAGGAAACCATCACTGAAACAGCTCCAAACGGAGAAGAAATTACACGCGACATTCATGGCACCGAACACTCTGTATATGGAGCCGGTTATGGTATCGGAATGGGACTCAGGATAAATTTTTAGTTATTGACCAATCTGAATCATTTTTATCATTATTTCAATAATCCCGCTTCCACTGCAGGTCAATTCCCTGGCGGGTGTCGTCTCCCTGGGTGATGATCAGTTCAAGATTGTCCTTCAACATAATTTCGAGCATAAACAACGTTTTTGGATTTGATCCGTCAATCTCGTTCAGAATTGCAAAAAACGTGGAGCGGTTCAGGTACCAACCGGTTTTAATAACAGTGTTGTTGGAGCCGGATCGGGAGTTATCAATCTGAACCACATCAATTCCCAGCCGTTGTGAGGCAAGCATTTCAACTCGGTCCAGAACTACCTGAAGGGCATAGTCAGCGGCGGACGGGCTGTTACTGCTGCCGGCAACCACCTGTTCCCATGATTCAAGTTCGTAAAAAGGCCTGCCAAAGAGAGTATAACTAAGAATATCCTGCAATTCCATCTGAGGCTGGCTTTCGAACCGAAATTCCGGCTCTTCAAGAGTTCCTTCTATCACATAAAAAATTTGTACTTCGGCAGCCTGTGGCGGCGAATAACTACTCCTGATTTGTAGCTCAGGATTATTCGCAGGTCCATAAAACGATACAAGTGCCTCTTCAAGCTCAAACTGTTTTCCCAAAGGACTGGCATAACCGTCCACACCTTCAAGCGTACCGAATATCTGCATGTCTTCATTCGGCTCTTTAACCAGATCTACCTGTCCTCCCAATTCTACTTCCATTTCCAGGTACTGCTGATTTCGAATAAAGAACTGCCGATCGAAACCAACGGTCATTTCCATATCCAAGGCCTCGTAAAAGCTGACAGATTCCTCTGTTTCACTCTCACCTTCAAGTTCTACTTCTTCGACGGAACTCTCGCCAAAATCCTGCAGGTAGTAAAATCCATTGAGGAAAGTAAGATTTCCATTTATGCGCGGCTCTTCTGCCGTGCCACTCAGTGATGCACTCAGATTTATAATTGCATTATAATCCGATGTATTGAGCAACCGGAATTGATTGGCAGAAATACTGATGTCCATTTCACCGGGCTCGAGGTTTTGGAGATTAACGGTTCCGTTTGCTCTTAATCTGCCGGGGCCGCTGGTAGCAGAAAAGCTTTGCAGCTCAACCCCTCCGGCCGTAAACAACATCGTTGATGAAACATCATTCAAAGTAATCCCCGCCGGTATAACCCGTAACGAACCTCGGGTAAGCTGCATTTGTCCGTCGGTCTGCAAATCATTCATCACCCCAGACAGAGTTACGGCGCCTTCCAATCTCCCGGAGATGTTTCTTACTCTGTCCCGGTTCACATAACTGTTTAAAAGTGCAAGATCAAAATTGTTTGTTGTTACGTCTATAAATAGTTCGTCTTCGCTGGTTGGCAAATCTACCTGGGCTTGTCTTAAATCTACCTGGAAAGGAAGATTAGCTTCAAAATCAAGAATTCTGAGCTGGTCTCTTACGATTGAACCGCTCAGATCCAGCCACTCATTTTCATGCCGGTAAGCAATATCAACGCCAACGGTATCAACCCTTATCCCGGAAAACAAACCGTTCGAAACCGTCAGCTCCCCATCTAAATCGGGGTTACCGGCAATACCGCCTAGTTCTGCGTCCATCTGCACAGTACCATTTGTGGATTCCGGCGCCCCTTCAGGAAGGAAGGATAACCAATAACTTAATTGCGATTCGTATACACGGAACCGGCCATTTACATCACGTTCAAAAAACTGGTCGTCAAATGTCAGTGGATCGCCCGGCAGGAAGGGAACTTTGAATGAACCCTCTGCAAGTTTTTTACTCTCATGCCAGCTCTCCAGCGAAGCCGTCAGCCACTCTTGCCTGACATCCATAGTAACTTTCAGCGAATCCATTTGTCCGGATGAAAGTTCGAGTTCGGTTAAATGCACTTCCGCAGAAACATCCAGGCTGTCCGGACTGTTATACAGATTCGCGGAACCATTTAAATATCCATCCAGGTAACTTTCCTTCAAAATCGTTTGTTGCAATACACCCACGTTCAGATTTTGAGCGTCCAACCCGCCTTCTTGTACCAGCGAATCCACCCTGGGAACCCATAATTTTAAAAATGCCTCTCCCTGATCGGTAGATATCGTGAGTGTATCAACACTGACCCTGCTGTTCTCAACGGTTGTCAGGAAGGGTTCTTCAAGTGACAATTCTCTTAGTTGAGTGCGAAATTCAAGCGTTTGAGTGAGTAGGGTTGACCTCGTAGAGTCGATTGTGAACTCCCCGCTATGAGCAAGTGAGCTTTCATTTCCATTGCTTAAGTTAATTTTGATATTGCCTGTTGTTCCAGTCTCACGTTTTTTTGCGTAGAGATACAGCTCCACATCCTGCACCGTTTTTTGGTAGACAGACGGCTCAGTAAGCGTCACGTTCAGGTCTAATTCAGGCTCATCAATAACATAAGATGTAAGCCGCCCCGATATTTCTTCGGCGTTGAACAGCGTATCCACAACCACATCTTCAAGTTCCAGCTCGCCGTTAAATTCGAGCATGCCATCGGCACTGCGTCCTAAATTTCCACTGATGGATCCCTGGGATTCCAGTCTTTCCATTTCGAACAGGGGAGCCAGCGGCATCAGGTCTTTTAATGAAGCGTTGAAGTTCAGACGATTGGCCCGGTTGGTGATATCAAACAGGTGCTGGTTAAATGAAAAGGATGCATCCGCAATGGGACTTTGCAGGGCTCCATCATCTACAATGATAAACTCATTTTCAATTCGAAAATCCGTATTCAACTCCCGGACTTCTTCCCCGTTTACAATACTTGAATCAAAATTAGCCTCTGCAAACATTCGCATTTGTTGGGGATCAAATGATGTGCCACGACCTTCAATACTCCCATTAATATAGGTTGGAAACTCTTCAAGGCCATTCAGTTCGGCGAGGTTCAGGCGGTTCATCACCAGATTAAATTCATACTCCGGAACCGATCTCCAATCGTATAATTCAATCTCCATATTTGCATTGCTTTCCTGGAGCTGGCCTGTAAGCTCACCAATAATTCTGTCTTGATTGAGGCTGCCGCTAAACGCCAACCTGGAAAATTCCTGTCCCTGGATTTCCCTGCCCGCAATAATGATATCTGCCGAGCTTGAAAAATTAGACGGATCAAAACCCTGTCCGGTAGCATCTATCCTGATATTCAGATTCCCTGCATACTCCTCATTTTGCAACCATACACCGGGATTAATTTGATCGGTGTTGACATGGAATTCCCAATCCGGAGTTGTACCAAATAGAGAATCTGCACTGGCAATAAGAGCAACCTGTTCATTTTGATATTGGATATTCCCGTCAACTTCAAGAGAACCCTCTTCCAAAGAAAAATGAGTTGTAAAATGGTCAAATTCATATGGTTGATAACCTGCCTGCCGGATATCAACCGAACCCTCCCAGTTCGAGTCAGAAAGTGAGCCGAATAAAACGATTCCGTTCCCCTGGAGATCTACCGACTCAATAACAGGAGAATTTTCGAGACCGGTAAGTACCGGGGCATTCAAGCCTTGAACCGTAATGCTTAACTCATTGAGCGCCATAGGTTCTTGCAAACTTAAAATGGCCTGAACCTGAAATTGGTTCAATCCATCTGCTGAAGCATCCAGGGTAAGACGCAGGTTGTCCAGTGTTCCGTCTGCACTCAGCTCAAGCTGTATATTTTGTTCGATGGGAACATTTGCAGCAAATTCCGAAATATCCTGCCAGGAGAGGGGAGAGAGTTCAATATTCTGCTGCAACTCGCCACCCTCTTCGTATTGACCCGAGCCGCGAAGCACAGACCGGCCGGTACTAATCACAATGGAATCAAGCGTGTATTGGTCTCCCTGCGCGGCACCGGCAAGATAAACGTCAACGGCTTCAGGAAAGCGGCTTTCACGAATGGCAAATCCCAAATCCCTGAGAGTTGCCGAAATACCAGACTCCAACATTCCGGCCGACAAATTTGCAAATGCCCGGTCAACATAAAGTACATCATCCGGCAAATATTGCTCGGACCGCACTTCGATGTTGGTTCCGGCGAGGGAAAAGTTCTCAACATACCAATAGAGAGGTTCCGTTTCTTGGGCAGGCTGATCGGCGGGTGGAATCAATCCTAAAACATTCCATGTTGAATCGGCATACTGTTCAACAAGTATCTCGGCGCCAAAAACCTCCACCGATTCAATGGTGTGAGGCGAGAACAGTACCGAGAAAAAATCATAATTTATATTTACCGAATCGATCTGGGCTACCTGGGTTGATGAGGTATCCTGCACACTCACGTCACGAATCATAAAGCCATTCAGCACATCACCCCGGATGGAGCCGATGGAGAGTGAACCCTGAAGCTGCTGATTTGCCTGCTCCACAGCTATCCCGCGAAGTTTATTAAACAGCCAGTCACTTTTAAGAATCAAGCGCCCACTGATTCCAAGAATCAGGATCGCCACGGCGGCGATGATCCAACCTTTATAGCTTCGCTTTGATTGTTCGTTTTCAGTGTTCATTAAAACGCTTGTCCGATACTAAAATGAATTCCGATGCGGTCCCATGCGGATCCGTAATCTGTCCCGTTGTAAATTCTTAAATCTTCATCCGTTGGGTTTAATTTGTAAGCAATATCCACCCTTACGGGACCAATAGGCGATTGATAGCGGATGCCACCTCCAGCACCAAACTGTATAGGCCTTTCGTGGATCGATTCGATATCCTGCCAAATCTGTCCGCCGTCCAGGAAAGCGGCTATTCCAAAATTCGGGATCAATCTCTGTAACGATTGTCTCAACTCAATATTAAAAAGGAATGAAGTTCTTCCTCCCACAGGAATGTACGAATCAAAATTTCCTTCCTGATCAAAAGCCGGGATGCTTGGCCCAAGTCTTTGCCGATCCCACCCGCGCACGGAGTTTGTACCCCCGGAGTAATACCGGATATTGGACGGGAGACTATCGGGCTGAGTATAAAAAATTACACCGCCGTTAATGCGATTCGCCAGGGTGAGAGAATTTGTGAGAGGAGTATACCTTCGTACATCCAGATTTACTTTCTGAAATTTAAAACTTGACTCTCCAAAGGTTCCTGAAAGCTCGATGGATGGCTGTACTACCCATCCTCTTTGATCACGGGTAAATCCTTCACTGTAATATGCGGAAAGTACAAAGGATGAAATATCATATGAACGAACCGTATCGGGCAGTTCCACCTGTTGATCCCTGGAAAGCTCTTCGTTCAGAGAATATTCATAGGTCAGTGAAGCTGTTTTATTCTGGTCAATCTGGTAAATCAGGCTGTTGTTCAAACCCATTTGAAACAGTTCATAAGCTTCTTCGAGGCGGTGAAGTCCAAAAAGGGAAGAAACATTTCGGCTTTTGGCATTGAAGATATAAGGAACCAGATAATCCGTAGCCAAACGCTGTTCGATGAAAGAAGCGCGTGCATTTGCACTGTACCGATGTCCTTTGCCATTAATATTTCGATGTTCCCACCGAACCTGTCCCCGAATAATCTCTTCCATTCCAACCCCGATGGAAGCCTGGATGGTTCTCGGCTCGTATTCACGTATCCTGATAAGTGCTGTGAGTGTGGAATCGTGAGGCTGCTCGGGCAGGGTAATGGTTGCAAAACGGAAAAGATGATGATTAAAAATATTTCGCTGGGCATCCCGGATTGTTTCACGGCCATACTGTTCGCCTTCATCCAAACCGGATTGCCGCAACAATATGCTTTTGGGAACTGATAAATCTCCCTCTACCTGGAATTCACTAAAAAATGCTTTCGAATTCGGAATGAGTTGAATATCCATAGAAACCTGGCTTGCAAGCGAATCAACTGATGTCTGAATATTTACATCGGGCCAGGCATAGCCCAGATTCTCCACAGTTTCCAAAAAGAGTCCCTCAACATCGGGCTGCCGGATCATTTCAAAGCGTCGTCCCTCCCGAAAATCATGCCTTGATACCGCACGCTCAAAATCTCTGGAATCCCTGATTTCCCGAACGGTTGTGCTGTCAGCATCAATACTTATTTCTGATGACACAATCCGAAGCGGTACTCCTTCACTAATCGTAAACCGAATTCTCTTTTGCCAGGGTTTATCATCGTCCGTAACCTCGTAATTCACTTCCACATTATGGAATCCACGACGTTCATAATAGCGCCGCAATCGAATACGATCTCGCCGAACTTCCAGTTCATCAAAATAATAGCCATCAAATCTTTTGAAAATCTTCTTGATAAATGAGGGACTTTCCGAAGCAATAATCTCCTTCAACACCATATCGCGATAGGTTTCGTTGCCATCAACCTCTACGCTCCATATTACCGGTTCTCTCTCATCTTCTTCCTGAAATGCATACACTCCTTCTACGGCAAATGCGAAACAGATCAGAAATAAAAGCGCGATATTTTTTAGTGCTATTGTATTGGTCTTGTTACGTGACAATCGTAGTTTCAGAGGTATATTTTTAAGGAAAAATAATGATAATGAGCGTGCTTGGTTCAACAAATCATCAATATTCAAATTTTTTAATGAACACCCGTGTTTGGCAAAGTACACCATTCACAACGCATTCATAATTGGCCTGTAGGTTTTACACAAATGATTGATCAATTTCTTCGATATATGCCAGAACGATATTCTCCAATTCCTGTTTTAATCTTGTTGATTTTATTTTTATTTGCCGGGTGCAGAAACAATGCCATCGACGATTTCAGCGACACCTCCTTCGAACTGATCAACCAAAATGGGGAAACGGTTCATTTTCCTGATGATTTTGAAGGAGCGCCCATGGTTATGGGATTTATTTATACCAATTGCCCCGACATTTGTTCATTCATAACAGCAAATGTTCGAAATGTTTACAGGCAAATGGAAAATCCCGATAATGTGCAGTTCATTCTCGTCACTTTTGACCCCCAAAGGGACACTCCCGAAGTGTTGAAAAAATATGCACAATCTTTTGAAATGGACCAGGAACCGTTCCAGTTCTTAACGGCCGATTCCAGCACCATCGCTTCTTTTATGGAACGAATGAGCGTGAGAACACAGGAATCGTATTCCGAAGAGCTTGACAACGGCGACCGAATCTATTTCCTTAATCACTCCGACAAAATACTGCTAATTGATGAAGACTCCCGACTAATTTTTGATTACGGTGGCAGCATGACTTCTCCCAACCTTATCATAGAAGACTTACAAAAATTATGAACAAAAAAAGTATCCTGATTCTATTAATACCTTTTCTGCTGGTATCGTTTCTATCCTGCGGGAATGAGGAAGAAAATCAACAATCCGAAAGTATTCAAACCGTTGAGTTGCCTGATGAAGGGATTGAAATTGAAAATATCTGGGCACGGCCTGGAAGCGAGAATGGTGTTTCTGCTGTCTATTTAACGATTCTGAACGGATCTTCTGAAATGGACTCAATCGTTTCAGTATCTTCGCCGGTTGCCAGAATGGTGGAAATCCACGAATCTTTTGAAGGAGATGATGGGATGATGGGAATGCGGCCGGCTGAAAATTTAAATATACCTGCCAGGGATGTTCTCCACCTGGAACCCGGCGGCCTTCATATTATGCTCATGAACCTGAATAACCAACTTGCAGAAGGAGATGAAGTGGAAATCTCTCTCGAGTTTTCAAATGCCGGCCAAATGACGATAACGGCACCCGTTCAATCCATACAGTAGAAATCGATTCTTTTGAGTCGAAGATCAGCTGAAATAAATAATGAGCGCTTCTCTAAAACCTCAATTCATTTCCAGATCGGCTTTTTCTGCGCTGAAACCTACTTCTTCTTCTTTCACTTCGCCCAAAGAAGATTCCATTTCCGAGCGGAGTTTTTGAATAGAAAGTCCGCTGGTAAGCGCGCCATTCTTGGCAACGGAAACACGGCCCGTCTCTTCGGATACGATTACAACAAAAACATTATTCGTCTCACTGATACCAACAGCCGCGCGATGGCGTGTTCCAAAAACAGATGAGATATTCGGGTTCTGTGAAATCGGCAGATAACAGCTTGCTGCAACAATTCGGTTATTCCGGATGATTACAGCACCGTCATGAAGAGGAGTATCTTTTTGGAAAATAGTTTGAAGAAGAGATGCATTCACGCGCGCATCCAGCTTTACCCCAACATCCACCAAATCCTGCAGAGACGAGGTTCTGGCAAAAACGATTAACGCGCCGGTTTTTGTCTGGGCCATATTCCGAACGGCTTCAATCACTTCCGAAATCATGTCTTCCGAACCGGTCCGCCCGAGAAATCGGTCGAACGATGTATTCTGGCCAAGATTGTACAACAGCTTTCTGATTTCGGGTTGAAAAATGATAAAAACCGCCAAAACCCCTACATCCAAAACACTGCGGAGTAAAAAGTTCAAGGTGGTAAAACCCAACAATCCAACAGCTGCATTCAACAGAATAATAAACAGCAACCCAAGCGCCGCCTGAATCGCAAATGTCCCGCGAATCCACCGGTACAGGTAGTACAAAACAAGGGCAATGACCAACGTTTCAAGCAGGTCTTTAATGCCAAACTCTATGAATCCAATCGGGATCAATCTTTCCTTTTTTATTTAATATATCGAGCAGTAAAACGAATTATTTTCTACTCACCACTCTTGTTTATCGCAAAGGGCTTCAAATATTTTAACGGAATCAACCGCTTCTTTTACATCATGAACCCTCAAAATATTTGCACCCTGCATCAGGCAATGGTAATGAACGGCCAATGTTCCGGCCAGTCGTTCCTCTGCTGGGCGATTTCCAAGCAACTTCCCAAGCATCGATTTGCGTGACGCGCCTACCAAAACCGGGCAATCTAATGTAATAAATTTTTTGAGTCCTTTTATGATATCCAAATTGTGCTGAAGTGTTTTTCCAAAGCCAATGCCGGGATCAACCACTATGGATGATACTCCGGCTTTCTTTAATTGTTCAATACCTTTTTTCAAGAAAGCAAAAATATCATCAAGAACATTCTCGTACTCTGGATTTTTTTGCATCGTCTGAGGATTTCCCTGCGAATGCATCAGCACATAACCGGCATTGTATACTGAACACAAGCTTGCCAGACGAGGCTCTTTTTGAAGTCCGCTAATATCGTTAATGATATGTGCGCCAAGCTTGAGAGACTCCTCAGCAACCCGATATTTGGTGGTATCAATCGAGAAAAACAAGTCAGGAAAATGATCCAGTGCCGGTTCCAGAACAGGCAAAACTCTGTCCATTTCTTCCGATTCGGATACCGGATTTGCTCCCGGCCGTGTGGATTCGCCACCAATGTCGATAATAGCCGCGCCCTCTTCCATCATCCGCCCGATTTCATCTACGGCATGCTGTGCTGAACTGTACTTGCCGCCGTCTGAGAAAGAGTCGGGAGTTACATTCACGATTCCCATTACGGCCGGAATATCCAGCGAGAGTGTAGAATTTCTAAGAAGTAAACTTAAATGTCTGCTGATGACCTACTCCGTTCTTTTTTGATACAGAAAACATGTTAAGAAATGGGACTGAAGAACAAGAAGGATAGCCTGCAAACGTAACTTCTGGAAGAAACCTTTCTGCGAAGAATAAATGGGAGGAGACTGAGATTCTCTTTAATCCCAGTCTTCTTGCAATAAGTCCAGTTTATCCTCTTTTTCGGCCCACTCATCGGCACCCGGAAATTCATCCTTGGTTTCGTTAATCACGTACTCATCCCATTTTTCAGCCAGACGCTCATTCAATTCTATATAGTGCTCCCATTGCTCGGGAACTTCATCATCGGGATAAATAGCTTCAACAGGACATTCCGGAACGCAGGCATCACAATCGATGCACTCAAGCGGATCGATAGTTAAAAAGTTTGGACCTTCACGAAAAGCATCCACGGGGCAAACAGCCGCACAATTCGTGTACTTACAGTTAATACAAGGCTCGGTTACTACGTATGCCATTTAATAAAGTGGTTAATATTTGTATTGAAAATAAATAAGTATTTAGTGTATTCGAAAATGAATTAAGATGCAATCCAAACAACACTCATCCGCATTATTTGTATAAATATATCCTTCCAGAGCGAAAAGATAAATATGGATTCAAGACTCCTTTTTTAATTCCTCAACAAGGCGTTTACTTCTTCCAAATTTCCATCGTTTTCGGCCGGATTGATTCCAAGAATTTTACACAGCAATTCGTATATATGAATGCTTTGGAAAGGTTGAGCAGTCTCTCCGGTTTTAAAGTCCGGCCCGCTGGCGATAAAAATTGTCCTCATTTCAGGAGCTTCATAATCAAACCCGTGAGTACCTCCCATGACTCCATTTTTTTCAAAAAAATCTCTCCTGGTGATGGTATAACCTACATCGGCAATCATGATGATTTCAGGAATCCGGTAATGATCAGAAAAGTGATAATGATCGGGCAGCTCATCCCTTAAATAAACCCGGTAGTTATTCTCGTGTTCTTTGAGTGTTGAATAGATTTTCGATGTTTCTCCTTCATTCGGCTGAATCAACGCAACGGGAGTCCAGTCAACCATTTTAACGTTTTCAAGATTGATGATTTCATCCAAAAAAATGACCTTTTCGGGAGAGAGTTCTGCCATTCCGTGATCGGACGTGATGATGACATTCAGCTTATCGGACAAGTTATGCTCATCTATCTTTTTTAACAGGTATCCCAGCAAGTCATCTGCGTGAAGAGACGCCTCATCCATTTGAGATGAATTCGGTCCGAAATCGTGGCCCACATGATCAATAAAACTAAAGTAGAGCGTGCCAAGATCGGCCTGTACAGAACCGTTCGGATCCAGCCAGGCTGTTATGCTGTCGATGCGGGATGAGTCTGGCACGGAGCCATCATATGCAACCCATTTTGTAGACCACGTACTGTCGATTGAGGCTTCCGAGCCCGGCCAGAAAAAGGTTGCTGAAGTTAAGCCCTGCTTTTCGGCGGTTATCCAGATGGGTTCGCCACCCCACCAACGCTCGTCATTTGGCGAATTGATAGGGCCATAACTGAACCTGGCGTCCAGCCTGGAGTCGGGAAAACTGTTGGCAATAATTCCATGATTTTCCACATACAAGCCTGTGACAATTGTGTAATGATTGGGAAATGTTTTGGTGGGAAAAACAGGAATCAGATAGTCTGCTTTTACTCCGTTTTTAATAAACCTGTCAAAATTCGGAGTGTTATTTCTATCGATGTATTCATTCATAAATCCATCAAAAGAGATGAGTAAAACAGGATTGATCTCTTTTGATGATGAACGGACTTGATTTTCGGATGGACCGCAACTGATCAGGACGGAAATTGCCGAAAGGCAGACAAATAGTGTTTGAATTCTTTTGTGAGCCAACTTCATTTCGATGTTTTGGAATAATAATTACAACTTGATGTCTCTGAATGTTACAACTCCTCCTGAAAGAAAAAAAGGACGATTGGCAAACCAAGCGTCCTTTTATCAAAATTTAATATAATCTGCATCTGAAATGAGGAATGATTTAAAATTATTGAATGCGTCATATGGAGCGCAATCCTGAGGGTGGGGGTCCCTCAAAATAAAGTCAAAGTATGTCTCGACTCCGTTTCAACCAAAAAGTGGTTAAAGCTGCGCTCAAAATGACGTGTGTTCTTACATTCCTATCCAATCATGTTTAGTTAAACATATACCGAATCCCCAATTGGGCACTCCATGTATTGCTAATATTAATATTTTGCCGGAAGCTCTCTGTGGGAGGAGCATCGGACCCGGAAGCATTGTTTACAGTAAATGTGGCATTTCCGCTGCCATCCGCCCCGCGATACTGCATAAGGTTGCTCTGAACCGGAGACTGCGTTACCCCCCATTCGTTGTTGATCAGGTTGCCAACATTCAGGATATCGAACGTAACCTGAATTTTATGAACCCCGCGAAAGATGTTTACATCCTGTGCAACACGGAAATCGAACCGGTGCAGCCAGGGAAGTGTGGCTCCGTTTCGCTCAGTTACTTCGCCGCGATGATCGCTGAGGTACGGGTCTTGCTCAATAAACGCATTCAGATCATTCCATTGTTCCTGGGCTGTTCTAACAACATTCCCCTCACCATCCGTGATATCTACCAGTTGGGCGTCTTCAAAACTTTCGGGAACATACATCAGGCGAACCCCATTACCGTCACCAAAGTTGCCGGAATAGGTGTAGCTGTACCGTCCCTGATCGCCACCAATATATAACAGTGAAAACCGTGTCAGGTTATTTCGGCTGATGGTTCTCGTGTCGTACGAAATTTGTGCGATGATTCGGTTTGGCTGATCAAATCGTGAGAAACCTGTTTCGGGGTCGTTACGGTCTTTCTGAGCTACATTCGGCCAGAGCGACTGAGCCTGTGAACCGCCAATCAAACCATAGTCCCGAGATCGGCTGAGCGTATAGTTAATGCTTGTGAACAATCCGAACTCAAAGGTTTTCTCAAGCCCAACATTTACAGACGCATACGAACCCGAGTTGATGTTGGTGAGGTAGTACACCTCTCTCAACGGAGTTCCTTCAGCGCCGGGAAGCTGTTGTGTGTACAGCGGGTAGCTGTTTCCACCAACGTCCACAGTTTGACCTGTGGGCTGGTGAGCCAGGTTTACGGCCAGAGGACTATTGAAATCTTTGGAATACATCAACTCAAGAGTCCCGATAAATCCGTATGGCAATCTTTGGTCTACAGCCAGGTTCGACCTCCAGACTTGGGGAAGTTTGAAATCGTCAGCCGTAATGTTGATCTGGTTTGGAATTTCGGCATCCAATGTTGCAGGATCGGGCCGATAATAATCAACATCTGCCTGGAAACCATTCCACACCGGAGCGCCATTTGTACCCCAGGAATCAGAATAATATCCACGCTGACCGCGGGTTACACCATTGGCATTCACCTGGTTGGAGATCCATACGAATGGAAGACGTCCGGAGAAAATACCGGTACCGCCACGAAGCTGTGTACTTCTTTCTCCGCCACTTACGTCCCAGTTAAAACCAACTCTTGGCGACCACAACGGATTAATTGTTGGAAATTCACTCACATCCGGGTTGATGTTATCTCCGCCGGTTGGATTTGGAATCGACAGGTTCATTCCTTCAACGGCCGGGTTTCGGGGAGCATCCACCGGATAGAACGGAAGATCCACACGCAACCCTGCAGTCAGTTTCAAATCGGGATTTACCTGGTACTCATCCTGAATGTAGAAACCGATCTGTGCAAAATTCACCTCATCCAAAGGAAGGGTTGTAGGGTTGTCTACATCGTAAGTATAACCAATGGCAAAGTGAGACGGACGTACATTCGGATCCTGGTTAATGACGGATGCTACAAAATCATCGTACGACTCATACCTGTACCACGAATTCCACACCGGGTTGAAGGCATTGGCAAACGTCATATGCTCAAAATTCACACCGCCGGTAATGGTATTCTTGCCTGCAAAATAGGTTAGCGTATTGGATACGCTAAACGTGTTGTTGTCTAAAAGATTACCCACTGTAAAAAGCTCATTACCCATCGACATGTAGTACTGTAGTGAACCTGACTCGTCCGGTTCCATCACTTCAATCATCGGGAAGGTTTGGCCGCCCGGAATGCTTCGCTGCGGATCGGTAACCCATGTATAGCCAACATTAAAGCTGTTTGCCAGGTTGTCTGTAAGCGTAGAGTTTACTTCGCCGACAATTGAGGTAATAATGTTGTCAACAGCGTAGTTTCCATTTCTGAAGGTGATGGCTTCCGGGCCGTACCGGTTGGTGTTGAAATATCGGTCGGATGACGGAAATCCACGAATACTGTTCCCGTTAATGCTAACATCCTGAAAACTGTCGTACCGGTTAAACCGTACCATAGCCCGGTGGCTGCTGTTGATATTAAAATCAAGGCGGGCATTTAAACGGAGAGCCTCATTGGCAAACGGAATACTCTCAAACCCGCCGGTGCTATAACCGTATAATTGGTCCATTTGTTGTTGAACGAATTCAGCCTGCTCAAGAGGAACACGCGTAATTTGACGACCATCAGGCGATTCCCCCGGTCGCAACGCACGCCGGCTGTCACCGGGATTGTCAGCTTCCTGCTGTTCAACAGAAACAAAAAAGAAGAGCTTGTCTTTGATGATAGGCCCACCGGCAGATGCCCCGATAATTCGGGTATAGGAATCTTCAATGGTAATTTCGTTACTGCCAATTTTGGTGCCTACTAAATCCTGGTTTCTGTAATAACTGTAAATACTTCCTTTATAAGTATTACTTCCACTTTTTGTGATGGCGTTTACGTTTGCACCTGTAAATCCGCCCTGTCTCACATCATAAGGAGCAAGGTTGATCTGAACTTCCTCAATGGCATCCAGGCTGACCGGGTTGCCACCGGCAAACTGGTCGGATCCCAAACCGAAATTATTGTTATACACATTACCGTCAATCGTGTAATTGTTGAAACGATTATCACGGCCGGCAAAACTCGTTCCGCTGCTTTGCGGCGTAAGCTGGGTCAGGTCGTTAATGCTTCGGTTAATGGTCGGAACATTTATGATCCGGTCGGAAGTAACGTTTGTAGCCGCACCCGTTCTCTCCCGGTTAAAAACACGGTCACCAACTCCAACTATGACCAATTCTTCAAGTTCTACAGATTCAGAGCTCAGTGTGCCACGCTGATTGTACGTTTCACCCAAACTGAGGTAAACATTTTCAACCACGTAAGAGCGGAATCCCACATAGGTAAAGGTGATAGTATATGGACCACCTACACGCATATTTGAGATTCTGTATGATCCATCGGGACGGCTTGATGTTCCGTACGATGTACCCGAAGGAGTATGAACCGCAATGACGGATGCGCCGGGAAGAGTTTCTCCCGTATCATCTACAACAACACCCGTTAAAGAAGCAGTTGTCACCCCTTGTGCTTGTAGCTGCCCATGCCCGACAACTAATAGAATTATTCCTGCATACAGCAGGTGCATGTATCTATTTAACATTGTGTGATTATTAAAGATTAGCAGTTAGTAAAACAAGATGAGATGTGTTCCCTCTCAGGCGAAAACTATCTACAGAATGTTAAATAAATATTACTTGATAAAGAATATGCCGAATCTTTTTTTCGACTTTTTTTGATTAAGATTTTCAACCAAAAAGACGAATGTAAATTAAATATTTGTAATCACTTGTGGGCTTTGTGCTTACAAAAATAAGCCCTTAAAAAATTAGCGTATTCCTCGCGTGAATTGCCTTATTTCGTACCTGAATTCAGCCTTTTTAAAACTCTCGAAAATAAAAAAGGGAGACCAAAATGGCCTCCCTTTTGTAAATCGTTGGCTACAATAAGTTTAGAAATTATAGCGTACGGAGAATTGCATTTGCCATCTGGAAGTAAAGTCGCTGACTTCGAATTTGTTATCATCCAGTTGCTCCTCCGGATCGAATGAAATTACCGGTTTGCCAATGTCTGAGCTTGAAAGACCGTATTCCGGATTTTCATTAATAAAATCCTGGTCAACATATTGTTGGAAGTAGATTGCCTGGTGATTGTTGTAGCTCACACCTTTTCTTACTCCCCACTCTGAGTTCAGCAGGTTGAGGGCATTAATGACACTTGCGCTCAATTCGATTGACTGACCACCGAAGGTTTCAATTTCCTGAGTTACTTTGAAGTCCAGGTAATTTGTCCAATCTTCACGGGCAGTATTACGTTCTACATGGCCTCCACGAGCATCTGAAAGTGAGCTTTCACTTTCAATCCATGCATCGAACTCATTCCAGTTATCACTGGCTAAAACAACTTCACCAGCAGATGCAGGAACATAAATCAGGTCGTTATCATACTGACCATCGCCGTTTGCATCTCCGCTGTAGATCCAGCTGTATGGAGTTCCTGATCGGCCATCATAAATAACCGATATAGTTGTCGCGAATCGATTTGCGTACGCAGCACGGTAAGAAAGAACACCAAGAATGCGGTGTCTTCTTTCGAAATCCGCAGTTCCTAATTCAGGAGCATTCACATCAACATTTTCGTTGTATACCCAGTTAGACCGGGCCTGGCTTGAGGTACCGTTATTTACATTTTTAGCTCGGTTCCAGGTATAGGCTGCTTTCGCATAAAGGCCCGAATCGAATCGTTTTTCAAGTTCACCAGTAATACTGTACTGATATCCTTTGTCGGTATTGCTTAGCAGAATGGCATCTGTGAAGTTAGCATCACGACGTGATGGATAACCAGACGCATTTCCATAGCGCTCGGTAAAAACAATATCCCCATAAATCGGACGGCCATACATTGAAGTGCCTTCTTGATTCAGATTAATATTAGAAAAAGCAACATCATTGATAGCGCTTGAATAAACACCTTCAAGAGTTGCAACAACACCCCACGGAAGTTCCTGATCTACAGCCAGGTTGACTTTCAAAGATTGAGGGTATTTAAAATCTTCATCAATAAGGTTTACCTCAGTAGTGTTGATCGGCTCTAATGCCGGGTGATCACCTGGGCGAGGCTGGTTGTCTGGGTCAGGAGAAAACAAGCCATCAAATCCACCCGAAACGTCCACTCGACCGTAATCTACACCTGTATTGCTGTATTGGTTGGAAATCCAAACGAACGGAGGAGTACCTGAAAAGATACCAACACCACCACGAATCTGTGTGGTTTTTGCACCGCCGCTTGCATCCCAGTTAAACCCTAACCGTGGAGACCAGAGTAGATTTCCTGACGCCACATTTGTTGTAGAATATCCCGGGAATGCAGATGGAACAAGTGGGTTATTGTTGGGAGTATCAGGCAAAATGGGAACATCTACTCTCAACCCGTATGTCACTTTCAGATCATTTGTTACAGACCATTTATCCTGCACATAGAGACCAAACTGCATGCCGGTAAAGTTGGCGGTTGGATTTCCATCTTCAAGCAGATAACTAAGTTCATAATCATAAGGAGAGCCACTTGCCAAATCTTCAATACTGCGGAATGTATAGGCACCAAATGCATTTCTCGCAAAAAGATTATCAAATGCAAAGATCTGATTACTTGTACCCAGCGTAAACTCATGTTCACCTGAGATGTAGGTAAAGTTATTGGTAATCTCAATGAGATCCTGGTCCAGACTGTTTGCCTGAGAATACTGCTCAACACCAGCGTTAATAGTACCAAAGCCACTTCTGTCGCTATCGTAAGGAATACTTACCGTTACACTTGGAAAACGCTGGGAAGGAACATCCCTTGAATCACGAATCCGAGTGTAAACCACACGAGCTTCGTTATATGCATTATTGCTGAGTGTACTTGTAAGTTCCGCAACAATGGAGTTTTGAGAACTGTTGAAGTCGTATTGGCGGTTACTGAATGTAAATGAACTTGTTCCACGGCTAATCCCTCGATTCGCAATAGCATCCACATAGTTGTAACGAAGGCTCAGCTTGTTACTTTGATTGATGTTCCAATCAAGTTTTGCAAGAAGCTTGTTGTTGTTGGTGTCGGTATCCAACGGAGAGCTATATCCCCCAGGATCATAACCATATTGATTCTGTAAAATACTGGAAATCTCATCAAAGGTAGAGCTCTCAAAATCAACTTCGTTTGGAGCACCACTATTTAAAATACCGCCTGTAATCGGGCTGGTTTCTCTTTTAAACTCTCCGTTTACAAAGAAGAACAGTTTGTCTTTAACAATGGGGCCGCCAATATTTAAACCGATATATCTTTCAGTAAAATCAGGATAATCATCTGAAGACTCTCCATCTATCTCAAAATTACCAATCAGGTTCTGATTTCGGGTTTGAAAATAAACGGAGCCTGTATAATCATTTGTTCCGCTTTTGGTAATTGCATTAATCTGGCCTCCTGTAAACCCACTATTTGTTACATCAAAAGGAGCGATATCCACATTAAATTCAGCAATGGCATCAATACTTAATGGAGAACCCACCCCTGCCTGAGATCCGGGAGTTGCATCACCAAGACCGAAGACATCATTTAAGGTAGCGCCGTCTACCAGAATATTGTTATAACGGTCATTTGCTCCACCAAAGCTGTTCCCGCCGGTTACCTGAGGTGTCAATCGCGTAAAATCGCCTAAAGAGCGTGCAACGCTCGGTGTACGTGCAATATCTTCACTTGAAATATTTGTGCTGGCACCTGTTCGGTCGGAGTTAAAAATCTGATCCGGTACAGCAACTACAGAAATTTGTCCCAATTCAAGAGAACCCTCTTCCAGTTGAAAGTTAAGGGAAATCCTCTCTCCAAGTTCGATATTGCTAACCTCTTTAATTTGTGGATTGAATCCAATGAAAGTAACTCTTACTTCGTATGGACCTCCAACACGAACGTTTCTGATGGTATAACCACCGTCAACACGGCTTGATGTACCATACTCACTGCCGGTTGGAAGATGGACGGCAATAATATTTGCCCCCGGCAAACCTTCACCGGTCTCGTCCGTAATCGTACCCTCAATAGATCCTGAAGTCGTTCCCTGTGCAAGTAGCGTCAAAGGGAGTAACAACATCAGGGATATAATCAATAGTATTTGACGTGTCATAGAGTATTTTTTTAGCTTAGATTTTATATGTTTTCATACTAAAATCAGTATAGGAAACATATGTTAACGAGCTGTTAACAGCGTTTAAAAAATAGTGATTTTTTTGATGGATTTGAATTTTTGGAGACAGGAATCTCAAAAGAAAATATGAAAGCGGTTTTAATTTTTAGCACACAATTGACAAGTCCTTTTAAGAACAAAAAAATGATCGATTTTAAGCATGATTTCCTGTACGGATAAACGTATTATAAACACGTACTAACGTTGATTGATCGGCGCCTATGTAGTACAGAAAAACAATAAGAGTAAACACCAGCTGTAACCGAATTTCGCCGTTTCGTTTGTATCGTCTGGCTGAGGTTTCCACCGACTCATTCAACACTCTGAATTTCCCTCTCTTCTTTAGCTCTCTTACGATCTTTTGATCCTCCATTACAATCAACGTTTCGTCAAATCCTCCAACCTTCTGAAAGAGCTCTTTTTTAACGAATAAACTTTGGTCGCCAAACCGGAAAAGCGTGATTGAAAAACGGGTAAACCAACCGTACAATCTCAGGGCCGGATGAGAATCATCGAACGAGAGCCGAAAACAGCCGCTCGTATATCCTCTCTTAATTGCCTTATTAATATAAACTGTAAATTCCGGTGGGGGAGTGGTATCCGCATGAAGAAAATAGAGCAGTGATCCTGTCGCCGCACCGGCACCTTCGTTCATCTGTGCGGCACGCCCCCTTCGATTGCAACGGACAATTTTTACGTCGTTCTTTTTAGCAACCTCAATCGTTTGGTCCGTACTGCCACCATCGGCAATAATGATCTCAAGAACAAAATTCCCGGAATTTTTTTCCAGATAACTGAGAAGATCATCCAGGCGTTCTTCTTCATTAAATGTAGGAATGATGATACTGAAATCAGGCTCATTCATCAAAATTGCTGTTTCGTAAATCTTCTTCTGTATCGATATCGTTCAGAGTGGGAAGTGCACTGTAGCTCAGGCTTTTATCCCGTAAAATCCTGATCGTTTCAGGATATACGCTTTCCGTACTCCATGGAATATTATCAAAAATTTGGGGAATGAATTTCTTTGAACCAATCAGATAATAACCGCCGTCTTCAGACGGACCGATCACCACCTCTTGTTGATCCAACCGGGCATATGCACTTTCAATAATTTCTGTAGTAATTCCGGGGCAATCACTCCCAATAATCAAGATCTTCTCAAATCCATCCTTAAATCCTTGTCTGAAAGCGGTGGCCATTCGCTCCCCCAGATTTCTACCTTTCTGTACTTTTTTCTCGAATGCCGGGCCTCCCAAACCATCTTCTTCATCCACAAAAGAAGAGTACCAAATCTGCTTTCTCGCTTCAACCTGCCTGGCTACTTCAAGAGTGTAATCTATCAGTTTTAAATAGGTTTGATAGGCTTTTTCATTTCCCACAGTTTTGGCAAGACGGGTTTTTACAGTGCCCTTCTCAGGATTTTTTATAAAGATGAGTAGAAGTTTTTTATCCTTCACAATACAATGATTTTCATTGATTAATTTCCTTAACGGCATTTTCAACAATTATAAAATGATAGCCCAATTATTAAACAAAAGTGAAACTTTTAAATGCTTAATCTGTTAAAATAAAGCTGGCAAACTTATAATAGAGCATCAACAATTATCCATGCGAAACACAAATTTTCTAAAAACGGTTTTTCTTTCAGGCTTACTCTTTGTGGCGGCGTCTTTTATCCACACGGTACAGGCCCAACACGCGCCGGGTAAAACCGAATTGGGGGTTGTTTTGGGAGAACCGACGGGAGTCAGCTTGCAGCTTTGGCAATCGGGTACTACAGCAATTGACGGAGCATTGGCATGGTCTTTCGGAAAACATGATAAGATTCATATACATGCCGATTATCTGATTCATAATCCCCTGGAGGTAGATCGAGGCTCCTTAACATTTTACTATGGAATTGGCGCGCGGGCCATTTTAACCGACGAAGCACGGTTTGGCGCCAGAATACCGGTAGGACTGCAATATATAATTCCCGACAGCCGTATTTCACTGTTCTTTGAAGTAGCCCCGATTTTTGATCTTATTCCCGCCACAGACTTTGATGTGAATGGAGGAATTGGCGTGCGGTACTTTTTATAGCTTATTGATGGCTGGTTGCCAGTTGTTCGTTGTAAACTGTTAAATCAACTAACAATTAGCCACAAAGCAACCTATTCTGCCCCTCGCTTAATCTTGTCGATCTCGATTTCCAAATCCTGCAGTTTGTCTTCTTTATCAGCAATATCGCTTTCTGCCTTGTCGATTCTCTCTTTCACATCATCAAGAAGAGAACTTCCACTGCTGCTGGGTTTGAAATAACTGAGTGATTCTTTCATCTGAATGAGCTCATTGCTCAACTTGTTGATCTGCTTTCTAAGCTTATCCGCTTCTTTTTGTTTGTTGCGGATGTCGGCAATATCATCCGTAGAAAAATTGTCGATATTTTCTTTGCCAACAACTTGCGCAGCAGATTTTGCAGCACGGAATCGGTCGTAAATTACATCGCAGGTTTCGCGATACTCTTTCCACATCCTGTTTTTATGTTTGATGGGAACGTAGCCTGCTTTCTTAAACTCTTCCTGAAGCGGCTTCGCCTGGTTGACAGCCTCAATCGGATTGTCGTGGGTCGTTAAAGCCTTCAGTTGATCCAGAATATCTTCTTTCTCTTTGAGATTATCTTTTCGCTCTTCTTTCACCTCTTTAAAGAAATCTCGGCGCCGGTCGTAAAAATGATCCATGGCTCCTTTGAATTTCTTCCAGATTTTACTGGATTTCTTTCTTGGAACGGGACCAATCTTTTTCCACTGATCCATCAGTTTCTGGTACTCGTTATGGATATTTTCCCAATCTTCCGAGTCCTGAATTTCTTCGGCTTTTTCAATCAGTTTCAGCTTCTGCTGGTAATTTTGATCTTCCTGCTTTCGAAGAACTTCAATATTATCGCTCTTCTTATCGTTAAATGCATCGGTGGCTGCCTTAAAACGATCCCACAACTCATTCTCATCTTTTTGTGGGAGGTTCCCAACTTTTTTCCACTGACGGTGAAGTTTGTTTACCTGGCGTGCCGCTTTGGCAATGTTATCTGTATCAACCAGCGCTTCGGCTTCGTCAATGAGCTTTTTCTTCTTGGAGAGAAATTTTTCAATGTCTTTGCGGTACTTTTTATCGTACTTAAACCGCATGGAATGAAACGTGTCCTGCGCCTCGTGAAAACGATCCCAGATATCCTGATTCTTTTCAGCCGGAACACGACCGATCCGGCGGAACTGCTTGGTAAAGTCGGCGAACTTTTTGTCAAGCTCTTTCCAGTCAGACTTTTCGTCTACTGTTTTCAGAAATTTCTCCATCTTTTCGAGAATCACCAGCTTGCCGGTCAGGTTGTCTTCTTCCTGTTGCTTTTTCTTCACCAACCGGTCAACCTTATGCTCATCAAACGTAGAAATATAGCCATTATACGCCTTTTCGAGCTTCTCCTGTTCATCCGCAGGAATGGGTTTTATGGAATCCCACTTACCTTTGATTTTTCCTACTTCGCGTGTGTGAGTCCACTTTTCTTCATCAACAATCTCTTTTAATTGCTGAAGCAGCTCTTTTTTCTTTTCAAGGTTTTGCTGACGAATTCTGCGCTGTTCTTCGTAATGAGTTTTTTTCTTCTCTTCAAACTGTTCTCTGAGCTCGTCAATTTTCTTGCGATACGGTTTGATATCAACCTCTTCGGGATCCGGCCCCTCTCCCCACTGCGTATCAATATTATCAAACTCCATGGAAGCGTAGGCCCAATCGCTCATTTCAGAGAGAGTCTTTGCTTTCTCAGCTAACTCTTTATAATAATTTTCTGTGGTTTGTTCCTCTTCTGACTCTTCCTCCTCAACAGCTTCTTCAGATTTCACATCTTCTTCCTGGGATTCAGAAACAGGTTCTTCTTTCGCTTCCTCTGTCTTGTTTTCTTCCTCTTCGGTTTCGTCTTCTGCGGCCGCATCTTCTTCGGGTTCTTCCTCAGCCGATTCTTCTGTTTCCGTTTCGGCTTCAACCGTGGCTTCTTCCGGCGACTCTTCGTTTAATTCGTCCTCCGCAGCTTCGGAAACCTCTTCTTTCTCTACGGATTCAGTTTCCTCTTCTTCTACCGCCTTCTGAACGGATTCTTTTAAATCCGAAAACTTCTGTTCTGCTTCGCTAATCATTTTTTCAAAATCTCCTATGGCCTCTGCTTCGGCCGCATCTTTTTTGAGGGCCTCGAGTTTTTCTTTTAACTCGTTGAGCTGTTCTTCAGTTTGAGCATCTGTTTCTTCGAAAAGTGATTCAAATTTCTCCCGAACGGAAGAAAAAGACTCTTGCAATTTTTCGATTTGCTGTTCTACGGTATCGGGGTCAACTTTGGCAAGGACTCTCTTGTCAAAAAATTTATTCTTTTTGAGATAAACTTCACCCTCATCAGTTACATAAGCGAAATTGTTTTCAAAAAGATAATCACTTTCAGTGTTATTTGATTTCGTTTCAGTCAAAACAGGATACTACGTTTGGTTGCGAAATTACGGCCCGAAGCCTTCTTGTAAGCTTTGAAGTTTAACGAAGATTCAAACTCGAAGCAAGATTTACCCCATATTCTTTAAAATTATAAACCTGTACATCGGTTGGCATTCCATCTCAACCAAAATTTCACTTTTATTTTTTTACCATTCCATAAAAAAAGCCCTGTGGCTGCAGGGCTTTTTGTTGATAAAAAATACTTTTTATTCGTCTCCATCTTTAATAATGTGCACATCCGATTGTGGATATGGAATATTAAGGCCTTCCTTGTCAAAGGTTTTATAAACCTCCTCATTCAGGCGAAAGAAAACTCCCCAATAATCTGAAGCATTTACCCATGCGCGGACAGCAAAATTTACCGAACTGTCTGCTAATTCTTTAACAGCTATGAATGGTTCAGGATCGTTTAATATTCGATCATCTCCATCCAATAATCTTCTGATCACTTCATAGGCTTTATCTACATCATCTCCATAGCCAATGCCAATCGTCCAGTCCACCCGCCGTCTTGGTTCGGTAGAATAATTTGTTAAAGAATTTGTAGATAGTGGCCCGTTAGGAATTAAAATTGTTTTGTTATCGGGTGTTTTGAGAATCGTCATAAAAATCTGAATCTCGTTAACAGTTCCTGAATGTCCCTGGGCTTCGATAAAATCTCCTTTTTTAAATGGTTTGAAGAGAAGTATCATCACCCCGCCGGCAAAGTTCTGAAGAGTTCCGGATAATGCCATACCAATCGCTAAACCGGCGGCTGCAAGAATTGCAACAAAAGAGGTCATCTCTACACCCAGCATGCCAAGCGCAGTGATATACACCATAATCTTCAACAATACCGATATAATACTCGCCAGAAATCCTTTAAGGGTTTCGTCTGTATTGCTTTTGTCCAGGCCTTTCTTAACAGCATTAACAAGTATTTTTACAATCCATAAACCAATTACAAGTGTTAGAATTGCAAATACTAATTTTGGGCCATATACATACACAATCCCGGTAAAATCTATATCGGCGGCTGATTCCATAGTCGTTTCTTCTTTTTTGATTAGTTAGTAGTTAGTGGTAGAAAAAAAAATAATCCGAAGCCGTAAAAACTAATAACAGCTTCGGATTAAAAAAGTGTTTTTTAATATTTACTCCAAATGGCTGCGTAACATCCAAGCGGTTTTGGAATGTACATTAAGCCGTTGGGTCAGCAAGTCTAACGTGGCTTCATCACCGGCATCGTCGCAAACAGGTACAACCTGGCGGGCTGTTCTTAAAACAGCTTCGTTATCGAGAGCCAGCTGCCGAACCATTTCCATTCCTTTGATGGAGTGATCCGTATCCTCCTCAATGCTCGTCAGTTCTTTAAATTCAAGAAATGACCCCGGAGAGCGATATCCCAGTGAACGAATTCGTTCTGCAATTTCATCTACGGCTTCGGCCAGCTCAGTATATTGTTCTTCGAACTGTTCATGAAGAGAATGAAAATGTGCACCGGTTACATTCCAGTGGTAATTGTGTGTCTTCAAATACAACATGTAGGTATCTGCCAATACTTTAGACAAACCATCGGCTATTTTCTTTCTCTGCTCTTTTGGGATTCCAATATTTACGTCCATTTTATCAATCTTGTTTTCGTCTAAAACTGTAGTACTCATTTTTTCTCCTTTATCATTTGTAAATAACTATAAAAAATACAAATCGAAGGAATATTTCATTCCCCAGACATGCTTTCTAAGAGTACTAGGAAATATAAGAAAAGATGGGCAAAGAAAGAGTTTCTCTACCCTGATCCGGGTAGAGAAGAAAGAAAAATTACTCGTAAGATTTTATTGCTTCATCCAGGGTTTTGTAGTGCTTGAACACGGTAATAAGCTTGGTTACCACAAGAAGACTTTCGATTTTGTTGTCGGCTCTGCAAATGCGAAGATCTCCATCGGCTTTTTTCATTGTGGTTAAGCCGCCAATCAACATTCCCAAACCTGAAGAATTCATAAATTTCACTTTCCCCAGATCAACAATCACGTTTATTTTGCCTTCATCCACAAGCGAATGCAAGAGGTCGCTGAATTCTTCTGTACTTGGCCCGCCCATTACGTTGCCTTTCAATTCTATAATCGCGCAACCGTACTTTTCGCTTACATTTGTCTTCATTTTTAAACCTCTGTTAAATTACGTTTTAAGATGCTTGGTCGGTCAAAGATAATTTATATAAATAATATTTAAAATAATTTTGAATTAATTGGCTTTCTTTTAGCTTTGAAAACAACTTGATTGGATTTTTAGTTTTTTAAATAGTTAATGATTTCAAAAGTATTTTCGGTTCAACAAAAAAATTGGATCCTAAATAGTCTTATTTGAGCTTTTGTTGCTGCTTTTCGGGCATATAAATATGTGAGTAAACGTTTTTTCAATAACTGAAAAAAATCTGTGCAAGCTTTTCCTGTCAGATTTAACAGAGAAGGGGTAAAACGACAGGTAAATTTTCGGGATGTGGGGATGGGGCAGTATTCTTTTCTCGGCGTTCTAAATTCTCTTTCAACAATAAATTTCGTTATTCCTGAACACACTATGGATTGCAAAATGGCCCGCCCGATTGTTACTACCATTCTATTCTTACTTCTTCAACCCGGGGGGTTATTGGGTCAAAGTGCCTCCTTCCAGTTTAAACATTTAACCCCGGCAGACGGCCTCGCTTCCACCACGGTTGTAGATATTACCCAGGATGCGTACGGTTTTATGTGGATAGGATCTCAAGATGGAATCAGCCGGTTTGATGGTGAATCTTTTAAACATTTCCGCCCCAACCCCGGCGATTCACTTTCTATTTCCAGCCTCGATGCACAATACCTCGTAGCTGATCGCAATGGGGGCATTTGGATTACGATTACCGATTTAGGACTGGATTATTACGATCCTGAAATCAACGGATTTCGGAAATATCGTACCAAAGACGGCCTGCCGGCAGGTCAGCGCTTCACAGAAGTAAGTGTAGATGGAGAAGGTGTGGTTTGGGCTGCTACAGATAGTTCCGTGTATCGCCTGGATGCCGAAACCGACCGTTTTCAACGCGAAGAGGCTCAATCCAGAATCGGCAGCATTTATCGCCTGAAGGCTCACGATAACGGCGAGCTGATCTATTTCCACCAGGCACCCACCGGCGAGCTTTATATTGGTCGCAGAAGTGAAACCGGCGAATATACCTACGAGCCGATGGGACGTCGCCTGAACCCGGGGGGCAACCATCCTTACAGAATGCATCTTTTTTCGGATACGGAGGGAACCGAATGGCTGGTCAACCAAAATCATGTGGCTAAGAAAACTGGTGAGGCAGAAGATTGGGAAATCATTAGCGTGCGGAATCGGGCATGTCTTGATAATCTAAGGGAAGCTCTTTTTGATAAAGATGGACTTCTTTGGGTAAAAAATACGGATGTTCTCTGTCGCATCGATCTTGACTCCGGGGAAGCAGATAGTTTCCGACACAACCCGGAGGACCCGACATCCATCCTGCCGGTTCGATCCGGTGAAGACAGCCGAATGTACATCGACCGACAGGGCATTCTTTGGGTCGCACGCTATGCTTCCGGTATCAGCCGAATCGATCTCTACGGAGGTGGTTTCAGGCTCTATAACATTTTCAACCAGCTTCCATCAAATGATGTGATTTCTGTAATGGAAGCAAGAGATGGTACATTTTGGGTGGGAACCCGGATGCTTGGCAACAGCCTACTTCGCCTCAATCAAAATGGAAACGTCATTGCCCGGTATGGAACCAACTATTTTGATGCGCCCCGTAACCGGTCTGTGGCTACCCAGCTAAGCCATCCCCATGTGCTTGCACTCGCCGAATCGCGGGACGGATCTATCTGGGCCGGCACTGGAAGTAGCACCACTATTTTTGGAGGATTGAACCGAATCCGTCCGGGTAGTTCTTCCATCACGCGCTTTAAACATGATGACGAAGATCCCTCATCTATCCCAAACAATAATATTCAGTCATTAGCTGTAGACGGCAGCGACCGTGTATGGTTTTTATCCTCAAGCAGGCAAATCCACTGGATGAATCCAAGAAACGAACGAATCCAGGAAGTGGAGTTACCTCAAACACAAACTGTTAATAAAAACAGAACCCAGTTTCTTTACACAGACTCTGTAGGGAACCTCTGGATCTTTAAGTCCGGAAGAAAAAATCCATTCTACCTTGATCATGAAACGATGGAAATCACTCCGGTAGAACTGGTTTTGGAAGACGGAACACCCGTTATTGATCTGATTGGTGAATACAGGTCCATTCATGAAGCAGATTCCACAACATACTGGATTGGAACCAACTCGGGTTTTGGCAAATTTGATCCCTCTACGGGAATTGTTTCTTCTTGGTATAATGAAACGAATTTAGAGTTACCTGCCAGTGAAATATCTGCCATTCAATCAGACACAGAAGGAAACATCTGGCTTTCCACGATTAACGGTATCGTGAAATTTAACCCGATAACCGAAGTGACCACAGACTTTGGTTATGATCACGGGCTCCAGGGGAATATTTTCAACTCTACAGTGAGTGATTTGGGATCAAACGGATTGATATACTTTGGCGGTGCCGGCGGTTTAAATGTTTTCGACCCAGAGAGCATCCGGCCCAATCCATTCCCACCTGATCTTGTCTTCAGCGATCTTTACCTAGATGGAAGCATTGTTGAACCAGCTATGGGGATGGCCATCGACAAACCTCTTTTAACGGCACAACAAATTACCATTCCACCTTCTGTAACAACGATAACCATTGAATTTTCCGCGCTCCATTTTGCCAGTCCGAACAGAAATCAGTACCGATACAGACTGGAAGGATTCGATACGGACTGGAGAAATGGAGGAACCATCAGCAGCGCCACATACACAAATCTCCCTCCGGGCGAATACAACTTCAGGCTAATGGCCAGTAACCGCGATGGAGTTTGGAGCAATGGGGATGACCAGATCAAAATTCTTCGGGTACTGCCTCCCTGGTACCGAACATGGTTTGCCTATGGCGTTTATTTTATTCTCTTTGCCGGAATGATGTTTATTGCAGACCGGGCACAACGGCGCCGGCTCACTCAAAAAGAACGGGAACGAACCCGTGAGCGGGAACTCCAGCATGCCAAAGAGATCGAAAAAGCGTACCGCGATCTTGAAAAAACCCACGCCAAACTTGAAACAGCCCACGAAAATCTCAAGGTTGCACAAGACCAACTTGTGCAACAGGAAAAACTGGCATCACTGGGACAATTGACCGCAGGGATTGCTCACGAAATTAAAAATCCGTTGAATTTTGTCAATAACTTTTCTGAAATAAGCCTCGAAATGGTAGAGGAGGCCAAAGAAGAAGTGTCGAAACTCCAGGAAAAAAGTGAAGCCAGGGAAGAACTTGAGTTTATTTTAAATGATATAGAAGGCAGCCTTGGAAAAATAAACGAACATGGAAAACGGGCTGACAGTATTGTTCAATCCATGTTGATGCACAGCCGTAGCGGCAGCAGCAAAATGGAACCGACCGACCTGAATAAACTTGTGAAAGAAGCCGCAAACCTTTCTTTCCATGGAATGAAGGCCACCGACAACTCCATTAATGTTGATCTCAATTTTGAGCTCAGCGATAATGTTGGGGAAATTCCGATAATTGCAGAAGATTTCAGCCGGGTGATCCTGAACATCTGCAACAATGCCTTCGATGCCATGCAAGACAAAGTAACCAGCCTTGATGGTAAAGAGAAGGAGGAATACCTGCCAAAACTTACCATTCGAACGGTTAAAAAAGGCGGAAAAGTAACCATCGACATCGAAGATAACGGACCGGGGATTCCAAAAGACATTAAAGCAAAAATTCTGCAACCATTCTTTACGACTAAGAAAGGCACTCAAGGCACCGGACTGGGTTTATCCATCACAAATGATATTGTGAAGGCTCATGGCGGCCAGATTAATATCGAATCCGAACCCGGTTCCACTTGTTTTATAATCACACTTTCAAAGTAATTTTGAATTGAAAGTCATCCGGCCGGGCCAGTCTTTTCAGCAAATATTATTTGAATCTTTCTAACTATTTTAAGAAACGCTTCTCTCTGCACTGCTGTTAGTCATCAATAAAAGGAAAACTATGAATTGGAAAAAAGTTATTGAGTTTGCCGAAGCAGGAAATCCGGAGCCCCCGCGCAGAGTGGAAAAAACGGAGGAAGAATGGCGAGAAAAACTGACGGAGCATCAATTCCGGATTACTCGAAAGCATGGCACAGAGCAACCTTTTTCTGGGGAATACTGCGAAGCTCATGAACCGGGATTGTATGCCTGTGTTTGCTGTGGCACCCATCTTTTTGATTCCACTGGAAAATTTGAGTCCAGATCTGGTTGGCCCAGTTTTACTGAGCCCGTGAATGAAAATGCAGTACAATACAAGGCGGATCGTTCACACGGAATGCATCGTATTGAAATTCTATGTAATGTGTGTGATGCTCACCTCGGCCACGTTTTTCCCGATGGCCCTGAGCCGACCGGATTACGATATTGTGTAAATTCCGCATCTTTGGAGTTAGTGAAATCTGCTGAAGAAGCATAGTGTTCTAAAGGAACATTTGAAGATTTAGCATTCGCTATTCCTCTGCAGATATAATCCTTCACATTTTAAACGGAGTGGGTATATTTCTTCACATTCTACGAAATAACTCACTCTGTTTATGATTCTCCCTGTTTCTTCATCTTCCGAAAAACACCCTTCCATTAAAGATACCGTTGTTATCGGCGGCGGACTGATGGGCAGTTCTGCGGCTTGGCATCTTTCAAATCAAGGTGAGAATGTAATCTTAATTGAACAGCAGGATTCCAATTATACTTTTGGATCCAGTTTTGGCGAGGCACGAATTGCAAGAAGCCTCGGCGTTAAAAACGATATCTTTTCTTACCTGCACAATCGGAGTGTTACGGAGACAAAAAAACTTGTTCAGTTCTTAAATGACAAAGAGGGAAATGATCGTCACAAGATGGAAGATATCTATACTACTTCGCCGGTCACATATATTTATTACAAATCCCGGGAGGAAACTGTACACAGCCTGATTGAAAACCAGGACGATCCAATTGAATATGCGACGTCCGTTGAAGAAGCTTCCAAAAAATTTGGAATGTCTTTACCCGATTCGGCTTTAGTCCTGCGTGAGTTCAAACAATACTCGGGGACAATGAATCCAAAGGAATTGATCGGAAAATTGCATGTTGGGATTCAGCATCATGGAAACGCAGTCTGGTATAATCAAAAAATAACTGCTTTACGCAGAAATAAAGATCTTTTTGAGATTGAAATGAAACACACCAAAACCGGCGAATCAAAAACAATTCTGTGCAAAAAAATGGTTTCTGCCGCCGGGCCCTATACCGGAAAATTGCTAAATGAAATTGCGCCCCGGTTTGATCAAATAATTACGCCAAAACGCGTATTTCTTGTTTTCCTGAAGATTGATCCGGCTAAATATGAAAGGCTTTCACCCGATCAAAAACAGAAAATAAAAGAGTTTTATCCTGTTTTGGATTTTACTTCAGATCTCGTGTTCTCAATGATCGAAAAAATAGATGGTGACGGCGTGCCAATCATTAAGATCGGCGGTCATTTAATCCGTAAAGATTTCACAAACCTGGATACCGTTTGGCAAAAAGATCTAACAAAAGAGGAGAAGAACTGGGGGTTACAAAGCACATTCAACTATTTACAACAATTGAATATCCCTGTCGGCAAAGCAGACCTGAACTGTCTGGATGGTTACTCTTGCGTCTATTCATTGACGGCATCCGAAATCCCTATTGTAACAAATATAGTCGCCGATGACAGTCAGCCAGATCCAAATCTTGTTGTGCTTGGCGGAATGTCCGGCGTGGGAGCAAAAGGGGCTATGACATACGGACTTATCGCCGCAAATCTTCTACTTCAAAAAGAGGAGGATTCATTGATGTATCAGCTCACTAAAAAAATGTTAAGAGAGTCTGGAGAGACTTCTGACACACCTGCTTCGTGGTTTATTAACTCATAAAACAATTGAAGGCAGAAAAAATAAAGGTGTAAAATAAAGAGGGGCAACAACATAGACTGCCGGTTTATGATTGAAAAATTCAGAATGAATTTTTGTTTTCAAAAAGCAAAAAAAAACATGTATATATGTGTGGGGACTTTCTGGTAGAATTCTTCAAAAAAAAGCTTTATTAAATTTTAATCTGGGGTGATAAGTGTGTCAGGGTCAAACTCCTTTATCAATGATTAAATGCATATCACTTTGATAGGGTGTTGTACATAAAAACTCAAAAAAATAGTGCTCATAAAAGATAGCGTGTGATAATAAGCACTATTTCACTATAGGTATTGCTGAAGTTCAACTCCAGGCAGAATCAAACTTCATGCAGGTCATTTCAGCTAATCAATAAATAGGGAAAACATGGAAAAAACTGTACCTCAATTTCTCTGGAATGGGATTGATTTGGAAGCCCTCCGCCTCGTAATGGACCAGCCGTGTGATGATGCCGTTGCCTCTGTATTTGAGTCAAAATCAATGCGGCATCTGGCAACAATATTAAAAGAAATGGCAGCGAATGACGACTTTGTTTCGGATGAGCTTCCTCCTGCTATGCACGATTTTGTAACACAGGAACTACAGATTGTTTTCTCGGACGAAGACATCAGGATGTTTAAACAGACACACACCATCTGGCAGGAACACGGTATGAAGTTTGTTTTCATCCTCTTTTTCAGGGCATTGCCGTATACCTACATGGCAGAAAAACCGGCAAATGTTTTGCGAATGACCAAGCTGCTTGAAACCCAAACAGAAAGACGCGTGATTGAAACGGCCCAATTTGTCTTTGATGTGATGGAGAAAAACTGGTGGAAACCTGATAAAAGAGGAATTCTGACCGCACTTAAAGTCCGAATCATGCATTCTGCTATGCGCCACATCATTCTGGATTCAGGAATGCAGGGAGAAACCTGGATTGATGACTGGGGCAAGCCAATCAGCCAGGAAGACCTGATAGCCACAAACCAGGTTTTTTCTCTTGAATTTTTTAAAGGCATGGCCATGATGGGCCAGCCACTAACCGCTGAGGAACAGAAAGCGTGGTTTCATACCTGGAAGACGATTGCAAAAATTATGGGGGTTCAGGAAAACCTTATTTGCGATACCGTTGAGGAAGCCTGGGACCTCCAGCACGCCATTTATGCTCACCTGTTTAATGACAAAACCCATTCAGGTATTGCACTTGCAAAAGCTTTGGTTGAGACGATGCATCAGTTTCATATGCCGGAAAAACTTGCCCTTTTCCTGATGAAGACGATGCTGGCCGATGATCAGTTTCCCGACTGTTTTGAACGCATGCTGGGACCAAGCTATGCAGAAGCTCATCCTGAACTATTCGTAAAACATGATTCACTGGCTGCAGAAGAAAAGCACAAAAAAGAGGTATTACAGAAGCAGTTGCACGCGCATGCCATGGATTACTATCAAACGATTAAGGAAAAAAAATCCTCCCTCAAAAAAACAGATGCTCAAATTGGATTTTTACTGTTCATTCTTAATTGGTTATTGAGTCTTTTTGGTGTGGATAACAATAAACTCCATCGGATTGATATTGAGTTAGAACTGCTCCACAACATCCTGCATGATGCTGAAACCGGCGAGCCGCTTGAAGAAATTGAAGAAGAATCCATTGTAGAGTTAATTACCATATTCGGCGGTATCATAGTTTCCATTTTGTCTGTCCATTTCCGCGAAGGCAAAGAATCGGGTTTTCGCATACCAAAAGATTTGCAGGAAAACTGGGCTCTAAAGGGATAAGCGTATGATGGATTTCGAATACAAAAAATCGATTATAAATTATTACGATGCCACCCAGCTCGATTACCGGATTTTGTGGTTCAGGGAAAAAAACCGGTCGGTTCACTTTGGCTATTACGACCAGGATATAAGCAACCACGGTGAAGCCCTTCTAAATATGAACAAAGTGATGGCGCAGAAATCAGGTGTTAAATCCGGTGACCTGATCCTGGACGCCGGCTGCGGACAAGGCGGCAGTTCTGTTTGGCTGGCTGAACATTTTGACGTGCATGTGACCGGAATAACCCTGGTCCCGCACCAGGTTTTAAAAGCACAAAAACACGCTGAAAAAAGTAAAATCAATCATCGCGTTTCTTTCTTTGAAAAAGACTACACAAATACCGGTTTTGAAGATGAATCATTTACACTGATCTGGGCCTGCGAAAGCCTGTGCCACGCGCTCAACAAGATCGATTTTTACAAAGAAGTATACCGCTTGCTAAAACCCGGCGGCCGGCTGATTTGTGCCGAATATTTCAGGTCAAACCGACCTTTGGCTCCTGAGGGAGAAAAACTGCTCCATGAATGGCTGAACGGCTGGTCCATCAAAGATATCGATACGGTAGAAGAGCATAAAAAAAATGCAACTCAATGCGGGTTTAAAGATATTCGGATTGAGGACATTACAGAATTTACCAAGCCATCTCTCGAATATCTTCATTCAATGTCGCGAAAGCTGTGGAATGTGGGCAGGATTTTGAGAAGAATCGGGCTTCGTAATCATATAAACCATGGAAATCATTACAGCTCTATTAAACAGTACGAAGCATTGAATAACGATTTGTGGCATTACGGTTTGCTCTCAATGAAAAAATAAGTATAGATGGCCAATCCGCAGAAACATACACTCCTGAAAGATTACAAGGTGTCTAAAACCCTTGTTCGTACGGATCATTACGAGATTTTTTCAGGCAAACGAGTTTCAGATGAAAAGGAGGTCATCCTGAAGCAATCTGTACTCCAGAATGGAGACCTTTCCGGGGTATCGAAATTAGGCCATGAGTACGAGATTATGAGAGATCTTGATCACTCCGGAATCCCCAAAGTGTATGACTTTTTGTTTGATGGAAATACGGCAATACTTGTTGAGGAATATATTGACGGCAGAGACCTGAAAAGTTTAACGTTCAAATCGAAATTGGGGTACAGCAAAGTACTGAACCTTGCCATTGATCTCGCAGGAATTCTCGATTATTTACATGAACATTCTGTCATTCATAAAGATCTTTCTCCGGGAAATATTATCCTTTCCGAAGACGGCTGTATAAAACTGCTGGATTTTGGCATTTCCTCCAATCTCTACTCTGAGGCCAATGAGATGCTGAATGTAGACAAAATTGAAGGCACTCTGAATTATATCTCTCCCGAACAAACCAGCCGAACTGTTTATACCGTCACGCACAGTTGCGATTTCTACTCCTTTGGAATCTTGCTCTACGAATTACTTGCGGGCAAACTTCCCTTCGACTCCATTGACCCGCTTGAGGTGATCCATTTCCATCTGTCCCGAAAACCTCTGCCTTTATCTACCATTTTACCCGATTTACCGAGCGGACTTGAACAAGTGGTTTTTAAGCTTTTGGAGAAAAACCCGGATGACCGGTATCACAGCGCAGCTGGAATCAAAACAGATTTGGAACTGATTAAAAAACACCATGAATCAGGCAAACCTCTAACGGATTTCAAAGCAGGTTTAAATGATATCACGGTTAAGTACAAACAGACCCAAAAACTGTATGGGCGCGAAAATGAAATTGAAGAACTAACAGGCTATTACGATAACCTTGACAAGGTAAAATCGATGATGGCGATGGTTTCCGGTTATTCGGGCGTTGGAAAATCAGCCCTGATCAGACAGGCAAAAATTCCAATTATTCAGAATCATGGCACATTCATCAGCGGCAAATTCGACCAGCTCAAAAAAGACATTCCGTATTACGCTTTTATTGAAGCTATCAAAGAGTTTATCAAGAACCTGTTGTCGGAGCCGGAAGATAAAATTGAAGCCTGGAAACACCGCATCATTTCTGTTTTGGGAGAAAATGCCGGATTGATTACCGAAGTCATTCCCCAACTATCACTTATAATCGGCGATCAACCGGCGGTGGCAAAATTACAACCGGCCGAACAGGAAGCGCGATTCAATATGGTGCTTCTCGATTTTATCTACTCATTCAGCACTTCAAAAAGTCCGCTGGTGATTTTTTTAGATGACCTCCAATGGTCCGACTGGTCATCGTTGAATCTGATGAAACGAATTCTTGAAAATCCCAGGGAAGACAGCATCATGCTGATCGGCGCATATCGGGATAATGAAATACACCAAGGCCACCCGTTGATGATTACGTTAAAACAAATCAGCGAATCGAAAGATGTGGTTAAGCTTATTCATCTCGAGCCGTTAACGCTGGAAACTACCATTCGGATTACGGCCGATTCTTTCGGGATGTCTGTAGAAATGGCTGAAGAACTTGGAACCCATGTGTTCAGCAAAACCAAAGGAAATCCGTTTTTTATACACAGTTTTCTGAAATCACTTTTTGACAAGAATCTTGTCCAATATGATCCGGCAACCAACTGGACATGGAATCGGGAAGAAATTGAAGAGCTGGAATACACAGCCAACGTTATTGATTTAATGACCAAAGGGCTGACCGGGCTTCCAAAATTCACCCAGAAAGTATTGCAATATGCAGCTGTTTTGGGAAATACATTCAGTTTAGCTGATCTCTCTGATATCATTGAAAAAAGTGAATCGGAGGTTTACGCTGCCCTCAAGCCGGCCATTAAAGAAGGATACATCCGTTCGATAGATCTGAATTACCGAACACTGGCATTGCGATCTTTTCATGAAAAAGCCGAAACTCTTCCAAATGAAATTGTACAATTTTCCTTCAGCCACGATAAGGTTCAACAGGCTGCATACAATTTAATTTCAGAGATAGAAAGGCCGTTTGTCCATCTTAAAACCGGTCGGCAACTCTTGCAAAACCGGGACGAGTCGCAGTTGCATGATGACATTTTTGAAGTGATGAACCACTTTGTTTTCAGTTCGGATTTGATTGAAGACAAAACGGAAAAGCTAAAAATCACAGAACTCTGCTTGATCGCCGGCAGAAAAACCAAAGATTCTAACTCGTACAGTCTTGGAGTGCGGTTTTTAACAATGGGCAAAGAGTTGCTCGGAAACAACAGCTGGGCTGATCATTACGAGCTGACATACAACATTTTAATAGAGTTGGGAGAGTGCGAATATTTAAATGACAATCCCACGGAGGCCGAAAAATACTTCGAAGAGTTACTGGATTATTCAAAAACCAGGTTCGAAAAATTAAAAGTCTATTACATCCATTCATCACTCTATTTGAAAATTGGAAATTCTTCAAAATCTCTTCGCCTGGGGCTTGAAGCTGCAAAATTATATAACATTCGCTTTCCGAAAAATAAGAAAGCCATCCAGGCGGCAACGGCTGTACAACTGGCAAAATATCTGTTCCTGTTTTCGACCAAATACAGGCGGCCCGAAAGTCTGTTCCATTTAAAAGATTGTACGGATGAGGAACTGATTGTCCTCAATAAATTCCTTATCGATTTATCGACAAGTGCTTACCAGCAGGATCAAAATTTGATGATGCTCGTAATCTTTAAGATCATCGACCAGTACATTGAGCATGGATTTACGGATGCCAGTTGCTGGGGATTTTCAGGCTTCTCGGTTGTGGTTTTGTCGGCATTAAAAATGCAAAAAAGAGGGTTTAACATTTGGGATATCACCCTTAAGCTGCACCAGCGAACAAAATCACCACTTATTAAATGGCGATTGAGTTATACCGTCCTGTGCTTTTATCACCACTGGCGTCATCCCATTCGGGATGCATACGATAAAATGCTGGACCTCATAAAAGCGTGTGTGCTGAACGGGGATCAAATTTTTACAAGCTATTCTGTAGCACTTTATCTGAGGGCAAGAATTAATGCGGGTGAAAACCTGAATGAGATATTGGAAAGTTCTGACGACCACATCGCCCTGACCAAAAATTCAAAGGGTGGCTTCGATTTTTTTGAATGCTTCTATCAAATGGCAAAAGCATTAAACGGCCAAACCTCTCAGGATAGTTGGGACGATGATTCGTTTAATGGGTCAGAAACTCAAAAAAGACTGGAAAAAGAAGGAAACAGAACAAAACTCGGTTTTTTCCATTCGGCCAAATGCAACTATTTGTATCTGAACGAAAACTACCGCGAAGCTCTGAAAGAGAGCGAAGTAGTCCTGAAATATGTAGATAATTTCGTTGGCGATGAACAGGAATTCTCCTATGCTTTTTATACTTCTCTTTCGATTTCTTCCTGCTACAAAAGTTTGAATGAAGGTGATAAGAGGAAATACCTAAAGGTGTTTAAGAGTCACCTGAAAGACATGAAAATGTGGGCCGAAGGGTGCCCTGAAAACTTTAGCCAGCATTATCATTTAATGAAGGCTGAACTCTTCTCAATCCAGAACAAGTTTGAACAAGCCCTGCAATCGTATGAAAAAACGATACAACTGGCCGGTGAAAATCGCTTCAGGCATATCGAAGGCATTGCAAATGAAAGAGCAGCAACGTTTTGTCTGGATGCCGGCCTTGAAAACCAAAGTCGTTTTTATGTTGAAGCGGCCTGGAATGCTTATCAACGTTGGGGGGCACATACAAAATGCAAAAAGCTGGAAAAAATGTATCCGGACTTTTTGCGGGATAAAGCCGTACAAGAAAACCCCGGAAAAAGCGGGGAGTCAACCACATCTACTTCCAGTACATCTGAACTGGACCTGGCAAGTGTTCTGAAAGCCTCTCAAAGTATTTCCAGCCAGGTAAAATATGATGACCTGCTGAATAACCTAATGCACATCACCATTGAAAACGCAGGCGCTGAAAGAGGGTGCCTGGTACTCGAGAGAGACCATCAGCTCTGTATAGAAGCCATTGGCATTTCGGGTTCAGACATCATTGAGATTTATCCCTCAATACCCCTCAGCGAAATGAAAATTATGCCCGAATCCATTTTAAATTATTGCTGGAGAACGGAAGAATCTGTAGTACTTGATAATGCTCAAACGGAGGAGCAATTTGGTTCTGATCCCTATTTCCGGGAAAACGAAGTTCTTTCGGTAATGTGTTTGCCCATTACAGCGGTTGGGAAAAGTATCGGCTTGCTGTATCTCGAAAATAGCCTGATCAAAGGAGTGTTTAACAAAAACAGGATTGAACTCATGCAAATGCTTTCCGGCCAGATAGGTATCTCTATCGAAAATGCCGAACTCTACAGCGATATGGAAATGCGGGTTGAACAGCGGACAGAAGAGTTGAAGAAAAAGAACAAGCAGATTGAAGAACAAAATGATACGCTGAAAGAAACCTTAGAAAAATTAAAGGCTACGCAAAACCAGCTGATCCATTCTGAGAAAATGGCTTCGCTTGGAGAACTCACGGCGGGCATCGCGCATGAAATCAAGAATCCGCTCAATTTTGTAACCAACTTTTCGGAACTGAGCAGGGAGCTTCTTGAGGAAATGAAAGAAGAGTTAGAGCAGGGAAATCCTGACGAGGCGATGCAGATTACTGAAGAGATTTTGAGCAGCCTCACGAAAATTAATGAACATGGAAAACGGGCCGACAGCATTGTAAAATCGATGCTGCAACACTCCCGAAAAGGCAGCGGAAAGATGGCTAAAAACGATCTCAACGCCATCATTAAAGAGTATGTAAACCTGGCCTTTCATGGAATGCGTGCGGGTTCTGAACCAATTAATGTTGATATCGATCTGGATCTGGATGATTCGATTGGGGAAATAAAGTTGATCGCAGAAGATTTCAGCCGGGTAATTTTGAATCTTTGCAATAATGCGTTTGACGCCATGCGAGAGAAGCTATCCGGAAATCATGATCAAAATTATAGGCCAAAACTCTCGATAAAAACATTTCAAAAAAACTCCAATATCTTCATCGAAATTCAGGACAACGGCCTTGGAATTCCAGACGATATCAAAGACAAAATCCTGCAGCCTTTTTTTACCACAAAGAAAGGAACCGCTGGTACCGGGCTTGGACTTTCCATTACCAATGACATCATCAAAGCTCATGGAGGTGTATTGGAAATTGAGACCCAACAAAATGAATTCACACGATTTACCATTCAATTAAACCTTAAAACAAACACGTATGAAGTTTCTAGTAGTAGATGACGAACAAGATGTAGAAATACTTTTTCGACAGCGATTCAGAAAAGAAGTTCGGCAGGGTCTTCTGGAACTTGAGTTTGCATTTTCCGGTCAGCAAGCCCTGAATATTTTACAGAGCAAGGAGCCACCGGATGTAGTCTATATATTTTCGGATATCAATATGCCGGGAATGTCGGGCCTGGAACTTCTGGAAAAAGTCAAAACCCGATTTCCGCAGATCCAGGTCAGTATGATTTCGGCATATGGTGATAATGAAAACTATAAAAAGGCGATTAATTCCGGAGCCAAAGAATTTTTCACCAAACCGATTGATTTTGGATCATTGAAGCAGGAAGTAAATCAAATACTGGAAGAAGGGTAAAACAAGCTTGTAAAAAGAATTCATTAATATTTGAATTGACAAATCGCCTGGAAATTGAGAAATACATCCAGATGAATATGCATGAACCCGGCTGTTAATTCCATTCACTTTTTAAACAGGGCAATCTATGATGACTCAGAATAAATACTTTAAATATGGAGAGATGGTATGCTGAAGAACAATCAAATACTACCTTTACACACACTATTGTCAGGATTTGTTCTCGCCATATTTTTTTTGATTCAACCCTCGCCTGTCCTTGCCCAAAGTGAAGACGCGCCAACTTCGCTGCTTTCCACAGAAGCTCCCACACTTCGCTTTGAACATCTGAAAGTCGGCGATGGTCTTGCGCAAGGAAGTGCCAACACCATTACGCAAGACAGCCGGGGATATATTTGGATTACCACACAAAGCGGCCTTCACCGATACGATGGCTACGAATTTAAAGTCTACAATTACACCGCCTTTGATTCCACTTCACTATCTGAAGGATGGGTATGGGCGGTCGAAGAATCCGATAACGGAGATCTTTGGGTCACAACAAATTCCGGCGGGCTCAATCGGATGGACAGGGCTACCGGAACTTTCAAACATTACGTGCACGATCCTGATGATTCAACAAGTATTTCAAGCGACTGGACCCAGTTTATTCATGAAGATAGTAATGGAGATTTATGGGTAACCACGCAAAGAGACGGACTGAACCGCATGCGTTCTGGTAATGACGGACATTTTGAGAAATTCCGGCACGATCACGATGATTCTTCAACAGTATCGAGTGATGTTCTAACAAGTATTGAAGAAGATTCCGAAGGAAATATCTGGATAGGAAGTGCAAATGGTTTAAATCGAATCAATCCTGAAACGGATGAAATTACCCGGTTTCTTTTCGAACCAGATGCGCCGGAACGCTACGGCACTCCTTATAATATAAATGACATCTATCACTCTCCGAATGAACCCGGAATCCACTGGCTCACTACCGGAAACGGATTGGTTCGGTTAAACAGCATAACGGGAGAGTCCGAACGCTTTCTTATTGAACCCAACAATGGTGATGATATAAATCCTCAAAATTTCATTCATGAAATTGTTCCGGACCCAAATCTGGATGGAGTTTTTTGGGTGGCCGGTCCGGGTACAGGCGTTGCCCGGTTTGATGTTCGTACTGAAGAATTCACGAAATACCGCCACGATCCGAGAGACCCCAACAGCCTTGCAGAAGATTATGCCCAATCCATTTTTGCTGATCGATCCGGTACCATTTGGGTTGGCTATGTCTCTGAAGGAATCAGCTCTTTCAACCCCGGGGCTGTAAATTTCTCTCATCTCCGCCACAATCCTGACGATCCCCAAAGCCTTTCGCCGGGTATCGTTTGGGGCATTTACGAAGACAGCTTTGGAACCCTTTGGGTTTCTACCGATGAAGGGCCGAATACTCGCTATTTAACCCAGTATAACCCCGCTGATGGAATTTTTAAATATCATCAATTCGATGCTAATAACGACAATACGCTTCTTCCCGGACTGAACTGGAAATTTACTGAAGATGAGGCGGGTGGCTTTTGGATTGCGGGGAATGTCGGGTTAAGCCGTTTAGACAGAGCTACAGGTCGGGTCACCAGATTCCGGCAGGAGGATGGACGCAGCAATAATATCTTTGATTTGCAACCCACCCAAAGTAACGGCAGGCAGTTGTGGGTTGGAAATGTTGGCGGTTTGGATCTTTTTGATACCGAAACAGAAGTTTTTACTAAAATAAATATTGCCCCGGAAGGCCATGAAAATGAACCGGTTGTAATTGATATCTATGAAGATTCTGAAAACCAGATTTTATGGCTTGGTACGGCTTCAGGCCTTGTCCGATATGACATGCTGGCAAAGACATCCGAAGCGTTCTCATACAATCCATCCGACACAACGACCATCAGCGATAATGTAGTTTTCGGGATTATTCCGGATTCCGATCCCAGTATTTTATGGCTGGCCACTCAGAGTTCCGGCCTCAACCGGTTCGATACCAAAACAAATATTGCCACACATTTTACAAAAGCAGATGGACTGGCAGACGATCATATCTACGGTTTGCTTAAAGATGAAAACGGAACTCTTTGGATGAGTTCAAATGGCGGAATCACCAATTTTGACCCGGAAACTTATACCATTCGAAACTACGGTCTTGATGACGGTTTGATTGCTCTCGAATACAATCAAAATGCCTATTTCAAAAACTCAAAAGGTGTTCTCTATTTTGGAAGCTCGAAGGGTGTAACGGCATTTGAACCGGAACAACTCAAGATCAACGAAACTCCTCCGCAAGTTACAATATCAGATTTCAGGCTTTTTAATCGCTCACTGCCTGTAGGCCCTGATTCCCCGCTAAAGCAAGACCTTTCAGAGACAGACTTAATTACCCTAAAACATAATCAAAACGAAATTACCATCGATTATGTAGCCCTGCATTTTGCCAACTCCAACAGAAACCGTTATCAATATCAACTGGAAGGATTTGATGAAGACTGGGTGGATGCCGGCACTCAGCGGTCGGCCACGTATACCAACCTCTCTCCGGGCGATTATACTTTTCGCGTTCAAGCCTCCAATTCCGATGGCATCTGGAATGAAGACGGAACCACCCTCAACCTGTCTATACTTCCGCCGTGGTATCGAACCTGGTGGGCTTATGGACTTTTTGCCTGCATGTTCGGCTTCGTGGTTTTTGGAGTAGACCGGGCGCAACGTAAACGTTTGAGTAAAAAAGAAAGCGAACGTGCAGCCCTGCGCGAAGCGGAACTTCGTGCCGAGGCCGAAAACAAACGCCGGGCCGATACGGAGCAGCTCAGTAAAATCGGGCAAACAATTACATCTACCCTTTCTGTCGATGAAATTATTGAAACCGTTTACGAAAATGTAAATGCATTGATGGATGCCGCAATCTTTGGAGTTGGCATCTACAATAAACCCAAAAACCGGCTCGACTTCCCCGCCACAAAAGAAAAGGGTAAAATGCTTCCCGCTTATTCTTACAAGTTGGATGAGGATTCGCGCCTTGCGGTTTGGTGTTTTAAAAACAAGAAAGAAATCATTATTGGAGACTTTGCCAACGAGTACACGAAATATGTGGAGGAATACAAACAACCCGTGGAAGGAGATTTTTCCGATTCGGTTATTTATCTGCCACTTATCCACCAGGGACAAGTGATTGGAGTCATCACCACGCAAAGTTTCAAGAAAAATGCATATACCGAATATCACATAAACCTCCTTCGAAACCTGGCTACCTATGCTGCTATCGCTTTGGATAACGCTTCAGCCTACCGGCAGTTAAATGCCACATTAAGCGAACTGAAAACAACACAAAACCAGCTTGTTCAACAGGAAAAACTGGCGTCACTCGGGCAACTTACTGCCGGGATTGCGCACGAGATCAAAAATCCGTTAAACTTCGTGAATAACTTCTCGGACCTGAGTCTTGAATTGGTAGAAGAAGCAAGAGACGAAGTAAAGGAAAATCTGACGGATGACACTCAAGAGCTGACAGCCATTTTAGACGACCTCGAAATCAATCTCCGGAAAATCTTTGAACATGGTACCCGGGCCGATAGTATTGTTAAATCCATGCTCCTGCATTCGCGGGGCGGAAGCGGCGAGATGGCAAGTACGGACCTGAACGCGTTGATAAAAGAATATGCGAACCTTGCATTTCACGGGATGCGGGCGAGTAAGGAGCCTATCAATGTAGATATTGAACTTGATCTGGGTGAAAATCTAGGAAATGTAAATTTAATCGCTGAAGATTTTAGCCGCGTCATTCTGAATCTCTGTAACAATGCCTTTGATGCAATGAGAGAAAAACTGGCCGCCGACAGCCTGCATTCTTCAGATAAACTTAAGGATAATTACGAGCCTAAATTATCTGTTCGTACACGGAAAAAGGATACAGATATCATCATCGAAATTGAAGACAACGGTCCCGGAATCCCGGATGAAATCAAAGACAAAATCCTGCAGCCCTTTTTTACTACCAAAAAAGGAACGGCCGGTACCGGTCTTGGGCTTTCCATCACGCATGATGTGATAAAAGCCCACGGCGGAGTTTTGGATGTGGAGTCGAAAGAAAATGAATTTACACGATTCGTTATTCACCTAAATAAATCATAAACACACACAGATATGAAATTTTTAGTTGTAGATGATGAACAAGATGTAGAAATACTTTTCCGGCAACGTTTTAGAAAAGAAATCCGGCAGGGACTTATTGAACTGGAATTTGCTTTTTCGGGGGAAGAAGCCTTAAACCGGGTACGAAGTACAAAACCGCCGGATGTAGTTTATATCTTTTCGGATATCAATATGCCGGGAATGTCGGGCCTTGACCTGCTGGATGAAGTAAAATCAGACTATCCTCATATTCATGTAAGTATGATTTCGGCATATGGTGACGATGAAAATTACAAAAAGGCAATCAACTCCGGCGCTAAAGAATTTTTTACCAAACCGATTGATTTTGATTCGCTGAAAAAAGAAGTGCATAAACTTCTGGAAGAAAAAGAAAATTGACAACCTGCTTCAAAATATACACTGACAATGCCCCTCTAAAGGGATAATCATGAATTTTAAAAAGCGATTCCCAAATTGATCAAAAATGTGTATTTACATTCATATTCGATTAGGCTGGTGCATGTAATCGCTAAAACATTTGTATAGGGGTATCTATAAAATCGAAGACCATGGGACAGGTATTCCTGATGAAATTTGAGGCAAGATTATGTAATTGTTTTTACCACCTTGGTACTATCATGAGAGTGACGTTCAATCAATTTTAATTTTAAAAGTTTCGAATGGCAGGAAGTTCTGAAATATCAAAAAAACTGGAGCAGCGCGAAGCAGAAATCGAAGTCATTAACAGCGTTCAGAAGGGCATTCTTGCAAAAAAGGAAATGCAGGAGATTTATGATTTGGTCGGTGAAAAAGTACGTTTCGTTTTTGATGCCCAGGTTGTTGGAATTGGTACATTTAATCATGAAACCAACACAGAATATATAAGCCACCTTTACGAAGAAGAACAACTTCATGATATTCCTCCCCGTCCCATAGACAATCTTCGAAAGCGCCTCATTGATACAGGAGAAGTAATACTGATCAATGAAAATGCCGATGATGCATGGAGAGAAATTACCGGTGAAGAACCAACCGTTGCCAAAGGTACAAAGCCTACAAAATCAGCTTTATACGTGCCTATGGCTGCAGGCGACACGGTTTTTGGCTACATCACTTTGCAGAATCTTGATCGTGAGCATGCTTTTAGTGATTCCGATGTCCGGTTACTAAGCACCATGGCAAATAGTATCAGCATGGCATTGGAGAATGCCCGGCTTTTTAATGAAGCTACAAGACTTTTAGCTGAAACCGAGCAGCGTGCTACCGAGCTTCAAACCGTTAACCGGATCAGCCAGGCGCTGGTATCTCAACTTGAGCTTGACGCTCTTATTAAACTCGTTGGCGAATTGATGAAGGAGACCTTCAAAGCAGACATTGTATACGTGGCGATGTATGATCGCAAAACGAATCTGATCCGGTTCCCTTATGAATATGGTGATAAGAATGAACCCCGCAAATTTGGTGATGGTTTTACAGAAAAGATTATTACGACCAACCAACCCCTCCTCATCAACAAAGACCTTGAGGAAACACGTGACCAGATGAAAGCCAAACAAATTGGGAAGGTTACATCATCCTTTCTCGGAGTACCTGTTCAAATTGGCGGCCAGACCAACGGCGTAATTAGTGTGCAAAGTACCGAAGAAGAGAACCGGTTTGATGAAAATGATCAGCGGCTTCTCTCAACCATCGCTGCAAATGTGAGTGTGGCGATGCAAAATGCGGATGCTTATCAAAAGCTGCGAAGCGCTTTGGATGATTTGAAAGCCGCCCAGGAACAGCTTGTACAACAGGAGAAACTGGCTTCGCTTGGCCAATTGACTGCCGGAATTGCCCATGAAATCAAAAATCCTCTGAACTTTGTAAATAACTTTTCTGAACTCAGTATCGAATTGATAAACGAAGCAAGGGAGGAATTGCAAAATATCACGATTCCGGAAGATAATTTTGTCCTAGATATTATGAGTGATATTGAAGGAAATCTCACAAAAATTCACGAACATGGAAGCCGTGCAGACGGTATTGTAAAATCGATGCTGCAACATTCGCGTGGCGGCAGTGGCAAGATTGAACCGACGGACATTAACGCACTCATTAAAGAATATGTAAACCTGGCGTTTCATGGGATGCGTGCGAGTAAAAACCCCATAAACGTGGATATTGAACTGAATTTGGATGAAAAAGCAAAAGAAATTCCTTTAATTGCTGAAGATTTTAGCCGGGTGATTTTAAACTTGTGCAACAACGCCTTCGACGCCATGCGGGAAAAATTATTTAACGTTGAAGGTGATTCTCCCGGGGATAATAAATATCTGCCACGTTTACGGGTAAACACAAAACATATCGACGGATACCTGGAAATTGAAATTGAAGATAATGGGCCGGGTATCCCCTCAGAAATTAAAGACAAAGTTTTACAGCCTTTCTTTACAACAAAGAAAGGAAAAGAGGGTACAGGTTTGGGGCTCTCAATAACGAATGATATTGTAAAAGGCCACGGGGGACAAATTGATGTTGAGAGCCAATCCGGTGCTTATACCAAATTTATTGTAACCATACCCTATCACAATCAATAAATGGATTTGATATGAAATTTTTAGTTGTAGATGACGAAAAAGACGTGGAGATGTTGTTCCGTCAGAAATTTCGAAAAGAGATTCGAAGGGGTGAGCTGGATTTTATATTTGCCTTTTCAGGAAAAGAGGCCCTTTCATATCTGAATGGAGCAAACCCGCCCGATGTGGTATACGTTTTTTCGGACATCAATATGCCGGGCATGACGGGTATTGAACTGCTCGAAACCATAAAAACAGATTTCCCGCATATAAATGTGAGCATGATTTCTGCCTACGGAGACGATGACAATTACCATAAGGCCATTGAGTCGGGCGCTAAAGAGTTCTTTACAAAGCCGATTGATTTTGAGTCGTTACGAACTGAAATTTACAACATGTTGAAAAAGCAAAAGGGGTAAGTATTATGATTAATTCTGGGCGAAAAATTCTTGTAGTGGATGATGAACCGGATTTGCAAATGCTGATGATGCAAAAGTTCAGGCATAAAGTTCGTTCAAAGGAGTACGAATTTATGTTCGCAGAGAATGGACGCGATGCACTGGATAAAATTTCAGAACACCATGAAATAGCACTGGTTTTGAGTGATATCAACATGCCTAAAATGGATGGCCTTACCCTTTTGGATGAGCTACAGGGTTTGCAGCGAAGCGACCTCAAAGCCATTATGGTTTCTGCATATGGCGATATGGAGAACATCCGCACGGCTATGAACCGCGGTGCTTATGATTTCGTAACCAAACCAATTGACTTTAACGACCTGGAAACAACCATCGAAAAAACACTGAAGGAAATCGCCCGGATCCAACAGAGCAAAGAGATGGAAGAACAGCTGAGTTCACTCAATTATGACCTGGACATGGCCGCCCGGATTCAGCAAAAAATTCTGAAGCAGGACTTTCCGGTTTACGAAGAAGACACCCGTTTCGACGTTTATGCACATATGATTGCGGCAAAACATGTTGGCGGCGATTTCTACGATTTCTTTAAAGTGGATGATGACAAGTTTGTTTTCTTCATCGGGGATGTTTCGGGTAAAGGAATGCCGGCTTCAATCTACATGGCCGTTTGCCGAACTATGCTGAAATCAATCGGATCGGAAGTTCTCGACCCTGCTGAGTGTATCACCAAAGTCAATAATATGCTGATACCGGAAAGTGATATCACTACTTTTGTTACGGTTTTTTATTGTGTGTTGGATCTCAAAACCGGCGAACTGAGCTACTGTAATGGCGGCCATAATTTGCCATATCTTGTCTCAAAAGAAGGCAAGGTAAAAGAGATGAACGATGTGGGCGGCTTGTTACTGGGTAAATTTGAAGGCGCAAATTATGATAAGACGACCATTCAGTTAGAACCCGGAGATACGATTGTTACATTTACCGACGGAGTAACGGAAGCCGAAAACGACAGTGGCGGGTTTTTTGATGAAGAGCGTGTAATCACTTATCTCGAAAATTCACCGGGCAAAAAACTCAACCCGATTGTAAAAGGGCTGTTCCTGGAAGTGATGAAATTTGCCGGCAGCGCCCCCCAATCGGATGATATCACCGTTCTTGCAACAACGTATGCCGGAAATTAGTGCAAGAGTTTTTTATCCATTCCAGGTTAATAAACTCCAGAATATCATGTTGAATACAGCACCTCTGCCATTCGATCCTGAATCATATTCAGGATGGCTTAATGTCCGATTCTACTCTGCCTGACTATCCTTCTATCTGATGTACTTCTTTCAGAATGGCAGCAGCGTCTTTATCGTTTTGTTGTGCAACCCTGTGTTGCAGATTCGTGATGATATCTGATTCTGCATTTTCAAAAGCCATCTCTTTGGCTTCATTTTCCGTGCCGGTTCTTACGAGGTCGTAAATATCATCCGCCCGGACAATACTGTAGAGTTTGTCATCATTAAAAGCGTGAGAGCGAAGGTCTTCGTACTTCTTGAAGAGATCCGGGAACTGGTGGCTGTCATCTGCCCTGTCAATGACTTCAACATCTTCGGGGCCTGTTGCACTTAACGGGGTTTTCGTGAGATAATAGAATTTTTGCTTGTAGATCATTTTTCAAGTTCGCTTGGAAGTTTATGATGGACTAAATATAAAAATTTTTTGGCGAGATTTTATTTATTCATCTCGAAATCGATCACTAAGCTATTTCAGATCTTTAGGAGAGACAATCCACTTCAAAGCTTTTTTCTCAAACTGAATATTTTTCCAGGAGTCTGTTTCAAACTCAAAACAGGCTATGGTTGCTGTTTTAATCGCTATAGTCAGGGAGCCCGCTGAAAGCTTATCAATTGTATCTTCCGTCATTGGATTATGTCCGACAGTCATCACAATTTCTGAAGAGTCATCGGCATTTCGTATGGCCTCGATGTAGGCTTTCGAACCTTTAAAATAGAGATTCTCGTCCCACTTGATCGTGCTTTCCGGAAGCTCCAGTTCTTGAATCACATTTAAAACCGTGGATTTGGCTCTCGCGGCTGGTGAACTAAAAATTTGGTCCGGTACAAGTTGTAACTCCTTCAGATATTCTCCCATCCGGGGAGCATCTTTCTCTCCGCGTTTGTTTAACGGCCTGTCAAAATCTTTTAGCCCAGGACTGTTCCAGGATGATTTTGCATGACGCATTAAAAGTACTTTTTTAGTTTTTGAACCCATCTTTATTAAGTAATTGGTTGTGATAAGAATTGTACTACTTAATTACTAAATAGGAAAGAGAATGTTTTGTAAATCTATGTCTTCAATACAGTTCGAGGCAAATAAAAACCTAATGCTATTCCGCGGGTTACCATAAACAGAACCATAGCCAGCCAAAGGCCGTGTTTGCCAAAATAATAGGTAGCGATATAGTAAGCCGGAAGAAACACAAAAAAAGTGGAGAGAATCATAGTGTTTCTCATCGCTTTTGTTTCGGTCGCCCCGATATAAATTCCATCAAAGATATAACAAAAGCTGGATACCACCGGAGCGAGGACAGTCCAGAAAAGCACGGTTTTTGCTACAGCGATTACATCCGTCTTATCCGTAAAAATAGCGAGAATCTGATTGCCGAAAAGCCCATATGCTACCGTACCCATCAAGCCGAGAAAAAGCCCCCACCCAATATTGTACCATACTGCTTTTGCCAATTGATCTTTTTCTAAACTGCCTTTAAATCGCCCTACAAGGCTTTCGGCTGCATAGGCAAATCCGTCAATGCCGTACGAAACAATAAACCATAATTGAAGCAGAATTGTATTTGCGGCGAGAATCAAATCACCTTGTTGAGCCGACACAGCTGTAAAGAATGAAAATGTAAAAATAAGGCAGAGTGTCCGGATAAAGATATCCCGGTTGACTGAAAAGTATTTTTTGAGCTCGTCTACATTCAACAAAAGCTTCTGTTTGTAGTGAGAGAGATACCTTTTATACCTAAACCAAAAAAGTGATGCTGCCAGCAGCAATGCCAGGTAAGTCGAAATCAATGTACCGTACGCCACTCCATCCACATGCATATCCAAACCATAGATAAAGGATACGTTAAAGATGATATTCAACAGGTTCAAAACAATGGTGATGATCATCGGGTACTTCGCATTCTGCATTCCCAAAAACCACCCGTTTATGCCATATAAAGCCAGTACGGCGGGTGCCGTATAAATGCGAATGTCAAAATAGACACGTGTGTATTCGGCAACTTCCCGCGTGCTGTCTATCATCCACAAACTAAACTTGGCAATAGGAACTTGAAACAGAACGATGACAAGCCCAATTGCCAGCGCAAGAAATTGAACTCTGGCGAGAATCATGACCATATTCACACGGTCTCGTCTGCCGTATTCCTGGGCGGTTAACCCGGTTGTACCCATTCTCAGGAATCCGAATCCCCAGAAGATAAAATTGAAAATAACACTTCCAACGGCTAATGCTCCCAGGTAATAAACTTCATCAAGATGACCAACAAGAGCGGTATCTACAACTCCCAAAAGCGGAACCGACAGGTTGCTGATGATGTTCGGAATAGCCAGGCGTAAGATGTTTCGGTTCAACCGGGAAGTTGTTTACTGCTGATTTTCTTCCTTAAAAGTTGCGGGTTTTTTGCCTTCAATCCAATTTTGAATTCGGCCTATGACCATCAGTATGATGATTACCATTAAAGTGAGAATAAATGAGAGAGTAAATTGGTTCAGGGCAACAGCCATACCAATACCCGAAACAAATAAAATGGAGGCAGCAGTGGTTAAGCCTTCAACCGTATTAATTTGATCTTTAAAGATAATAGTACCCGCGCCCAAAAAACTTATGCCGGTAATAATGGCTTCCATAATACGAATAGGATCGGTCTGAAGCGTGTCGGGTATGGTTGTCTCTGAAAATTGCTGAATCATAATATCCCCTAAAATCACAAAAAGAGTCGATGCGCCGGAGATAAGCATGTGCGTTCGAAATCCGGCTGGTTTTGAAGCCCATTCCCTTTCAAGTCCAATCAACCCTCCTAAAAAAATAGAGAAGGCTACTTTCCATACAACTCCCCATTGCGGATATAACTCCATAGCGTTCCTTTTTATATCTTCCTTTATTTATTTGATTCAACTCAAAAGTTGAAAAAATGATTCAATAAAACTCTCTCAAATGGAATTAAGTTACTGGCAAAGTAAGTGGAGAAAAGGGAAAACCGGTTTTCATATGGAAGAGGGATATCCCGGCCTCGCCACCCATTGGAAAAGTTTGGGATTGGATCATCCTGTAGTTCTTGTCCCTCTTTGTGGAAAAAGTAAAGATCTTCTCTTTCTCGCGGAACATTGTGAAAAAGTTGTAGGAGTTGAAATTTCTGAGCTTGCAGTTCATCAGTTTCTTAAAGAAAACAAACTTGAAGCCAATATAACCTCTTTTGCAAATTTTAGCATTTACAAAACCGGGAATATAGAAATCTGGCAGGGCGATTTTTTCAAACTGCCGGGCCATAAATTCCCGCCCTTTGACTTGGTTTATGACAAAGCCGCAATGATCGCGCTGCCACCCGACATGCGAAGAACGTATGTCTCCAAAGTTCTTGAGCTTGTTTCTGTTCATACTCAAATCCTTTTGCATCTTTTTGACTATCCACAGGAAGAAATGACAGGCCCTCCTTTTAGTGTACCGGTGACAGAAGTAAAAGATTATTTTGGAAAACACTTTACAATCGACATACTTGAAAGAAATGAACTGGGCATAAATTATTACAAAAAATTTCAAAATCGGGGACTTAACAGCTACTTCATTGAAATATTATCACTACTTTTACCTAAAGAAGGGTAATTGAGAAATTTGATTGTAAACTTTTGCTCCCAGTCGATTAGAAAGTTGCATATCATATTGTCTGCAATTATTTTGTCTCTTCTAAAATTCATTTACGATATCGCAAACCAATACATTTTTCTCACATGAATTTAAATACTCGAAACAACATCTTAACCATTGTTTTAGCTGTGCTCATTGTTATTCTCTCATGGTTTTTGTATCGATCTCTTGTAGAGCCATATCAGAGAGTTCTTGAAGAAGAAGCAATGGTAGAACGCGTACGACATCGTATGGAAGTAGTTCGGGATGTGCTTGTACAGTATAAAAATCGCAAAGGCGATTTTCCTCCAACCGACGGCGGCTTAGACAGTCTTGTTACTTTCCTTAAAACAGATTCTTTGATGGTAGCCCGCGGGGATACTCTTTTTGAATTTATGGCGCCGGATAGCTACAGCCCGGATTCTGTCATTTATTCACCACGCCCTCCACATGTGCGGTTTGAATACACCTTGAATGATACTCTTCGGCCACAAATCTACCTGCTGAAGAATCCTGAGTCTGAGGATGCCATTGGTGATTTGGAACGTACTACGTTATTGAACGCTCCAAACTGGAATTAGTATGGTTGATGGCGGTTCTTGTCTTGGCGTATGCTATACAGATAACCATCTTTTTTACTCTGTAAATACACCCGGACAAGACGCCCATCTGGCTCGCATCGGCAGCATCGATTTCAGTTTCGATATTGAAGAGACGATAATAACCGGCAATTCCTCGGGCTTTCCCGCCCTCCGCAATTCACTTGAGGAATTAAAGGAAGAATTTAACTGCAGTACTGCAAGAATTCTTGCTCCCGCTACAGAAGAATGCTGGACTATTGTTCCACGGGCAGTATATGAAGACGCTTCAGAACGGGAAGCTCATATCCAGCTGTTAATGCACGGCAGCGAACGACGTGAAATCCAGGCGATCTGGCATTCGGTTAGTAATGCTGATTATCGCCTTCTTTTGTTAAGAGATAATTCCAGTCTGCATGGGTTCAGCTACTTGCTGAACGCTTTCGGAACAGTTGATATCGTTACGGATTTCGAAATTGCAACAGACTGGCAGATGCATAACAACAGCGGCGGCACTTTTCTGATAGTCCACTGCCAGAAAAATTACATTTCCGTTACATCCTTTATTCTGGGAAAATTGAGAGGCTGTACTTACATCGAATATGATGATATGGCGGATCTGCCTTACCTCTGGAGTCTTTATGAAGGAAAACTATCCTGGCTGGGCGGTATTCACGATAAAACTTTCGTATATGGCTTTTACAGCAGCCCCATCACAGAGATTCTTCAATCTTACTGGTATCATCATGGAGAAATTGTAACGATGAATTCTCTTCGGGAAATGAATGTTGAAGCGGATGAAAAAACGTACGGCTTCAGATTGGAAGGCGCATTTCCCGCCATTCTAATGAGCTTAAACAAGGATTTGGAAAAAACCGAAATCCATGAGAATTATAACGGGTAAATTTAAAGGCAGAACCATCCCCGCCCCAAAAACCGGTCTGCTTCGTCCCACCTCCGACCGAGCCAAAGAAGCTCTCTTCTCCGTCATTGATGCCCGCACATATTTCGATAATACACGCATCCTCGATCTTTTTGCCGGATCCGGAAGTCTCGGAATCGAAGCTCTTTCTCGGGGAGCTGAATCGTGCCTGTTTGTGGATATAGAACCCGAGCACATCAAGCACATTGAAAAATTGGGCCGACAACTGGGTATTGAAGATCAAATTCGTACGCTTACGATAGAAGCAGAGGCCTTTCTACAGACAAATGCAGGCGGGTTTGATTTCATTTTCTGTGATCCACCATACGACTATTATGATATGGAAGGACTGCCAGACACTATCCTTTCCGGCGGTTGGCTGAACAAAGATGGCTGGTTTATTCTTGAACACGATAAAACTCATGATTTTGAACCGCATGAACATTGCGTTTATTCAAAAGCATATGGCCGCACCGTTGTTGCGATGTTCAAATCAAATAAGGACGAATTTTAGGATTTATCTTTGGTTCCGCAGTTAGTGGATAATAGTAGCTGTAGACTCATCATTTGATCGTCAGATTCAAAAACTTATTTTTTTTATGTGTTTTTGTTTTCAGGTTTTTGAACAACAAACCACCAACAATGCACAACATCCAATAAATTTAAAAAGATTGCTATCTTACTCTCTCGCTACTAATCATTCAAATGTTTATCTATGAACCACACAGCCATATATCCCGGTTCTTTTGATCCGCTTACAAACGGACATCTCGACATCCTCAAACGGGGCGTTCAAATGTTCGACAAAGTGATTGTAACCGTGGCCGTAAACAACAAGAAAAAGGCTGTATTTACAGGACAGGAGCGCGTTGAACTGATTAAAGAGGCCATAAAAGGCAAAGATTGGGCTGATAAAGTTGAGGTGGAACAATTTACCGGACTGTTGATTGATTATGCCCGGAAAAAAGAGGTCAATGTTCTTCTACGCGGCGTCCGCCAGATTTCTGATTTTGAATACGAATTCAGAATGGCGCTCACAAATCGCCGGCTCGCTCCCGAAATTGATACGCTTTTCCTGATGCCTGATGAGCAACTTACCTTTATTTCGGCCACTATTGTTAAAGAAGTTGCCGAATGGAATGGAGATTTGAGCAGCTTTGTGCCAGACCATGTGGCGAAGGCTTTGAGAGAGAAGTACGGTCATTGAGAATTAAAGACCTTCTGAAATAACGTGCGTTAAAGATAAAAAGACTCACATTAAGATAGCTCATCCAACAACCGCTTTACCTGTAAATCCCCAAATCCGTAGATGCTTTCCCTCTTGTTGAATTCTCTGAAGATGGTTCCAAAATCATCGGTTTTCAGCTCTTCTCGGATTTCAATCAGAGATTCTGTAGGTCTGCCATGATTGCCATTTGAAGGAATTCTATCGATGTGAGCCTGAATCGCCGGAAGGAGAAATGGAAGATCATTTTCCAATTCTTTGCCGATTTCCAACATCTCATCCGTTTTTTCCAACTGATACAGTTCCCAAAGTGCTGCAAGTTTCTCAATTTGGGTGAGCTTCCTCTTGTTTTCAAAAATGCCCAATAATTCAGCTTCGTTTAATCCTCCGAAGCCGAACCGGGTATGTATCTCCGGCCTGACAAGATAGATGGAATACTCCTTTGAAGGATCTCTCAGCAAGCTACACACAAACCAAAAATTCACCTGGCAAAACAGGTCATCTTCAAACCATAGATTAATTTCTGCACCGTGTGGAAGGTTAGAGATTTTTTCAAATTCAGATGCTGTTTTCGGATAGTAATCTTCTTTTGTAAATCCTTCATAGTTCTCCGAAATGAACCGAGAACGGGTTTCGAAAAGATTCTCCAAAGAATCTCCGTCTACAGGTCCATCCACCAAACATTCTCGAGCCACAATGATTTCACCCGGAATTTGTCTGGGAAATTGTTCTTTGAGAGCATCTCCATTTAAAATGTGGTATTGAGTGATCATAAAATTGAAAATGAATGAAGTCAAACTCAAAATATAATGGAATTCATATTAGAAAATGCTGAATTCCGTAAATCCTTTTGGTAACTTTCAGATTGGTAAATTTCGGAAAAATCTTAAAATCAATAAAATGATCTCAAAAAGAGCTCAAAACGTATCACCATCACAAACCATGAAAGTCTCGGGCAGGGCGAAAGAACTTGCACGGGAAGGAAAGTCTATCATCTCATTAAGCGCCGGCGAACCGGATTTTAAAACACCGGCTCACATTTGCAACGCGGCTATTGATGCCATCACCGAAGGATTTCACGGCTACACGATGAATACCGGTATGCCCGAATTACGGGAAGCGATCAGTGAAAAACTAAAACGGGAAAATCGCATTGACATCCCGCCATCACAAATTGTACTCTCAAACGGCGCAAAGCAGTCCGTAGGATTTACCCTGCTGGCAACGATTGATAAAGGAGATGAAGTGATTATTCCGGCTCCATATTGGGTTTCTTATCCCGAGATGGTGAAACTGGCTGAAGGCGATCCGGTAATTGTAAACACACAATTTTCCAATAATTACAAGCTGACAGCCGAGCAGCTTGAAGAAGCTCTGACCGATAAAACCAAAGCAATCATTCTGTGCTCGCCATCGAACCCAACGGGCTCATGCTACACCCGCAACGAGCTAAAAGAGCTGGCTTCTGTTTTGGATGAATATCCCGATGTGATCATTCTTTCGGATGAGATCTACGAATATATCGTTTTTGAGGGCGAGCATGTGAGCATACTAAATGCAGCTCCTCATCTCAAAGACCGCACTGTGGTGATCAATGGATTTTCGAAAGGGTTTGCCATGACCGGCTGGCGACTCGGTTATATGGCAGGGCCAAAACCCATTGCCGATGCCGTTGCAAAAATCCAAAGCCAGGAAACCTCGGCCCCATCTTCCATTTCCCAAAAAGCGGGACTTGCCGCATATACCGGCACCATGAAGCCCGTTGAGGATATGAAAGCAGCTTTTAAAAAACGTCGTGATTATATTGTACAGGCATTGCAGGCTATTGAAGGTGTTGAATGCTTTACGCCATCCGGCGCTTTTTATGTGTTTCCTGATGTTCACGTTTTCCTGGGCAAATCAACCCCGGACGGAAACGTAATTGAAACCACAACCGATCTGGCAATCTACCTGCTTGAAGAGTTTGGAGTGGCTACTGTACCCGGTGATGCATTTGGCGAACCGAGTGGGTTACGCCTCAGTTATGCCGCCTCCATGGACGATCTTGAGGAAGCGATGGTCAGAATCAGCAAGGGGTTGTCCTCTTTATCATAACGTTGCTATCTTTGTGGGTAACTTTTTTCTAAATACATCTGTCAGGATGGTAATAAAATAAGGTTTGGCACATTTTATGCTTAGAGTGTGACGTAACTACTCAATAAGACAATTTTTAATTATGCCAACATACGAATACAAACGTGAAGACGGATCCGTGTTTGAAATCACACAAAGCATCAACGACGATCCTCTTGAAACATGTCCAACCACAGGCCAGCCAGTAAAACGCATCATCTCCGGCGGCGGCGGTGTAGTCTACAAAGGCACAGGCTGGTACGTAACGGATTACAAGAACGGTGCTCACAAAAACATCAACAATTCTGAACCAAAAACTTCAGGAAAAACTGATTCAACAGAATCTAAAGCGAAAGACTCCAAAGATTCCAAGGAGTAACAGTGGAACAAAACGATTCCCTAAAATCAGACACACACCAGCAAGCCATCGACCAGTTTGTACTTCTCTGGGGTGAGATGGCTTCTGCCTGGGGAATCAACAAAACGATGGCTCAGATTCACGCACTGCTCTATGCCGAGAGCGAACCGCTGGATACGGATGCGATCATGAAACAGTTGTCGATCAGCCGGGGAAATGCCAACATGAATCTCCGGAATCTGCTGCATTGGCAACTGGTTCAAAAAGTACATTATAAGGGTGAGCGGCGTGATTTTTATACGGCCGAAAAAGATGTTTGGAATATCGTGGCCATCCTGATCCGGGAACGTCATCAGCGCGAAATTGAGCCGATTAAAGACAATCTCACAAAAACTCTCGAATTTTTTGAGGAGGACAGTTCTGATGAACAAACCGAAGCCGAATTCAAGGAAAGGCTCGAAAATTTTATCGAATTCCTGGAAATGTTCGATCGGTTCACAAAAGCCTTACTTCCATACATCAACAAGAAAAACCTGACGTTTCTGAAGCACCTTGTAAAACTGGCCGAAGCCCATCAATCACTGAAGGGAAACAAGCCGGTTAAAGAGTGATCTTATGAGCAAGAGCCATCGAAAAATTGGCGATGAGGGAGAAGATATTGCCGTTGCTTATCTTGAAGCGAAAGGCTGGCACATTATTGACCGAAACTATTTTTTTGAGAAAGCCGAAGTTGATATTGTAGCCACGGACGGAACCTTTATCATTTTTGTAGAAGTAAAATTGCGGTCGGGTATTTTTTTCGGAAGGCCGGAAGAATTTGTCACCCCCGGAAAAGAAAAAAACATTAAGAAAGCAGCCGAAGCCTGGGTTTACGAACGAAAAATGGAAACGGCTATGGTACGCTTTGATATTATCGCCATTGTTCAAAAAAAGGGCGGGGAATCGGAAATTTCTCATTTTGAAGACGCCTTCAGGTAGCTCTTTATTGACGGTTCTATCACCATATATTATATGTATTGAGAAATTGTAGGAATTAAAATGGCTGCCAGACAACGGTTTACTTTTATCGAATACCTCCGGAGTGCACTATCCATTTTGCTGTTTTTTGTACTTCTTTTGATTTTTACGCCGGTCATCTTCGTACTTTTAATTCTCTCTTTTGGCAGGCTGACCAATTTTGTCATAGAACGAATTGCCCCGGCCATTGCTATTCCCGTATTACGAGTTGCCGGAATCAATTTCAGGATCAAAAAATATGTAGATCCTATTCCCGCTCCGGCTGTTTATATCGTTAATCATAGTTCCACTCTCGACCTTCTTACCATTCTTGCCCTCGGGCTTCCAAAAGCCCGTTTTGTAGCCAAATGGCAACTTCAGTACAATCCCATTTTTTTCGTATTGGGTCATCTTACGGGCCAGGTTTTTATCCGCCGCGAACATTCTGACAAAGCCGTGGAAACCCTGAAAAAGAATGTGGATCGAATCAAAAAAAATAATTTATCTATCATGCTGGCCCCGGAAGGTTCGAGGAAACACCGCGGTATTATTGGCCCATTTAAAAAAGGCCCTTTCCGGATGGCTATGGATTTGGGATATCCCATTGTGCCGATCTATTTTGAAGGCAACCGGGAATTAAGTACCGAGGATTTTTTAATCACTAAATCGGGAACATGCACCGCCCATATTCATCCAGCTATCGATACATCCGGATGGTCGATGGAAAAACTGGACATTCATATTTATGATATTCGCAATCTTTACCTGAAATGGGCCGGTGTAGAAAATGATGAGATTGTGTAAAGCAATCGCTCATTATTATTTTATTGCATACATTTAAAGCTAATTATCATCCATATATTCTAGTACCGTCTACCCATTGATCTAATTTTTTAGGACATGAAAATCTCAATAAACGAGAATAGCACTGCTGAATTTTCTGAACGTATTCAACTCAAATCAAAGAAGGGGATAACAACTTCGAATGCCGATTTTTTTGCGGCAAACCTGGGCTCACATGTGGAAGAAAATGAGACCCGTTTCCTGCTTTGGCATCCTAAAATCAAGGAAACCAAACAAGTATTCATTGACTTTTACCTGCCGGATATTGACCTACTATTCGACAAGCCGGAACAGCATACCACGATGACTTACTATCGGTTTGAAACAACGTGTGTGGATGATTTTTCTCTTGTTGTTATGAATAATCTGCCGGTTGGAAATCGAAATCATTTTGGTGCTTTTTACCAATTTATTTTCATGTCTGATGAGGGTGAAGAAACCATTGTTCGCGACCCCATGGCGTGGTCTATGCCGTACGGAATTAATGCCCCGGCTGAGGTTTATGATGTCAATTCTGTACTTTCTGCAAGAAAGGATAAAGAGTATTTTGAAAATCTTCGCAACAGTTTCAAGACAGAAGAAACCAACAGGGTTCAGCCATCCACAAATTTACTCGAAATTCATACCGGAACCGCCACAATGGATGGCACACTCGGCTCTCTTGCCAATCGCTATAAACAGATTGCAACAGCGCTTGGAAATGGCGAACAACTCTCTCCTGATGAAAAAAACCTGATTGGGTTCGACGGTATCGAATTAATGCCTGTGGATCCTGTGATTGAACATCCGGAGAGCACTGCTTTCTGGAGTACAATCCAGACTCCTGAAGAAAATGGCACTGAAATTACACTTCACATCCGCAAACCGAATGTTACAAATTGGGGATATGACATTGTTATTTTCGGATCGGCAGCGGTCAATCCGTCTATTCTTTCAACAGGCCGCCCGCATGAACTTCTTGACTTGATTGAAACTCTTCACAATTTCCCAAATGGACCTAAAAAGGTAGTTCTGGATGTGGTTTACGGACACGCTGACAATCAGTCCGTAGACTTATTGCCGGAAGAGTTTTTTGCCGGTCCCGGTATTTATGGGCAAAATGTAAATATCAAACATCCATTGGTTCGAGCCGCCATTCTCGAAATGCAGCGACGTAAAATGAACTGGGGATTCGACGGCATTCGTGTAGACAGTGCTCACGATTTTAAATACTATGTTGCCGAGTTTGACGAGGTTCATTATGACGATGAATTTCTGAAAGAGATGAGCGAAGTGGAACAAACCGTTGCGGGAGTTTCTTACAAGCCCTGGATGATTTTTGAAGACGGCCGGCCATGGCCCCGAACTGATTGGGAGCTGGCCTGCACCTATCGCGTGGTTACCGAAAAGCAGAAACATCCGTATCAATGGTCACCCATGATTTTTGCCTATAATACGCCTTATAATTACACGTATTGGGTATCAAAGTGGTGGCGCCTGAAAGAACAGTTTGAGTACGGAGACAAATGGATTACCGGGTACGCCAATCACGATACCATGCGGCGGGGCATCCAGGCAAACCCGGAAACGGTTAACATAAATTTTCTTCTGGGTAACTCCCTGAAGATGGTGATGATCAATGCCTATAACAATCCGTCAACCACACTGTTGATGAATGCTTTTTTGCCCGGGGTTCCGATGGATTTTGTTCAGGCGCTCGGCAATACGCCGTGGAGCTTTTTCAGAAATACGGATGCTAAATTTGCGATTAAAGTCGCAGCTGAAGATGCTTATTTCACCGAGTGGCAAATCACAGATATTGAATATCGTAATTCACGCTTCTTTAAAAAGTTGAAGAATCTCGGTTTCCGAAACCTCGAAGATCTGCGACGTTTTGCCAAGGCACTTCTGAGTTTTGTGAGAGTCACCGATTACGATCCTGAAAATATTGTTGACCTCATCAATCAAACCAAACCATCTTTTAAACCGGCTGAATGGTCGTTGGAAAAACTGAATGAGTACGCTGAATCCTGGATGACCGACATTCACGAATATTGCAATGCCGATATGCAGGCAGATTACATGGATGTGAAAAAGTCGGACTTTAATTTAAGTACCCGGGAGTACCGGCTTAAAAATGGCTGGTTGAATAACAGTTTTACATCAGCCGACTTCTTAAAATACAGGGAGCCTGTTGAAGGAGCCGTTATTTATTATGGACATCGGAAGAACCCTGAAACCGGAAAAGAGTTGATTTTTATCGCGAATATGGAAGGTCAGTCTCGGCAAATAACTCCTGTAAACCTTGACCTCCCAATAAACAACCCGAACGAGTGGGAAGTGGCTTTAGCAACGCCATCTGTTCGGGCTCGGAAAATTGATCAGCCTATTCGTTTATCTATTTCTCAGGGAATTCTTTTTGAAAAAAAAGTATAGGATAAGATCGTTTCTTTTTAATAAAGTATATGCAAAAATCTATTTTTCTCTGTAGAAATATATTTTTTTATTGGAAGCGTCTTTACCACTCTTAATCTTCACATTATTCTCTTGATTGTACTGATAAACCGCTGTTCTCATTGAATTTACACTTTTATCATTTGTATATGAAACTTCAACAGCCTGTCCACCTGGTTCCAGCTTATCCAAAGCATCCATAAGTGGCTTGAATTTGGAAGATCGCCTCTTGCTTGATTTAATTTGGGTTCTTTTCACAAACTTTATATTCATAACTAAACAATAACTTTACTTTTTTTAAGAACTTATTTAAGACTCGACAATATTAGATCATCTATTTCTTGAAAGGAAAAAAGAAAATAATATTTTCCTAAACCTATTTCAATCGTTGAAAATTAAAATTACCTCCATAAATATTATTCATGAATTTTTGATAGAAAAGTTGTATAAAATCCTGACTAATTAGCTACACCCGAACATAGTTCGTAACGGGTTATTCATTATTCTTACAAACACATACATTTTAATTTTAAAATTATAATATGCTTGAAACTACAAGACATAATTATAGATTAATTACTATTCTGATTTCAACGCTTGGAGCAGGAATTCCACTTTGGACAACAAACAGACGCCAAATTGACTTTGCTGACACCGAATTCCTCCTTACATGGGTTGGTATTGGGTTGTTGGCCTCACTGGTTGTTCGTTTTGTGGTAAACTTAAAAATACGTGATATGATTGGCTGTTTCTCTATTGGGTATGTTATAGCCGTTGTGCTTCATTTTGTGAGCTCCATACTTGTAGATAATTATGTACAGGCAAGGTTTGAACTCTCTTTATTACTTGCAATTCTTGTAGGGGCTCTTTCGGGATGGCTTGGATCCCTGATGTGGATGGGACTCAGGAAGAGTAATGGGAAAAAAGCATAAAAAATGCACAATCTCAGTCTCTGAAATTGTGCATTTCCAGATATATTTAGTGCGGCTTAATCCTTCACACATCTTAGCGGAGCACCTCCTGATTTCGCTCCGACATCCATCACACTGTCAGAGTTTGTAATCCATATCATTTCTCCATTTTCGCTATCTGCCTCTTCATTTGACCAATAAATAACCGAGCTGCCTCTTCCATTCAGATTACCAGAAGTAGTGATTACACCAGCACCATGAATTCTCAATAATGAATCAAAAGCATCTGAGAGATTTCCATGAGCCATTCCATCATCACTTTTCGGCGCAGAAAGAAAATCTGCCCATTCATCGCTGCCTGGTATATGCCACTTACTACCAAACGCCATCCGACATGGATCATTTTCTATATCCCAGTCGCTGTTCTTTTCCTCACCAATTGGCCAGCCACCCCCAGGTATACGGCTACTCCCATCATGATAATATCCCTGCCTTTTGTTAAACTGAAAAAACCATCCAGCGCGGCCGTCATCAGAATCGACCTCATTTTTTACAGCACCGGTAGAGCCAAGATTTCTCTCAATCCAAATTTTATCAACTCCGCCTTTCCATTGCGATTCTACTAGCCTGTAAGAACGCTCTTCAAACTGAGAATCTCCGCTTGGCGTAACACCATCGAGAAATCCATGTGAAACGTATCCCGCTACAAGCTCTACAGTTTCCCCAAAGGCTGTTCCGGCTTTGTTGATCGCATATGCCCTCGCATAGTAGGTACTTCCTTGTGTGAGGCCAGTTAGTTTACTTGTAAATGAGCCAAGGCCCTCTCCATCAGAAGCGCAGTCGTCAGTGGTATTTGGAAACTCATCGCCAGTTGACCAGCATACGCCCCGTTCCGTCACTTCCAAACCGCCATCATCATGAACCGTACCATCAATGAAAACGGAAGTTATACGCATGTCGCTCCATTCATTGGTTTCTACTTCAGCTCTTCCGCCAAAAATTGCAATGATATTCATATCACCTGTTACTGTTACGGTTTCAGGATTATTGTCGCCGGAAAGATCTCCTCCCCATTCTTTGAATACTGCCAGTTCATCAGGATCTGCTGTTATTTCAATTTCATCTCCATAGGAGTAGGAATCTTTAGACGGTTCAATATTTATACTTCCATTCCCTTCAGTTGCGAGATCAACATCATATTGGGCTTCAGTAAAGATGGCGGCCACACTCTTGTTGCCGTCGATGGTTATTTCTATTGGATTGTCGTCTCCATCCAGATCGCCCTCCCAATGCTCAAACTTCCAGCCGGCATCCGGTTCGGCCGTAAGTTCTACTATTGTATTCTTTTCATACGTTTTGGCCTTTCCTGTCACTTCCTGGCTCACACTTCCCTCGCCATCAATGGTTACATCAAGGTCAAAACTGTTGTCGGCAAAAACAGCGGTTACCGTTTTGTCGCCATCCATTGTGATCTCTTTGGGATTCTCGTTTCCATCCAGATCTCCTTCCCAGCGGACAAATCTCCATCCGGATTCGGGATTGGCCGTAAGCTCTATGGTGGATTCATAAGGATAACTTGTTTTTGAAGCCTCATCCACCAATTGCTGATCTATACTTCCCTGACCGGTTATTTCAACGGTTAATTCATATTCGCCTCTCTCAAATACGGCTGTTACTTCTTTTTCGCCATCAATAGTAATTTCAGTAGGATTTTCTGTGCCCTCGATATCTCCTTCCCATCTGGCGAACTGCCAGCCTTCCGCCGGATTTGCCGTCACTTTCACTACCGTTTCGTATTGATAATCTTTGGCTGGCTCTTCTACTATTTCTTCGGTTACATTTCCCTCTCCCTGAGATGTTACTGTGAGCGGATAATCTTTTCTTTCAAATACAGCGGTTACACTTTTTGCTTCATCCATCGCAAGGGTCTGTGGATTTTCATTCCCGGAAAGATCATCCCGCCACTCTACAAACACCCAGCCATCATCCGCTACAGCGTTCAATTCCACTTCTGTACCGATTTCATAATCAGTTTTTTTTGACTGGATGATATCCTCTTCAACTCGACCACCGCCATCGATAGTGATTTCCAGCGGGTATTGAAGTTTTTCAAAAACAGCTGTGAAAACCATATCGCTTTCTATGGTCACTACAATTGGATTTTCTGTTCCGCTAATATCTCCTTCCCATGACGAAAATATCCAAGTATCATTTGCCGCTGCTCTCACCTCAATATCAGTTCCTTCATCATATTCGCCAGTAATAGGAGTTACACTACCCGCTTCAGAAGGCGTTACAGATCCTTCAATAGAATAACGGTTTGATGAATTACTTGAACAGGAAATGCTGAATATTATCGCAAAAATTGAAAGAAGGGCACCATACCCAAATCGTGTAGCGGTTCTCATAATAGTCTTTATCTGATTTTGTATTTACACATGGTTATCTATATAACTATGCGTATTGGAAATCAGGAAGGGACCATTTTTTTGCGTTTGAGCTCTCTTGGGGTTCTTGAAAATGTATCTTAAAAAGAAAAGCGCCGGCCCGGGAAAACCAGGCAGGCGCTATTGGACAATAAGATTTGTAAAGAATTAAATGAAATTACCGCCCGCGATAACCTCCTCTGTCACCACCACCGCCGGAAACTCCTCCGAAGTTGTACCGAAAATTAAGCCTGAATGAACGTGTGGACCATTGGTAATTACTGTCGGTGTAGGAGTTAGGATTGATGATTTCTCCATCGTACTGACGCGAATTCAACAGGTCGCGAATGCTTAAAGAAATTGTAGCTTTTCGATTGAAAAACTCTTTTGAAAGACCGGAACTTACAAACATACTGCCGTCTTCACGGCCCTGGGTTGTCTGCTGAGAACTTGAATAATGAAGCTGACTTTGCAAATTCCAGCTTTCCAAAAATCTCCATCTAAGCCGCAAACGACCGGTAGCTCTGCCTGTTGAACTGCTATATACTTCATCCTGGTATTCTCCTTCACGATCTGACTGGAAAATATTCAGGCTGCCAGAAAGCTGAAAATTACTGAACAACTCTTGGTCGGCAGAAAATTCAACACCCCACGCATCTTCCGTTGCGAGGTTAATAGGACGAGTGGTCGTTATTCCCTGGCCATCGATGGTGGAAACCCGCTCAATCACTTCGGTTCTGTGGCGGTAGTAAAGGCTTGTGAGAAGTGAACCGGAACTCCAGTAACGCAGGTAACCCACTTCATAAGAATTGCCAAATTCCGGTTTTAATTCGGGATTTCCGACCCTTCGATTCCTCGTATCTGAAATTTCTGTAAACGGAAGCAGCATTCGGGACCATGGCCTGTCTATCCGGCGGCTGTAACTGACCTGAAAAGAATTTTTCTCGTTCAATGTGTAGGACAGGAAAACACTCGGAAAAAGATTCAGATAATCCTGATCGCTTCCTTCCCCTGTGCGATCAAGTTCTGTTTGAATACGGGTATTTTCTGCCCGCACTCCAACCTGGTAACTAAAATCTCCGGTTTCGCCCGCAAGAGTTGTATAAAGTGCATTTACGTTTTCAAAGTAGGTGAAATTATCACTGATGCCCAGGTTATTATCGGGCACAACCCATTGTCCGTTTTGCTGTTCTTCAATAGTATAATCGTTATCCATCCAGTCAAAATTTAAACGCATTCCGGCTTCAAGCCTGCCGTTGCTGCCGAGCGGCCTTTCATAATCAGTATCAAAACGCATCTCCTGGTAGGTCTCATCAGAAAAAGTACGCTGATTAAGCGGACTCCCATCACCCTCTTCAATCAGTTGGATAAGGTTTGAATTCTGATCTTGTTTTCCGAATTCAAAATCCGCATCGGCTGTGAGCCTGTGATCGGAACCTTCAAACCGGTTTTCGTATTGCAGGCGTACATCAAAATCATTCTCACGATTTTCTTCTACATCTTCGCGATTGGTTCGTTTTAAAATATCCCAGCTATCAAACACATTCCGATACACGCCCGGACTTCCGGGATCGTAATCGGTATAAATCACATCCGATTCCTCTTGTTCATTTTCAAGGCTGATTCGGGTTGAAACCGTCAACATCTGGCTGGACGGAAGGTAGAAATCGGCCCCAAGATTAGCGCTTCCTTCTTTTTGGGTTTCGTCGGATTCACTGGTCTCGCGATAGGCGTACGTTGTATCCCCGCTGAAACTTTGAAATGTACTTCCTGAACCGGGATCTTGTTCGTATTCAACCTCGAAATTCCCAAACCAGTTGATATTATTCCTGTGATAATTCAGATTGGCTCCCAGCCCGTGATCCTGCGGATAACCGGTATTTGCCTGGATACTTCCATTGAGGCCAAACCGAACATCATCCACAAGTTTAATATTAATAATCCCGCCGGTTCCCTCGGCAGAATATCTGGCTGAAGGATTGGTGATAATTTCCACTTCCTCAATTACATTCGACGGAAGACTGCTCAGGGCTTCAGTACCATTCCGAACCAGGCTGGATGGCCGCCCGTTAATTAAAATCTGTACGCCGGAATTTCCTCTCAGGGATACATTCCCTTCATAATCTACCGTGATGGACGGTACGTTATCGAGCACATCGAGAGCAGATCCCCCAAGGCTTGTGATATCCTGACCCACACTGAAGGAGCGGCTGTCAAAATTCATTCTCATGTACGAACGCTCTCCCTCCACAATCACTTCGTCCATCATCGCTTCTTCCGTTTGAAGCGCAATAGTTCCGAGATCAAGCGTTTCTCCGGCTGATAAATCAAGGTTTACCCGATGCATTCGGTAGGAGACATATGAAATACGCAAAACATAAGTACCGGGATCAATACTAATTGAAAAACGACCATTGCTATCACTCGAAGTCCCTGTTAAAATTTCTGTTTCTGCCTGGTCGAAAACGGCTATCGTTGCATTGGGAATGGAACTGCCGTCAATGTCTTCAACGATTCCTGTAATTTCAGCTTGACTCTCTCCTGATGATTGGGCCAGGATTGTACTTGTGCACCACCCGTAAATCCCGAGGAATACAATAACGTAAATGGTTAATTTTTTCATCAATCTAATGTCTGTATTTCTGATTTTCTCCCAAATTAAAACTTGATATTGCACAAATTTTGTATCAAATCTGAAGCAATTCTGAAGAATAGATCTTGTTTTACATCTTTTTATGATTCTTTGCTTCAGAAAAAAATCGACCAGAAACCTGAGAAAAGGTTTAGTTTTTATTTCAAACGGATTTCAATTCGGTGCCAATTATCAGAATATGTGTATACAATTGATAAATGGTTTTGATCAACAATTCGTTTGATGATAGAAAGGCCAAGTCCAATAGATTCAGAACTTTGTTCCGCTTTTCTGAATCTTTCGAACAGTTGATCGGGGTTTACCTCCGGATCTTCTCCGGTATTGGCAATGACCAGTTTTCTCTCCTCTAAATGGATACGGATTTTTCCGTTTTCCACATTGTGGCGAATGGCATTTTGAAAAAGATTCGTCCATAAAATATCCGCCAAAACCGGGTGCATGTTGATGTGAACATCATCCTCAATTTCAGTTTCAACCGTTAAGTTATTTAGAGCAATAAATTCCCGGAAGGCCTCCAGGCTCTCTTTGATCACATCACTGAGGTTGATTGACTCATTATTTTCAAATTCATGATTTTCAATCTTGGTCAGCAGGGCTAACGATTCACTTAACCGGGATAATTTTTTAACCGACTTTTCGAGTGATTCCACATATTTATACTGCTCTTCCGTAAGCGGCGTTTCCGTCAACAACTCTAGTTTCCCCTTGGCAATAGCGAGCGGCGTTTGGAGTTCGTGAGAGGCATTTTCAGCAAATTCCTTCAAATTCTTATAATCGGATACGGCCTTCCGGGTCATCTCTTCAACAAACCGGTTCAAATCATTAAACTCTTTCACACCGGTTTTCTCAGCCGGTACATATTCTTTTTTCTGAAGCTTAAAGTTGGCAATTTTATTAAGAGTTTCACGAAATGGCTTGAACAATCTCCCGGATACCAGAAAGCCCACACCAATCGCACCAATTATTTGCATTCCCAAAATCCAAAGCAGAGTTTTGATGACAGCTTCCGTAATGTCATCAGGCTCAATCATAGCCCCGTACGTTGAGATGTAATACGAGCGCCCGTCTATATTTCGATAGGCAGAAACTTTTACATTTTGTTCACTCTGCTCAAGACGATCGGAATAGATAAGCGTATCACCAACCTCAATCCTCTCTTCAACAGGATATTCGAGCTGATGAACCACCAGATTCCGGTCTCCATCAACATTTCTGCGGGGATGAAATCTTCGTCCGTGCTCCAGAAGATAGGTTACACGATCAATCCGCTCCATGAACTCCCAAGTAAGTTCTCGGTCAATTTCATCTTTGATAATGAAATAGGAGATCACCCCGCCAATGCCCAAAACAATTACCGTAATGATCAGGTAGATCAAAATAAACCGTGTGATCAGTTTCATGCTCAGGATCCGTTCCCTTTAAATTTGTACCCGATACTGTACACGCTTTCGATATAATCATTTGCACCGGCTTCCACCAGTTTTTTCCTCAGGTTTTTGATATGCTGATACACAAAATCGAGGTTTTCAAGGTGATCTACATAATCACCCCACAAATGTTCGGCAATATTCTGTTTGGATAAAACCCGGTTTTTGTTGGATGCGAAATAGAGAAGAAGATCGTACTCTTTGGGCGTTACATCTACGAGGTCATCATTCACTAACACTTCGCGGGTTTTTGTGTTGATAGAAATTTCATTGGCCCGCACAATTTCGCTGCCGCCAAGATTATTACGCCGGTTTACGGCTTTGATTCGTGCCTGCAGCTCCGGCAACTGAAACGGTTTGGTGAGGTAATCGTCGGCACCCAGTTCGAGGCCGGTTACTTTATCATCCAAAGAATTTTTTGCGGAAATGATGATAGTGCCGGTTTCGGGATTTACCGATTTCAGCTCGCGCAAAACCTGAAGTCCGTCGCCTTTTGGAATCATGATATCAATGAGCACCACATCATAGGTGTAGGACATGATTTTGTCAAACGCCTCATCATAATCGACGGCCGTTTCACACCGGTACCCTTCTCTCTCCAAATACTTCAGGATATTCTCCAAAAGATCCCTGTTGTCTTCAACAATCAATAATTTCATAGCACTTAAAATATATGCTATAATTTTGAAGGAAAACTGAAGGGTATTTATATCTCAAAATTTGCTTCTTATATATTTTTTAAAGTTAATTGAAATAATTTTTTAGAATTCAAGACACTGTTCATCAGTTCAAAACGTTAGCTTATGAAGCTAATCGAAGAAATTCGTTTAAAAATCGGAAAGAATCGATTTGAGTTTTCAAAACATGCTGTTGATCAAAGTATCATGCGTGATATATCTGTTCAAGAAGTAAGAGAAGTTGTATTGGGAGAATCAAAGATTATTGAAAACTACCCGGAAGATAAGTATGGACCAAGTTGCCTTATATTTGGGTATACAACTACTAACAGGCCAATTCATATCCAATGTAGTTATCCATCGCGTGATATTCTGAAAATTATTACATTGTATGAACCTGATCCTGAAAAGTGGCTCAACTTTGAAAATCGTAAGTAATGAATCCCCAAAAAGAATCCCTTAGTAAACGTTTGGTAAATTACTCTTTAGAGTTCGAAGGGAAATTCTATATTATTGAAAATGTACCTGCTCGGGTAAATGAAGAGACGGGAGAACAGTACTTCTCTCCCGAAACTGTTGAGCATATTCGGAAAACAATTACGAGCCATTCCAAGCCTAAAAAAACAATCGAAACGCCCGTCTTTGATTATTCGGATTGATTAGGATAGAATACTCATTCAGAAGGCCTCCTTCTAACATGCCCGATGGGAGCTCTGCTACAGGTGATACGCAGCCCAAATCCGGCTACCCCTTGGTTATGTAAATTGTCCTCTCAACATATTTTACGTCGGGCTTTTTTCTCTGGTGTTCTTTTTAGATAACTGTTCCCTGTCATTCTCCTTTCCCAAACTCAATTGTCTTATTGCTCACCAGCGGTTTCGCCCAGAATCCGATACTCAAAATATATCCAAAAGTAATGTAGAGAAAGAACATGCCTGTCCGCAGACCGAAAGCGTCACCCAAAGAACCCACAATCAGCGGAACAACGGCACCGCCTACAATTCCCGAAACCAATATACCGGAAAATGTACCATGATGTTCGGCAACGGAATTGAGGGCCAGCGAAATAATAACCGACCACATGACCGCGGCAAAAAAGCCGACGGCAGGAAATGCCAGGAGGGCGACCTCACCGCTTCCAAAAAGTGCAGCGGAGAGGCTGATAATAGCACCAATGGTGAAAACGACGAGAACATTTCGGCTGTCCATCACTTTCAATAGCAAAAGGCCCAAAAATGTACCGGCCGTGAGCATTCCCCAAAACCAGGAAACCGTGCTGGCGCCTGTGGTTTGTGGATCATACCCATGATAGGTAGAGAGGAATTCAGAAATCCAGTTGGCTACTCCCTGTTCCGAACCCACGTAGGCAAAAATTCCCAGGAAAAAGAGCCAAACCATGGGATTTTTAATCAATTCTTTGTGTGTTTCCCAGGCGCCGACTTTTTCATCTTCCTTTCGCTCTACAACTTTAGGAAACGGCGAAACGGCAATTACTACTACCATTATGAGAGACAGAACTGCAAACAACCAATAGAGCGAAACCCAGGGCAATTCCGGAGGAACCACAGCTTCGAGAGAGGTTAAAAGGAAATTGCTGGTTTCGGCACTTCCGAGATTGAGGACGAGGTACGAATATGCCAGCGGACTCAAAAACGATGCTGCACCAAAAAAAAGCTGTCCCAGCACGGAATTGAATGCAAAATGCTCTTCACCGCCGGCTTCCCGGAGAAGCGGATTGATCGCAACCTGGAGCATCGCCATACCGGTCCCGATCAAAAACAGGGAGATAATGGCAACAAGATAATTGGGGAACAATGCAAAAAAGAGAGCCCCGATAAAAGAGACAAGAAAAGCGGCTACGATCACAATCTTGTCACTGTATTTTTCAATGAGCAGGCCAGATGGAATGGACATCACTCCATACGCAATAAAGAAGGCAAATGGCAGCAGGGCAACCATTGTGAGACTCAGGTTAAAATCCTCTATGATTTCAGGGACAAGCGGACCAATGATGTTTGTCAAAAAAGAGATGACAAAAAAGACGATCATGATCAGTACAACAAGGAAGTAATTTCGTTTCATAGCGAATCCCGGTTTAAAATGATTGGGTGAGGTTGAAAAACAGGCCTCCTCACATATCACAAATTATAGTTGTAGGTCCCGTATTAGATAAGACTCTAACTATACCTTTTACCCCCACTGAAATTTTAAAACGAAGTCTTCAATTCATTTTGTTTTGAAGAAATGAAGCGGACAAGCTCTTCTCTGCTTGCTGAGTTTTTTATCAGGGATTCTCGTTTCATGGCTTCCGATCTGGTTTCAAATCCCTCTTTGTAAACCAGCTTCCAGGGGATACCGGATTTGGTGTATTTACTTCGTCCCTGATTGTGTCTTTTGAGCCGATCCTCAAGGTTTGAGGTTTGGCCCACGTAATAGCGATCCACCACGGCACTGTATAACATATAAATGTGAAACATACCCTCCCTCAAAAAAAGAAAGGACAGCCCTGTTCAAGAACTGTCCCGTAGTTTTTTATTAAATGTGTGGGTGGTACAGGATTCGAACCTGTGACCCCCTGCTTGTAAGGCAGGTGCTCTAAACCAACTGAGCTAACCACCCCAATAAATCAAACTTTATATTCAAAATGAGTGTTTTCAAAACAAGAAGTCTTGGAAACATTCAACTCATTTTTGAATCAGACTTTAAATATAAGAACTATACTCATTCGATAAAACAGTTTATCCTCAATAAAATTTTCATTATTTATAAAGGTAGAGTTAACAGTGTTAACCTGCGTCTATTCCATTTAATCAACCTAAAATGAGATGAGTAAATCAACCAAGAAAAAAGAGGTCGTATTTATAGATGGCGGACGCACACCTTTTCTGCGCGCACAAACTGCTTTTAAGCGATTTTCTGCGTACGATTTGGGTCGACTGGCAATCGCCGGACTAATCAGCAAAACCAAACTTGATGGCAGCCACATCGGCCACATTTATTACGGGAATGTGATCCAGGATATCAACACAAGCAATGTAGCACGGGAATCTTCTATGGCCGCCGGTTTGCCTGATTCCATTCCGGCAACCACTCTTTCGATGGCGTGTATCTCATCAAACGTAGCACTCACAACAGCTAAAAACTCTATCCTTCAGGGACAAATAGGCGCGGCTATTGTGGGTGGTGTGGAGATCATGAGTGACATTCCGATCCGTTTCAGAAAGAAATTCCGGCAAAAGCTGCTGGAGACTCAAAAGTATAAATCGCCAACGGATTGGCTCAGGTTTTTTAAAGGATTGAATCCTTCGGATTTGTTGCCTGAAATTCCATCTATCTCGGAATTTTCAACCGGAGAAACAATGGGACAAAGCTGCGATAAAATGGCTGCCAAATACGGTGTAAAGCGCGAAGAACAGGATGCCTATGCCTTGCGGTCTCATCAACTGGCCTTTAAAGCAACGGAAGAAGGATTTCTAAAAGATGAGATTTTACCGGTTAGTGTTAATAATGCAGAAACCGTTGTGACTCAGGATAATGGAATACGGCCGGATTCTGACATGGAAAAACTCGGAAAACTGAACCCGGCCTTTATCAAACCCCATGGAACTGTAACCGCCGGCAACTCCTCTTTTTTAACGGATGGAGCTTCGGCGGGCCTTGTGATGGACAAAGACTTTGCTTTAAAAAACGGTTACGAGCCCAAAGCTGTGGTGAGAAGCTATACGTATGTAGCCCAGCGCCCGGACGATGAATTGTTAATTGGGCCTGCTTTTGCAATTCCAAAGGTTTTGGATGAGATGAACCTGACCCTGGATGATATTGATGTTTTTGAATTTCACGAGGCATTTGCCGGACAGATGCTGACGGTTTTGAAAGCTCTGGATAGTGAAGAGTTTGCCAAACAACGGCTCAACCGGAAAGAGAAAACAGGCAATATACCGTATGATAAACTGAACCGATGGGGTGGATCGCTTTCGATTGGCCACCCTTTTGCAGCGACTGGAGTTCGCCTCGTTACAACTGCAGCAAACCGGTTAATTCATGAAAATGGACGATATGCAATGATTGCTGCCTGTGCTGCCGGCGGACAAGGACACGCCATGATTATTGAACGATTTGAGGAGTGAGATTGCCACAGTCGCTTTGCTCCTTCGCAATGACAGGTTGGACGCCTTTTGCCTAAAAGATTGAAATCATGAACAAGAAAAAAGACATCTTACAAGTTGAAACGGTCGGGAATGTAGCCATCATTACCCTGGATACACCCGGCGAGAAAGTCAACAAATTGAATGAAAAGCTGATTGACGAATTTTCGGATTTTCTGGATAAACTTGAATCAGATAATTCTCTTGATGGCGCTCTTCTGATCAGTGAAAAGGAGAACAATTTTATAGCCGGTGCCGACATTGAAATGTTCAAGACGAGAGAAACCGCTGAGGAGTTGTCGGAATTAAGCTGGCGTGGTCATGAAGTTCTCCTGCGTATTGAGAATTTCCCAAAACCGATTGTTGTGGGAATTCACGGCTCATGCATGGGAGGCGGAACTGAACTCGCACTTGCCAGCCATTACCGGATCGTTTCTGATCACAACTCCACCAAAATCGGTCTGCCGGAAGTAAATCTTGGCCTGCTACCCGGAATGGGAGGAACCCAGCGTTTGCCGAGACTTATTGGCATTCAGAAAGCATTACCGTACCTGCTAACCGGTAAAAATATGTACAGCTATCAAGCGCGGAGAACCGGCTTTGCGGATGAAGTAGTTCATCAGTACGCAATAAAAGAAGCTGGAATTCAAGCGGTTAGAAAATTGAAGAACGGCAAGGTCAGTCATCCTGATAAACGATCCGTTCTCGAAAAAACCTTAGAAAGCAATGCGCTTGGACGGAGCATTATCTTTGACCAGGCACGAAAACGGACTCAAAGCGAAACAAAAGGCAATTATCCCGCACCGCCAAAAATTATCGACAGTGTTGAGTATGGATATAAAAACGGATTTGAAAAAGGATTAAAAAACGAGTCGAAACTCTTTGGAGAACTGGCCGTTACTCCCGAATCGCGGGCACTGGTTCAGCTTTTCTTTGCGATGAATGATTCAAAGAAAAATCCGTTGCAGAAGAAAAAAAGAGATATGAAGAGAGTTGGAGTCTTAGGCGCCGGATTGATGGGCAGCGGCATCACGGAGGTCAGCATAGAAGACGGATTGCACGTTTGGCTGAAGGATCAGAAAATTGAGAATGCGATGAAAGGCGAGAATACCATTCGCCAAAATCTCGACAAAAAAGTAAGCAAACATATCTTGTCGGGATTTGAAAGGGACGAAAAAATGAGCCTTGTTCATCCCACGGAAACCTACGATGCTTTTGACGATATCGATCTTGTTATCGAAGCTGTGTTTGAAAACCTGGATCTGAAAAAGAAAATCGTTAAGCAAGTGGAAGAAGTATGTGGTGAGGATGCCATTTTCGCATCGAATACTTCATCACTTCCCATTTCTGAAATTGCCACAGAAGCCAAACGGCCGGAGAATATTGTTGGAATGCACTACTTTTCGCCCGTCCAAAAAATGCCGTTGTTGGAAATCATCAAAACGGATAAAACAGCCGACTGGGTGGTTGCCACCGCTTTTGATATTGGCTTGAGACAGGGAAAAAATGTGATTGTCGTCAACGATGGCCCCGGGTTTTATACAACCCGAATTTTGGCTCCCTTTATCAATGAAGCATTGTTATTGCTCGAAGAAGGGGCAAAAATTGAAGACCTGGACAATGCCATGAAAGAATTTGGTTTCCCTGTCGGACCCGTTGCACTTCTGGATGAAGTGGGGATTGATGTTGGTGCTCATGTGGCCGATACACTCAGTAATAAGTTTGAAGAACGTGGTGCCAAAACCAGTAAAAAATCCAAACAGTTGGTGAACGATAATTACCTCGGCCGAAAAAACAAACGGGGTTTTTACAAGTACGAAGAGGGCTCGAAAAAGAAAAAAGAGGTAAATGAGGAAATTTACACATACTTCGGCGGGAAGAGTCGCAAATCAATCGACAGAAAAGAGATTCAGGATCGCCTTTCTTTAATGATGATCAATGAAGCCGTTTTATGCCTTCAGGAAAATATTCTCCAAAACCCTTCAGACGGTGACCTGGGAGCTATCCTCGGACTTGGATTTCCGCCATTCCTGGGAGGACCGTTTCGCTATATCGATAGAATTGGAGTTGAGACTTTTATCAATAAAATGGAATCCTACAGAACTGAGTTTGGAGATCGATTCAAACCGGCCGATGTTTTGACGGAGATGAAATCAAAAGGAATTCTTTTCCATCCTGAAGATTAAAAGGAAATTTTTTCGATACTTCGCAAATTTACCTGAAGCCATCACATCACTTACCATTCATATTCTTCTCATAGAGATTTCCTAAGTTTATAGAAAGGGAATGAAAAGAGGGAGGAAAAATGAGGCTAAAAAATCAGATAGCAGTAATTACGGGAGGTGCCGGAGCTATTGGCCGGGCAACCGCAAAACGTTTTTTGAACGAAGGAGCAAAAGGAATCCTCTTGGTAGATCTGGATTCAAATAAACTAAAAAATGTCATTAAATCCTTTGAATCTGACCGAATAAAATACTTCACCGCCGATGTTTCAAAAAGTGAAGATGTTGAAAAATACATCAGGAAAGCGATCCGCGAATTCGGTAAAATTGATATCCTTTTCCTGAATGCCGGAATTGAAGGAGTTGTACAACCGCTCACCGAATATCCTGAAGATGTGTATGACAAAGTGATGGCCGTAAATACGAAAAGTGTTTGGCTGGGAATGAAATACGCATTTCCGCACATGATAAAAAATGGTGGCGGCAGCATTATTATCAGTTCATCCGTAGCCGGATTGCAGGGAACTCCACAGGTGATGGCATATGTAACCAGCAAACATGCCGTTATCGGATCCATGCGTGTGGCGGCTCTTGAGGGCGCGCCGCACAATATTCGGGTAAATACCATTCATCCATCGCCGGTGGATAATCGAATGATGAGATCTCTGGAAGAAGGTTTTGCCCCGGGAGCAGCCGAAGAAGCTAAAAAAGGATTTGAAAAAACGATTCCGCTCGGACGGTATGCGTCAAATGATGAAATCGCAGACCTGGTTCTTTTCCTGGCTTCGGACGAGAGCCGATTTATCACCGGCGCTACCTATACGATCGATGGCGGATTAACGGTTTAAACAGCTTGCCAATGAGATTTAGATTTTCTACTTAAAAAGGTCATTGCGAGCGTAGCGCGGCAATCCCCAAATAAAATAAGGCTATATCGAAAAAAGTTTGGAGATCGCTTCACTCCGGTCGCGATGACAGTATGATGCTATGCTCGAGCATCTATTCCGCTTCCCGCTACTTCTCCGTTTCAAAACCGTAGTTTACCAAGCCGTCGTAACCGCCCACATTGTAGACATTTTCAAATCCCTGGATTTTCATTATTCTGGCGGCTTTACCGCTTCGGTTGCCCGACCGGCAATAAAGATAATAGGTCTTATCTCTGTCCAGTGATGCCAGTTGTTGTTGAAATTCGCCATTCAAATAATCATGCTGGAGGTCGGCTTCTTTCAAATGACCTTCGCTGTATTCTCCATGCGTGCGAACATCAATAATCACGCCCCGGTCTTTTTCCAATTTATTTTTGAATTCTTCCGGGCTGATATCAATTTCATGACTCATATTTACTTCTTGTATCGTTCTGTTAATATGTTGTTTAATTTTGGTAATGAACATTGATAAAATAAGGTCTGTTAAACTTAAAACATAGGATCTCTTAGATACTAAATACACATGGATTTGCGATCATAACCATCCATCTGACTATCTTTTTCTTCTGATCCTTTTTTAGCCGCCAATCACGTTGGTTTGAAGAGGATTAAATTTTCTCTTCTTTATTTTAACATCTTCTTTTTGATGATATTTGAGAGCATCATTCACATCAAAGAAGTAGGTATGTTCCCCCATTAATTCAACCACTCCGCTTTTTTTAAGCTTATCTCTGACCGGCCCAATAGCACTTGCAATATAAAGTGAAACTCCATGTTCATTTAATTCCCGGATCAATTCCGTGAGCATATGAACACCGGTCGAATCAATCGTATTGATAGCCGAAGCATCCAGAATAATCAGCTTCAGTCTATCGCCATGTTTTTCAATTTTCCGGTCGATCATTTCTTTAAAGTGATCAACATTGGCAAAATATATAGGCGCATCAAACCTGTAAATCATTACATCATCTGTAACCACAGCATCTCTGTAGCGATCAATGTTTCTGAATGTATTGGATTCTCCAAGCCGTCCAAGCTCCGCGCTGTGAGGTTTGGAACTGCTGTAAATTACAAGCGCCAATGAAATCAACACACCAAGACCGATGCCTTCCTCAATTCCCAAAGCAAGTGTAGCGACGAATGTAACCATCAGCATCACAAAATCTTTTCTGTCGGTTTTCCAGAGATGGATCATCTCCTTGTAATCAAACAGGCCAGCCACGGCAACCATAATAATTGCTGCCAAAACGGCGCTCGGCAAATAGTAAAAAAGTGGTGTTAAAAACAGTACTGTAAGAGCGATAATACCTGCACTGATCACCGCAGCCAGTGTTGTATTGGCACCGGATTGATCGTTCACCGCAGTTCGCGAAAATCCACCGGTTGTGGGAAACGACTGAAAAAATGATCCGCCAATGTTGGCCATGCCCAGCCCAATGAGTTCCTGGTTGGCGTCCACTTTATAACCATGTTTTTTGGCGATTGCTTTTGCAACGGCAATGGATTCCATATAACTGACAAGAGAAATAACCAGAATAATCGGGATCAAAAGCCTCATATCACTGAAACTCACAAATCCTGCATCAAAAGAAGGAAGGCCTTTGGGAACCTCGCCTACAATTTTAACGCCTTCATCAGCCAGTCCCAGCCCGAATGTTACAAGTGTTCCGGCAGCCACGACAAAGAGTGCAGAAGGAAATGTTTTTTTCCACTTTCTGATAAAGATGATTGCAGCAATAGCCCCGATTCCGATTGCAGTTGTGATGGACTCTATCTCTGATATCTGCTGAGACAAACCTGCAATTATTTCGTGAACATAGTTTGTCCGCGGCAGGTTTACTCCCAAAAGATTTTTGATTTGGCTGGCCCCGATAATAAGCGCCGCCGCCGAAGTAAATCCGCTTAAAACAGGATGAGACAGGAAATTAACCAGGAATCCCATCCTGAAAAGCCCCATCAAAAATTGGACAATTCCTACACCTAAAGCAGTTAAAACTGCCAGTTGTATAAACCGATCGCTTCCAACTTCGGTAATTTCGCCAACGCCGGCTATAATCAGCAGAGAGACCATTGCCACCGGTCCAACCGCGAGCTGCCGCGATGTACCGAAAAGGGCGTAGATCAGAAGAGGTATTATGGATGCATACAAGCCATAAACCGGCGGCATTCCTGCCAGAAGCGCGTACGCCATTCCCTGCGGAATCAGCATAATTCCAACAGTAATCCCTGCATTGAGGTCGCCTTTAAAAATTTGGCTGTTATATCCCTGAAAGGTTCTTAAAACCGGGAATATCTTACCGGCTTTTTTGATAAGTGTACTCATAATAAATAAACGGCCGATAGCTCAAACTATCGGCCGTTCCCCATTAAGCCGGTTGATGGCGTTTGTAATTTTCGAAATCATCATCAATAAGAACCACATCATATCCATTTTTCATGAGCAGTGCAGAGGCAACCGCCGAGCGTGCTCCAGCCTGGCAATGAACATAGATTTTCTTATCCGACGGAACTTCATCCATTCTGGGGAGCAAACGGGTATGAGCGATATTCATAGCTCCTTCAACATGCCCTTCATTAAACTCGGTAGCTTTTCGGACATCGAGAACAACTGAATCGTCATCAACATCTTCAAGTGCTTCAAAAGTTTCTGTTTGGACGTTTTCGAGTGGGCCTATTTTTTGCTCGCCGTACATCTCTACATCATGAGGGGTTACGTATCCTACAATTCTGTCGTACCCGATTCTGTAGAGGTCCCGGACGGCTTCATCCAACTGATGCTCTTCAACCACCAGGTAGATATCTTCATCTTCTGTGATATATGAACCGGCCACCGTATTGAACTGCTTGTTCAGGGTAGAAAGAAGAGAACCCGGGATATGATTCAATGAAAAATCCTCGCGGCTTCTTGTATCCAGCAGAACAGCATCGTCTTGTTTGCTGACTTTCTCCAGCTCCTTCAACGTAAGCCGTTTTGGTTTTGGGAGACCGCCGGTAATTGCCGGGCCCATCTTGTTATCTCGCTTCATTCTGGCGAAATAGAGAGGCGGTTCCGGCTGACCTTCCAGAATAAATTTCACAAAGTTGTCTTCTGAAGTCGCGGATTTTAAGGAATTATTATATCGGAGCTCGTAACCGACAGTTGATTCCGGAATCGCTCCGAGCGCCTTTCCACATGCACTGCCCGCTCCATGACCAGGCCATATTTGCATATACTCGGGGACCGACTTGAACTCTTCTACAGATTTGTAAAGGGTGCGGGCCGACGGTTCCATAACATTTTTTTGTCCTGCTGCGGATTCCAAAAGGTCCGGACGTCCGACATCTCCGACAAAGACAAAATCGCCCGTGGCAATGCCCATTGGCTCATCAGCGGCGGCTCCGTCTGTAATAAAATAACTTAAATGTTCCGGGGTGTGGCCGGGTGTATGCCATGCTTTGAACGTGATATTTCCAATCTTAAATGTATCACCATCCTTGAGAAGCTGGTAATCATAATCACTGTTTTTCAGCCATTCATATTTCCAGTCTTTGTCGCCTTCATCTGAGGCATAAACTTTTACGCCTCGCTCGGCAAATTCTCTCAATCCGGAAATATAATCGGCATGAATGTGTGTATCTGCTGCCGCAACAATGGTCAGGTTTTCATCAGAGGCTGCATCGATATATTGATCGATATCTCTCATTGGGTCAATAATCAGGGCGGTTCCATTGGCCTGACACCCGATGAGATATGAATATTGTGCTAATTTGTTATCAAAGAATTGCTTGAAATACATGTTGATTCTCCTTCGTGTTTATTTTTAAAAATCTTTAATGCGGTAATTTGTGTCGAACGGCACCGTACAGCCAGGTTCCCAATATGGCTGTGGCTATTGGTATTAACATAATGGTTAAACCTGTGCCTAACAGTGCAAATATGGGCCCGGGGCATGCTCCTAAAAGTGCCCATCCAAGGCCAAACATCGAACCCCCTATGATATATCTCTTCCATTGGGATGTATCTTTTGGCGGAATAGAAATCGGGTTTCCTTCAATATCCGGGATATTCAATCTTTTTATGATCTGTATTGAAATAATCCCTACAATAATTGCCGATCCGATAATTCCATACATATGAAAATCCTGGAACCGGAACATCTCCTGTATTCTGAACCATGATACTACTTCTGATTTCACCAAGATAAAACCAAAGTATACACCACCTAATAAATATCTTAAATTACTTAACATGATGCTTCTTTTTATGAGATGATGAATGGTAAAATGAAGTGTGTCATAATCAGCCCGCCGGCAAAAAATGATATGGTTGCAATCACGCTGGCAATCTGCAAATCAGATATTCCCGTAATGGCATGACCAGATGTGCAACCGCCTCCATACCGGGTTCCAAAACCCACAAGAAATCCGCCAACAGCCAAGACCATCAAACCTTCAAAGGTTCCAATATTCGCCCAGCTAAACAGATCGGCGGGTACTAATCCTTCAAAGGAAGTAATACCTAATGCCTTCAAATCGGCTACGGTTTGCGCAGAAATTGCAACCGGCTCCGGATTTGCCCACACATAACCTGCTAAAAATCCACCGAATATAATTCCGGCAAGGAAAATCATATTCCAGGTTCCTTCTTTTTTCCAATCATAATGGAAGAAATCCACATCTCCGGGAAAACAGGCTGCACAGACATGCCTGAAATTGGAAGAGATTCCGAATTTCTTTCCACCCAAAATCAAGAGGCCGGGTACGGTCAGCCCGATCAACGGACCAGCTATATACCAAGGCCAGGGTTCAATCAAAAAATCCATATTTATTCTTTTTTTGTTTTGTGTTATTTCAATCAAGATATGACAATTGTATGTACTTGTCAATACAAGTTGTATTTCTTTATTTAACCTGCAAAAAATGTTTCTTGAACTATCCTTTTAACTCATTGAGAAGCCTTTTGACATCATCTTTAAGAAGAATTCATCAAACACTTAACATGTAAATACAAGTATTGATGTTTTGATTATCATTGCGTAGCTTTCTGAAAAGAGATTAGAAAATGATGTTGAAAAAAGGAATACCACGACACTCACAAATTTCGCAATGGCTTCGTAATCAAATAGACAAGGGTGTTTATGAAGCTGACGAAAAATTGCCTTCAGAGAATGAACTAGCCAAAAAGTTTGATGTAAGCCGGGTAACCATTCGCCGGGCGCTGCAATCCCTCGAAAATGAATCTATTATTTACCGCTGCCAGGGACTCGGTTCTTTTGTGAGCGACGAGCGCGCCTCACATGACCTGGTGAAACTTACAGACTTTAATGAAGATATGGCCAAGGCCGGCCTGGAGCCTTCTTCAGTCGTTAAAAAATTCGAAACAGTAGACGCCCCGGATTGGCTCGTGTCACTTCTGAATATTGACGAAGGGAGTAAAGTGCTTCAAATCGACCGATTGAGACTTGGTGATGACGAACCGATAGCCTTCGACAGTACATGGCTTCCAATTTTGTATGGTCAGCTGCTGGATAAGAAGAAACTTACGGAGTCTACTATCTACAATCTGCTCGAAAAAAATTATGATATCCCGGTTATTCGGGGATGCTACCGGCTATCTGCAGAAATTGCTGACGAAAATCTTGCAGATGTGTTAAAGGTAGATGAGAATTCACCGTTGTTTGTAATTGACCGGCTTTCTTATACCATCGGCGAAAAACCGCTCTATTATCAAAAACGGTATTACCGAAACGACAAGGTTGTCTATGAAATGACTCTTGAAAGGACTCCCGGAAACCAATTCGGAAACATGCCTTTAAAAGAATTTATACCGGTTTTCAGCTCGATTGAAAAATCAAATGAGAATACTTAAAAATGCTTCAAGAGAAACCAACATGGGTAAAACTGATTATTTTATGCGGAATATGCATCCTCATTGTATCCATGATTGGCTTGCTTGTACAACAAATCACTTAAAAAACGGAGAAATAAAATGAAAAAGAACATGGGATCTGCTGACCGAACCGTCCGAATAATTGTTGCGGTAATAGTTGCAATACTCTATTTCACAGGCCAAATTAGCGGTACGGCAGCCATTATCTTAGGAATACTGGCAATTGTGTTTCTACTGACCAGCTTCATTGGTACGTGCCCGTTATACCTTCCTTTCGGACTTTCAACCCGGAAAGGAGCCAAATAGCGAAACCTATTTCTTCTTTGATATCTTTTGTAACGATTTTGTCGTCATTGGATTCGTATGAACCGGCTTACAATTCGGCTTCAATTAATTGCTCAACGGCTTAGAATACGGTATCTTTGAAGTCTGAAATTTTTTTAAACTCTATAATCAGATTATGACTTTTTCCCAGATATTTTTCATGATGGCACCTCCCGGCGGAGACGGTGGCGGAGCCATGATTAATTTGCTTTTTCTCGGTGCCATTTTCTTTGTGTTCTACTTCTTTATCATCCGGCCACAAACCAAACGCCAAAAAGAAATTCAGCAGAAAGTAAGTGACCTGAAAAAAGGCGATAAAGTTGTTACCGGTGGCGGACTCATCGGCGTCGTGAATTCCATTGATGAAGATACTGTTCTTTTGGAGATTGACAGCGGAGTAAAAGCCCGTTTCCAGAAGAGTTCAATCACCGATGTAAATCCCGGCAAGAACAAATAATTGACTCTTATCACCGTTCGTTAGCCGGTTTTTATTTCCCTGTAAACCAATTATTTACAGGCCCGATTGGAGTTATTCATCGAATAAACTGATTTTTATGTCAGAATTTTCATTCCATACTATTCCCGAAGCCATTGATGATATTCGGGAAGGAAAAATGATAATCGTAGTAGATGATGAAGATCGCGAAAACGAAGGCGATTTTCTCATGGCTGCGGATAAGGCAACCCCGGAAGCCATCAACATTATGGCCAAATATGGCCGGGGATTAATCTGCGTACCCATCACAAAAAATAAAGCCAGAGAACTGAACCTGGACTTTATGGTTACCGAAGGGGCCGATCCCGATGAAGCTGCATTTACCATTTCGGTGGATCACAAACGGAAAACCACCACCGGAATTTCTGCTCCCGATCGCGCCAATACAATCAAAGAGCTTATCAATCCCGAGGCCAACCCAGACGACTTCCGAAAGCCGGGACATATCTTTCCACTTGTAGCGGCTGATGGCGGTGTACTTCGTCGCGCAGGCCATACTGAGGCTGCAACAGATTTAGCCCGATTGGCCGGCTTACAACCCGCAGGCATTATCTGTGAGATCATGAAAGACGACGGGGAGATGGCACGCCTTCCTGATCTTATGAAGATGGCGGAAGAATTCGACATGAAGATCATCACCATCAAGGATTTGATTGCCTACCGGATGAAGCATGAATCCCTGGTTAAGGAAGATGTGGTTGTAGAAATGCCAACTATTTATGGTGATTTTAATCTGCACGTTTTTTCCGAAACTACTGGAAATGATGATCATCATCTTGCTTTTGTGAAAGGAACCTGGGAGCCATCCGAACCGGTTTTGGTTCGCGTTCACTCATCCACGCCACTTGCGGATATTTTTGGAAGTAAACGAAGCGACAAGACCGAGTTACTACACCAGGCTATGAAAATGGTGAACAATGCGGGAAAAGGCGTTGTTTTGTACATGGACCAGATGAACCGCGACTACGGAATCATCGAGCAACTCAAAGCGCTGAAACTACAGGAAGAGGGGCTGAATAAAAATGAGATTCAGAAAAAGCTAGGCATTCGCATGGATTACAGGGATTATGGAGTTGGCGCACAGATTTTGCACTCACTTGGCGTACGAAAATTGCGCCTGCTTACCAACAATCCCGTAAAACGCGTTGGTTTAAAAAGCTTTGGATTGGAAATGATTGAAGAAGTATCGATCCCACTACACCACAATCCCGATCATTCGGAAGAAAAGCTCGACAAACCACACACAAGAGAAGGCTTTCTGAAAAAACTGATGTTAGAGTGAGGGGGAATCATCCTTTTTTTCCGGGGAATCACTCTCCGAATTTGGATAATCCGTTTCTACAAATTCTTCCTCTGAACTGAAATAAAGCTGTCCGGTCTCAACCTCTTCAGGCGTTTTAACACTCTCTTCTACAGGCATAATTTTCTTGTGAAAGAGAATGAGGATAATGATAGACGTGCTTATGGCCACGTCAGCCACATTAAAAATGTATGGAAATACCGGTGTCTCGCCGATCATCAGGTCAAAATGAATAAAATCAACTACGTGCCCATCCAGCACACCGCCGTATCCTCCAACAATTCCCATAAAAATTCGATCGGTAATATTTCCAAGTGCACCTCCTAAAATCAATCCCATGCACATCAGGTACGGAAAGGTGGATTGTTTGAGATTGAAAAGCACGTATGTTAGAATACCAATCGTGGCAACAATGGCAATAGAACTGATAACCGGGGTAGAAAGCCAGTCCATACCCAAGGCCATTCCGGGATTTTTGGTAAAGTTAAATTGCAGCCATCCCTCTATTAGTTCAAACCGATGAAGTTCGGGAGTTGTGCGCACCCAATACTTCGAAATCTGGTCGAGAATGAGTACCACAACAATCGGCACAAAAAGGGTAACAATTTTTTTTCTTTTCTGAGACAAATCTCACTCAATTAACGCCGTTTCAGTTTTGCTTCAATGCTTAATTGAGTATGAGGTACAGCCTCCAGGCGTCCCTTGGCAATTTTTTTACCTGTCACCTTACACACGCCGTAAGTTTTGTTTTCGATGCGTTTGAGAGCTTCATCGAGATACCGAATAAATTTCTTTGTCCGGTTAAACAGCATATATGTTTTTTCTCTCTCCTGTGCGTCGGTACCGGCATCTGCCATATGAAAGGAGTATGCCGATTCATCCGAAGCATTTTCCATACTTTCGCGAAGCAAATTCTGGAGTGTAGTCAACTCCTGTTCGGCTTCGTCTCTTTTTTTGATGATGATTTCCCGGAAATATTCCAGCTCTTCATCATTGTATGGAGAAACTCTTTCATCGTTTTTGGATTCTTTTGCAGCTGCCATAACGCTAATTATTAATTGTTAATAGTTCGGCGTATCGATATTTCGGTTTCATTTCCTTCAATTTCCCAGGTTTTTATGAAATCCGATACTTCCAGTAAATTTGTATTAATTTCTTCGGCTAAAATCTCGGTTTTAATACCGTCTACATTTTTCTTTACCGCATCCGTCAGTTCAACAGAACCGGAAAAACCTACTACAATCCGGTCGGTCACTTCGAAGTCGGCTTCTTTACGCATGTTTTGTATACGGTTTACAAATTCGCGCGTTAAACCCTCCTGAATTAACGCCGGAGTTAACTCTGTATCGACAGCAACGGTAATTCCTTTTTCGGTCTCTACAGACCAGCCTTCCAAGCCGGTTCGCTGTATCTCAAGTTCATCAGATGATATTCGAACAGTCTCCCCGCCGTCCAGACTCAATTGAATCACACCGCTTTCTTCAAACTTAGTGATTTCTTCGTTACCAAGATGTTTAATTTTTTCGGCAACGGGTTTCATTTTGCTGCCGAGGCGCTTTCCAAGTACCGGAAAGTTCGGTTTAGCGGATTTACTAACGATTCCTGACTCGTCTTTAACGTATTCAATTGCTTTAACGTTAACTTCATCCAATATAATATCTTTAACCGATTCTACGACAGATTTCTCGTCTTCATCAATCGGCAAAATAATCCTTGAAAGAGGCTGGCGTACATTCACATCTATTTGATTTCGAACCCGGAGCACCACCGAACTGATGGTTCTGGCAATTTCCATTCTATGCTCGAGCTGCTTGTCGATCGCCGTTTCTTCTACAGCCGGGTAAAATGAAATATGCACCGATTCCTCATCTTTCTCAGCTACCTCATTCAGCCGTTGGAAAAGCCATTCGCCCATAAACGGTGCAATGGGCGACATGATTTTCGCCAAGCTCAGCAGACATTCAAACAATGTTTGATACGCTGCTGTTTTATCGAGGCTTTTCCCTTCTTTCCAGAACCGTCTGCGGTTTCTGCGAATATACCAGTTGCTGAGTTCCTCAACAAAATCCTCAATTTCTCTTGCCGCTTTGGTCGGTTCGTACTCATCAAAATATTCATCCACTTGTTTGATTGTGGAGTTCAACCTGGAAATAATCCAGCGATCCATCTCGGTTCGCTCAGAGCTTGGCAAAGAGGCTCCTGAATAGGAAAATCCATCAATGTTGGCATACAGGGCAAAGAAAGAGTATGTATTGATGATGGTATTGAAAAACTTTCTTTGAACCTCTTTGAGTCCTTCTTCGCTGAATTTCAGATTTTCCCACGGCGATGAATTACTCATCATATACCAGCGAACCGTATCGGCGCCGAACTTCTGGATGACTTCGGTGGGATCCACACTGTTGCCTTTGGTCTTGCTCATTTTTTCGCCGTTGGCGTCCAGAACCAGACCGTTAGATACAACATTCAGATACGCCGGCTTATCAAAAAGCATTGTTCCAAGAGCGTGCAGTGTATAAAACCAACCACGCGTCTGGTCAACGCCTTCAGCAATAAAGTCTGCCGGGAAGTTTTCTTTGAATTTCTTTTTGTCCTCAAACGGATAGTGCCATTGCGACCACGGCATGGAGCCGGAATCAAACCAAACATCCAACAAGTCCGGAATGCGTCTCATTGTTCCACCGTCGGGACCTTCCCATGTAAATTCATCGATATAAGGGCGGTGCAAATCCAACTCTTCGCCTTCCTCAATTCCTGCTTTTTTGCGAAGTTCTTCTACACTACCAATACACTCTATGTAGTCGGGGTTTTTGTCGCTGACCCAAATAGGAATTGGAGTTCCCCAATAACGCTGGCGTGAAACCGCCCAATCCACATTGTTCTCCAGCCATGTTCCAAATCGGCCCGTACCGGTGCTTTCCGGCTTCCAGTTTATCTTCTTATTGAAGTCTACCATCTTATCTTTGACGGCCGTTGTGCGAATAAACCACGATTCAACCGGGTACGACATCAGAGGAGTTCCCTTTCGCCAGTCAAATGGATAGTTGTGGAGATAGGTTTCGTGCCAATACATCCTGTTTTTGTCTTTGATGGCACGGGCAATCTCTTTATCGGCATCTTTAAACCACTGCCCCTTGAATTCCGGAACCTGGTCTGTAAAACGCCCATCTTCAGAAATCGGGTTGTAAAGAGGAATTCCGGCTTTCTGGCAGGTATCATAGTCATCCGCGCCAAATGCCGGGGCTGTATGAACAACGCCGGTACCTTCATCGGTGGTCACATAATCGGCCTCCAAGACACGCCACGCCTCTTTTTTATCAATCTCATTGAGGGCGTAATCAAAAATAGGATTGTATACCCATCCGATAAGATCTTTACCCTGGTATGATTCTACAATTTCATAATCATGTTTGATGGCATCATCCAGGCAATCTTTCGCCAGGATATAATATTCTGTATCACCATCATCAGAAACCTTGATTTTTACATATTCCAGTTTCGGATTTATAGCCAGAGCCATATTGGAGATAATTGTCCAGGGCGTTGTTGTCCAGGCCAGGAAAAATACATTTTGATCGGCTTCCAACGGAAACTTCACATATATGGATGGATCCTGTGTTTCTTCATACCCAAGACTCACCTCGTGTGATGAAAGCACGGTTCCGCTTCCCGGAGAATACCATTGAATTTTGTATCCCTTATAGACAAGTCCTTTATCGTAGAGCTGTTTAAATGCCCACCAAACGGATTCTATATAGTCATTTTCGAACGTGATATACGGATCATCCAAATCCACCCAGTAGCCAATTCGCGCCGTTAGTTCGTCCCAGAGGTCTTTATACTTCAATACGCTTTCCCGGCACATGGCGTTGTATTTGGCAAGGCCATATTCTTCCACCTGGGAACGCCCTTCCAGGCCGAGTTCTTTTTCTACTTCAATTTCCACCGGCAGGCCGTGCGTATCCCAGCCGCCTTTTCTCTCAACCCGAAAACCCTTTAGTGTCTTGTAACGGCAAAACAAGTCTTTGACTGTCCGGGCCAAAACATGATGGATGCCCGGTTTTCCATTGGCCGTTGGGGGACCCTCAAAAAAAGTGAACGGAATCCCGTCATCCCGGGAATCAAGGCTTTTTTTGAAAATTTGATGTTCTTCCCACCAATTTAAAATTTCAACTTCTGCCTTTGGGTAGGCAAGTTGTTTAATTTCTCTGAATTTTTTACCCATACTGAACGATTTCGCTCATCTTCAAAAAATTTGATGTAAGCCCTCAATATACGAAAAGCTACACAATCAAAATACTTTGCTATTTATAGATTTTTTACTCTTACGTTCGAAGGCATTGAAGATAGAATCAATCCCAAAGAAAATCAGATTAAATTTTGATGATACTGAACTCTGATTTTTGAAAAATCCTTATAGGAGTGAATTTATTCCAGATGGTTTTTAAGTGAGTTTAACCATCGTATTTTTACAGGAATTATAGAAGTTTAAATCTCTGAAAATGAATCGAAAAATAACCAAAGAAAATCCTTATAAAATCTGTTTTGTATGCCTTGGCAATATCTGCAGAAGCCCTACAGCCGAAGGTGTTTTTCAACATTTGGTAAATGAACGGGGACTGCAATCATATTTTTTTGTGGATTCAGCCGGTACTTCAGCCTATCACATCGGTGAACCCGCTAATAGTAAAAGCCAGTGGGTGGCCAATCAAAAAGGCGTTCAACTGCATTCCAAAGCCCGCAGATTTGAACGAGCGGACCTTGACGACTTTGACCTGGTTCTGGCTATGGATCATGAAAATCTTAGAAACATCCAACAGCTAAATGGAAAGATCCCTTCTTCGGAGAGAGTAAAACTCTTGCGTGAATATGATCCCAATCCTGAAGACAAAGCCGTACCCGACCCCTATTATGGCGGTATGGACGGATTTCAGCGGGTTTTTGATGTGATTAAACGAAGCAGCGAATCTCTTCTTGATGAGCTTGAAGAATGGATTGAGAAATAAATCAAAAAATGATACCCAAATCAATTCGAGAGGCTTTAGAAGATCAATTTAATATCGATATTACCTTGGAAAACTCCGTCTCCGGCGGGAGTATCAACCAGGCTCATAAACTGGAAACAAATCAGGGGACATTTTTTTTGAAATGGAACCAATCTGCCCCGGATAATTTTTTTGAAGCGGAAGCAAAAGGGCTGGAACTACTCAAATCAGCTGATTCCGGCCCTCGAATTCCTTCCGTAATCGCCTGGCAAAAACCGGTAGCGGAAACTCCCGGATTTCTCTTGCTGGAATTTATTCACGAAGGAGCTGGAAACTCTTCAGACTCTTTTCACTTTGGCGAGAAACTGGCAACTCTTCATTCCACACGATCTGAAAAGTTTGGACTGACGTATGACAATTACATCGGCAGTCTCCCTCAGCAAAATAAGCCGTACGACGATTGGAATACTTTTTTTGTTGAAAAACGTATCAACCCGCAATTAAAAATGGCTATTGATTCCGGAAAGCTATCCCAAGGCATACTTGCTAACTGGAAACGTTTAATCCATAGACTAGATGATCTGTTGCCACCTGCTAAACCCTGTTTAGTGCATGGCGATTTGTGGGGAGGAAATTATCTGTTTGATGAAAATGGAAATGCTGTTTTGATCGATCCGGCCGTTTACTATGGGCATCCTGAAATGGATCTGGCATTTAGTAAAATGTTCGGCGGTTTTTCGAATTCGTTTTATGATGGATACGAGTCTGTAAATCCCCTGCCGAAAAATTTTTCTGAACGAGTACCTGTTTACAACATGTATCCATTATTGGTGCACGTAAACCTTTTTAGCGGCCATTACACGTCTCAGTTCGAGCAGTTTATTCGAACATTTTGAATAGCGAGCAAAAAAAAGCCTTCCATTAAAAAAATGGAAGGCTTAAGCTTAACAATTTTACAATTACTTTTTCTTATCTCTTAGCCTTTTGATAGCATAAGCTCCACCGGCTACTGCCAAAACACCCAAACCACCATCAATAGGTGTTTGTGATGGTTTTCCCGGCGGCGGGGGTGGTGCTTGCGCCTGAGATAATTCAGGAAGCAGGATCAAAACCCCGATTACAATAATGATAGCTGTAAGTATAAAAATTCCTTTCTTCATAGCCTTAATAAATTAGAGCAGACTGATATTACTACTTAGTCCCAATCCTGCCAAATTAGATTTTTTAAATATATTCCACCGCAATATTATTAAATATTTCATCCTAATACTGTTAGTCTTTTTTAAACCCCTGATAAAAGTACACCAAAACAGGCTCTTCATTTCTCCCAAGGATAAAAAGAGGGCCCATCTGGCTTGGGATAAAAGCCATACTTCTAACGTCACCGGCCGCATAAAAACCACTTTCAGAGGATGGGATTATCTCGTATTCATCTTTGGCATTCATTCTAAGAAATACTCCGTGGCTTGCCAAGGGACCTAATTCAGGCCTTGTTCCATAGTTATTTCCAACTGCGAGAATGTCGGACTTTTCCTCCCCAAAAAAGTCTCCTACAAAAAAATCATAAACAGGTGCCATTTGCACCTCTGCCGGTAAGCTTTTCGATTCAAAGCGCCCGTTACCCATATTCATAAAAAGGGTGGAGGCAAATGTATGAGCTTCGTATTTGTAAGCATCTTCTATCTGATTTCTGCTCAGAATATCTTCAACTGTTGCTTTAGCCCAGGATTCATAATCCGGGAATTTATCTTCATATCCGGAAACCTGTCTCAAAAAAAGATCGCGCCCCGGAAACGGGACGCGTTTTCCATTCAACACATAAGTAATAAGCGGATCTCGCAATCCATTACCATTGAAATCTCCGTAGTAAACAATCGCCGGGTTTTCTTGAGAAGCTTTTAAAAAGTGGTTTAATCCAATATTGCCAGCCAAAAGATCCGGAAGCCCATCACTGTTGACGTCTGCAACTTCCAAAACATTCCACCATCCGGCAGTATGTTCCAAGCCTGCACTCTTTGTGATTTCCCGGAATGAACCGCTTCTGTTTTCGAAAACCCGAACAGGCATCCATTCACCAGCTATAACCAATTCGTTATTGCCATCGCCATTTGTATCAAACCAAACAACATCTGTTACTAATCCCGGCCTTACTAATCCCGGCGCAACATCTTCCGTCACTTCGGTAAATACGCCGCTATCGTTTCGCAACAGATAGCTTCGTGGCGGCATTGGATATTGTCCTGTCAACGTTCTGCCGCCCACAAAAAGATCGGCGTCTCCGTCGCCTTCAATATCCAGAACCGTTACAGCCCCTCCACTGGCGTTCATTTTTGGCAAGGAATTTTGAGCGTACCGAAAGGTTCCAAAACCATCATTAAGATAAAGACGATCCTGGTATTCGTGGCTATTCATTTGATCGAAATTTCCACCAGAGACTACATAGAGATCCGTTGTACCATTGCCATCAGCATCAAAGAAAAGAGCGTCTACATCTTCATAACCGGCATGAAATTGTAAGTGACGCTGAGTGGTAAGAAGAAACGTGCCATCGGTTTGTTGAAGATAAACTCTGGCCGCCTGTTCTTGTCCACCGCCAATAAAAAGATCCTGTAATCCGTCTCCATTAATATCACCGACAGCCGTAGCAGGCCCCAGGTTAGAAAGGGTGTAAGGCATTAACGGACTGAAAATCTTGTCGCGAAATACATTTCCCTGATGACCTTCAACAATACCAAGTGCTTCCGGATTGAGTTGCACAAATAGAGGTTCCGGTTTCGGCTCGTCATTTAAATTCTGAGCTCCGTTTTTACGAAGTACGAGTGTCTGATTTGCATTAACACTTTGAATAACCTGCCGGGTTTGATCGGGCCAAATGATTTCAATATCAACATTTTGAAGTGTACCTAATCCAAAATGAAGGATTGGATCCACGGAAGACTGAAACCCTCTTGTCTGGAAAACTTCACGATAAAAAATCTCGCCATCCGGGCCGGTTACTTTCACTTTGGAACCAATCCCATACCTGTTTGAGCCACTGCCTTCGAGAATCACTTTAAGGTAATTTGCATTCCCTGTTTCGCGGGCACGGTTTCGGAATACTGACGGTGAATCATTCCAATTATTCACGACCAGATCGAGATCGCCATCATTATCCAAATCAGCATAAGCCGCCCCTCCGGATACTGAATATTTGTTGATACCCCATTTACTGCTCACATCTTCAAATGAATAATCTCCAGCATTTCTAAATGCAAAATTGTGCATCTCAACAGACTTCATTTGCCTTGTGAGATTATATTTCAATTCGGGATCATCCGGCAGATCAACATCCGGAAATTGCTTCCAGAGTATGTTATTCAGGTAATCAAGGTCCGTATAAAACCGTGGAAAACCATTTGTGATGAACACATCTTTTTTTCCGTCATTATCAAAATCGGCCATAAGGGTTGCCCAGCTCCAGTCAGTTGCAGAAATGCCTGCAAGCTGGGCAACTTCTGTAAATAACCCCTCACCATTATTAATCTGAAGTGCATTACGCATGTTCTTGCGATGATAACCATTTGCCGCAAGGCGTTCATAAATGGAGTAATCGGGCGTCTTGAACATTGTTCTTCGTTCGTACTCAGCGGGCAGCATATCTGCTGTCAAAATATCCGGAGTGCCGTTGTTATCAATATCCGAAATATCGGAACCCATAGAAAAATAGGAGGTGACATTTGTTCGTACCAGAATTTCATCGGCAAAGGTTCCATCTCCCTGGTTGATATACATGTAATCCCGTTCCATGTAGTCATTGGTAACATAGATATCAGGCCATCCATCCATGTTGAGGTCTGAAACTGTAGCACTCAAACCAAAACCAATTGGATTCTGAAAAATTCCGGCTTCCTCACTGACGTTGGTAAACGTTCCATCACCATTATTTCGGTAAAGTTTATCTCCGGCATATCTATCTCTTTCATTTCTGATAGTTTTGATATCAAACCGGGTAAAATCCCTGGTATTGTAATTGACGATAAACAGGTCCAGAAGGCCATCCCTGTTGTAATCAAACAAAGCAGACTGTGTGCAATACCCGGGATCGTTTAACCCATATTCTGCGGCCATTTCGCGGAATTCCGGGAATCCCTGACTGTTAAATCCCTGGTGAATAAACAATTTATTTCTTCGCGCACTCTCCTCAATTTTTCCCGCTTTACACACATATAGATCTAGCAATCCGTCGCCGTTGATATCGCCCATGGTTACCCCTGCGGACCATCCCCCCGTATCACTTACACCCCCTTCTTGTGTAATATTTCTAAATCGAAAATTGCCCTGATTTAGATAAAGTGCATTTTCTCCCTGGTTGGCAGTAAAGTAAATATCCGTTAAACCATCACTGTTTACATCACCAACGGCTACACCACCTCCGTTATAAAAAAATTCGGATTCTAGGATATTATTTCCCGGCCCTTCAACCAATGTATTTTCGAACTCAATTCCTGTTTGATTAGGAGGAAGCTCTTCAAAAAGTGGCTGGACTGATTGTAAAACCTGGAGGATTAGAAAAAAAGAAATGGCATACAACATAGCACTAATTTATTCATCACATGATATAACCAATTTATGAAATTGAATGATGGGCTGTAGAACATTCTTGCTCATTTGAATGAAGAAAGGAATAAAAAAACCCGGCACAAAGGCCGGGTCTTACTATCGATTACACGAACATAATTCTATTGTGCAACATCCCACCACATGCGTGTTGTAAACCTGTCTGGTCCCTGTCGGCTGATGGCAGCCTGGTAACCTTCGGGGTTATTACTTGCTTCACTGGTTGGGTAAATTAATCGTCGCGGAATCTGGCCGTCAGATTGATTTCCCGGATAATCAACAGGTACCAATTCAGGATAACCGGTTCGTCTCCAGTTGGCATAGGTTTCATACCAATTCAGGAATGTTACCATCCAGTACTGTTCGCCAATCATTTCAAGCCCGTTGGCTGAATTATAGGGATTGGCTGCCAGATATGCATCAATATCAGCAGATGCGACTTCAACTGCAGGATCATAAATGGAATACAACTCCATCGCAGCGCGAACTCCGGCGTTGTAATGCTCTGCTGCACTACCCGTTGCCCAGCCTCGTTCTATGGCTTCAGCAACCATGAATTCAACCTCTGCATAAGTTTGAAATACCATGGGTGACTCATTCAGCACAAATCTTGGCTCCACACGACTGTAGTCGTCTTTGACATAATCAGGATCATAATTCGCGAGGGATGCCACGTCTAACCCATTTGGCAATCCTTGTGCAGGCCCACCATTAGCAACCCAGCTCAACTTCTCTAAACGTGGGTCATTATGCTCGGTCATCCAATCTACCAAGGTTTTACTCAAGAGAGAAGAATCGTCATTGGTGAAAGCTGTTCCGTTCCACAGGAATACTTCGCCAATTCCATTCTTATTAATCCCTTCTGGTCCGTCCGTATGCTGAACGTAGCTGATGTCTGCATTACTGGTCATTACGCCACCGGCAATAGCTTTTTGAACCCATTCCTGGGCGGCTGCCGGATCCACTTTAACCATTCGCAGACCGAGACGCAGCATCATAGAGTATGCATATCGTCGCCACTGTTCTATATCACCTCCATAGATCAAATCCTGATTACCCGGATTGGTAGCACTGCTGGTTAATAATCCAGCGGCTTCTTCCAGTTCATTCAGCATATCCATATAGATCTCTGATTGTGGATCGTAGGCCGGGAAGAAATCCCGTTCACTGAATCCTTTACCTGCATTGAAGTAAGGAATATCACCATAAATATCAGTAACGCGCTGAAAAGCTACTACTTTCCAAATGCGTGCAATGGCATGATAGTTCACAAACTCTTCCTGTCCTTCAACCGTTGGATCTGTAATATCTACCAACGTCACCAATTCTTTGATGTAGTTGGTAAAAGCCCTGTCCCAAAGTGCCGCAGAATATGCAGAATCATATGTATACTTGTCACCAGCCCAATAGCCAGCAGTGGTGGCTAAATGCTGGATCATGGTGGACTGATAAATCAACTGGGTACGCCAGTTTTCATATCGCTCACCCGATACTTGCAGTTGTGTGTAGGCCAGTATAAAGCCAGGGTCTATATCTTCTGCAACGGTCGGGTTTTCATTCAATTCATGTAAGTTGGTCGTATCGCAACCAGAGAGAAACAGCAAAACTGTTAAAGTAACGGCTGCCAAATAATTGAAATATTTCATTGGTTTTCTATCCTTAAAATTTAAGATTCACATTCAAACCAAAACTTCTGGTTTGGGGAACTCCAAACCATTCCAGTCCCTGGCCGTTACTTGTGTTGTAGGTGGACTCAGGATCCACATTATCTACTTTGCTGTGAATTAACCAGAGGTTACGTCCTACTAAAGAGACTGAGGCATCACTAAATGGCAGGTTGCTGAGATATCTTGCCGGAATTTGATAACCCACGGTTAAGCTTCTTAACTTCACAAAGTCAGCATCTTCAACAAAGTATTCCGAAATTTGTGACAGCCGGCCGTAGTAATTTTGTACAGTTATTTCTTCCGCATTTTCAGCAGTATTAGGAAGAATATTCCATGTCTGTGCATTGCCATCCTCATCAACACCATTGATTGTTAAGCCGGTTTCACGGCCTTCAAGAGTGGCTTTGTGCATACCGCTTGAGTATGCTGTGGAATTGGTTCCGGTAAAAATATCTCCACCAAATTTGAAGTCCACCAGGAATCCAAAATTGAAGTTTTTGTATGAGAAGTTATTCTGAATACCGCCACCCCATGGATGGATACCGCTGCCAAGGACTCGCATTTTAGGATCCCAAACAGGAAGCCCATCTGCATCATACACTTTCTGGCCGTTAATTCTCAGGTGCTCTCGTCCAACAATTACACTGTAGCCACCTTCAAAATACTCACCGTCTGCATCGGTAAAAGCAATACGGTGTTGAGAGGATGTATATTGATTTCGGGCATCCTGCACATTCAGAATACTGGCATCCTGATACAGCTGCTCTACCTTATTGTCGTTGTAGGAAAAGTTAACTGTTACATCCCAGTTAAAATTAATATTTCGAACAGGGTTTACATTAATGAGAAACTCATGACCGGTGTTTGATACTTCACCAACATTCACAGTAGCTCCCGAATAGCCGGAAGTACCTGAAATGGTGGCGTCAAGGATATCATCGGTCGTTTTCTTGTTATAGAATGCATAATCAATCCCTACACGATTATCGAATAACCGTATATCAAACCCAATTTCGTATTCTTCAAGTGTAAGTGGTACGAGGGCATTGTTAGGTACGTTATCTTGGGTAATTTGCCCTAAAGCTGCTCCATTATGTCCCTGGCCTACCAAACTATAATTCAAAGCCAGTTTATAGGGATCTGTACCACCGCCTACCTGTGCCCAGGATGCTCTGACACGTCCAAAGGTAATTGCTTCCGGAAGATCAAACGCATCTGAGAAGACAAAGCTGGCACCAATACTTGGATAAAGAATACTGTTTGAATCTATTGGCAGTGTGGAGAACCAGTCATTTCTTGCAGTAGCTGTTACATACACAAGATCTCTCCAGGAAAATTCTGCAGAACCGAACAGAGAGTTAATTCCATATTCGCTGAATTCGTACGTAATACTTTGTGCTCCACCGTTTGAAATGGTATGAAGGAATGGAATATTAAATTCAGCACCTCTTCCGTTCAACTGCTCGTAACTGTGTCTCATCCAGGTACCACCAAACAATCCACTGACGCCAAAATCGCCGAAGGTTTGATCTAAACCAACCATATATTCGAGATTGATTTCACGAACTCGTTGCTCAATCTCGTTCATAGCACCTTCTGTGATGTAAGCGGTGCCATAAGGTTCAATATTTGTTCGTCTGTTGGTATACCAGTCCATACCTGCTCGTCCCCGAACATACAACCACTCCGTAATATCAAAACGAAGGGTTCCAGAGCCCATAAACCGGTCACGTATGTTATCATTCACAAACTGATAAGTTGCCCAGTATGGATTTTGTGAGAAATTATTATTGGTATAGAGCATTTCTGTTCCATCTGCCAATGCACCCAATTTATCGGTAGGCCCTTTCAGGTCTAAAACATTGATACTTGGAGGTAATACCGCAAGCGTATAGTTAGCATTACCAGGGGCATCTGATAATCGGGCACGGTTTTTTACATCTTCACGTGTATACTGAAGTTTTGTATCTACGCTTAAACGGTCTGCCCATCGCCCATTTGAACTCAGCATTACAGTTTGTCGGTTCATGCCTGAGTTCGGTACAATTGACTCATTTCTTAAATCAGATAGTGATAACCGGAAAGACTGGTTGGTTGTACCACCTGTTAATGCAACTGTATTGGTATTTGTATAGCCGGTATTATAGAAGTTTTTGTAGTTATCATCGTTGGCTACATATGGTCTTTGAACACCATCAAACTGGTACACATTAGACCCGTCAAGTCTTGTTCCCCACGCAGAAGCACCATATTCAAAACCTTCGATAGCATCCCGTGGTGCGATTCCATCGGTTCCATGGCCATATTCATTTTGGAAATCGTAGGTGTTAATGAAAGACTCAACCGTAACGTTTGAGTTGATCTCTACCCCAATACCTTGACCCTGAGCACCGGAACCGTCTTTGGTTGTAATCAAAACAACACCATTAGAAGCTCGTGAGCCCCAAAGTGCAGCAGCCGTTCCTCCTTTCAAAACACTAATGCTTTCAATATCATCAGCATTTAAGCTTGTCAGACCGTCACCCCAGTCAGAGCCACCCCACATACTTGCAGAACCCAGTTGGGTGTTATCCATCGGGATACCGTCAATCACATAAAGAGGTTCATTATTCCCACTGAGAGAAGTATTACCACGAATAACAACACGGCTTGATCCGCCAACACCTGAACCGATATTGCTAACATTCACACCCGCAACACGGCCCTGAAGAGCGTCCCCAAGGTTTACTTCACGGGCCTGGGCTAATTCGGCTCCCTGGACCTGTGATACGGAATACCCGAGAGCTTTTCGTTCTCTCTCCATACCAAAGGCTGTTACCACAAGGTCATCAAGCAAAGCAGTAGACTGCTGCAGATTTACTGTAATATTCGCCCTGTTATTCAGAGCAACTACCTGTGGCTCATAACCAACAAATGAAAATCTTAATTCTACGTCGGATCCAGATACTGTGAGGCTAAACTCACCATCCGGATCGGTTACCGTACCCGTTTGGGTCCCAACTTCTACGATGTTTACACCTGGAATAGGCTCACCAGAATCAGCATCCAATACCTGACCGGTTACCTCAAATCCCTGCGCTAACGCAGAATCTGTAATACTAAAAGCCAAACAAAACACCAGACTGAGTAGTCCCAGTGCCCTGATCAACCTTTTAAGGAAGTTATTGTACGGACTGTGCATATATTTACCGTTTAATTATTGTTTTTATGAGTGTAAGGGCCCTCACGGGCTGTAGTTTTTTAGGAAAAAACTGTACAAGTGCCTTTCTATATGTCGTTCTTGTACCCGAGACTAATGACCTTTGCAGAATTTACAATTTCCTAATACTGCAATTATACACATCATACATTTAGAAACAATTTGGTACCGGTTCCAAATATCAAACCGGCTTCACTTTTATTGGATAGAGATTGTATATAGAAGTGAAAGACTATGTATCCGGAATCTGAGTATTCAATCTTCTAACTATGATTTTGATGTATATTAAACCGCTGGGGAAAAAGCTTTCTGTTTTTGGTCTGTGCGGAATTCTTGTTTTCATCTCGCTGGAAACAAGAAGGACCTTTGCTTTCCAAGGCAAGAACTTTTCTTCTCATTTTTCTCCGGAAACCTATGTCATTCACAAAACTCAAAGCGCTTTAACCATTGACGGAATCCTGGATGAAACCGCATGGAAACAGGCTAACTGGACAGATCCTTTCCTGGATATCCAGGGAGATCACCTGCCAACTCCCCGGTTTGAAACAAAAGCCAAAATGTTGTGGAATGCCGACTATTTGTATCTCGCGGCGCAATTAGAAGAACCCCACCTCTGGGCCACAATTGATGAACGCGATGCCGTCATTTTCATGGAGAATAATTTTGAAATTTTTATTGATCCCGATGGCGATACTCACCACTATTACGAGCTGGAAGTAAATGCTCTGGGTACGTTTTGGGATTTGATGCTCACCCAACCCTACCGAACCGGAGGAAAACCACTCAACGCCTGGGATATTAAAGGATTGGAAATCGGGCTTGATATCAGAGGAACGTTGAATGATCCTTCGGATACCGATGTGGGCTGGACGATAGAAATAGCTATTCCATTAACTGTTCTCAATCAAACCATTCGCGGAAATCAGCCTCGGGATGGCTCTCAATGGAGGCTGAATTTCTCGCGGGTTGAATGGCTGACCGATGTTGAGAATGGGAAATATATCAAACGGATAAATTCCGAAACGGGAAGACATTTCCCGGAAGACAACTGGGTATGGTCGCCCCAGGGCGTGATTGATATGCACCTTCCCGAACGATGGGGCATCGTTCAATTTTCCGAGGAACCTCCCAGAAGTGACGTTCTTTTTGTTCCTTCCGAAGAGATGGATGCGGAAAGGTTGCTGAGGGAATTGTACTACCGCCAGCGTGCTTATCGGGCCGAGCATGGCAAGTATGCAGAAAGTATTACGCAATTGAATGCAGCTCAGCTTTTTGAGGAGTTTGACTTTCAGCCGGATGTAAAAATCCAGGTTCTGGGAAACGCTTACATCATGCAACTGACTGTCCACAATCTTAATCACATCTTTTATATCCGCGAAGACAGCCGGACGTGGAAGGAGTTAAAGAATTGAACGTTTGGCAATCCCTCCATCAAAAACTACTTGAATTTTCCCTCAAAGGAATGACCTTCAAAAATTAAATACAATCAAAAAACATTATGAACAGAAAATCATTTCTTAAAAAATTTGGAACCGGGGCTGTTGCACTCACAACCTTGCAGGCGTTGCCATTTCAAACAGCAAAAGCTTTTCAGGGCCAAAAATGGACTTCTAAAAATTACGCCTGGGTTTCAAACCATAATGGAACGGACGATGAACTTCGAGCTCGTCTCGAGCTCATGAAAAACGCCGGGCTTGACGGTATTTTACCTTCCGGAAATTATGAAAAGTGGATTCGTTTGTCTGAAGAGTTTGAGCTGGATGTCCATGCCTGGTTTGTTACGCTTCAACGTGGTGGCGATCAGTGGTTGATCGAAAATCATCCCGAATGGTTTATGGTGAACCGAAATGGAGAATCATCCGTAACCAATCCCGCTTATGTGGATTACTACAAATGGCTTTGCCCGACCCGGCCGGAAGCACAGGAATATATTCTCGGCAAACTGGATGAAATTCTTAAGCTGTCTGAAATCAAAAGTGTTCACCTCGATTACATTCGTTATCCCGATGTGATTTTACCGATCCAGCTCCAGCCAGGATATGGAATTGTTCAGGATAAAGAATATCCTGAATATGATTATTGCTTTTGTGATGCGTGCCGAAGCAAATATGAGAAACTATACGGCGAAGACCCGATGGACCTTGAAAACCCAACCGAACACGAAACCTTTAGTCAGTTCCGCTATAACCAGGTGACTCATCTTGTGAATAAAATTGCTATGAAAGTGCACGATCATGGCGTGAAACTGACGGCCGCTGTTTTTCCCACTCCGGATATCGCGCGATCTCTTGTCCGCCAAAACTGGCCTGATTGGAATCTTGACGCCGTTTTCCCAATGCAGTACAATCACTTTTATCATAAACCTGTAGAGTGGATTGGTCACGCCGCAGCTGAGGCGAGGAAAGAATTACCGGCAACAACAGAAATGTACAGCGGGCTATTTGTCCCGGAAATGACTCCCGTGGAAGTCTCTCAAGCTTATGAGTTTGCGATGGAAAATGGCGCGAACGGAATTTGCATTTTTTCCGATCACAGTATGACTCAAGAACACTGGGATTTTCTTAGCCGGGTTTTGTTGAAGGGGTAACTAAGAAGACATGGCATTCTTCAAAAAATGCCATGTCTTACTAAAAATCATCAATTGGAAATAATCTGGAATACAGCGTTTCCGGAATCCAGCTTCCACTGGTTATCAAAAAAGCCTGCGCCGATCACGGAATTTTCTCCATCTTTCAGCATGGATGATTTAAAGATGAAGAAATCCGGGAATCCGCTTCCGCCGGCAAAATATTGGTTGGCCGCCGTGGCTTTCATTCCTTTTAACCCGGTTCCGCTGATAACCGCTACGCTTGCCACGTCGCTATCGGACCTTGGGTAGAGGAATAACGCACCTAAATCGTCGCCTTCAAATGTTTGATTTCCAACCTTGATCGCATTACGGGTAACCTGGATTGGGCTTTCCTCCAAAAGATCATCCCATGCTGAGTTTGTATCGCTGTTGCCGTAAAGAATTACTCCCCGGTCTTTATATTCTTCGGGATCAAAATCCCGATCAGGAATCATATCCACAGCACCGTTTCCGCGATAGTACCAGGTTTCGATATCATAGCGGGCCTTGTTGTAATTGGCTTGATCTTCCTCCCTGTTTCCCGCCGTCCCGTAAACGAACACCATATTGTGTTGAAATGCCTCTTTAAAACCGCCGGAACGATGGGGGCCTTTTTCTTTGGCGGACAGTTCGCCTGCTTCACCCCAAACAGATCCATTTCGGGTGAACGAAACAGTTTTGGAGCCCGGCACCGAAACTTCAAGCGTATCGCTTTCATCAAGTTTAATTTTAACGGTTTCGCCGTTCTCAAAAGAGCTCAGGTCGAATGTTAATCTTGCAATATTTTCAGTTGTACCGCCGATACTGTTTTCCTCTTTATTTCTTTTCAGATCAAACCGGCTTAACTCAAGCGACTTGAGCTGCTGATCAACTGAAGCCCATTTAAATTTGTGAGAAATTCCAGGGTTCGCAGTAATAAACTGAATATCGTCCGTTTCTTCTGATGGCTTAATAGTGTGATTTCTGAAAAATTCAAACATTGGGGGCCAGTCGACACTTTCATCTCCATACCAGTGAGACCCTCCGGGATATTCGTAATATGCAAAATCAGAATGAAATTTCCCTAATCCCTCCCGCATCGTTCGTGCAAATTCTACGGGTACTACCCGGTCCGCATCGCCATGAAGTATGTAAACGCCATGCGCTTTATAATTGGGAATCAAGCTCATCACATCTGCAGGATTGCTGGAACGCAACAACATTTTTTCCATCGGTGGGCGATCCTGGTCAGATGGAACAGTTCCATCATGGGATCCATACATTCGAAGCGAAGGATACCCAGCAGCGGGAGCAATTGCCGCCCAATTACCGGGATAGGTTGCACCCAGGTACCAGGTTCCGTGTCCTCCCATGGAGTGCCCCGTTAGATAAATTCGCTGAGGATCTGGCTTGAACTCTTCTTTCGCAATTTCAAAAACTTCAAGAGCATCCATTCGTCCCCAATCTTCCCAGTTAAAGCCACGCGGCCTTCGGTTTGTTGGCGTAACAAGCGTACCCCAGTCTTTGGCATCGTATGCACGCGCCTGGCCAATAGCCTCCACTCCGGCACCGTGTACAGACAAGAACAACGCACTATTCTCTTTATTGTCATTTTGCTGGGGAGCTACACCGTAGTACTGAACACTTCCATCGATATTGCTGATAAAAGTTCGGCTGTAATGTTGATCGGGCTGGCCTACGCTAACCTGGATTGTAGTTTCATCCACCTGCCTGCCTTTGAAAGTCAGTTCAAGTTCAACATCCACAGACTCAGAACCCGTACCTGCTTCTGAAGGATCGAATTCAAAGGGCACTTTACGTATTGTCAGCGGGGGAATGGACGGGATATCAGCCGTGATTTCTTTACCATTCAATCGACTCTTTATTGTCCCTCCTTCAAGAAATTCCTTGGTACTGTTTACCAGTCGAATAGCGCCCAGCAGTGGTTCCTTCTCACCCGCGATAATTGAAGGCAGGGTCAAATCCTCATCCAAAAAACCAACTTCCACTTTTGGCACAATATAATCTATAGCTATTCCACCCCACCGGGCACTTCTTAACAAAAGGTCGTTGTTGCCCTTTTTTACGATAAACGGCAGATAGACATTTCCATAGCCATAAATATCGCCTGCTCGCGGAACTCCGTTTACATATGCCATATTATGGCCAGCTGCATTGAGCCAAAAAACTAGGTCTTCGTCAGCACCGGAATAGATAGTGACATAGAGGTAACCCGAACGTAATTCCCCGCCAGAAAACCGCCCTTCCTCATTTATTTCAACTTTTTGCCACTGTAGCGTATCGCCTGACTCCGTGATATCCACGATTTTTCCTTCCGCAGGCGGTTCAAATTGGTTGTGAATCAACTGCCATTCTATAGGGTCGGTGTAAACTGCCGTCCGCGAATAGTTATGGCTCATCGGCAGAGCCAAGGCTTCTTTGAACTTTAAGGTACTCTGATTCTGACTAAAGGATGGGCAGGGCACAGTCCATAAGACGAGGAGAATCAGGAAGAAAAATAACCCGACCTGAATTTTTTTTGTTCTCATGTTGCCTTTGATTATTTCAAATTGAATGATAAAAAAGGGTGCCGTTCACTAAACCGGCACCCTCTTCAAGAGTTATTGTTGAGATCTTGCTGGTTAGTTAAAAGTTTCCAGTTCCAAAGTCGGGATTGTTTTCATCCCACCACACGCGTTCTTGGTTTAAAATCCTTCCTTTGTTATAATCACTACCGCTGAAAGTCCAACCCAGACTTTGCATAGCACTAAGAAAGTTAGACTTATTAATTTCATTATCTGGTTCATTAATAGGGAAACGTCTGGGAATTGGAAGCTCATTGCCACCGGTAGTTATCGTTTCCCACATCAGGATATTGCCATTCTTGCTTGGAAAGCCAGTTCTTCTCACCAAAGCAAATTGTTCCGTTGGATACCGGAAGAAATTGATGTATTGCTGGAAGTAAATCTTTTCGAGATTATCTATTCCGTTAAGAGCTACTTCATCCTGTGCAAGGTACTCGTCAATTTGACCGCCTTCCAGTCGCACTTCATCGTAATCGTAAATCTGTGCAACGCGGGCAATATCATCCACTGTTTCGATGGATGCACGAACTCCTTTTTCATACCATTCCTGGGCTGATCCTTGTCCGGTAACGTATCCTTTTTCAATGAATTCAGCTATGTAAAGAGCAATTTCTCCAGCAGATACAAGTGCATCTTTATAGTAGCCTGTTCCATTATCATACCCGGGATTAAAGAACCGTCTGTTGATATGAGATAGCTGATTATAGCCGTTTCCTTCTGCATCGGTATAGCTTCCGTACCATGGATATGTATTTGCCATAGCAGGGCTTGCCGGCCCCCCTCTGTACCGATCCCAACGGATAACAGGTTCTTCAGGATTAATCCAGCCGGGCAACGCTCTTTCTTCTGCCACAAAGGTATCTACCGCATCCTGATCGAAATCATTCGGCTCAAAATAGAAATGGGTTCTTGGGTCCTGCAGTTCCACAAGCTTGGTCATAAAATTGATCGCTGCGGAAGGGTTCCCGGCAAAGTCGTGGGCTTCGCCGGTATACTCGCCCGAAGGAGCCCATACAAACTCTTCATCCCGGGTTTCGATAATTCCGGCCGGACTGCCGAGTACATCATTTATGATTTCCTGTGCCCATTGCGGGTCTTTGTTTTCAACGCGAACTGCAATTCTCAATTTCAGTGAGTTTGCAACTCTCGCCCACTTTTTTGAATCTCCCTGGTAGATAAAATCCTGCTGCCCAAAATCAAGCTGGCCGGATTCATCGCCCATGAGAACGTCAATGGCACCATCCAGCTCATTCAGCCACTGCTCGTAAAGTTCTGACTGAGTGTCGTACTTGGGAGTATAATTGTTTTCATATCGCCCCTGCATGGCTTCACTCCATGGCATGGAGCCGTATAGATCCGTTGCCCGAATCCCTTGTAAAACAGCGGGAATGTAGGTTATGGCCCGCATATGAGTTCGTGTGACCTGATCGTCAGTTCCCATATTGTCAATGATTCGTCGTATTTCAAACAAATTCCTTGAAATAAAGTAGGTTTGTGTATAACGATTACCCACAGCACCCACATCATTGAATTGAGCCCCGTTTCCATTGATACTCACCACGGACTGGTTCCATCGAAGGAAATATTGGTAGTTATCATAAAACCACTCGGTATATTTGTAATGATCCATCTGATAAATGGACTCCGTAAACAAATGAGCCGGGTTCGGATTGTTGATTTGTGCCGGATCCTCATTAATGGCGGCAAAATCATCCGTACATGAATTCATCATCGCTGTAAATACGATGACAGCCAATAAAAAAATTAGTTTTTTCATAATATTCTTGATTTGAGAATGCATAGTGTAAACATCCTATAGGTTAAAATTCGATATCCAGGTTTACACCAAGTGTTCTTACATATGGCATCACTCCCCATACGTGTGCAGCACCGGCATCCGTGCTTCGTACTGAAAACGGATGAATATTATCGGGCATGGTTTTGTAGAGGAAACCAAGGTCTCGGCCAAATACAGAAACTCTCAAATTACTTACCTGCAGTTTCTCTGTAATCTGGACTGGCAGATCGTAGCCAAGCGTAATTTCCCGAATTCCGATATAGGAATTTTCATGAACTACATTTTCGTTAATCACACCGGAGCCCCACGAATTATTCCAATAATGCCAGCCACCGGCATGCGTCGGTTCAACCAATCCTTGATCGTAAGCAGCCTGGTAGGTCATTCCACCAACATCTACTCCGTCGATAGTGGTACCATCCACAAAAACTCCATCGGGAATTACACCGTCATGATAGGTGATTCCGTCATACTTGGAGGTCCATGTAACACCACCGTGTTCTTCGTCGCGGTATTCCAGGGATGATTCGAGATTGCCATAGGCTACACCGTATCGGCCTACATAGTTTACAACGTCCCCGCCAATTTTAAGATCCAGCAATACGCTGAGACTAAATCCTTTGTAGTACAGGTCTGATGAAATACTACCAAGAAAGTCAGGGTTCATGTTCCCAACTTCTTCTTGTTCCCCAGATCGTACATAGTAAGCCGAGCGATAGGCACTAGTCCAGTTAAGAAGTTTCTTTTTAGTTCCTTCTTGATTCTCTTCATCCCAGTCTATTGCAGGAGCGGAGTCGGAGTAGAGCACGCCCCACTCTTCGCCTACAAAGGCAACGGTTCCAACCCGGGTATTTCCGTAGGTTGCACTTTCATACAGATTATACCGGCTAATGTCTTCGTGCAGGGATTTGATTTTATTCCTGTTTCGGGTATAGGTAAGATCTATTCCCCATCTCAAATCAGTGGTTTCAATAATTCGTGTATTAAGAGCGATTTCAATACCCTGATTTTGAATGTTTCCGGCATTAATCAGTTGCGATTCTACACCCGTTTCGTACGGTACAGGTATTTCAAGAATTTGATTGATGGTATTCTCTTTGTACCAAGTTACATCCAAGCCGATTCTTTCATCAAGCAATCGAATGTCTGCGCCAAGTTCCCATGCTTTTTTGCGTTCCGGTTGTAAATCCAGGTTTGGTACCTTATGGTCTGTATAACCAACACGAACAAGGTTTTGTCCGGTTAACGATTGTAAGTTACCTTGGTGAGAAAAGCCCGGGTTGATTGAGTAAATATCGTAGTCGTTTCCAACTTCGGCATAAGAAAGACGAAGCTGTGCGTACGATACAAAGTCAGGCAGCTCGAACGTTTGAGTTGCCAGCCATGACAAGCTTGCAGACGGATAGAAATAGCTGTTATTTCCAGATCCATCTGAATAGGTCAATGTTGAGGTCCAGTCATTTCTACCTGTAATATTCAGGAAAAGCTGGTTTTTATACTCAAGGTTGGCGTAACTTAATACAGAGTTGAGCTGCTTGGTTCCAAAAATGTCAGCCCTCGCTGTTGGTGTATTGATACTATTGTCAAGGAAATATTGACCCGGCACGGTTAATCCTCCTTCGGTATTTGAACGGGTAGACGAAGCTTCCGCATTCAAATGCTCGGCACCGAGCGTTAATGATCCAAAAAGGTCTTCAGTCAGCTGTCCTAAAAAGTTAAAGAACACTTTTCCGTCGTACTCTTCCCGTCTTTCGTGGCCAAGAGCATAGAGACCTCCGGAATTTGCAAAGCCTTGCCCAAGTTCTTTGTCTTCACTTTTTATGTAATAATTATTGATGTAGCCATCCAAGTTAATATTAAACCAATCAGCAATATCAAATCGAACTTTTGTAGTAAGCCGAAGTGTTTCTTCAATCCGTTCATAATCGTTTTCATAGAGTGTAAAGAAGCTGCCTAAACCCGGAACAGACCCAAGTGGATCTCCATAATCTGTGGATGGTACTCCACCGTGGTCGGCCATATAAAGATCTTCCCATTTGTCTGTGTCATAATTTCTGAAAAATGAGGAAGTAATGAATGACTGCTGAAAATCAGCGCGAGGCGGATTTTTTGCTTTCGCATGAGAGTAACTCAGGCCTACATCCGCGCTGATAAAATCATTCATCTCATGAGTAACCCTAGAAAAAATAGCTGATCTGTTGAAGTCGTTGTTTGGAGTTGTTCCCGTTTCTGCGGTATTTGTACCGGAAACCAAGAAGGTTGTGGTTTCGTTACCCCCATCAAACTGAAGGTTTGTGTTGCTGTAAAATCCACGCTCGTACAGATCAAGAAAGTTATCCGGAGTTGGATTGTTGGGGATCATTGTTTGACCGTCAAGGTCCAAAACCATGGTATTTCCATCCATTCGTGGACCATAAGACAGGTCCGTTCTTTGATAATAGGGACGGCCTTCAGAATCCATATAAAATTCATTGCCAACATTAAACGGATGCTCTAAACCACTTGCTGCACCGGGTATGGTTCCGGGTCCATATTCATTTTGAAATGCTGGTCCGTCATAAGGATCTTTTATGTGAATCCGCTGACTAAACCGTACCCCGATACCAGGCCGTGCAGAACCTTTCTTAGTTGTAATTTCCACAACACCGTTAATGGCGCGTGAACCGTACAGAGCGGTAGCAGCAGCTCCTTTCAGAACCGTTACAGATTCAAATTCATCTGGATTTAGGTTTTTAAGTTGGTTACCCCAGTCATCACCACCAACAGACCACTGAGACCCCCCCGAAACCTGGTTGTCATAAACAACGCCGTCCACTACAAATATAGGCTGGTTATTAGATCCCAAAACAGAATTGCCACGAAGGGTTATACGGCTACCGCCAAAAGTACCACCGTCTGTCTGTTGAATATCCACCCCGGAAACCCTGCCCTGAAGTGCATCTACTGGGTTAATAGCAGATGAAAGTGTAACATTATCTCCTGTTAATGCAGTCGAGGAGTATCCAATAGTTCTTTTTTGCCGTTCAATACCAAGTGCTGTAACCACCAGTGCATCCATGGCGCTCGACTCGGCTTCCATTACCACATCCAACACATCACTTGTGGGAATGGCCAAAACCTGTGGCTTCATCCCGATAAATGAGAACCGTATCTGTTCTGCCCCTTCGGGTATTTGTAGTGTATAAAATCCGTCAACGTCTGTTACGGTACCTCTTTGGGTTCCAACCACTAAAACGTTTACGCCCGGTAACACTGAGCCATCTTCGGTAAATGTTACCGTTCCTGTTAAAGTTCGTTGTTGTGCATTTGCTGGAATGTTAAGTACAAACAACAAAAGCACGCACAAACTGAACAGTCTAAAGTATCTATTTTGTCGCATGATTTTACCTCTTAATATTAAATTAGAAAAGTCAAAAGAGCTGTTGAGCTATTTTGAGTTTTCATTTTTAAGACTCCGATGCCTTATATAGATAAAGCGTAACTCCTTTGGCATCTAAATGAATTGTCTTTTTATCTTCATTTAATTTACTAAACGAGGCAATGATGCAGAAGCGCCGCACGTCTTGGAACCGGTTCCAATATCATTAGATCAGTTCTTTTTCTGTAAAATCAATGAGATAACCAATTTCTTAATAAGAGAATCTTTTGGTTGCTGAAAATGAAGCCAGATTCAAGTTCTCACATACAATTCCTCCCTGAATTTTCTTACTTTCACATTGGAATGAAAGAAAGGCAAAACCCTTTTGAAATAAGTAAATAAACAAGGCATCATGTACACATTTTTAAAAGACAACCTGCGCGACGAATTGGATCAGATCAAGAAAGACGGACTCTATAAAGACGAACGGGTCATTACCACTCCGCAGGGTGCAGTTATCAAAACCACTCAGGGAAAAGAGGTTATCAATTTTTGTGCAAATAATTATCTCGGTCTTTCTTCTCATCCACGGGTGATTGAAGCCGCGAAAAAGACCGTTGATGAGTATGGATATGGGATGTCTTCTGTACGATTTATTTGCGGAACCCAAACCATTCACAAAGAACTTGAAGAGAAAATCGCTGAATTCCTGGGAATGGAAGATGCCATTCTTTACGCGGCGGCATTTGATGCAAACGGCGGCGTTTTTGAACCGCTTTTGGGACCTGAGGATGCGATTATTTCCGACCAACTTAATCATGCCTCCATTATTGACGGCGTCCGGTTGTGCAAAGCTCAGCGATATGTGTACAAGCACAACGACATGAATGACCTTGAGGAGAAATTGAAAGAAGCCTCGGATGTCCGAACCAAAGTGATTGCTACCGACGGTGTTTTCTCGATGGATGGAACCATTGCCCAACTGGACAAAATTTGTGATCTGGCTGATAAATATGACGCTTTGGTAATGTCTGACGAATGCCACTCCACAGGATTTGTCGGAAAAACCGGCCGCGGCGTTCATGAGTACAGAGATGTAATGGGACGCATTGATATCATCACCGGAACATTGGGCAAGGCTCTTGGCGGGGCTTCAGGTGGATTTACCGCATCACACAAAGAAGTTGTTGAAATTCTTCGCCAGAGATCACGTCCGTATCTGTTTTCAAATACACTTGCGCCGGCGATTACCGGAGCCTCAATTGAAGTGCTCAACCTGCTCAGTGAAACAACCGAACTGCGGGATAAACTTGAATCCAACACCACATATTTCAGAGAAAAAATGACCGATGCAGGATTCGATATCAAGCCGGGATCACATCCCATTGTACCGGTAATGTTATACGAAGCGAAACTGGCCCAAGACTTCGCCGAAAAACTTCTTGAGAAAGGCATTTACGTCATCGGATTTTTCTATCCGGTTGTACCCAAAGGCCAAGCCCGAATTCGCGTTCAGCTTTCCGCAGCCCACGAAAAAGAGCATTTGGATCAGGCGGTTGAAGCGTTTTCGGAAATTGGACAGGAACTTGGAGTGATCAGTTAGCAGGGCAATCGGTGAGGGATACCGGAAAAGGCAGTATCCCAAATACTTTGTCAATAAAATCAGTGATGCAGACATGGAAAATACCGAAACTCAAATATCACTCGATTTCGCTGAATCTTGCGGATATATTGAACCTGAGTTGAATACGAAACTTCGCAAGAAGTCAGAAGAAGTTGGAGGGTTGTTAAATCACATGATACACCATCCTGAAAAGTACCGAAGAAAATCATCTGGGTCTTAATATGTTAAAAATTTGCCGACTGCATATTGTCAACTGCCAACTTTTGATAAATAACGAAAAGACTCAAAACGATTTAAAATTTAGAAACAAAGAATGAGCAAGATCTTAATAACCGGCGCGTGCGGACAACTCGGGAGTGAACTTACGTCCGAGCTTCGGCGGATCCATGGAAATGATCAGGTGATTGCATCGGACATTTCTGAACCGAATGACCGACTTGGTGAAGGACCATTTGAGCAGCTGGATGTACTGGATGAATCCAAAATCAAAGAGATTGTCGACAAGTACGAGATCAAAATCATTTATCATCTTGCCGCACTTCTGTCTGCCAATGCAGAAAAAAATATCTATCTGGGGTGGAAGCTGAATGTGAACGGGCTTTTGAATGTGCTGGAAGTTGCAAAAGACAAATCTTTGGAAAAGATTTTCTGGCCGAGCTCGATTGCCGTTTTTGGTCCGGATGCAAAGAAAAAAGGCACTCCGCAAAACAGTGCATGTAATCCCACAACGGTTTATGGAATCAGCAAGATGGCCGGGGAGCAGTGGTGTGCGTATTATCATCGAAAATTTGGGGTGGATGTGCGAAGTCTTCGGTATCCCGGTCTGATTGGGTATAAAGCAATGCCCGGCGGCGGCACAACCGATTATGCTGTGGATATTTACCACAAAGCGATTAAAGGCGAACCGTTCGAATGTTTTCTCGAGAAAGACACCAAACTCCCCATGATGTACATGCAAGATGCCGTAAAAGCTACCATCATGTTGATGAATGCACCAGCTGAGAAGATTTCAGTTCGAACCAGTTACAATATCGGTGCGATTAGTTTTTCTCCGGAGGAAATTGCCGAATCGATCAAACAGAAACTTCCCGATTTCGAGATTCAGTACAATCCCGATCATAGACAAGATATCGCATCCACGTGGCCCGACAGTATCGACGATTCCGCCGCACGAACCGATTGGAAATGGAAACCCGGTTTTGATCTCGACAACATGACAGCCGACATTCTTAAGCATCTGCCGGAATTTTGGGATTTGGATGTACCGGACACGATAAATGTGGATAAAATATAACGTGAAAACTTTATCGATCATGACATGTGATAAAAGAATTCTCACTCCCTTCGCTCTAATTTTTGTTTTCCTGTTCTCCTGCTCCAAACCGACTCAATCCCAAACCGAGTTCGACCTCCTCATCACGAATGCTAAGATTGTAGACGGAACCGGATCAGAAGCTTTTTCCGGTAATATCTTGATTGATGACGGAATCATCCAAAAAGTGGGAGCGTTTGATACGGATACCATTCAAGCTGTTCAAACTATTGATGCAAACGGCCGCGTGGTTTCATCCGGTTTTATTGATACGCACTCGCATGGCAATCCGATTGAAACGCCCCGATTTGATAATTTTCTTTCGATGGGAGTCACAACCATCAGCCTGGGGCAAGATGGAAACAGTCCGGCTACTGAAAATCTGTCTGAGTGGATGGATCAGGTGGACTCGATTGGAACCGGGCCGAATATCCTTCACTTTATGGGCCATGGAACACTCCGGCGATTGACGAATACTCCCCAACAACCCATACTTGCAGATGCAAATTTAGAAGCGATGGTTGGCCTGATGAATAATGCAATGCAGGCCGGATCCTTTGGTCTGACCACTGGCCTTGAGTACGAATCCGGTCGGTATGCTACAATGCCAGAACTGGTGGCATTGGCTGAATCTGTAGCCAATCACAACGGATTGGTGATGAGCCATGTTCGCAGTGAAGATGACACTGAAATTGAAGATTCTATCCGTGAATTGATTGAGCAGGGGAAAAAATCAGGCGCCAACATTCAGGCCTCACACATTAAAGTTGTATATGCAAATAATCCGACCCGTGCTGAAGCTGTTCTGCAATTGATGAATGAAGCTCGCGAAAAAGGAATTCAAATTACGGCTGATGTTTATCCTTATACGGCCAGCTTTACCGGAATCGGGATTGTGTTTCCCCATTGGGTAACGCCCGCTAATTTCAATGAAGTAAAAGAATCGCGGCGTACCGAACTGGAAGAATATCTTCGCAATCGAATCGCCATGCGAAATGGCCCCGAAGCCACGCTTTTCGGAACGGCTCCCTGGGCAGGAATGACACTTGCGGAAGTGGCCGATTCTCTTAACAAACCATTTGAAGATGTATTAATTGACGATATTGGTCCTACAGGAGCCAGCGCAGCCTATTTTGTGATGAATGAAGAAGTAATGAAACGCTTCTTACAAGATCCTCATGTGATGGTCAGCTCCGATGGCAGTCCAACCATGCGTCATCCCCGGGGATACGGCAGTTTCGCCAAAATCATTGATAATTACGTGAATACAGAATCTGTGTTAACGCTCGAAGAAGCCATTCATAAAATGACTGGACTTCCTGCAGAAATACTTGGTTTGTCCGATTCGAACCAGGTTGAAATTCCACGCGGACTCCTTCACGAAGGCTTCGCCGCAGATCTTCTGATTTTTACCCCACAAAACATCAACGATACAGCCGATTTTGAAAATCCTCATCAATACGCCGAAGGATTTGATTGGGTGTTTGTGAATGGAGAGCCTGTGATTGAAGAGGGAGAACGAAATGAAATTCGTCCAGCGGGTATCATCAGAAAAATATCCAAATAACGGTTACCGCTATTCTTCTAATAATGAACCGATTTAAAAGTATTCTCCTTTTTTATTCATTTCTATTTCTTTGCGCAGGCTGCTCCGGCACAGATTCCCATCCTGAAAAGAAAACCATTTTTATTTTGGTGGATGGAATTTCCGCTGAAGTCATCGAATCCGTTGAAACGCCAAATCTTGATTCGATCATTGCCGCCGGATCGTACAGCCGGGCGTACGTCGGAGGTGAAGTGGGTGGATATTCCGAATCGCCTACAGTTTCAGCGGTTGGCTACAATCATCTTTTAGCCGGGGTGTGGTCGAACAAACACAATGTGTATGACAATGACATCGAAAACCCCAATTACAATTATTGGAATATATTTCGGCTTTTTAAAAATCAATATCCGGAAAAGAAGGTTGCCATCTTCTCCTCCTGGACGGATAACCGTACAAAACTGATCGGGGAGAAACTTCCTGAAACCGGTAATTTCGAAATGGACATCGCCGTTGACGGGCTGGAGCTTGATTCTCTTAACTATCCTCACGAAGACGGATATATCCAAAAAATTGATGATGAGATTTCAAAGCAAGCTGCGGAGAGTTTAGCGAATGAGTCTCCCGATCTTTCCTGGGTGTATCTCTGGTATCCAGATGATACCGGCCACAATTTTGGTGAAACGGAGGAGTATTTTGAATCAATCCGGGTGGCTGATCAACAAATCGAGAGAATCCGGAAAGCTGTTCAGGAGCGTGAGAAGAATTACAACGAGGATTGGTTGATGGTTGTGACCACCGATCACGGCCGCAGTTTGCCGGACGGAAAGGGTCACGGCGGCCAAAGTGAGAGAGAACGAACCACGTGGATCGCAATCCATGCGGATAATCTGAATTCCTATTTCCATGAATCCAAACCGGCCATGGTGGATATTTACCCGACCATTGCGAGACATATGGAAATCGATATTCCGCCACATATCCAAAGGGAACTGGATGGGGTTCCTCTTACGAATGAAATTTCCATTTCGGACGCCTCCGCAGATTTTAACCCGGAAAATCAATCCATCTCACTGAAATGGAAGTCATGGGAAAATAGCGGAAACGTAAATATTTACCTGACAACGACGAATCATTTCAACGCCGGAGAAAAGGACTCTTATACACAGGTTGCCGATGTACCTGTCTCCTCAGAAGAAGCAATTATTGATGTAAGAGATCACTCATCAGAGTTTTACAAAGTAGTTTTGGAAGCTCCGAACAATACCTTAAACCGCTGGGTCATCGTGAATTAAATCCCTTTGAAAAGCTGACTCAGATCAAGGGATTTCAACTGCTTTTTACTGGATACAAGTGACAAGTACGTTACAGCGAGTGATTCTTTCCCAAAACCCAGAACCGTACTCACCAAACCGAAGGATCGCGGATATTCTGCCGGATCGGTTTTTTCGGTGATTTTCTCCCAGATCACTTCCTCCAAAACGTTGAAAGCCGTGTGAACTTCATGCAGGTCAAAATGCTGGCGATATCTCTCGTTCGCAATTTTTTCGGCAAACTCTACCATGGGAATCAGGTTTTTGGTACGGATACATTCCACGGAAATATCAAAAAGGCGGGTTAATCGCTCCCTGTTCGTCTCTTCATCGCTTTCCCTGTAATGCTTCAGCGGACTTCGGGCAAGTCCCTCGGTGGCCAATGCTAAAATACTCTCTCGTTCTTGTTGCAAAAAATGATGTAAATGCATCTTTCATCTCCTGTTGTTAATGATTGCACTCATTAAAACGTTAGGAGAGTTTGATGAAGATGATGTGAAAGTCAGTTATTCAAATATCTCAAGTAATTCGTAGTTTATTTTTTCTTTTCCTGTCACAAATTTAGTTCGATGCTTTTGCAAATGTAATTCACATGTTTCATTGAGAAACTTTCGATCATACTCAATTAATGTTTCTTCATCAAGATCAGGATTTATAAATCCTGATCTTTTTTTTCCAGAAATTGTCTGTATTTCAAATTTGCCAGAGTCCAACAAAATACCTCGCAGTATACCTGTTAAAAAAACATCCTCAGATTCATCACTAGTCTTAGTTACTCTTTGGTAAGCCTCTGCTACCTTTGGTTCCTTAATTTCAAGACCTAGATCATGACACTCTATTTTTAACATTGAATTTTCGTCATATAATTCTTCTAAGAAGTTTTTTAAATGAGATAAGTTACGTTTTGGGGTGTTTTCAATCGCTTTTTCAAATGTATTGTCATCTATAGAAGTATCTTGTATTAATTTTGCAACATTTTTCATTGCTTCAGTCATATCTTGAGCATCAAATAAGTCTTCAGACTCAATCTGACTTAGTTCTACTCCAAAAGACCCAATGGGAAGCGCTGTTAAATATAAATCACTTGCTATGCCTTTCTTTGGAGCACCTCTTTTACCAACTTTTCCAAAGCGAATTAAAGCTGCTTGGGTTCTTACCATTTCTTGAAATGGCTTCAGTGTTTTACCAAGAAAAGTAGATTTTATGCCCATTGAACCCACGACAGCATCACCACTGAATAACAACCTTACTTTTGCCTCGTAACTTTCGGAGGAAAGCGATTTTAATTCGCTTTCTAACTCATTAAGCTTCTCCTTCAAGCTTTCAGCCATTATGGGATGATCAACAACCATTTCTAATAATCTTTCAGTATCGATTATTTGGGCTTTAATATTCTCTATTTTTTGGTAGAGGCTCATATCTGCAACTGATTTAAATAATCCATCGCATGCTTATCATCTATAGGTGTATTAAGTGAAATTCTTAAAATACCTTTCCATACCTTATTTCTGTTATGCGAGAATAGTTGAAGCCAATATCGCGTTGCTTCTACTGTTACATCTGGTTTAAAACTATAATCAATTGGATAATGATCAACATTAAATGATTGTTTAGACAATGCAGGATTAACAAATTCTGGAAATGATTGACGAATACTTGCTTGTTGTGACATATCTAGTTTTCCAAAAAATGTTACCACATCAATGTCATTTGGTGATCGATTCTCTGATACTTCAACGTTTTCAAGAAAACTTCCGTCTATCCATTGGAAACCATAAATGATTCCTAATTGATTCATTCTTTCACGAAAACTTATAAATCCTTTGAGGATCTCAATCCTTTTATAATTGATAGCAAACTTATGACAAAGTTCCAATATGCTGCATGAATAGGGGGATAAGTCACTACGATCTACTGGATTGCCTAAATGTGGTGGCAAAACATGATTATGATCAAAGTCAGGAATTGGACTCATGATAGTGATGGAATGATTTAATTATTGCTGTACCAATATGGTGATGAATTGCTTTGATTTTCATCAATTATAATCTAACACAATTGTTTTAACAAATTTACTACATAAACCGGAACACCCCGAAATTCTGTATTTCATAAAAATTCTCATCAAACGGACTCCATGACCAAAGGGTTTCGCCTTCATCATGATCAATTCTATAGAGGTGGGCGTGCCATATGCTATCGGATTTGGGGTAGATGTTCTTCAACAGATACATCAGGTTAAACGGAAAAAACATTTCAGACTATCCATAAATTGGGTTTAGTAGTTAACTTTCCTTTCAAAATAAATGGATTTCAAAAGAGGGAATTTGATCGAAAATTGATTTCTCTTTGTTATCCTTTAAAATTCATAAAAACAAAAACCATTTATTATGATTTTAATTACAGGAGCAAACGGACACCTGGGCTCAGCAGCAATCGATCAACTTCTTAAGAAAAATCCGGATGCGGATATTGCCGGATTGGTGAGAAGCGAAGAAAAAGGAAAAGAATTGAAAGCCAAAGGAGTGGAATTGAGGTTCGGGGATTATTTAGATCCGGCCTCTCTTGAAAAAGCATTTGACGGAATAGACGTTCTGGCATTTATTTCATCAGGTACGCTGAAGGACCGGCAGGCGCAACATAAGAATGTGGTTGATGCGGCGAAGAAAAAAGGAATCAGACACATATTTTATACCGGAATCAGCAAGGCAGACGAGCGGTTGAGTCCGCTTGCGTTTGATCACGATGCCACGGAAAAAATGATTAAAGACGCCGGCATTCCATTTACCATTTGCCGAAATACCATTTACCTCGAGTTTTTCCCTATGTTTTGGGGCAATGCGATTGAAACCGGAATGTGGACGTTTCCCGGCGGCGGTTACAAACAAAACCTTGCTCTCCGCTCCGAAATGGCTGAAGCCCTTGGAAATGCTCTGGCCGATCATGAAAAGCATCAAAACAAAATTTACGATTTTGCCGCCAGCCAGGCGTACACGTTTGATGAATATGCCGATGCCATGAGCGAGGCCGCCGGAAAGAAAATCACTTATACGGATGTATCGGTTGATGCATTCGTGGAACAACTGAAAAAAGCCGGACTGCCGGATGAACAGATTGGAATGACCCAGATTGTTTCCACACTTTTTGCCAATGGCGGCGCCCATCTTGAAAGCAACGACATGGCAAATCTTTTGGGACGCCATCCCAAAAACATCCTGAAATTCGTGAAGGAAGCTGTAACATCAAAAAATGAAAATAAGTAATGTCCAATTCAGCGCTAACCGATGAAATTATTGATCATGCTGTTTACCGTTTGAATGAAAATACTCCACGAATCAAAAAGTGTCTGGATCAATTGACGGAAGAAGAAATCTGGAAAAGGCCGAATGAATCCTCCAATAGTGTGGGGAACCTGATTCTTCATCTCTGTGGGAATATTACCCAGTATACAATCTCATCTCTCGGCGGCAAAAAAGACAGTCGCAAACGGGATATGGAGTTTGATACGAGAGGCGGTTATTCCAAAGCCGAATTGTTTGAGAAGTTGAGTTCAACGGTAGATGAAGCTGTTGAAGTCATCAAAAACCTGAATGAAGATGCCTTGATGAAAATTCGAAGCGTACAGGGATTCGAATATTCTGGCGTTGGAAATATTATTCACGTGGTGGAGCATTACTCGTATCACACCGGACAAATTGCATTCTGGACCAAACTGTTGAAGGACCAGGATTTGGGATTTTATGACGGCGTGGATTTGAATGCAAAGAATAAGTGATAAATGACGTAAGCCATTGCGAGCGAGTGTAGCGACCGCAGCAATCCTCAAACTTTTTGCCGGATGGAGATTACACCAAAAGCATCCCTTTGGGGTGATCACAAACTCAATAACTCCATTTCAACCGAAAATAGATGACATTTGGCGTTCTCACAAAATCAGAAAAAGCAGAGCCTTTCAACAACTGGGCAAGTACCATAAAATCAATATTATTCGACAGAGAATGGCTTACCTGAGGAATGAGAATCACCATTTTTTTTGTAAAACTGCCGAGTATTCCACCGCTGATAGTTGTTAAAGGAGTAAACGGATAGGAGGCATTGAAAAAATAACCTGTTTTGGAAATAAACAGATTATTCGCTGTGGGTGGCTGAGTGAGCTCAAACAGGCTGTTTCCCTGGTCATCATGCCCTCCATTGTATAAGAATTCCGTCTGAGCGTAAACGGAATTGGAAAACATGTAATCAAAACCTATGGTTGAAGTTATATTTCCCCTTTGATTTAGCAGATCTTCCTCGGGGCGGAAATAGGTTATTTCTCCTTTAAATCCGGCATCTTCAATATATCCGGCCCAACCAAACCCCAGCGCAACCTTGTCGAGATAGTGCCCGCCAATAAACTGCAGATCGTATTGATTCCAATTGGTCCGGTACATGCCGGCAATCACCATTTGCTCAAAATCATCAGCCATGCTAAACCCAACTTCAATACTTGATGCGAAATCGAGATTGTATATCAGGTTGGCCCCGTCTATTCCGGGACGTTCTTCGTAATCAAAATCAAGAAAAGCGTAGTTGTTGAACAGGTCATTCGGGTTCCATACATAAGTTTTCCCCCAGTTAATTCGCATGCGTCCTGCGTAGGCTTCAACAGGACCATTAAAATAACTGAGGTGCAGGCGGTCGATCTGGGAATGTAGCAATGATTTTCCATCATCAATCCACACCCAGGATAGATCCGCATAGTTGACATCCCTCTCATATAAAAATTCCAAACCCAGGGTATTTTCAACATTAAAGCCGTTTAGCAGACGGGTTCTGAGGTCTGCATTCAGCTCAAGATTTGGGGTGAATCTCCACTCAGTCTCAAACCTGTGATGCAAAATATTATCGTATCGTACGGTGGATAAGCTGTTACTTAATGATACCTGCCCCAGCTCTTTTAAATATCCGCTGATGTCCAGAAATTTTTCCTGGGCATGCGCTGTGAAAGGTGAGTGAATACAAAACAGAAAGAAAAGCAGGACAAGAATTTTCCTGTGAGACCTGGTCAACACTTTTAAAAAAATGGACTGAATTTCCGTCTCACCATCATCCTCGCTAAATTCTTCTTTGCATTGAAAAAAAGTACTCATCTTCGTTCATCCGAATCGATTTTGCCATCCACCAGTGTAACAACTCTCCTTGCACGATCAATAACCCGCTGATCGTGCGTAGAAAACACAAAGGTCATCTGTTCCCTTTCATTCAACTCCAGCATCATATCAAGCAATTCGGCTGTAGAAACAGAATCGAGATTAGCCGTTGGCTCGTCTGCTAATACAAATGCCGGCCTGGAAGCCAAAGCCCTGGCCACCGCTACACGCTGCTGCTGTCCGCCGGAAAGTTCGGACGGGCGTTTGTTGATTTTATCCTCCAGACCAACTTCTTTCAACAACTCAATGCTTTTTTCCCTGCATTCTTTGGAGGGACGGCCCTGCATCTGCATAATAAAAGAGACGTTTTCGAGAGCGGTTAGTACGGGGATCAGGTTGTACGCCTGGAACACAAATCCAATATGATTCAGCCTGAAATTGATCAGTTTTCGGTCTGATAATGTGCTTAAGTCTGTGTCCTGAATTAAAGCTGTACCCTCAGTTGGCTCATCCAATCCGCCAATAATGTTGAGAAGTGTGGTTTTACCTGAACCGGACGGACCCACAATTGAGGTAAATTCACCTTTCTCTATCGTCAGATCTACTCCGCGAAGCGCATGTACAGGAACCTGATCGGAGTTATAAACTTTCGTTAATCCAGTTGTTGATATGACTGACATGGCGGTTGAGTTACGGGTGGCGGGTTTTATGTTGCGGGATGAAACTTTGCCAATTCGCGGTTTTGTGTTTGATTGCTATTAATTGGCTCGCAACTGTTTTCATGATGACTTATCTGTTTGATTTCTGGTTACGCGAAACACACGACCCGTAACCTGAAACACGTTTTCAATTAAATTTCCTGATGGCCTGCACTGGTTTCAGTTTCAACGTTCGCCAGGCCGGATACAGCGCAGAAAAAAGCGCAGCTACAGCTATCATCAGCATAATGTTTACATAGTACGGCCACGATAACGAAGGATAAACCACCGTTCCGATTCCATACTGGTTTAACCCCTGTGCAAACGCGCTGAGATCAATTCCCACATTCCCGAAATAGGTGATACAAAGCCAGCTTATGAATAATCCAACCGGAGCCCCGACCATCGTCAGAAATACGGTTTCAATCATCACCATGCTGAATGTTCTTGCTTTGTTCATGCCAATGGCCCTCAGCATTCCAAGTTCGCGTGTACGTTCTAAAACGGCCATTAACATTGTGTTAATTATGCTGAATACTAAACCGATGATGATGATGATCATGACGATGTACAGTGTGAGATCCATCATATCAAAAGTATATCTCAAATCGGGGGCGATGTCTCTCCATGTTTTTACTTCAACATCGGGAAACTCCTCGCGGATCTGAGCGGCATATGTTTCAGCCATTGCAAGATCTTCGATATCAATTCTGATGTTGTGAATGGCATCCATATTTCCAAGCAGGCGATTGAGATCCTCCTGCAGTACAAAAACACTTCCTTCATCAATCTGGTCGACAAAACTATCATAAATGCCGGTTACACGGAATGCTCCTCCCGTGATGTCTCCGGTAACATCCTGGAAACTGAGTACCATTCTTGATCTCAAATCCAGATCGAGCCTTTCGGCCAATTTTATGCCGATGAGAATCGGGTTCCGAGCCGTGCTGTCCGGCATGGCGCCGGCTGTAATGTACTGTTCAATTGCTACTGATGTATCTGCGCCGACATCGATTCCATAAATGGTTACCCCAAAGCTGCTGTGCGGACTTTGGGCCAAACCGGTTGCCACACTTTTTGCGGAAATCCGTTCAACGAATGGTTCGTCCTGCAAACTTTGAATCAGTTCGTCTTTATCGGGAATGGAATATTTCGGATTATAAAGATCTCCAAACTGCGGATGCTCAATTTGAATATGCCCGATGTACAATTCGATCTGGTTCTGCAGGTAATCCTCCAGCAGGCCATTGAAAAAACCCGCACAAAAAATGCCCGCCCAGGTACCAAGCAGTACGGCAACGATCACGACCCCGCTGCGCGCCGGATTTCTCCAGACATTTTTCCACCCGAGTTTTATGATATTCACGACCATATCAGGACCTCATCGCTTCTACGGGATTTAACCTGCTGGCTTTAATCAATGGTATTACGCTAAAAATCAATGTGATGATAAACACGGTAACAGCCTGTGTATAGAACACAACCGGATCGGTGGAAAACTGCATGACCGCTTCCATTCCATAGGATTGATAAACTTCGGCGATATCTCCCGAAAACTGAATTGGATTGACATTGAAGTACCATGCGATTGGAATGGAAATCAGAATTCCAATCCCCGAACCGACCAAAGCCATTAACAAAATTTCAAAGGCCAGCATCACTGCAATAGCCAGGCGGGGAGTTCCTACGGAGATCATAACGCCAAACTCGTATGTGCGCTCGGTAATCATCATCAAAACCGTTCCCAGAATTCCAAAGCCAACCACGATGTACAAGATGGCAATCATGATTAACCCGCTTCCGCGATCGGCCTGAATTGTTTGAACCAATTCAGGCATCATTTCCTGCCATGCCATCACTTCAAATTCGTCCGAAAACTTAGTTTGCAAACGATTCACAGTCGTTTCTACCTGATCGGTATCTTCCAGGATGATGGAAAGAGCCGTTACACGATCATCCGCTGCAAGAAAATATTGTGCAGTGTTGAGGGGCAATACCACCAAGCTTCTGTTGAGTTCGGGATTTGGAAAAGCGATGGTTCCTCTGATTCTATACAAACCGGTAGCACTTTGTCCCCTGAATCCCTGGCCGATTAACACCAGGCTGTCACCGAGCTGAATGTCGAGCCGTTCCATTAATTCCCTGCCGAGAATGACCGATTGTTCGTCATTGCTTTCAAAATAGGTTCCGGATTGTATGCGCCGTTCGGGATTGCTTAAATATTTCTCTGCCTCCACATCAATTCCCATAATCATTGCCGGACGGCTCTGATTTTGACCCGCAGCCAATGCAAATGATTCAAGCCGGGGAACTACATTTTGAACGGATTCTTCTTCTTTGATTTTGGAATAGATGGAATCCGCAGCAATGAACGAATTATCCAGTGTTTTGTCATCCCAGTAGCCATCGGCATGAACCTGAATATACCCGGTGAAGGTGCCCACTGTATTTTCGATCATATCTGAATATTGCCCTTCCTGCATCGAGCGCATCACGGATGCAAGAAACACAGCCACGATAATAGAGAGCATCGTAATGATCGTGCGCCGTTTATTCCTCCAGATATTTCGCCAGGCCAGATTTAGGTATAGCATTTCAGAGTTCAGTTAGCATTTATCATTAAACAGGTAATTATACCTTCAATATCATTTAGATTTCTTTGTAAGGAATTTTCATTTCACTGTTCTTACTAATAGAGTGTGTTTAAAATTCAAATCTTATATAGTCATTGCGAATGAAATGAAGCAATCCCCAAACACTGTCCTAAACTATGAGATTGCCACGTCGTCACTCCGTTCCTCCTCGCAATGACTTTTGTAAATTCTATTGAACCCGCTTCATATTTTGGATGCTGAAAAACTGCTCGGACACATCGATTTCAAATTCAATATCATCATAAATAATGACTGTACTATGACCTTCATCATCCATCGGGTTCATTTCCATTCTTGTGGGGATTAAACGACCGCCCATCTCTTGTACTTCCGAGCCTGTCATAACCCGCAACATGTAATCGTCTTCATCAAAATATTCTGCCCGCAGATGAAGATAATCGTCTTTAGAAATGTAACTGACCACCCTTGCCCACACAATTGGAGCGTCGGGTTTCGGTATCATTTCAATTTTGTAACAATCGTACCCGTTAACCGTGCTGTCACCCAACATTTCATAGGTATAATCGGTTACAATGGAGGACTCCCGCACAAGGTCATTGTTTGAAAAATCTGATCCCATCCACGATTGACTCATCATAGACGGCGGCATTTTAATGGTACGGTTAACATCAGGCAGCCAGTTCCAGATTTCGTTGTTTCGCATCAGGAAAGCCGTACCCTCATCTCGGGCAGGAGCGGTAATCAGAATCATGCTGTAATCCTCACCCAGGCTCCAGCTTTTCATCGACACGCTTCGCTCCCAGCTCGGGCGAATAATTTGCATGGTGATTTCCGCGCGGGAGCTTTCGCCTTCCATTCTCTCATAAGCTTCCTGCACAATTTCCTGCGCTGTTTGCGCATAGGCTGAGAGTGTCATCAACCCAAATAAACTAACAGCGACAGCTACTTTTTTAATCAGGTACATATTCCTCCAGTATTTTTTGTTTCATCTCCTTTAACGGATAATGCTCTCCCATCGTCACACACCCCAACAGAATTCCGTCCATGATGGCCCCAAGTTGATAAGCTTCCAGTTTTGGCTGCTCATAACCCAAATCCCACATGATCTCTTTGTATAAATCCAACTGTTGTTCCTGAACTTTATCGAGCTTTGCTTTTAAACTGCTAAATGCTTCCGGTTGAAGTGCCAGGGATACCATCAGCCTTCCTGTGTTGCTTTCCGTCTCGATAAATTCGAATGTTCGTTCCAGGGTTTGGCGGATTTTATCGACGGGCGTAAACTCTTTTGGAAAATTTGTTACCGCCTCACCCAATTCTATCAACTGATCGAAGATCGCCTCAAGAATGTCTTGTTTACTATCAAAATAGTGATAGATCAGGCCTTTGGATATGCCGGCTTTTTTGGCGACGGCAGCGATACTTGTTTTTGCATATCCCTCATTGGCGAACAGTTTGAAGGCCGCGTCTATAATTTGATTACGGGTTTGCTGGCGGATCTCTTCGTTTTGCTCTGGTGTTCGTGGACTCATTTTTAATTGACTAAACGTTCAGTCAAAAATTTACGCATTAAAATCCATAAACCAAAGCATTCTGACTTTTTTGACAGCAGGATGATTTTACATGTGAGAAATGCTTCTCACCATCATCACTTAAGTCCTCAAAAACCATCGAAGAGTTTGGGACTAATTTTTTTCTATCCAAACGATCAGGTTTTAATTCCCAAAGAATTGAAGACCTGCTGTAAAACCGAGCCAAAGTTTAAAATTATGATCACCCCTGTCGGTATCTATAATGGAATACCAGGTGTAATCCTTCTCATCTTCTTCATCAGAAACGAGCAGGTTAAGAGTCGGACCGGCATAGATTCCAAATCCCCGGGTAATTTCCTTTCCAAGCATATACCTGAAGCTGTACATGCTGCTCTCCCAGATATCGTCATCTTCTTCCTGAATACTTTGAATGGTGAAATCCTTCATTCGGAAATATCCTCTGTAACGATCATTATTCCAGGCTTCCTCAAGCGGAGTATGGGCGCCGATTGACCAACCGAAACTCCAGAGATCCTCGCCATTGAGCGCTGAATTGTAACCAAGTGAAATCATGTTATAAATATCCATGGTTCCAAGTTTCAGCCCAAAATTTGTATAACCGCCATCATTCACCCAGATGTCAACATTCTTCCGTCCGTTTCCATATAAACTGACCAACCCAACGGGAACACCATCAAAATAATCGCCAATATTTACCAAGCCGATCTGAACACCCTCGGCCCTCTTCGCAACATTCGCAACCCCGGCTATCTGGATGCCCTGCATTTCACTCGCCACGTTTAAAATCCCTGCCATTGAGATGCCCTGCATATCGTTTGCAACATTCAGTACGCCGGACATCATAATGCCCTGGGCGTAGGCCGTGCTGAAATTCCCGATTCCCGACATCATAATTCCTTGCATATCTCCGGTGCCGGCATTCAATATTCCTGCTCCTTGAATTCCCTGGATATCGCCACCACCGATGTTCGCGATTCCTGCAAACTGAAGACCCTGGATGCCTTGCAAACCCGTATTAATCAAACCGGCAAACTGGAACCCCTGAACATATCCTTCTGAAATATTTCCAAGTCCGGCAAATTGAAGTCCCTGCATGTCTTCGCGTGCATAATTAACAAGACTGGCAAGATTCAATCCAGCCATATTTCCACCGGTGGCATTCAGCACTCCCAGTTGCAAACCCTCTGCATATTTTTTGTTGATATTTACAATCCCGATTTCATATCCATCCAAAGCGCCATGATAACCTACCAGGATGTTGAGAGAATATTTCGCCGAATACTCGTGGGCATCCAAACCATTTGTACTGAGACCGGGAACCAGAGTTACCCGGAATTTCCGGTATTTAAGATCCGGATCGTGCTGTGCTTCGGCAGTTTGTATTCCAACAAAACAGATGAGCAAAACGAGAATAGTAAGAACTTTTTTCATAGATAAATTTTTAATTCGATTTTATTCTTTTCCCTACGAAATTTCTGTGGCAGAGTTTTAAAAAAGGTGCTTTAAAAAACGTATCTTTGCATTGCGAATCGCAGAACTATCAGAAAGATGAAAATTAATATTCCATCCGAAACAGCTACCCTCCACGGAGTCATTGTCCACTCGCCCGGTCATGAGGTGTCTTTGGTGAATCCAAGTTTGAAGGAGGAGCTTCTTTTTGACGACATCATTTTTGAAAGCGATGCCCGTTACGAGCATCTTGATATGCTCAAAATTTTCAATGCAGCCATGCCGTCTGACGGAGAAGTATTCGAAATTCTTGATTTGGCTGAAGAGTGTTTTCAATCGGAGGATGTAAAAGCCGAGTTCATTGAATTAATGATCAAAGAACTGCCATTCGAAAACATTCACACCATCGAAAAAGATTTACTCAGCCTGGAACCCAAATCTTTCGTCCGCTTCATTGCTGAAGGATCTCTTGGAGAACGGAATTTTAATTTACATCCCGCACCTAATCTTTTATTTACGCGCGATCTCGCCGCCGTTGTTGGGAATATGATCATTCTTTCAAGAGCAGCAAAAGAAGCCCGGGCACGTGAATTTTTGTTGATGAGGACAATTGTTCGCCACCACCCATTATTTGAAGCCGTAAAGAACAATACCATCACGGTTGGTGGGCATCAAACCATAGAAGGCGGTGATGTATTGGTAGCCGCTGAAAACATTGTATTGATCGGCATGAGCGAGCGAACTTCTTTTAGCGGATTGATGGGCGTTGCCGAGCAGCTTTTACATCACGGAGTGGAACATGTATTGGCTGTAGATATTCCCAAACAACGATCGTCCATGCATCTCGATACCATTTTTACTTTTGCGGATGAAACAGAATGCGTGGTTTTTCCCCCATCTATCGAAGAGAAAGAAAACAATGTTGTTGATCTCTTTTCAGACGGAAACTTTGTGCAGTGCCGCCAGTGTAAATCGCTTGAAGGAACCCTCGAAGAGTTGACCGGAAAAGAATTTAACTTTATTAAATGTGGCGGCGAAAAACGGATTGATCAGTTCCGTGAGCAATGGACCGACGGGGCCAATTTATTTGCGCTTGCTCCAGGGGTTGTCGTTGGATACGGCCGCAACACCAAAACCTTTCAGGCGTTGATAGATCACGGCTATCAGCATATGAATCAATATGAATTTGTTGAAGAATTTGAAAACAGGGATCTTAACCCTGAAAATGACGGAAAGATCGCAATCAGCTTTGAGGGACATGAACTTTGCAGAGGTCGTGGGGGTGCTCGTTGTATGACCCTTCCAATATCAAGAAGCCATCTGTCATGACAGACATTTAATCGAAACGATTTAACCTGAAGTAATTTGCCATTCCCAGAAGTAGAAACCCAGACGCAGGAATTCCCGACATTTAAAAAGAAGCCCAAGAATAAGCCTGATGCGTGGACCATCCTCAAACACGTAGCACTGTTTATTGCTACGTTTGCAAGTGTAACATTCGTAGGAATGTTTTTTTGGGTAGGACAAACCGCCGGGGTTGAATCTTATTGGGAAATGTGGCCAGAGGGAGCGCTCTTTGCAAGCCTGTTACTTGCTTTCCTTGCTACGCATGAATTCGGGCACTATTTTGCAGCCGTTTATCACAATGTAAAGGTCACACTTCCCTATTTTATCCCTATCCCTATTGGAATTGGCACAATGGGGGCTGTTATTAAAATTGAAGAGCAAATCCAGGAGACCAAGAAGTTATTTGATATTGGTATCGCAGGGCCTATTGCGGGTTTTGTTGTTTCATTGATTGTTCTGCTATATGGGTTTGCAACACTTCCCGAACCAAGTTTTATTGAAAATTTTGCCGGGCATGAAGCAGTAATCAGCCATGTTCAGGAAACCGGAACCTATCCCGAAACAGCTCCTGAGATTGAAAATGCACCGGAAGGTTCAACCATCATGCTGGGAAATACACTGCTATATTCTCTGCTTGCCAGTTTTTTTAATGACGTTCCGCCCATGTATGAAATGTATCATTACCCATTTCTATTTGCGGGATGGCTGGGCTTGTTCTTTACGGCGCTAAACTTAACGCCAATAGGTCAGCTTGATGGTGGTCACATTTTGTATTCATTAATCGGATTCAAAAAACACCGGACGGTAGCACGAATCTGTTTTGGCTTCATCGCAACACTTGGCGGTTTAGAGGCCATTCCGTTTTTGTTTATAAACATTAATGGATGGTATCCCGGTTATGGATTTTTATCGGTGCTCTTGTGGGCATTCATCCTTTTATTCCTGTTTCGAAAAGCACTGTTCAAAGATCACGTATGGATTGCGCCGATGTGGGCCGTTTCTCTGATTACCAGTGTTGGGTACCTTTATTTTACCAACGGCTTCGCTCAGGCCGGATCACTGATATGGGTTTTTTGGAGCTTTTTCCTGGTTTATTTTGTTAAGATGGAACATCCACCCGTTCTGTTTGAACGCCCGTTGACTCCCTGGCGGAAACGCTTGGGCTGGATCAGCATGGTGGTATTTGTACTTTGTATCAGCCCAACCCCCATTTATTTTGTGAATTAATAAACCTTGTACTGAAACGTCAGAACCAATCTCCTCAAAGATTTTTTTTTGATTCAACATCAATTTTATAACCAAACCCAAATACTTTCTAAATGAGACTTCTTACAATTTCCACTTTCTTATTTCTTTTTCTCTTGATCTCCTGCGGTGAGTCTGAACCTGAAGTAACGGATGAAAATCTTCCATTGCCGGAAAAAATTGACCAGCTCATCCAACAAAATGAGTATGAGACGGCCCTTTCTTTACTGGAAAATGAAAATCAGGACGACCCAAATATTCAACGGCTTCAGGAAAAAACGCATCTCAACTATGGTCTTCACAGTATGAATACATTCGATCAAACCGAGATGAGAACACGTATGAACCAGGCACTTTTGCAATTTACCGAGGTATTAAAAATCAACCCACAAAATGATGTGGCCCTAACCAATATCAACCAGATTCTTTCGATTTATCAAACCATTCCTGATCGCCAACCGGAGACGGAAGTTCTGGAAGGTTTGCGGGAAGTGGGTATTGAATACTAATTCATTTTCAGATTTAGGGCAAAGACTGACATTCTGAACTTGAATCAGAATCTCCTTACCTTGTTTTACCTGATGAACTTATTCTAACTCTTTTAAACAGCAGATTTACTTTGGCAAAAAAAGGCCAACATACGAACGCGCCGCCAACCATTCAAAACCGAAAGGCTCGCCATGATTATCACATTGATGATACATACGAAGCCGGAATTGTTTTAAAGGGAACGGAGGTAAAGTCAATCCGGGAAGGTAAAGCAAGCCTCAATGAAGCATTTGCCTATCTGAATAATGAAGAGGTATGGTTGAAGAATATGTATATCAAGCCGTACAAATTCGGATCGTACGCCAACCATGATGAGCGCCGTGATCGTAAACTGCTTTTGAAAAAAAAAGAAATCCGTGAAATTGACAAACACATTAATCAAAAGGGGTTTACACTCATTCCGCTGAAACTATACTTTAAGGGAGGCTATGCAAAAGTTTTGGTTGGCCTTGCCCGCGGTAAGAAGCAGTATGATAAGCGGGAAGATATCAAGGAAAAAGATGTACGCCGCGAACTAGACCGAAAAATTAAAGGGAATTACAGCGTAAATCTGTAAACAATAAAAAAGGCCTGATTCTAGCTGAATCAGGCCTTTTTTTATAAAGTTTAATAAGTAAGGTTAATTATCCTTCGCCATCTCCTTCAGGTCCGCCTTCCTGTTCCAAACCAAGTTCAGTTTCCACGCGGGCCATCAACTCAGGGTCTTGTTGCGCACCCATGATAATTTGTTGGTATCGCTGCATGGTAAGACCATTTTCCTCAATTTTAGCACTCATTTGCTGACGCGCTTCCGTCTGGATCTGCATCAACGTTGGCTGAAGAGTCTGAATCTTGGATTTTTCTTCAGCAGTAATATTAACCTGCTGGGCCATCTGTGGATTCTGCATTGCCATCATCATCTGCTGAAAGCGTTCAAAAGTAATGTCCTCTTCTTCGACCGCTGATTTAATTTTCTCTTGAGTTTCAACCTGAATAGGTTCGAGAGCTTCTACTGCATCTCCCAATTGCGTAATTTCTTCATCACTTACATCCTCCGAAGTAGGCAACTCAGGTTGTTGAGGCGGTTGCTGTTGAACCTGAGCAAACAAAGATCCGGCTGCAAAAAGTGTAAATACAAGCGTAACTGCTACGGGTTTAAATAATTTCATTATATAATTTTTGGTCATGTTTATTTGTGTAGTTGGCTAACTACATCGAAGTATTTTTATTATGGTTTAATTCATACAAAGAACCCGTTTTTTTGTTCCAATAACAAAAAAAGGCTGGTCCACCAAAGTGAAACAGCCAATTTTTTAAAGGTTTTCGATAAGCCGAATTCTGTGTCCTTATCCCGTAATTATCGGGGAGGGCGGCAATCATTTATCTGGCCTCAACGTTGCCGTTGAGATCTGTTGCATTCTACCCGGTTGTATAGCGACGAGTGGCGCACAACCTGCGCGAACTTGCACCCTGTAAGGTTTACCATGCCCCCGAATGTCGCCACCGGGGCGGTGAGCTCTTACCTCACCTTTTCACCTTTACCCATCCCGAATAAATCGGAAGGGAAGTTTGTTTTCTGTGGCACTTTCTATCCCATTGCTGAGATCTTCCCGTTAGGAAGTACAGTACTCGTAGGTGTTCGGACTTTCCTTCCTCCCGAAAAATCGGGAAGACGATTGCCTGAAAACCTTCTTTATTAAAGATACACAATCTTTAGACTTGTAGGTAACGGACGGCAGAAATTGAAATATTACCTGTTATTGCGAACGAAATGAATAGAGTGATTGAAGGCGACAATCTTCCCAGCCTTATTGATAAGAAGGAGATTACGTCACCTTAACCGCAATACTGCTTCAGCTTTAAATTTTGAGCTGTTTTTTGGCTTCATCAAAGAACGACGGATCAATTACAATACGGCCGCTGTTTTCATCGATGATAACTTTGTTCTTACGGCGAACTTCCACCTGTGTTTGCGGCGGCAATGCCATTCCCAAAGCTGCACCTTTTTCCATCGCTACGACTGCAATTCCATTCGCAAGTCCGTTGCGAAGCCTGTTATAACTGCGAACATATCTGCTGTCGAGTTCCTCTTCGAGTTCATCGCGTTTATCGAGAAGTTTATCTTCTTCAGCTTTTGTACTCTCGATTACTTCATCGAGATTTTCTTTTTTCTCTCTGTGAAGCTCTTCCGTTTTTTCCAGCTCTTCTTTGTTCTCGGCTAATTCTTCTTCAAGCTCTTCCTGGCGTTTTTCAATTTCCTCTATTCTTGAAGTAGAATTTTCCACGAACTGTTTTTGAGCTTCAATCTCTTTCGTAAGGGCATCGTACTCACGATTGTTACGAACGGTTAATTGCTGCTCTTCATACTTCTTGGTTTTTTCAAGAGAAGATTCAATTTCAAGCTCAAGCTTTTTCTTTTCGGCTGTCAATTCAGCAGCTTCTTCTTCGAGCTGATTGATCTTAGCTTCGTGCCGGTTAATGTTGGTTTCAATATCAAGAACCTCTTCGGGTAAATCTCCCCTTAGCTGCCGGATTTCGTCGATTCGGCTGTCGATATATTGAAGATTTGCGAGTTGTTGGAGTACCTCTTGCATGGGATTGTCTAAGAAGTTTTAGATGTTTTTATTTTCAAATTCAGTGACGTAAATCTCCATTGGGTTGGTTACGTTTTCGGTAGACTCTACTTCTACGTTTTCAAATGCTTCCGCCAGCTCTTTTCGGATGGCTTCAACTACTGGAAATTCACTTTCGTAATGCCCCGCGTCTACGAGTAAAAAATTTGGTTTTTCAATAAAGTAGTCGTGGTATTTAATATCTGCGGTAACGAACGCATCCGCTCCGGCTTTAAGGGCTCTTCTCTTCAGGCTCACACCGGCACCGCCGCAAACCGCTACTTTCTTAATTCGCTCTGCTCTGCCCGAATACCGCAGTGAGGGTACATCTAACGCACGGCAAACAAGATGAAGAAACTCTTTCATTGCAATACCATCATCCGGATAAAACCCGAGAACCCCCATTCCAAAATTGTTAGTGGGCGTGGACATCTCCATCACCTGGAAACTTCCTTTTTTCAACAGGCCTTCTTTTTCCAGAGCGTTTCTTAACTGGGAAACGTAGTGTTCGTCAATAATGGCCTCGAAATTCTTTTGCCCGTCTTTTCTGCCATCCACTTCATAAAAATGAGCTTCTTCAGCTGAGTAATAGTTCAAAAGTTTCAGAACCGCTTCGGTATCATCATAATCAGTCGTTAAAGATATTTTGCGGCTGATATTATAGCTTTTGTCCAGAAACTGGAGATTGTCGAGACCGAGATTATTTGCCAGCACAAAAGAAACTCCGTCCAGGGCAGCATCTAAGTTGGTATGGGCGGTCAGGAGGGCAATATTATTGCGAATCATTTTGTAAATGATTCGTCCTTCCTCATTGGTAGGATTGATACTGGAAATCTTGTTGAAAATGAGTGGATGATGAGAAACAATGAGCTCACAGTTTTTGTCGATGGCTTCATCAACAACAGGCTCAGTTACATCGAGGCAGACTAAGATTTTGGAAACCGGTGCGTTGGGGTCGCCGAGCAGAAGCCCAACATTATCATAACTCATCTTTATACCCGGGGGAGCCCATTGGTGTATAAAGTTTGTTATATGACTCACCTGAGTGTTCAAGTCTGTTCTCCCCCCTTAATTTGTTGATAAGAAGAATCAGCCTTTCGGGATTTGAACCCTGCGGTTGTCCTATGTTTGGATTTTCGCTGGTGTATCATTGTTTTTTCCACAGACTTTAAAAATACGAATCATTTTATTCCATTAAAAACAATTTTTCGTCAATTTAAACTCTCATAATATAAATCTGCAAGAATGAACTTTGCATGCTCTCCTCATTGATTTCAACCATTTTATATTATCGATTTTAAAAGCAAAGCGATAATTTTGAATTCTTTAGAAATACTTTTTGATTTGTTTGTACAACAAGAGCCAACAATAAAACGTGCCAGTTAATTTTACTCCATGAGCGAATCCATACACGAACGATACCAAAACATTAAAACCCGAATAGCCGATGCTTGCAAGAAAGCGGACAGAGATCCCAGCGAAATTATATTGATTGCCGTCAGCAAGTTGAAGCCGGATGAAGATGTCATTGAATTATTGAAAGACGGTCAACTTCATTTTGGAGAAAACCGGGCAAAAGCCCTGGAAGACCGAATGACGGCCATCCCCGATGAATCTATCCAGTGGCACTTTATCGGAAATCTTCAGACCAATAAAATCAAATATATAGCGCACCGGGTAAACTGGATTCAATCGGTTCACAAGAAGAAAGCCCTCAAAGAGATTGAAAAACGTGCCGCACAGGAGAATCGGACGATAAACACCTTAATACAGGTAAATATCAGTGAGGAAGATCAAAAAAGTGGCTGCGCTCCCGAAGATCTTGAAAAAATTCTTCAATACGGCCAGTCTCTAAAACACACCAATGTTTGCGGATTGATGGGAATGGCGACATATACCGACGATCATGAAGTTGTCCGGCCCGAATTTAAACTTCTGAAACAGTTATCGGAAGAACATCAACATTTAAATGACGGAGCGGTAAACCTGCAGCATATTTCCATGGGAATGACCAATGATTTTGATGTAGCCATCGAAGAGGGAGCAACGATTGTTAGAATTGGTACAGCCATATTTGGCGAACGCAACTATTAAACGCGTCAAACGTAATAAATACATCTCTCTGACTTGCTATTTACAGATTTGATCGGTTACATATAATCGTGGGATTTTTATTAATTTATTTTACTGAAAGTAGCAGAGCGGGAATGGTTTTAGGTAACCTTATAACGTTTACTTCCAATTTCATTTAAATAGACCAAATTATGTCTGGCACTTTCATTGCGTTGATTATCCTTACAGCTATTATTGGCGGATACCTGATTGACTACCAAAAAAACAAGCTTAAATGGCAATCAACGAATACCAAACAGAACGAGGAAGTGGATGATCTTCGCAAACTGGTTCAACAGATGAAAAAAAGGATTGAAAACCTGGAAGCTATTGCCGCACAAAATCCGGATGATTTCAGAAATAACAATTCAAATCCGCGGGACTTTATCGAAATTGATGATGAAGAATCCGCCAAAAAAGAAAACCAGCAGAAAGTAGCTGATCACGTAAAAACTAAAGGGTAAGTACGAATGGAATTTATACAATTATTGGAACCTTGGATGATCCCAATTATAATAATGATTTGTGTAACCATTATTGTAGCCGTTTCTGTTATCGGGAATATTATCACCACGTCCATGAAAAGGAAGGATGGGAAGGACCTTTCGGAAAACAAAGAGTTTATAAATGCACTTCGTGAGTTCAAGGAAAATATAGATCAACGGGTTGCCAACCTCGAAGATGTTGTGCATGCCGAAAGAAAACGAAATGCTTCCCTGAAGGCTAATGAGGGAAAGAAAACGAACATGCAAAGTGCAATTGAGCTGGAACTTGATGAGGAAAAAACTCAAGAACAGGATGCCAATGAATCTTCAAAACTCAGAAACATGTTAAACCAATAGCGTTATGAGTCCTGATGAGTTAATTGGTATGTCCATCTTTTTTGGCAGCATTGTAGCCATAATTTTTATTTTTGTGGTGGGTAGCATTATCAAGACATGGCTCAATAAAGGTTCAACCAAAAATCTTTCTGAAAACAAGGAATTTCTGGATGCTCTTCGCGAATTCAAGGAAAATATGGAGAGAAGAATGTCGAACCTGGAAGAGATCGTTTCTGATGAACGATCCGTAACAGCATCTGGCAATCAGGAAAGAAAATCGCAGCGTACAATTGAGTTGGAATTTGAGGACGAACCTCAACCCGAAAAGAAAATTGAAGAGACTGCGAAACTTCGAAATATTTTAAATCAATAATGTAGGCCTATTATGAATGAAGAGGTATTTATTGTTGCCATCGTTTTTGGAAGCATCGTTTCAATCGTATTCCTTGGAATTATTGGAAGCATTATTAAAGCTTGGGTTAAAAAGGGATCGTCTAAAAATCTTTCGGAAAACCAGGAGTTTTTAGCTGCTTTAAGGGAGTTTAAAGAAAAGACCGACCGCAGACTTTCCAACCTGGAAGCTATTATTACAGATGAGAAACCACCTGCCAGGGAAAAATCGAACAAGAAAGAACTTCCTGAAAAAGAGAAAAAAAGCGCCATTGAAATAGAAATTGAAACCGAAAAAAAGAAAGAGAGTTCTAAAGAAAGCGGAAAATTGCGCAATATGTTAAACCAATAACTGTTAATTTTGGGGACCGTTTGTTTTTAAACCCGCACACTATTTTATTACTCCAAAGCGAGTTCATTTTTTTGAATCCTTATAGAAAAATCCCCTATGAAATTAACAGCACTCGAGATCAAGCAGCAGCAGTTTGAGAAATCTCTTCGTGGTTATGACCCCGCCGAAGTTCAATCCTACCTGAACCTTATAGCCAGCGAATGGGAACATATGGTTGGCAAGATCCGTGAACTGGAAACCCAGGTTGATAAGATGAACAACAAGTTGAAACACTATGAACGTGTTGAAGAAGCGCTCCACGAAACTCTTCAAACAGCCAAGAGTTCAGCCGAAGAGAAATTAAGCGGTGCAAAAAAAGAAGCCAGTATTATTCGCGAAAAAGCTGAAATGGAAGCCGAAGCTATTATAAAGGATGCAAACCAGGAGCGTCGTGAAATTCGGCAAAGCATTATTCAACTTATTGATAAACGCGAAGAAATCATCAGAAGCATAAAGTCTTATCTTGAGAATACACGTGAATCGTTAGATCAATTCTCCGATGATGAACGATCTCTTTTTACGGTTCCGGACCAGCCTGAATTCATTTCAAAAAAAGAGTCAAGAAAAAGCCCGGCACAAAAACCGGAAAAGTCTAATCTTCTTAAAGACAGTGACATTCCCGGCGCTGAGAGAATTGACAGCATTATTGATGAACTTGACTGACAAACTAATTTTTTTAAAGAATCATGGCATTTGACTCTGTAGAACAGTTTAGAGAAAAACGAGCTGAAGCTTTGAAATTTATTCAGGCCGAAACTGACCTTCGGCCTAACTATTTATTGATACTGGGCACCGGTTTGGGCCAGCTTGCTGATGAAATGATCGTAGAAAGCGAAATTCCTTATGATCAGATACCGCACTTCCCTGTATCAACAGTTGAAAGCCATGCCGGCAAACTACTTTTCGGCACGCTTGGAGACAAGGAAGTAGTTGCTATGCAGGGGCGCTTTCATTTTTACGAAGGCTACACCATGCAGCAAATCGTTTTTCCCATTCGTGTTTTAAAAGAAAACGGAGCCGATACACTTTTTGTCAGCAACGCCTGTGGCGGCATGAATCCCCAGTACCGAAGAGGGGATATCATGTTAATTTCTGACCACATCAACTTATTGGGTGACAATCCGTTAATTGGCCCAAATGATGATGAACTCGGCCCTCGATTTCCCGATATGAGTGACCCTTATACCGAAAGATTGCGGGAAATCGCCCAAAATGTAGCTCTCGAAGAAAGCATTCCTATGCACCAAGGTGTGTATGTGGCGGTCAGTGGTCCCATGCTGGAAACCAAAGCAGAGTACAGGTTTTTGAGGCTACTTGGAGCAGACGTGGTTGGAATGAGTACCATTCCAGAAGTTATATCTGCCGTGCACATGGGAATGGATGTTTTAGGCATTTCGGCAATTACCGACGAATGTTTCCCGGATGCACTCGAACCTGTAAACATTGAAGATATTTTAGAAGCAGCCGCAATGGCGGAACCCAAAATGACAAAAATCATGATCCGGGTTCTGGAAAAATTGTAATAAATTAGCATTACGCTTAGAGATTCAATGAAGCAGGGCGTGGTAAACCAGAGCCCTAAAACATTGAAAACAGACTGATACTTTGATACGAATAATTACGTAAATTATATTAGGTACTGATATTTTTTTAGAAAAGATTGTATTTTCCTATTGGAATTCAACAATTCTTTTCTTTTAATGCTTTAACCACTTAATCATATAGCGTCACTGCATGAGCTCAGACGGTTTTGATGATGGTTCCGTATGGAACGAATTCCAATGGGAGTCTCACCTGAACGAAATTGAACGACGCAGCGAACAACTGCGCCGCTTTATCACATCCGACCCTAAAGGAAAAACCCCAAGATGGATCACTCTTCTCCAGGAAAGCATGGATGAACTGGATGCTGTTGAAGCATTCATTGAAGAGGAGCTTCTTCTTGATGAGGCCTATTTCCCCGAAGATGAAGATGATTGGGAAGATGATGAAGACGAATTTGAAGATGACGATTTTTTCTTCAAAGATTCTTCATTTCCTTTTTATGACGAAGAAGAAGACGAGGAAGATGATTTTGACTATGGTGAGGAATGGAAGGAATTAAGTGATGATTTTACCCTTTCCGACTACGGATCAATCGAAAATCTGGATATCTACCAGGAAGCCCGCGCCTACGCTGTGGATGTTCTGAAATGGGCTGAGATTGTCCCCCCGCAAATGCAAACCAAACATATTCATGAGTTTATTACGAATGTTTTAAAAATCACGGCCAAGCTTGCCGGCGGTTACTCTTTTGGTTTCGAACAGGATGTACTGGGTGGAAATATCGCTTATACTAAAAAAGCACTTTATAGTGCCAATGCAGCCCTTAGCCATCTACAGCAGATGAGGAGAGAGCCGTTTATTACTTCACTTGTCTATTCAAAATTTCATGGCCGCCTGTTCGAGATGCGCAACGATATCGGAATTTATATCCAGGAGTTGAGAGACCGTTTTCAGCTTGGGCTTGAGTAATTATAAATCTCTTTCATTTCTGAAACCTTTTTCCTGAGAACAGACAGTAACTTTTTTGCCTTTTCAAGGTGTATTCTGTCAGGCAAGACTGCTACTCTGGACCATTTTTTCTAATTTCGTGATTGCCGTTATCATTCAAATAAATATCGGGGAAAATTTTCCATTTATGATCAAGGGTTCGCTACTTAAAGGTACTGGCAAACACCGATAGCTTATCGTCTTTACCTTTATTACCCGTGAACTCATTTTTAAATTATCCTTATAGCTTCATGAATAGGATGTTTATTTATGCATAAATTTTTTAGTATACCTACAACAATCATCAGGTTATTATGTGCAAAAAAACTATTCTAGCATTAATTATTCTTTTATCTCTCCTGTTTATTTTTCCGTCAATAATTCTTAGCCAGCAAGTTATCTTGTCCTTTGATGATGGTTTTTTGGGAGACCAGGACGGTAATGGTTGTGTGGCCTGTACAAATACATCCACATTAGGTGTTACCAATCTTCGGTTTGGACAAGCATCTAATACCGGTAACTTCGCCGCTCAAGGAAATGATATTATTGGATTTGTAAAGTTTAAAGATGTAAACGGTATCGAATATCAAATAAATGGGAATATTCAATATCGTATCACAAGCGGAAGCACACTACGAGCCTTTGGATTTGTACCAACGAATACCAACCCTGTAACTATTGCTACTAATACAACTACCACCACACCATCAGGCACTTTCGAAATTATCGGGATCAATCAAACCAATTCCAGTACATTTGGTTTTATTGCTGAAGGACAAATGATAACATTAAATAATGGTAGCATCAGGGGAAACGCAGCCACATCCGGCCTGGTTGATCAACTCAACACCTATTTAGCCAGTCAAATAAATATCTCTGTTACTGGTATTACTGTGAACGAAGGCGATGGTACAGCTACGGTAACCGTTTCCATAAACTCTGCACCTTCAGAGATAATAACAGTGGATTATATTACGCAAGACTCAACCGCAATTGAAGGTAGTGACTATACCTCAGCAAATGGTACGCTAACATTCCCAGCTTCATCTTCATCAAGCCAAACCTTTACGATTCCCATTACAGACGACTCCATTGTTGAGGAAAGTGAGTTTATTAAGATTTTGCTGTCAAATCCCACCGGAGGTGCGGGAATAACCAATAATACAGCAGTCGTCACTGTTCTGGATAACGACTCAGTACAGGATGAAAATTTAGTTCTAAATATTACCCAACGAAATTGCTGGCGTTTTTTATCATCCCCTCTACAAAATCTTACTTACAATACTATCATTGAACCTTTTTGGACCCAAGGAGTTACAGGATCCGATTCAGCCCCGCCAGGAACTGATGCAAACCTTTCCAATATATTTATTTGGGATAAAACTACCACTGAAAACTCCCCATCTGGCTGGATAACCACCGGTTTGGATCTAAATAATGTTGTACCGGAAGGAGAGGGATTTTTAATGAGTTTTTTTGAAGATGATAACTTCGACGGAATCATACAACCAGGTGAACAGTTCGATAAGCAGACTACTGTATCCGGTACAGCGCACCCTTTTGATGCAACCATCAGTCCTTCAATGAATCCCAATCCAGATGGGTGGACATTGGTTGGCAATCCATTTAATGATGCCATTGATTTTGGATATCTAACAGCAAATGGCCTGACTACTGATCTGACAGATGTAGCATATGTATACAATATTAATGCTGCCGGATCCAATCCAAATACGAATGGCAATCCTGGAGGCTGGGTTTCCACAAATGGATCTATTGGAGATTTGCACGATGGAAAAATTGCTGTTTTTCAAGGATTTCTTGTGCAAAACACCTCCTCTGCCACCAATCCCGAAATTACATTTAATAATGCATCCCGAACAACGGGCGCCACTTTTTATGGAAAAGAAAATCGGCAACATCAAAATTATGTTCGTTTTGAACTGAACGGTGACCGGGTTCAAAATTCAGCATGGCTCTCCTTTTCTGAAAATGCCAGCGCTGAAAAAATGAAAGGCGATGCCTATGAACTTGTCCCATTTAAGGATGATTATGCATTATTGGCTTCCAAAAAAGGAGAAGAACTTTTTGATATCGGGCAATTTCCGGTTCAACCCACAACCGAAATCCCACTGCATATAGAAACCACCGTTTCGGGTGCATACTCAATTTCTGCTACCGATTTGAACACCTCACCCGGATTGAAACTCATTTTCAAAGATAACCAAGAAGGGATTTCAATTCCTGTGGATGAAAATTTTCACTATCAATTTTTTATCGATCAAGCTTCGAAAGCTCTTAACGGTAATACCCATCTCACATGCCGGTCAACCGGCGATGAACTTGTGAAAGCATTTACACCCAATCCGGCTAAAATTGCCACGGGAGTCAACAACAGGTTTTCTATTTATATTACTGATAAAAACGAACCCGGGTTTGAGATACCTGCAAAAGTAGGGCTTAGTCAAAATTATCCGAATCCATTCAATCCCACCACAATTATTAGCTACCAGTTGCCGGCAAGCAGCGATGTGCTTCTGGAAGTTTATGATTTGGTTGGCCGTAAAGTAGCAACCTTGGTAAATGGCCCAATGCAGGCAGGAATTCATTCTGTCGACTTTAATGCGGGGACTCTCTCCAGTGGCGTTTACATTTACAGGCTACAAACAGGCAATAAAACTCTCTCGCGTAAGCTAACCGTTATCAAGTAGTCGTTCGTTTATGGACTTTTCTTAATTGATACTTAAGACGGTCGTTGTTACTGATAATCCTTTTAAGGTCAATACGGTATGATTGTTTTGATTGATTTGGAGATAAGGCTGGGTTTCTAAACTTTGATAGGCATTTCCCGGCGTAAGTGTGTTTCCGCCAATCTGAAATTTCACGTGCACATCCGATTCTGTTGGGTTAACACTGATAACCGTTAACTCATTACCGCCAGGACTCAGAAAGGCAACCTGATCCAGCGAGCTGTTTGCTGAGGATAAACCGACTCGTACATATCCCTCATCTACAAATTTTGCATAATGCTTCATCAAAAAATAGAATTCTGTCAATGTATAATTACCGTTGTTTCTATTTATTCGAATCATTGCATCGTTAACGCTTTCATCCCAAATGAGTTTCCAATATAAATAGGCTGACGAGTTGCCTTCGCGCAGCGTACTGTTGATGAATTGCGCTGTTTTCATCCATCCAAACCCATCGAACTCCGACATGATGTTGGGTTTATTATTGTATTTTTGGCTCATTTCAGTCAGCACTTGCTGCATATCTGCTATAGATGTGTTATCGCTTCCGAAACTATAGGGGTGATAAGCATACATTCCTAACTTCGGATTATCTTTCAGTTCCTCCGCAAACAGCTCAAAATCCCAATAGTTTAAATTCGGTGATTCTGGACCAATCATTACCGGAGGATTTGAAAGATTTTCAATTACTTCAGCCACCATATTAAAAGCTTTTTCGTAGCTTGGAAAATCGGCGGTCTCCGTTTGTAGAAATTTGCAACTTTCCCATGTGGCTTCGAACGTTGGCTCGTTTTGGATGCTTACATAATCAGGTATAAATGTGATATGATCCATCACATCTTGCCAATAGGTTACATATTCATCATAAATAAACTGTCCGTTCTTTTTTTTCAATGTGCCGCTATTCAGATGATCGTTACTTTTTAAAGCGGAAGGCGGACCCCATGAACTAAACAACACCTTAATATCCGGATTCCGGCTTTTTAAAATATCGAATATCTCATTCGTAGCGTCAAAATTACCTTTGAACCAATCTACCTCCATCTCATCAGGAACTTTGTTTTCAGGGTATCCGGCGGGGTAATACCAGTTTTTTAGTCGAACCATATCTACTCCTAAATCATCTACGATTTTTTCCATGATTTCATTTTTTTTACTGCTATTGGTAAGCACTGAAGAATCCCATGTCATCGCTCCGCCAAAACCGATCATGGTTTGGTGTGTTTGAGCGGTATTTATTGAAATGGCCGCAGCATCAGCTTCATCTATTTGTTCTTCATCAGGTTCTTCGACCTCTTCCGGCGATGTTGGGTTTTCATCGCTGCAAGCTGAAAAAATGAAAACAAAAATCAGGATTCTGCATAATCCGGTAAAATTGAATGATCTCATTTTGATAGTGCTTAATGTTCAGGTTTTTTTGATACATCTCTCCATAATTTTCCATGCACTATTCAGAAATGAAAAAGCTCATCTTAAAAAATGATTGCAATTCGTAATGAGCGAAAAGAAAGGCAGGGGATGTTCAAAATGGATAACAGAATAAATAACTGCTTTCGGACTTGGTATCCATCAGCAGAGTGGCAACCAATGCACTATTCCAGCCCAATCAACTGCATAATCTCGGTATTGATATCCGGGTTGATGGAAATTGCCAGAATCACTGAAATCAACAGGCCGATGGCTGCATAGAGAATATCCCTTCGGATGAGTTTGAAAGATTTTTTGAATGGTTTTCCGAAACCGTCCTGATCCATAAGGCTCATTGCCAATTCGCGTCCGGCCAGCAAACCAATGAACACCCAGGTTGTACTCATGGGAATATGGCTCAACTCTTTGAAGAAAAAGAGGAGAATCGCGTAAATAAAATCGATAATTGTTGCCGACCGCACATCCGTTGTATGAGATTTTTCCGTAACAATTTCCTGGATTTTATCACCCCTCAGATAAAAAATGACTCCCAGACCTGCGAAAATGAAGGATGCAAATCCCAGGAATTGATAGGTATTTAAACTACGGGGCAGATAAACGGCAACATTGGCAATATCCTGCATCACCCAAACCGACCATAAACATCCGGACGTAATCCATTGCAAAACCCGCCAATACGGTTTTGCCTCCCCAACAAAATGAGAACTGATCCAGCGTGAAACAAGACTCCAGACAATAATACCTATCACAAAAGCCGTAACATATCCAATCATGCTTTTACCAAGCATATCAACAATGCCTGCGAGGTCGGCCGAAAAACAACTCAAAATCAAAAAGGTGGTCGAAACCGGCATTCTCATCCGGGTAATAATCAGCAGAAAAATGGGAGCCGCAATCTGCAAAAAAGTGAAACTGGTTGGCGCCTGGGAAAGAGCATCCGTAGAAAGCCGTTGATAGCTGACGTCGCCGCTGTGAGTGATCCAACTATAGGTGACCGTAACAAGAAATATCCCGCCGATATACAACCATAAGGTGTACCATTTTTTATCCGAATTCGATGAAAGAAAAGTGCCAATGGTTTGAATGCTGTCGTTAGCTACGGCTGAATATGCAGCAAACATAAATCCAAACCACATAGCAATATTTGCATATTGATATCCATAGCCGGCTGCAAAAAAGCAAATTCCTATTACCGTCAGGAATACCTTCTCTTCCTTAATAATCTCAATAAACTGGTAGTAAGTGGTGAGAAGTGATTTCTTGACTTTTAATTTTGACGGCATGTGAGAACCCCGATATTAAGTAGACAGCAATAATTTCCTACTCCTTAATGATATGAAAATGCCGTTTCCTCAAGATTAAGGGAATGTTAAAACTGATCTTTTGACCAGAATTCTCACTCGATTTTTTTTGATGTGTAATAGCCGCGAAAGGCTATTTAAAGAAGAGTATCGTTTATCGGCCGACCAGCATGTCGGAGTGGGTTTTTAGCTTTTTACCAGCCAATGCTTCCTGAACGTTAAAGATGTGATCGCCAATTTTTTCGAGCCGTGTAATGTAATCCAGGAAAATAACGCCGGCCTGAGATGTGTAAACTCCCTGCTCCAATCGGGTATAATGCGCTTCTTTCATTCGATCGCGGGTTTCGTTGATTTCGTTTTCGAGCTCAATGGCTGCTTCCAAATCAACTTCTTCACTCACTTCATTCACATTTTCCATGTTGGTTCGCATCAGCTTGATGGCTTTTAAAACCACATCAAGATAATCACTGACTTCCATCACGGCATCTTTTGGCAGGGCAACTTCCAGCTCCATCATATCCTCAAAAGTTTTGGACATCTGGTAATACAGGTCACCGATTCGTTCCAAATCGTTAATCATGCTGTGCATAGACCGGATCCGAATGGTGGCCTCATCAGAAAGGGTATCACTCGAAATTTTCGTCAAGTAGTCTGAAACTTCAAGCTCGATGTTGTCTGTAATCTGTTCGCGTTTGGCAATTTTCTTCAGAAATTTCTCCTGTTTTTTCTGTTTCCTGAAGAAAAGGCCCGAAAAACTATAGTGCATTTTCTCAATCAGTTTTCCGAACAGCTCAATTTCTTTATGAGCCTGGGCAATGGAGAGTTCAGGAGAAGACATCAATCCGGATGAAATATACTGCAGCCGGAAAGCCTTGTCGGTTTGATCTTTGTCTTTCTGAATCCGTTCCACAAATTTCACGATAGCAGGTACAAAACCAATCAACAAGATTACGTTCACAATATTAAACGCGGAATGGAAGAGTGAAAGCCCCAAAGTGGCTGCCTCGCGTGCTTCCTGTGAATTTCCAAATATAGAACCTACTGACGGATTGAAATACTGCATCACCGAATCCACACCCATCAAAAACGGATGGATGACCAATAACATCCATATGACCCCGAAAACATTGAAAATAAGATGGAACCTCGCTGCCCGTTTTGCATGAACATTTCCAACGATAGCGGCAAGATTGGCGGTTACCGTTGTTCCAATATTTTCACCTAAAATCATGGAAGCGGCAATCGGAAAATCGATCCAGCCTTCAAAAAGCATGACAAGCGTAATGGCCATTGCGGCAGAGGACGATTGCGTGAGAAGTGTTAACGCCGTTCCTACAATCACAAAAAGCACGATCGATCCAAACCCGAATCCGGTAAAGGAATCGAGCATGGCGAACATTTCCGGATTTTGTTGGATGTTCGGAACCCCGTCTTTAATAAATTCCAGCCCGATAAAAAGAATACCGAAACCAATCATGGCTTCAGCCAGATTCTGCATTTTTTGCTTTCCAATAAACATAAATGGAAAGAACAGCCCGATCATGCTGATGGCAACCGGCGTAATCTTCATTTTAAACCCAAAGATAGATACCAGCCATGCCGTAACCGTTGTTCCGATATTGGCTCCCATAATCACGCCGGTGGATTCCAGAAGTGTCATTAGCCCGGCATTTACAAAACTAACCACCATTACGGTTGTGGTGGATGAGGATTGGGTGATAGAGGTAACACCAAAGCCGGTAAGCAATCCCCTGAATCGGCTGGTTGTCATTCCCTTCAGGATGGCTCGCAGGCGGGTGCCAGCTACTTTCTGTAATCCATCACTGAAAATTTTCATCCCAAAAATGAAAATCCCGAGAGCTCCAATAAGTTGTAAAAAATCAAATAGAGAATACTCCATCTATCGCAGGTATCGACTATCACTCATGTAATTTGAAACAGAATTTAAAGATAGGATTATTTGAAGAGCCTTAAGTTAACTTAATGTTAAGATATTTCTGAAGAGATGCTTCATTTTAGTCCATGAGGTCTTTGGAGTAAAGTTCATTTCCGTCAAAATTGTACTCCGTTACGACATGCTTTCCGTTCTGCAGCGTAACGGTAAAGAAAACATTATACCTGGAAACGGAAGCATCATCTATATACCAGGTTTTGTCATCGCTTGTATACGGCTGCCGTTTGGATCTGTATCCCTGGCCAAATTCAACCAGCCGGTTTCGGCTTTCATCCACCACAAGATATTTATTATTCCCAAGGCTCAAGCTTCTGGAAGGCGGTGATGTTGTTTCGATGACATTCCAGGGTTTGCTTCTGAATTTGAGATGAATATGCCCGGTAAAATAACTATAGATATTGTTCTGATTCGCAAAAGATGGCGCCAGTTGTTTCCGGATTCGGTCGGAATATTCTACATCTTCATCGCTTCTTTTACCCCCTTCGAGCAGCGGACTGTGGAAAAACGGTATCACGCTGGATACGCTGCTTTTTACCTCATCATCAAAAAAATCTTTCTGAACTTCCGGCGTAGACGAAAACATATCCAAACCCATTAACTGCAGATAATTCCCGGCCCGTGCCGTCCCGAAATTATAACCGGTTGTTTCATAAAGATTATTGAAAAACAGCTGAAAGTATCCGGCTTCGGGTGTGGGTTTTGTAAAATCGCCCTCGCCCCGTAAGGGAAATCCAACCTCATGATTGCCGGGTACAACAAACAGGGGAATAAGTTTTTCATCATTTAAATACGTATGGATATGGTTTTTGAAAAAACCTATGTATTGTTTTGTCCTGGTTTCGTCCATTCTGTAACCATACGACACAACATCACCGGCAATGCATAAAACATCAATATTCTTTTTCTCAACATATCCCATTTTTGAGGGATCATTCATAGAATTGACGGGGTTGCCTGACGGGGCATTGGGATCTGACTGATCTTCGTCAATGTGTATATCAGACATAAACGCAATCCTGACTTTTGAGGAACCCGACAGGTTTTCGCGCAATGTCTCAAAGTGGATCAGGTCGGTGTACTTTGTCTCGGTCGTGTAGACCCTTCCCGAATATTCTGTATCGGAATTCAAATTTGTTACTTCTGCCGAATATAGCCACGCATCGGAGTGAGGAATTCTTTTGCCGGTTACCGAAATACTTTTATTGAACTGAGATCCCGTTCCATACCGAAGCGTTTGTGTGGCGCCGTTTGCATCATTTGAATCATCAATCCAATTGATAAAAATCTCACTTGTGAGGTCTGGCGCGGCTAATGCATAAACATAAATATCTGTTTCTAGCTCTTCATTTGGAGTCTCGAATGTAGCTTCCTGACTATAAGACCTGCCGGTTTTATTCATGGCATAAGCCCGAACAAAATACGTGGTATTCGGGGCCAACGCCGTGATATTTACTAAATAATTCGAACTACCGTCACCGGCTGAAACACACGAATCGTTCTTATCGGGTTCTGTCTGGGTTGAATAACACACGCCCTTATCCTGAACAGATGATGTTCCGCTGTTAAGGATTCTTGCATAAATACGAGCTCCGCCACCGGTCTCTTCATCAATATCTGTGATTTCTACATTCGGCACATGCTTTGGCGATTTCTCTGAATAAACACAACGCACACTTCTTCCTCCGGCCTTGGTTGAAGATTCCAAACCCAAAAATGATGCGTTTGCTTCAACTGTTTGCCCTCTTTCCAATCCTTCCTGTGTACTGCTCCAGAAAATGGCGGATGACCCTCGGCCGGAAATTTCACCTGCCTCGGCTCCTAATATCCCAGCCATGTGTAACTTTAAGGGAGAATTAAATCCACCATAAATATCGGACGACAGTCCATCGAGTGCCTCTTCCCATTCTGTAATGGTGGGTAATCTCCAGTTTTTTCCAAGAAGCTCGGTACATGGATCTTTTTCTTCCTCCCAATTCTGGTTTTCCTCGATGTCATGAATCTGCCATTGGGGTTCAGGGCCGGAACCTGAGTTGCTATATCCCTGCTTTCTGTTGAATTGCCAATACCATCCTGCTCTATCTTTGGAGTAATCATCCGCAGACTTCGCTACAGAATTGGCACCGAGATTTTGGACAATCCAGCACATTCCCTCATAAGAAACCGTCGGATAAGTAATGGTCAGGTTCTGAGGCGATATTCCGTCTTTGGTTTGATGATTTATTGTAACCGACTCTCCGCAGGCATCCATATCAAAAATGGTGGAAAAACTAACCTGGTTGCCATAGTAAACCTTGTTTTCATCGCTTACATACGCCCGTGCAAAATAGGTAGTTAATGGCTGCAAGTGGGGTAGTGTTACCGTAAAATGATCCTGGTTGCCGTCATAAATAATACAATCATCTTCAACTGACGGACCTTCAGAAGTTGAGTAGCAAATACCTATTTCTGATATATCTGTTGATCCATGGGATATAATATTGCCACTGACTTTTGCGGATATTGAGGTAATGCTGGTGGCTTCTTCCGTTGTTACTTCCGGTTTTTCCCCGGCAACAAATATTGCTGTTACCTGTTTCTCTCCATCAATAGTAATGGTGATGGGGTTTTCGGATCCGGAAAGATCGCCACTCCATGAATCAAATTTCCATTCTGTACCGGGAATAGCTGTCAGTTGAACTTCTGTTTGATAGGAATATGATTTTGAGGGTATGATTTCTTCCTGAACCGTTCCCTGGCCGTCAATCTCAATGCCAAGCTCATATTCTCTTCGGACAAATGTAGCTGTAAGTTCTGTATGATCTGTAATCGTAACTTCTATAACAGCCTCTGAACCTTCATAATCGCCCGACCAGCCTTCAAACCTCCAACCTTCTACGGGCTCAGCCGTGAGCTTTACAATCGTCTCATAAGGGTGTGCCCGGGCAGGAATAATCTCTTCTTTAACTTGTCCTTCTCCTTCAATCGTAACATTTAATTCATACTCTCTTTTTTCAAAGAGAGCCGTAATCGACTTTTCTTTATCTATTACAATTTCCACCGGATTCTCCTCTCCTTCCAGATCACCACTCCAGCCAACGAACTGCCAGCCATCGGCAGCTACGGCAGTCAACTGAACCGTAGTCTGAAATGGGTAGTCTTTCGCCGTAACAACTATTTCCTGCACGGTCCCTTCTCCTTCAATCATCAGATTCAAAGGATAATCTCTTTTTTCAAACACCCCGGTTACAGATTGGTTTTTCGACATGTTCAGGGTAACCGGATTGCTGGTTCCAGATGCGTTTCCTTCCCAACGTACAAACCGCCAGCCATCACTCGGTTCAGCCTGTATTGAAACCTCTTCTCCTTCAGGAAATGTGCCGGATTCCGGGGTGATCGTGCCGCCCTCTGCAGGTTGTGCGGTTGTTTCAAGCGAAAACGTTTTATTGCCGTCCGAAGGACTGTTACAACTGTAAACTATAACAGCAATGCCCAAGAAACCCCATAAAAGGAGGGTGGATTTGATACGCATTGGACCAGTTTTATGGATCGATTAACAAAAGCTTTCTTTGTGAGTATAACCCTGTAAAGCAACTTCACTCTCTTCATGTAAGATAGCAATTTCCCGTTATATACTCTTCTAAATAGTCTTTTGATGACGGAATCAAAAAGCCAACGACTACAATTCTTCGCTGTACCGGTTCTTCAATTTACTCGTTTTGCCAAATCATAACGGTTCTGTTTCCCTTTGAATCGACTGAGCCGCGAAACATGCCCGTGGTATTCATTTGCATAGAAATATTTCCTTCGCTGTCTACCCCGATAAAACCGGCATCGCCGGGATTGAGCCGTTCTGTAAGCACAAAATTCATTGCTTCCTCAAGACTCACACCCGTAAATTCCTTGTAATTGGCAATTGTATTCGCAGAAACATTTCGCATAATCTGTTCACCCCAGCCGGTTGCTGAAATTGCCGCAACATGATTGGCAAACGTCCCCGAACCAATAATAGGCACATCCCCGACGCGCCCGAATTGCTTGTTGGTCATCCCCCCGGTTGATGTTGCAGCCGCCAGCTTGCCGTCCTGATCGAGGGCAACAGCTCCAACCGTTCCATATTTGAATTCACTTGGTAATTTCAGATGAGACTGCTCTTGTGCCCGCTGCCATTGCTCATATCTTCGCTGTGTATCAAAATAACTGTTTTCAACCCGGTCCACGCCTGTCTGATCGGCAAACTCCTCGGCGCCTTCACCCGAAAAGAAAATGTGGCGGGAATCGGTCATCACTTTCCTGGCAAGCGTGATGGGATTTTTCACAGTGGTCACTCCCGTAATCGCTCCGGCGGCCAGTGTACTTCCATCCATAATGGCAGCGTCCAGTTCGTGTTTGCCCTCACTTGTGTAAACGGCGCCCCGGCCGGCGTTAAAAAGCGGATTGTCTTCCAAAGCCCGAACGGTCATCTCAACGGCGTCCAAAGCTGATCCGCCGTCTTTGAGAACCTTTTCTCCTACAGATAATGCGGCTTCCAAACCGTCATAATACTGTTGCTTGATGGAATCCGGAAGATCCTGAGAGATCGTACCCGCACCGCCGTGTAATGCAAGTGCCCAATTTGAATGTTGGGCATGCCCGGTTTGATTCAATCCAAATAGTAAAATGGTAAAGGAGACGAATAATGCCGTTAAATATTTCATTTTTTGAAAAGTGATTTGATGGATTCTTTACCTGAAAATAGATGAAGCCTGTAAAAAAAGAAAAGCCCGATTCACAGGTTGAACCGGGCTTTATAATGATAGTTATCCTGAACTTGATTTAGATCAATTTATTCAGTTTTCTTTGGTTTGAATGATTCAAGAAAGTCCATTGGCAGCGGCAAAAATGCGAATGTGGAATTTTCTTCACTGATTTCATTCATGGTTTGCAGGAACCGAAGCTGAAGAGCTGTGGGCGTTTTTTCGATCATTTTTCCGGCTTCTACCAGTTTGGTGGCGGCTTCAAATTCCCCTTGAGCATTAATGACTTTTGCACGCCGATCCCGTTCGGATTCAGCCTGCCGTGCCATCGCACGTTTCATGGATTCGGGCAGATTTACATCTCTCACTTCAACAGAAACCACTTTAATTCCCCACGGATCCGTCTGCCGGTCGATGATATCCTGGATGCGTTTGTTGACTTTTTCACGTTCGGCAAGCAGTTCGTCGAGCTCAACCTGTCCGACCACACTTCGCAGCGTGGTTTGTGCAAGCATGGATGTTGCCGCAATGTATCTTTCCACCTGGATCACTGCTTTTTCCGCATCCACAACTCTGAAAAAAGTAATGGCGTCGACATTTACGGTTACGTTGTCTTTCGTGATCGCTTCCTGCTTGTCGACATTTATCGTCAGAACCCGCAAATCCACGCGTTCAATCTTATCGATAAACGGGACCAGAACAATAAGTCCGGGACCTTTTGTCGACTGGTATTTACCGAGACGAAATACAACCCCGCGCTCATACTCCCTCAAAATTTTGAACATTTGAGGAAGAAAAACGGAGATAAAAATTACAATCGTAATAATCCAGATTAATGAATTGCTTAGAGATTCCATGACATGATCCTTTTTTATTTGGTTGTTTTGATACTAAACTTTTTCAGCTTTGTCGCTCTTTTCTTCTATGGATGTATGACTCGGTTTCACATAGACCTTGAGTCCTTCGAATTCAATAATCTCACAGAAATTACCTTCCTTAATTTCTTTATCACTTCTTGCGGTCCAGTATTCGCCATCAAAAAATACCCGTCCTTCTTGCCCGGGACGAATCGCATCCACAACTTCCACGGTTTTCCCAATGGTAGATTCAAGTCCCGATCGCGGTGGATTGAAAAGTGATTTCACGCCATATGTCACAATCCATGCAAAAAATGCAACCGTTAGAAGTGTGGCCGGTACCAGCCAGTAAATGGAAATCTGCATCTCATCCGGAAGATCCTGAAACAACATCAATGCCCCAAGGAAAAAAGCCACGGCTCCTCCGGATAGTAAAATGCCAAATGTTGGGGTGAAGGCTTCTGCAACAAACAGAATGATTGCCAGCCCAATCAAAAGAAAACCCGCGAGATTAATGGGCATCGCAGCAACCCCATACAATAACAAGATGAGAGCAATGACACCTGAAACCCCTGGAACAATCGCGCCGGGATTGGTCACCTCGCCGATGATTCCATAAATCGCAACCATCGTTAAAATTAACATGACTTCGGGACGCAGGATAAAGCTGAAAAATTGTTCGGCAAGGTTTTCGTCAATAGAACGAATCGTTGCCGTTTCAGTATTTAAAACTTTTCCATCTACCTCCATTCCATGCAGTTGAGAAACAAGATCGTCGATATCTTCAGCCATTATATCAATAACATTCATTTCGAGAGCTTCGTCTGAAGTGATGGAAGCGCCATCTCTTACGGCTGATCTTGCCCACTCTGCATTTCTATCCCGTTCTTCGGCAATGGATTGAATAAAACTTTCGGAGTAGTTGAAAATTTTATTTTGGGCCACTGTATCCATCTCACCACCGCCCATCGAAACCGGGGAAGCAGCTCCAATATTGGTTGCCGGAGCCATGGCTGCAATATGTGCAGCCAGCGTAATAAACGTGCCGGCACTTCCCGCATTGGCACCCCGCGGAGAAACATAGACAACCGTTGGATGATCCGTCCCTAAAAGTTCCTGCACAATTTCCTGGGTGGAGGTCAACAGTCCGCCGGGTGTATCCAGTTCAATGATAAGTGCTTCGTCTCTGTTTTCTGAAGATTCCCGAATACTTCGGGTGATGTATTGCGTGACCGTGGGGCCAATGGTTCCTTCAACCCGAATTACACTAACCGTTGATCGATTCGTTTGCTGAACTGCCAGTGAATCCTGCTGAGCGGGAGTTTCCTGCAACGCCAATACCGAGCCCGCAAGAAACAGAATGGATGCCAATATGAACTTTTTTGAACTCATATCAGAATAAGTGAATTCTCATGTTGTTGGTTCCCTGCTATAGAAAATGTGCCAATTCCCTATTCTTAATATACAATCTTTTCGATGAGTTGCGTGATTGGATTGGTTGGTTGATTTATTGAATATGATCTCCGTCATCGCGAAAAAAGTGAAGCGATCCCCAAACGGGTTAGGAGATTGTGCCAAAGGCATCCCTTCGGGGCCGCGCTCTGCTTGCAATTGACACTTTAAAACAAACTCAAAAAAACATTTGCATTTTATTTTTCATAGGGCGAATTTTAGTTTATGAACTTATTTACACACGACATAACTGCAATTCTTCGCCGTCGCCGCCCATTGGGCGTGTGATAATTGTGTGTAGTCTAGCTACTAAAGAACTTATCGCAAGCCCGCTCAAATCGATCTGAGCGGGTTTTTTTATGTACATCCGAAATTTTCATTTCAATCACGGATGTCCGGCCTCTGAGTTCCTCATCCCCAAACCTGTTCAAAACGTTCAAACATACTCATGAAACATTTACTTACAATCGGCGAATTAGACCCCGGCCAGGTTCAAGCAATCCTGGATTTGAGTCTCGATTTGCAGGAACAATCACCACAACTGCTCAAAGGAAAAAACATCGCATTTGTTTTTGAAAAACCTTCCCTCAGAACCAAAGTAGGAGCCGAAGTTGCCATCAATCATCTTGGCGGAAACGTTGTAGATATCGACGGAAACCTGATGTTCTCCAGCGGAAAAGCCGTCCCTTTCAGTTTTCGGGAATCATTATATGATGCCATGAAAAACGTTTCCCAATGGTGCGATGCTATTTTCGCCCGGGTTTTTTCACACAGCACCCTGGAAAAAATGAAAGAGTACGGAGAAATGCCTGTGGTCAATGCACTCTGCGATCAACACCATCCGATGCAGGCCCTGGCGGATCTGCTCACTATTCGGCAAAACTTTGGGCCTGATGAAAAAATATCACTCACTTTTGTGGGAGATGCGAATAACGTGGCTTTTTCCCTCACGGAAGTTCTGCTCTATTTCGGCCATAGCGTTACTTTTTCCGGCCCGAAAGCCCACGGCTGGGATGACGACAAACTCCAGTATTTCAAGCTCCTCTCGATTGATCATGGTGGTACTTTCACCATTACTGAAGATCCGAAAGAGGCTGTCTATAATGCCGATGTGATCTATACCGACACTTTCATTTCCATGGGACAGGAACACCTTTACGAAGAAAAGATGAAGCATTTTGACGGATACCAGGTCAATATGAAGCTTTTTTCACAGGCGAAACCGGATGCCGGATTTATGCATTGCCTGCCGGCTCACCGGGGGGTGGAAGTAAGCGATGATGTGATTGATCACAAGAACTCCTGGGTTTATCAACAGGCAAAAAACAGGATGATTGTTTCGAAAGGAGTGTTCACTTCTCTTCTCTACCCGGAATTGCTCACCGGCGAGGAGACCATCGAATCAATTGAAGCCAAACACCAACTGATATAATTCCAAAAACCTAACTGACTAATTTTTTAATCACCGAATACTGAATCAAAAAAATGGAACAAGAAACAACATATAAAAAGGTAGCCTCGCACGAAGCAGAAAAAGGAACATTTAACACATGCCTGCTTCTCTATTCCGGCGGACTCGATACCAGTGTTATGCTCAAATGGATCAAGCAGGAATATGATTGCGATGTGATTGCACTGACAATTAATATCGGCCAGACAGCTGATAATCTTGACGCTATTAAAGAGAAAGCGTTGAAGCTTGGAGCAAAAGATGTGATTGTTTACGATGCCCGTGAAAAATTTGCTGAACTTTGTGCTGAAGCCGTAAAAGCCAATGCCGACTACCAGGGCGGATACGCACTCGGCTGCCCGCTGGGACGGGTAATGATCTCCAAACTCGCCGTTCAATTCGCATCAGAATTTGGCTGCGAAGTCATCGCTCACGGTTGTACCGGAAAAGGAAATGACCAGGTTCGGTTTGAAAGTTACATTACTACGCTTAATCCTGAACTGAAAACCATTGCGCCGGTTCGGGAATGGGGCATGGGCCGGGAAGAAGAGATTGCATACGCTCATGAAAATGGCATTCCGGTCGATCAGACGAAGAAATCACCCTATTCTTACGATGAAAATATGTGGGCCAATACCGGCGAGGGTGGCGAGATTGAAAATCCCGAATTGATTCCGCCTCTCGAAAACATCCTGAAATGGGCCAACACTCCCAAAGAAGCTCCGGATGAAGAAGAACTCGTTGAGATTGAATTTGAGAACGGCGAGCCAGTTGCACTAAATGGCGTTGCCCAACCGAAAAAAGACCTGATTCAAAAACTGAATAAAATTGGCGGAAATCATGCCGTTGGAGTATTCCACCTGATTGAAGACCGTGTGGTAGGGCTGAAGGTGCGGGGCATCTATGAAAATCCGGCTGCGCATATTTTAATCCAAGCGCACAAAAACCTTGAGCAGTTGGTTTCTACGCGGGAAGAAAATGAACTGAAAACGCTGATGGACCAGAAATGGGCGTATCTTGTGTACGGCGCTAAATATTTTGAACCGGTTCTGGATAACATCCGGGCATACATCAACGAACAGAACAAGAAAGTAACGGGAACCGTGAAAGTTCGGCTCTACAAAGGAAATTGTGATGTAGTTGCTCTTACATCACCTTATTCTCTGTTTGATGAAAACCTGGCGACATTCAATAAATCGACAGCTTTCAATCAAAATTCATCGGCCGGTTTTATCGAACTGTGGAATCTGCCACAAAAAACAGCTTACCAATTAAAGAAAACGATAAAAAAAGAAGTGGTTGAATAAGGGAAAGTGTCATTGCGAGCGGAGCGCGGTCCCGAAGGGATGCCTTTGGCACAATCCCCAAACGTGACTGGAGATTGCCGCGTTGTCACTCCGTTCTTCCTCGCAATGACGGATTCACACTTTTGCCTTTTCACTTTTCATTAAAAACCAAAATGGAAACCTCAATTCAAATATCTACCGATAAGTCACTGCTCGATGTGGGCATTGTGTACGATTTTCTTTCGAATCAATCGTATTGGGCAAAGGGTCGTAGTCTGGATACCATTCAGCGATCCATAGAAAACTCGCTTTGTTTTGGAGTCTATTTAGATGGAAAGCAAGTTGGATTTGCCCGGGTCGTAACGGACTATGCTGTATTTGCATGGATTATGGACGTATTTATCGACCCCAATTTCAGGGGTTTGGGATTGGGCAAAAAGCTGATTCATGCCATCAAAAGTCATGAAGATCTGCAAACACTCTACCGCTGGGGGCTCGCAACAACGGATGCGCATGGTTTATACCAGCAATTTGGTTTTAAGCCGTTGAGTACGCCACATAAAATGATGGAAATTCTGAGTGAGTGAATGAAAAGTGAATAGGTAAAAGTGAGAAGTGTCATCATGAGCAACATGTCATTGCGAGCGAGTTTACGAGCGTGGCCCCGAAGGGATGCCTTTGGCACAATCTCACACAGAAAGCGTTCGGGGATTGCCGCAGTCGCAAATGCTCCTTCGCAATGACTTCAACTTTTGCGTTTTCCCCCGAAGGGATCCCTATGGGACCTGTTTACTTTTCAGTATTTTATCAAAAATCTAAAATTGACTTCTAAACCTATTTTCATGTCCAAACTCTGGCAAAAGAGCAATACCGATACCAAAACCAGTGCAGCCAAAAAAGCGGAAGCATTTACTGTTGGAAACGATTACCTGCTTGACAAGGAACTCGTTCCGTATGACATCCAGGGTTCGATTGCTCATGCAAAAGCACTGAACAAAATCGGTATTCTTTCGGATGATGAACTCGGAAAACTGACCAACGCTCTTCATGAAATCCTCAAAGAATGGAAAGAGGACGCGTTTGAAATTCGAATTGATGATGAGGACATGCATACGGCTATTGAACTCTCTCTGGTTGAAAAGCTTGGCGATCTCGGGAAAAAAATTCATACTGCGCGATCCCGAAATGATCAGGTTTTGACGGCCGTTCGGCTTTACGAAAAAGAACAGCTTCAAGAGATAAAAGAACTCATCAAAACAGTTGCCGGAGCAATTCTTGAGTTTGCCGAAAAACATCAGAACGTCCCCATGCCCGGTTTTACCCATACCCGAAAAGCGATGCTGAGCAGCGTAGGATTGTGGGGCGGTGCCTTTGCTGAACTTTTGATTCTTCAGGCTGAATCTTCACAGGGAATTGAATCGTTGGTGGATAAATCACCGCTGGGTTCTGCTGCCGGGTTTGGAACTTCGTTTGATATCGATCGGGAGCAAGAAGCGGATGATCTTGGATTTTCCGGTCCGCTGATCTGTTCCACAACCGCACAACTCTCCCGCGGATGGATAGAATTACAGTTCGTTCAATATTTATCCGGAGTCACTGCCGTACTGAATCGCTTTGCTTCTGATGTAATCCAGTTCAGCAGTTCGGCATATCCTTATTTTGATTTGGATGCCGCCGTCTGTACGGGATCGTCCATCATGCCGCAAAAGAAAAACCCGGATGTGGCAGAACTCCTTCGTGGCGGATATTCGGAGCTTGCAGGTTATGCAGCTTCACTACAAATGTTAACGACCAATCTTGGCAGCGGCTATCACCGGGATTTGCAGTTGAGCAAAGAACCGGTTCTGAAATCCGTACGCAAAACAAAACAATTACTTGAAGCGGCCGAGTTACTCATTACCAATATGAAGCCGATCAAAGAGAATCTCGCTGAAGCATGCAGTTCAGAAATCTTTGCCGCCGAAGCCGCTTACGATCTCGTCAAAGAGAAAGGCATGACCTTCCGAGAGGCCTATCGACATATTGGCGATCATCCCGAAGAAGTGGAAGACATCTCCGCCGAAGAAATTTTGAAGAAGTACACGCATTTGGGTTCGCCGGGAAATGCGGGGTTGGAAAAATTGAGGAAGAGATTGGATTTATTTTAGGTCATTGCGAAGGAGCGGAGCGACTGCGGCAATATCCAAGCGCATTGCCCTGAGATTGCTTCGTTTCACTCGCAAAGACAGCCAATTCTCTTATCTTCTTTAAAATAAGTTCTACAATTTTTCTTTTTTTCCATGCCCACATTTTTCTTCCTGATCCTTTTACTTCTACCAAACCTTCCTCAACCAGAGCCGGATATCAACCAATCTCCTAAATTCAACGTCATCGCATTTTATACGGCGGAGAATGATCTGGCTCATATCAGCTTTGTGAATGAGGCCAATGAATGGTTTCCAAAAATGGCTGAGAAGCACAATTTTTCCTACGAGTCAACGAACGATTGGAGCAACCTGAATGCTGATTTTCTTTCTCAATATGATGTAGTTCTTTTCCTGGATACTCGGCCGGAAGATTCTGCTCAACGGGAAGCCTTTCAAACATTTATGGAAAATGGCGGAAGCTGGATGGGATTTCACTTTTCGGCATTTGCTTTAACGCCATCGGCATATCCCCAGGATTGGGACTGGTATCACAATACTTTTTTGGGATCGGGTGAGTATAAAAGCAATACATGGAGACCAACGTCGGCTGTTTTGAAGATTGAAGACAACAATCATCCCGCTACAAAAGAATTGTCAGAGACGTTTGAATCAGCGCCAAATGAATGGTACCGTTGGGAAAATGATCTGAGAGAAAATCAGGACATCAACATTTTACTGTTTATTGACCCGTCCAGCTTTCCGCTCGGCACGGGACCCAAGCCATCCGAAATATGGCACAACGGTTACTACCCTGTGGTTTGGACGAATGTGAATTATAACATGATCTACGTCAACATGGGCCACAACGATATGGATTATGAGCATAAATACGACAGCAACCAGACCAAAACGTTATCCTACACCTTTGATAACGAAACGCAGAATGAACTGATTTTGAATTCATTGTTATGGTTGGGGAGTGTTTCATCACAAGAGACTTCAGTTAAATGAACCAGAAACATCTTGTTCGGAAATTTTAGCCATTGAAGTGGAAAATATTTTTGCCGACGAGATTTTGAAGAAGTACACACATCTCGGCTCACCGAGAAATGCGGGGTTGGAGACGTTGAGGAAAAGGTTAGAAAGTCTTTAACACGAATCTGTCATTGCGAACGCAGTGAAGCAATCTCTACATATGCTTTAAAAAAATTTTCTGAATTTAAGTTGGTTTTTCTATAATTCTACAAATATAGTGATGACTTTATTTTTGGTATAATATTTTTTGGGGAGTTAGGTATATGTATTCAATCAAGAATCTAAGTTAGTATTGGCTATTTCCCTTTCCTAAAAAAGTCATTCTTACTAAGATGAATTGAGGAATTACTTGTCTGAAATTATAAAATTTCATCAAAATCTTACCAGTATGAAATATGAACCAAGCCAGTTAACAAGGGGATTTGTAGTACTTTTTTATTTTATCCTAATACTTGTTGTTAATTATTTTTTGTTCGGAAATATTTTACCCCCAACTGGAGAAAAAGGTTTATGGTTCTATGCCGGGTTGGCAAGTTTAATTTTAAATAACCAATTAGTCACCCCTTTCTTTAATAAACCTGTCGATTCGATTTCTTACTCAGTTGCTGCTTTAATTGGGATCTTTCTTGTTAATGATTGGGCGAATTGGTCAAATGCACAAAAGACCATATGCTTTCTTTTTTCAATCATACCTTTATTTGTTCTAACTGCATCAATTTTATCGCTTGTTCTTAAAGACAGTTCTTCAAAAAAAGGCGTTCAAATTGGGCGATCGATGACACTCTTATCTCGCACTTTTGGAGATGCCAAAATTGTATTCAGCTGTGTTTTTTTATATGCAATTATTCTATTTCATAGAGATAGTCAAATTGAACTGCTTGTTCTTCTTTTGACGTGGTCTTTGATTGTTTTAATAAGACCAGAGATGTTTATTTACAAAATTCTTGGTGGGATAAGAGACATTTGGTCAAAAAATATTTCAGACCAAGTAATTGGGAGTATTTTAGCATACCAAACACCGAATGTAGTTTTAATTGAACAGTTTGGAGCGCATAGAAATGATTTTGGTAATGGTCTATTCATAAATGATAAAAGGTCTCCATTTAAACTGGCTTTATCTGTTGGATATATTGGTTATCAAGATAGACTTCTACTGAGAGCTGTTTCCATTGATAAATACTGCGATAAATCTAAAATCAACAGGTTTAAACCAAAACTAACTCCAAACCAAACTGTACTGAAGTTGGGTAATGCAATTTTCAAATCTTTCTCTAATGAAGAACACATTGAGAAGATGAAGGATACATTTGTTGGACTAATTTCTGAAAATAGTTCAACCACATTGATTCACTTCCATGTGTTAGTGGAAAGAGATATTGAGGAAGGAAGATTAGTTGAGGCACGAATTAGAGATAAAAATGTACTCTTTCAAGTAATGGAAGGGCTTACTAAGGAAGATATCATAAGGGATAAAAATAGATTTGGATATTGTGTCGCAAAAGCAAAAAAATTAGGTGCTTGGAATTCAGATAATAGAAAATTTGAAAAAATTTCCTGGATTCCTGAGATGAACTCTCCTGTGTTTCTTACTGAAGAAAAAGAACCTCGAATAAATGCAGATACTATTGGTTATTTTCCTAAATCTGAATATACAGTTCAAATTAAGGATATAGATACACTGATTACTCACAATACAGCCATTTTAGGAATTTTAGGTATTGGTAAGTCTATGCTTTCTATTGAACTAGTAGAAAGAATGATAGCTGCAAATAAAAAAGTGATTTGTATTGATTTGACCGAACAGTATGCGAAAGAATTGGAAGATTTTTATATAAAGGACTATGAAGAGCAAAAAATCCAAGAACTTAGAACGACAGTTAAAGGTGGAGGTAAAGATAATGTCAAAAGAAATGTTGAGGAAGGAGGAGGTGTAAATGATTTTACATCTAAATTGGAAGAACAAATAAGAGAATTTCTTTCCCCTGAAAATCCTTATATGTTAAAAATTTTCAACCCATCAGATTTTGAAGTCTGGAAACAATCAGGTGGAATGTTTAATGATAAAGCTGCAATGGCTTCCTTGACCCCTACTGAGGTAACAAAAATTATTACAGAATCAACATTAAAAGTTTGCCAAAAATTAGGAATGACAAAAAGTGCTCGAGCTTGTTTGGTTTATGAGGAAGCACACGCTTTAATTCCAGAGTGGAATTCAGTTGCTGTTGAAGGAGACAAAGAGGCTACTAATGCCACATCAAGAGCAATTCTGCAAGGAAGAAAATTTGGATTAGGTTGTTTATTAGTAACCCAAAGGACAGCTAATGTCACAAAAACTATTTTAAATCAATGTAATAGCATTTTTGCCATGAGAACCTTTGATGATACTGGGAAAGGTTTTTTAGCAAATTACATCGGATCAGAATATTCAGACATGCTTTCAAATTTAAAAGAAAGACAAGCTATCTTCTATGGGCGATCTTCTTCATCTGAAGATCCAGTTTTGATCAGATTAAACGACAGAGAAAATTTTGTAGATGTCTTTCGAGCAAAATATCCCATCCCAGAGCTACCGAAAGATTCAAGTGAACTAATCATAGAAAATTTAGAGGAAGAATCTCCAAAGGATCAAGACTCAGCTGAAGATAAATATAATAACTCTCTAGATATTGATGATAACTTTGATGACATGGACGACGACTTACCTTTTTAGCAAACAAGCCACAGCAACCATGAGATTGCTTCACTCCGTTCGCAATGACAGTGGTTTCTGTTATCTTGCCATCAGAACAAACCACTGACAACGAACAACACAATGCCGTCCTATTTACTCCTGATATTTCTATTGCTCAATAGTTTTCTTCAACAAGACCCAGACATCAGCGAATTAAAATCCAAAATCGAAGAATATCTATCTGAACAAGAAGGCATATTCGCCATTTGGTTCCAGGATTTGGAAGATGAGAATCAGCATTTTGCCATCAACGAGGATACACTTTTTCATGCAGCCAGTACGATGAAAACCCCGGTAATGATTGAACTCTTCAGGCGGGTGGAAGCAGGTGAAATCAGCCTGGAGGATTCGATCTTGGTGGAAAACAAGTTCAATAGCATTGTGGACGGCTCGGAATTTCAAATGGAACTTTTACCGGAAAGCACCGATCCCATTGAAAAGAAAGTGGGAGAGATGGCAACCATTCGGCAACTGAATCATGCTATGATTACCTACAGCAGTAACCTGGCAACGAATATTTTAATCCAACAAGTCGGGGCTGAACAAACCACACAAACCATGAGAGAGCTTGGTGCGATGAACATCCAGGTGCTTCGCGGCGTGGAAGATCTGAAGGCTTTCGATCAGGGACTCAGCAACCGAACTACCGCTAAAGATCTTGCAATGATCTTTGAACACATCGCCAACGGAACGGCCGTAAATCCCGAAATGGATCACCTGATGATTGATATTCTGACCGATCAGCATTACGGAGATATTATCCCTGCGAAATTACCGGACGATGTGACGGTTGCCCATAAAACAGGATCTATCACAGGAGTAGAACACGATTCAGGAATTGTGTACTTGCCGGACGGATCATCGTATGTTTTCATTTTTCTCTCCAAAAATCTGCCTGATAACATAAAAGGAAGAGAAATAGGGGCTGCGGTTTCGGAGATGGTTTATGAGTTTGGGATCTCTCAGTGATGGTTCTACTCTTACCTTAAATTGCTTGTCAAAAACATCGGGAAAGCCGAAATATATTTTCAAATCCGTTTCTATCATCAAGGCTATCAAAACTAACCTCAAACTGACGATAATTTTGATGATTTTTCGAAACGCCATTTTCCAAAAAATCATTGTAATAGAAGAATTTGAATCAAGATTTTTGAAATTATGGCTGACATCGAGAAAAAATCCCCGGCTGATAACACTCATTTGAATGAAGAAGAACTGGATCATTTTAAAGAGAAGCTTCTGAAGGAACAGGAAGAGACACAAAATCAGATCGAAGAGATCAAAGACAACCTGGATGATTTGAATGCAAACTTTGATGATACCAAATCCTCGCAGGATCACCATCACGGAAACCTTGCCACTGAGGAAGACGCGAAGCTGACGTATATGTCTCAGCTGGAAAAAAACCAAGAGAAACTGGATCAGATTACAGTAGCCCTCGACAGAATTGGCACGGGTGATTACGGAATTTGTATTGAAACCGGCCAGCCCATCCAGAAAGAAAGACTGGAAACCATGCCTTATGCATTGAGAACAGTCGGGGCGAAAAGTTAAATCTTCCATTCCATCTCGTTACGGTGCTTTGTTTCGGAATATCCAAGGTGAGCCCTGGTTCAACAAGTAATTAGAAGCAGAGCTTCAATGATGGATTCCAAAGGAGACCTTTGGAATCAGTAAAGTCATCCTCCTGAATCCACGCATCGGAAACCAATCGTGTGGTCTCTGTCTTCGGCTAAAACCCCCACACGCCAATAGTTTCGCAAGGTTGCATCTTCGCTGTTGAAACTTCCCCCGCGAATCACACGCATTCCGCGTTCATCCAGTGGATAATATTCAATCGAATCGGGATCGGTTTTGAAAAATGGATAGTACTCCCCGATATATTCTGCCACATTCCCGCTCATATCATAAAGCCCCAAATCATTCGGCCGTTTGGTACCGACATGATAAGAATAGGGTCCGCTGCTTTCTGAATACCGGGCATAATACTGAAGGCTGTCCAGCTCGGAGGTACCCGCATACAGTTGTTCCAGTCCACGGGATCTCGCCGCATATTCCCACTCCGGCTCTGTGGGCAAGCGATAGCCGTACGCATTACAGAAGGCAACCGCTTCATCCCAGTTTACATAAATAACCGCACGCTTTCCCCGACCCCGGCCGTTGTCTTCCGGCAAAGGTCGTTTGATAGCTTTCGCGAATGCATCATACTGCTCGTAAGTTACTTCGTATGTGCCAATGTAGAAGTCGCTGAGAGCTACTTTATGCAGAGGAGTTGAATCATCATTCTTGTTATAAATCACATCTCCCATGATAAAAGTGCCGCCTTCCACTTTTGTCATCTCCATAGGGAGGAGTTGTTTTCTGAGTGACGGCCTGAAAAGAGCACAACCAGAAAAAGCTGCCAACAATAGAATCGCTATCCAATTCCTCATAATACTATAGTTTTAATACTAAATTAATAGTATTTATTATAAGACGCTTTCCAATCAGATCAAAAAAAAAGATTGCGGGGCGATATCCTTGTAAGACGGTGCAATAAAAGGCGATTAAATTTGTCCTATTTCGAATGAATTGGTTACTATAACCTGATCGAAAATAGGTTTAATGCAATTCTTTAATCATGAAAAACACGTTTACTATTCTGTTCCTACTTCTCATTTTACCAGTCTCCGCATTCTGCCAGGCAGAGTTGGATTATTATCTGCCGGACGATGTGGAATACAATTCCAATATTCCAACTCCTGCTGAAATCATCGGCCATGAAGTTGGTGAGTGGCATATTACGCACGACAAGCTTGTTCAGTATATGTATGCCGTAGCTGAAGCATCCGATCGGGTTACAATTACTCAATTCGCTAAAACCTATGAAGGGCGTCCGTTGGTTTTGCTGACGATTACTTCTCCCGAAAATCATGCAAACATTGACCAGATCAAGCAGAACCAGCTTGCCCTTATCGACACCGACCAATCTGGTGATATTGATATCCAAAACCAGCCGGTTGTAACGTATATCGGCCACAGTATCCACGGAAATGAACCAAGCGGAGCGAATGCGTCGATGTTATCGGCCTATTATTTTGCAGCTGCCGAAGGCGATAAGATCGATAACATACTGGACAACGCGGTAATCCTGCTGGATCCTTCATTCAATCCCGACGGTCTCACCCGTTTTTCTACCTGGGCTAATATGCACAAAAGTATAACCGCCGTTTCCGATCCCGCCGACCGTGAGTACAACGAAGGGTGGCCAAGCGGACGAACCAACCATTACTGGTTTGATTTGAATCGGGACTGGATGCCGGTTCAGCACCCCGAGAGCCGTGGACGAATTGCAAAATTTCACGAATGGCGTCCCAATATTCTCACAGACCATCACGAGATGGGAACCAACTCAACGTTCTTTTTTCAACCCGGAATTCCGGCGCGAACGCACCCGCTCACGCCTCAAATTAACCAGGATCTGACCGCCGCAATTGCAGAATTCCACGCCGAAGCGCTCAACGAAATTCAAAGCCTCTATTACACCAAAGAATCATTTGATGATTTCTATTACGGAAAAGGATCTACCTATCCCGATCTGTTTGGAACCATCGGGATTCTGTTTGAGCAGGCCAGTTCACGCGGACACATCCAGGAGAGTGATCACGGTTTGATAACATTCCCATTCACCATTCGAAATCAGTTTACAACGGCTCTTTCAACGGTGGATGCTGCCGTTTCTCTCCGTGAAGATCTGCACGAATATCGACGATCGTATTATGCAGGTGTTGAAGAAGAAGCATCCGATGCGGATACCAAGGCATTTATCATTGGCGATCAGTACGACCGGGGACGCAACTACCATTTTGCCGACCTTTTTTCAAAACACAATATTGAAATGTATGAGCTTGCCTCCGACATTGAAGTGGATGACAAGGAGTTTAAGCAGGGCAAAGCGTGGGTCATTCCAACGGATCAAACCGAATATAAATTTATCGAAGCCATGTTTGAAACCCGTACGGAATTTAACGACAGCCTTTTTTACGATGTTTCTACCTGGACACTTCCGTTTGCATTCAACCTGCCTTATGCGGAGTTAGGCTCGCGTCAGTTTGATGAGGATCTGCTGGGAAGCCGTGTGGAAAATCCGCAAATGCCTGCCGGAGAAATGATCGGGGGAGAAAGCGACTACGCCTACATTTTTGCCTGGGATGAATACTATGCACCACGAGCGCTGTACCGTCTGCAGGATAAAGGGATTCGCACAAAAGTTCTCACCACTCCATCTACGGTCGCAACTCCGGATGGCACCAAAGAATTTGGCTATGGATCCATTCTTGTAGCTCTTGGCCCGCAGGATGTGGGCGATGACGAAATTTATAGTGTCCTCCAAACCATTGCTGAAGAAGACGGAATTGATGTTTACAACGTAACAACCGGACTGGCGGTGAGTGGAGTAGACATTGGAAGTCCCAGCAGTGAAGCACTGGAAAAGCCGAGTATTGCCATCCTTGGAGGAGAAGGAACCAGCAGTTACGAAGTGGGAGAAATCTGGCACTTGCTCGATCAGCGATATAAAATTCCGCTTACCATGATTGAGAAAGATGAACTGGGTTCAGCCGATCTTTCCAAATATAACAGGATTATCATGGTTGGTGGCGGTTATGGAGATCTTTCCGAAGGTACGGTTTCAGAGATTAAACGATGGGTACGAAATGGCGGAACACTTATTCTTCAGCGGAATGCTGTTGGGTGGGGTATCAGTCAAAACCTTGTGAATCTCAGCCAAAAGGAAGCAGAAGAGGGCGAAGAGTTTGAATACAGCAAAGATCTGAAATATGCCGATATTCAAAATGCCCGTGGCGCACAATTTATTGGCGGAACCATCTTTAATGCCACGCTTGATACAACTCATCCGCTGGGTTATGGATATCACAATGAAGAGATGCACATCTTCCGAAGCAGCACTCAATTTTACGCACAGCCCGAGAACCATTTTGCCGTCCCGCTTTCATTAACCGACGATCCGTTAGCCAGTGGATATATTTCGGATTACAATCTCGAAATGGTTGAAAGTACGCCCTCGATTGTTGTGGATAGCAGCGGCGGCGGGAGAATCATCAGTTTTGTGGATAACCCGAACTTCCGGGCTTTTTGGTTTGGCACCAATAAACTGTTTGCAAATGCTCTCTTTTTCGGGAATACGATTTCCAGGGCAGCAACCAATGAGTAAATAATAACATCTTTGAGGTGAAAGTCCCCGGTTCTCCGGGGACGATCTCTCAAAAAAATACCCCGGAAAAACATTTAATTAATTTTAAAAAGCGGATTTAATCCTTCCCCTGAACTTTCAAAAGCCTGGCACCATGCAACAAAAGCCCTTTAGTTGTATGTACATATTTTTCACTTAATATATTTTGCAGGTCTGCCACAGCTCTGTCAAAGCTGTCTTTTAATTTTGGAACCAAAGCCTGTCCCTTTTTACTCAGGTTAATAACCGCTGTTCTTCCTGATTTCTTTTTCTGAACCAGGCTTCTCTTCACCAACTTGTTAATAAACCGTGTGATTGTAGAAGGAGCGAGATTCATTTCTTCGGCGAGATCATTCTGTGAAAGCTCTTCATTATTGTGCAAAATCAGCATGAGCTCCACATAGGATGTAGCTAAATCATATTCTTCAAAGTAAGAATCGAAATGCCGGCTGATTTCCCGGCTGAAAGAATTGGCTGCTGAATGCATAATTTCCTCCACTAATTGTATATGCAATTAAATTGCATAATTATTTGATTGTATCCAAATTCTGCATCACTCAAAATAAAAAAAGGGAACTGGCCACCAACGACCAGCTCCCTCTTAATGGGGTAACAAAAAATTTCTTTAGTTTTTCGGCCAGCTCCCGTAAACGTTATTAAAAGAGGCTTTGTCCGTTCCCAGTGGTTCTCTTTCAGGCCCAAGATAAGATGCATTCATAACTGCTTTGGGAGATACATGAAGTTTCCCGTTTGCATTGGTTCCAAAAATTTTTCCGAAATGTCCAAATCCAAGGGCATGACCGTTTTCATGAAGAGCAACCGATTCGATATCAATCGTTCCGGGAGTGCCGTCATTTGACCATGTAAAATCATCATTATACCACACCTCTTTCAGCGCCACTACATCGGGTTCTGCCGTCCACGTGAATGTAAAGGTCACGCCCAAAACGGAGGCGCTGGAGCCCGGACCAAGCACAGCATCAAAAATGGATCCCGGTAAAAATCCAATAGTAGAGATATCCGCAACAAAGGGATCGTCAACACCACCCAACGTTAAAATTGCACTTGGAAAAACTCCGGCGGGAGTTGGAACTTTTACAATATCCAAACCAGAGTTTTTCTTAAGATTATTCCATGTTTCAAAAGATGCGTCAATATCCGGCTCAGAATTAATAGATCCGTTAGCAACGGCAAAAGGTGTATAAACCGTGTGGGTCAAATCATTTCCTACGAGTGTGCCATAAGTACTGCTTCGAATGGGATCGTAAGCCTGCCACTGGGCGGGAAGGGTTTTCATACGGTCGTCAGCAAACAAGGTTTGGCCTGCGGCAACTCCGCCTTCTGCGGTATAGGTAATGGTCTCTGCCATAACAACCTGGACATTATTCAGTCCCTTGGCAGCCAATTCGCTATTTAATTCGGCAAGGTATTCACTATAAACGCCTTCTTCAAAACCCCCGGTATTTTCAGCTTTTTTTCCTTTTGCATTTTGTACCTCTACATAATCCACACTCAATAGGCCCTGCTGTTCAGCCATTTCATTACTGATACCCGATTCGTCGCAAGCCGTAAACATGGTAACCAGGCAGACAGCGAGTAACAGAATGATCCCCTTAGCATTCATACGCATAGTAGTTTGGTTTTAGTTTATGTTCGATATTTTGGCACCGGTTGTATAGATGTATTTTGAGACTCAACAATTGCCCCCTCCGGATTGATAGGATGGCCTGAAAATGAGATTGTTACAGTGAATTTTTTGCCGGTTTTCTAACTGATTGCTACCAAAACTTTTACGATGAAAAAAATATTTTTTCCTATCCTTGTTGCATATCAATTTCACTTAGAAAGCGTTGTAATTTCGTTTTGAGTGCTCGAATTACGATCTTGCCAGCAATCAGGAAATGTCATGTACAGAGTTCAGTTAAAAAATTTCGAAGGGCCGCTTGATCTGCTCCTTTTTTTCATCAAAAGGGATGAGCTGAATATTTATGATATTCCTATCTCTCACATCACTCACGAGTTCCTTGAATACATCCGCCTGATGGAAGAGCTGGATCTTGACGTTGCCAGTGAATTCATTTACATGGCCAGTATGTTGATGTCCATCAAAGCAAGAATGATGCTTCCTTTCGAGGGCGATGAGGATGAGGAACTGGATGAGGACGATCCCCGCTACGAACTTGTACAAAAACTCCTGGAATACAAGCGCTATAAGGAGATGGCCGAAAAGATGACCATCATTGACGAGGAGACTCAGAAAAAATACTACCGGGGTTATCACGATGCCGATGAGGTGGAGAAACAGGCCAGCGGTGAAGCACTGAAAGACGTGACTTTGTTTGACCTGATGGGCGCATTCAGAAAGGTTCTGGCCGATATGAAACGGCAACACACCTATCACAAAGTTGAAAAAATCAGCATTACGATAGAACAGCAATCTGAATACATCCTTGGAATGCTTCAGGAGAAAGGACGGCGATCATTTATTGATATTTGCAGGGAATTACAAAACACGGCCGTCGTTGTGGTAACATTCCTGGCCATTCTCGAAATGCTTAAAGAACAGCAGATCAACCTGTTTATTGAAAACAACGACCCTACTCAATTTTACATCGACCTTAAGCCGGTAGATGAAATTATTGGAACTACAAGAAGTTAATAAATCATCATCATGAAGAACTTTTTTCTCTTTTCTCTATTGATAGTAATTGCGGCACCATCAATATCAAAAGCTCAAGACAGATCGGGCAACTATTCATCTGACACAGATAAGCTCTTTGAATTTTCCGAATCAATTACCGCCGATTTTCTTCGAAATCATCTACGTGTAATTGCCAACGACAGCCTGAGAGGCCGGGATACAGGAACCACAGGAATTGAAAAAGCCGAAAATTATATTGCAGACTTTTACCGGTCTATCGGATTTCAACCAAAAGGAGCCAACGGAACTTATTTCCAGCCGTTTGAGCTGAATGCTACCGTTACCGACAGTCTTGTTTATACCACTTATCGCGTGGATGGGACCGACTCTCTTCAAGTGAACCACAGTGTGGAAGCCGAAAATTTTTCGAGTGATTTTATAAGGAGTTTCGGAGGAGCAGTACCCATTGAAGGAGATATTATTTATGCAGGATTTGGTGTTGAGGATTCCCTGAATAACATCCACAACATGGAAGGAGATGCCATTGCCGGCAACTGGGTACTGATATTCGACCAGATTCCTTATGTGGTTGAAGGCGATACACTTGTAGATCCGAATTACACCGCCCGGGACCGGCTTATAGCCCTGCTTCAGGATCATGGCGCTCAAGGAATTCTGCTCATCTCTGATCAAAGCGAATCCGATTTCAACAAAATTGCTGAATTCACTTCCAAAACCATCAACGTGCCGAATAACCTAAGTCTTGCGTACCGGGCAAATGGCAACCGGGCTTACAATCCGCCCTATGCATATACCCAAATCAGTCCCGACCTGGCTGCCGAAATTTTAGGCGTAAGTAATGAAGAAGGTTTATGGGAACTGAGAGAATCCACCATTGAAAATCTGCAGGAATTTCGTGCCCGACAAACGCCATTCTATCTTAAATATGCTCCGCACGAAGAAGATACGGCTATCGAAGCAAGGAACGTTCTTGCGTATCTGGAAGGGACAGATCCGGAACTGAAGGATGAAGTCGTGGTGATCATGGGCCATCACGATCATGTAGGCGTCGGCACACCGAATGAATCCGGCGATTTTATTTATAATGGCGCTGACGATAACGGAAGCGGAACGACAGGGCTGATGGCCATTGCCAATACTTTTCATCAGGCAGAAAAAGAGGGATTTAAGCCGAAACGAAGTATCCTTTTCCTCCATGTTTCGGCCGAGGAATCGGGGCTTCTCGGTTCACGCTATTATTCTGATCACCCAATCATCCCGATTGAACAAACCATTGCGGCTCTCAATACAGACATGATTAGCCGGAGTGATCCCGAGCATATGGAAGCCGGAAATACAGACTATGTTTACCTGATTGGCGGAGAGATTATTTCTTCTCAGCTGGACAGCCTTGTGGTAAATGCCAATGAGCAAACCGTAAATATGCAGCTCGACAGAAAATACAACGACCTCAACGACTCCAACCAATTTTACCGCCGTAGTGATCACTGGAATTTTGGCCGGTTGGGCGTGCCGTTCGTTTTCTTTTTTACCGGCGTTCATGAAGATTATCACGCTCCGGGCGATGAAGTGGACGGGGTGGATTTTGAAAAGTATCCAAGAGTTGCCCGCCTGATTTATAACTCCGCCGTAAACATCGCTAATTTTGAAGGAGTGCCCAAAGTGGACAACCAGCAATTTATCGAGATTACCGGCGAACGGCCGCGGTAAATAGGTTTGTTTAGTTCGCCGGAACCCAGGCCAAACCACCACCACTTGCCAGCGATAAGCCGATACTGCCAATTCGTGTCGCACTTCCTGTTTCGGGATTAATGCTGTATAACCCATCTGGATCGTCCATGCGGCCAACGGCAAAGAGCATTTGCGTTTCAGGCACAAAAGCCAGACCGGCATTAGCCCATAACCCTCCCGTATCCCCACGTTCCATCCACTCCCATTGACTTCTGGGCAAACTTGTATCTAACAGGTACAGTCCCCTGAAATATTGAGATTGTTGCTCATAACCGCGGGCTAATCCATAGAGTGTATGCGTTTCCGGGTCGTAAGCCAATCCTTCAATATCGGGTTGATTCGGCGGACTCAAAACGGTCTCAATGGTTTCTCCGGTATCCGGCGAGCGAAGGTGCAAGAATCCGTTTGAGCTTGCAAACAGAAAATTGTTTTCAGGATCATAAGCCAGCCCTTCGGTAAGTGCCTGAGCAGCAGGATTTCCAATCAACGTAGCACCGCTGCCATCTCTTTCAATTTCGTAAAGTGAAAATTCACTTGCTCCTAATAATGGCGAATCGGGCCCCTGTGATGCCAGCCCGGCATTTCCATTGGGAGGCGTTTTACCATCACCAGCTCTGATTGCCGCCCCTCTTGATGGATCCAACAAATAAAGGCCGTTGGAATCTCCGTTTACGCTTAAGAACAGGCCGTGTGTTTCCCCTGCCATTTCTTCCCGCTCATCAGGTCCGGCGGTATCATCACCGCAAGCACTAACCATCAAACAGACAACGAATATCTTCAACAACAAAAAGCTTTTTCGGTACTTATACCATCGGCAGATTAATTTCATATACACAGGTAATTTAGTTCTGTATCTCAAACATTCTGAGCGTTTGTTATCCTTTCATGCACCAAAATTGTTTAGGAAAGATCATTCTTAACATGTTTGTGGAGGGATTTTTTAAAATGGCTTCCTGATTGATAGATGAATAGTTTGGAAATGATTTTTAAGAAGCTTTAACGGATATAATGCTTATCAAAAAAATTACACCATAGCCATTCTTTTTATTATTTTATTCGGGCTTTTACGTGCATACATAAATTATTTAGAAATCATACCCATGAAATTTAAAATTATTTCGACCCTTCTTTTCTTTTCAATAGCCCTTATAAGCTGTTCCGGGGAGCAGCAAACTATGGAAGAACAAGCCCAAAAAATCCATGAAGAAGTGATTACCATGGATACTCATGATGACATCAACACCCAAAATTTTACAGCTGAAACAAATTATACCCAAGATTTAGAAACCCAGGTAAATATCCCCAAAATGAAGGCCGGCGGGCTGGATGTGGCCTGGCTTGTGGTTTATACCGGCCAGGGTGATTTAACCGAAGAAGGATACGCCGATGCCTATGAAAATGCCATCGATAAATTCGATGCGATTCACCGGTTAACTGAGGAAATTGCTCCCGATGAAATCGAACTTGCCTTGTCGTCTGAGGATGTACGCCGAATCATTGGTTCAGGAAAAAAAGCAGCAATGATTGGGGTAGAAAACGCATATCCATTGGCTGAAGACATTGCCCGTGTGAAGGAATTTTATGATCGGGGTGCGCGATATATGTCTCTCGCTCATAATGGACACAGCCAGTTAAGTGATTCCAACACAGGCGAAAGAGACGATGAATGGCTTCACAACGGATTGAGCGATTTTGGCAAAGAAGTAATCAAAGAGATGAATAAATGGGGAATTGCGATTGATCTTTCCCATCCCTCCAAAGAAGCCAATTTGCAGGCCATAGAACTCTCGCAGGCTCCTGTAATGGCATCGCACTCATCAGCCCGAACCGTGAATGATGTCAGCCGGAATTTGAGTGATGAAGAACTTTTGAAGATTAAAGAAAATGGTGGCGTTGTTCATGCCGTAGCTTTCAAAAGCTATGTGGATTCTGAAAAGAACAGCCAATATTCTGATGCTGTAAATGAAATCATGCAGCGAATGGCTTCGGAAGCAGGATTTGAAATTAAAAGCTGGGGTGATCTTCGTGAAATGGATGAAGATGCGCGCGAGGAATATATCACCCAATACAGAGAGCTACAGGATAAAGCGGCACCTGTTATTGAGGAGGAAGTTGAAGCGCCCCCGGTAAATGTAGCGGATTTTGTAGATCATATCGATTATATGGTTGATCTGATCGGCATTGATCACGTAGGCATCAGTTCCGACTTTGACGGCGGTGGCGGTGTGGAAGGCTGGAATGATGCGTCAGAAACGTTTAATGTAACCCTGGAACTTGTAAAACGCGGATATTCTGCCGAAGAAATCGAAAAACTCTGGAGCGGAAATTTGATGAGAGTTCTGGATGAAGTAGCTGCTGTAGCAGAAAAAATCCAACAGGAAAGTTAAACGCGTTCGCAGTTCAAACCTTATTTTATAGAAATTTCTGTTATTTTAAAGGTTGTTGATATCAGAGGAGATATAGATTTATATCTCCTCTTTTTTATCCCGAATTTAGTTTTTAAATTCAGATTCAGCCCGTTATTCATTGAGCATTCAACCCGAATATTCGATTCCCTTTCCACTGGACGATGTTGAAATCCGGCAGGTAAAAGAAATTTCTGAGGTTCAAAATCCTGTTCTTTTCAATGAATGGATGCATATCAGCCCTGCTGAATTTTCAATGATCGTAGAAAACGTTGGTAGCTTTTATGCCGGAAATGGCTCAACTATCGAATTTAAACCCAATCAAAATGCCGATTCTGCTTCTCTTGAATTGTATATGAACGGTTCTGTATACGGGGCTATTCTTCATCAAAGACAGATTCTTCCTCTTCATGGAAGTTCCTTTATTTTCAATAATTCCGGCGTGATGTTTTGTGGTGAATCGGGAGCGGGGAAATCATCGCTCACTACGTCTTTTTGTTTGGATGGCGCCGGCTTTTTAACGGATGATGTTACCCCCATTCTTTTTGAAAATGAGAAACCTCATATCTGGCCTAAAACCGGAAAAATCAAACTTTGGGATGACAGCCTGAAACAGCTTGAACGAGAAAAGAAAGTACTCGCAAAAATCCGGCCTGAAGATGAAAAGTATTACTTCCCGATTGCTTCTAAACGAGTTGAAGCACAACCGCTTAATCAGATATTTATTCTTGAAATTACCGATACAGATGAAGTGACATTTAGCAAAGTGGAAAAGGTGGAAGCCTTCTCATATTTACACCAGGAAATCTACCGGAGAGAATATCTTGGAGCGATGCCTGAGGCTGAATCTTCTTATCTTCAACAGATCAGTAGTATTTGCGAGAACGTTTCAATTGTCAGAATTCAGCGGCCCCGCTCTATCTCAATCCGAAAGATGCACCAAATTATTGAAGAGAATCTTACTTCAGTCTGAGAAATTGTTCGGAAGGCAAAAAAATGTGAGTTCTACATAAAAAAGAGAGCAGTCTATCTGCGATCATTTCCGATGCATCGACTCAAAAAATTGCCATTGAAGAATCCTATCGTGTGGACACAAATTCATCTACAAAATTTTTACTTAGAATGAATCCTTTTTTGATGGAACGACTTTTGAGATTTACCGACGTAACGATTTCCCCCAAGGGGTCCCGATGGGAGGAAATCGTTAAAGCGTTACATCATTCAGAAGTTGGAAGCGGAGCGCCACCTGAAACCTTCGGACTCCGATTCTATTTCAGCCCCCGCTTTCGCATCAGATTTGATCAAAAATTGTATCGAACGCCGATTCCCAAAACCAACTGGTCAGCATCACCTCCAATTCCGGCATATTTTAATTCACCAAATGCGGTACCGAAACTTATTTTATATTCTCCGCCAATCCCGATATTCAGTCCGGTTTCCGAGATACTGTTGTCAGAACTTAACTGACTGGCAGTAAAGACCGCCGTTGAAGATTCGATGGTTACAGCATTATAGCTTTTGGCTACTGCTGTACCTGTTTCTTCACCCACAACTGTGCCCGGAGGTGCATCAAACTCATCGGAGTAACTAAAATTTAGATAGTTAATACCGGCAAGGCCGTACACATTCCACTCTTCATCGTTCACAAACAAGTAGTGCACATTCGCATTTAAGTCCAACCATTTATGCGTAGAGGAATAACCGGGGGTTTCAACGGTTTCCGGGAAATAAAATCCCACATTGGCTGCAGCCCTTAAATTTTCGTTGATGGAGTAGACACCATCGGCGCGTAATCCGGCACGCTCTATTTCAAGCCCATAAAACAAGCCGCCGCCGGCACTGAACTGTGCGTGAGCTTCGGTTGTAATTGTGATTGCAGCGATAATGAGGATACAAGTCCGAATGAGTTTGTTTACGTTTTTCGTCATTTTTAAGTAATACTTTGTGAATGTTTGAATTCTTGATCCATGCAATTTTTTCCTGGAAAAAAGATCATTTCCTCAAAAATCTTGCAAATTACGATCAGCTCGACTCCAAACAGCCCGTCATGATGTTTTCCGGCTCAAGCGTATTTGTCATTATGCCAAAAACAATGACTCCACCGCTTAAACGAGAGAAAAGTGAACTCAAAAAAATCGCTCTGAAGACGAAAAGTATTCTTTCCCCATCGACTCATTTTCTTTTTCGCCAACGAGGTGCTTTTGGCGAAATCTCACCCAAGATCCCGGTTATTCCAAACTCAGATTAATGTTGAAGCGTTTACGGTGAGAAGAGGATTCGATATTCCGTCTCATCAGAAAGGTTCAATTCTACACCACTCTCTTCCAGCATATTGATACTGATGGATTCGTTCGAATCCGTAAAAATCAGCGAACCAGAAATATCTTCGATTTCAATATCCCAGCTCAGGTTTATTGAATCAGAATCACCCGGGTTGATAAGGACCGTCCATTCCGCTGAATTGGTGTAAGGATTCCTGAAATCATGCAGGAGCTGGCGGTCACTGTTTTCAAACCAAGCGTATAGAACGTCATCCGGCGGCGGCGGCGGGCCTTCCAAATCGAGATCCGTATCAAATCCGTCGGTAGCGCCCCACATCTGCCCAAACGAAAGTTCAGAGATCACTTCGCCATCATCCACCCGTAAATCAATTTGATATTCGTTTCCGGCGAGGACAAAATTAGCATTCACCTGCATGTTTTCAGTCAGTGTAATATTCAAAGGATTTTCATCCGATTGGATATCGCCCGACCAGTTGGAAAATCGCCAGTTTTCGTTGGCAAGGGCAACGAGTTCCACCTGCTGATTCTCCGAACCTTGCCCCGAAACCAAAACGCTTCCCGCAGTTGAGGGAAGCACACTCGCCGAAATGGTGGGCAATTCATCCCCTTCCTGGAGAACATTACATCCCGCAAACAGAAGAAAAAGAAATACCAGACTACCTTTTTTAAACACTTTCATGAGCTTATTTGATGAGTGTAATTTTTTGAATCTGGGGTACATCTCCGGCTATAAATCGTACAAAATACATGCCGGACGAAAATTGCCGGGCATCAAATTGAACCCTGTAATTACCGGAAGCCTGCAATTCGTTTGCCAATATCTGCACTCTCCTTCCGGCTACATCAAACACTTCAATATTCACATGAACCTGCTCATGTAACTGGTATTGAATGGTTGTGGAAGGATTGAAAGGGTTCGGATAATTGGGCAGCAGTTTATGATCTGTGATCACTTCATCCATACTGATTTTTGCCAGCTCAACCCGGTCGTATTTCTTCTCAATCTGAATTGATTTTCCGGGAAGCAGGTCCACTGACCTTTCAACACCATCATCAAACAGAATGAATCTCCATGTGAACTCCGGTGCCGGCTCCAAACCATAAATACTGACACTTATCGGGTATTCATCTGATTGTATAGCTATCAACTCATTGTCATTGTTCACAAGATTTAAATTCCTGCTGGTTCGAATATCCAAAGCACCGCCCGGCGCAATTGGCGGAAGCATATACTGCATTTCCTTCTCGTGATTTACAGACTCCTCTTCAATCCACAATTTTCTTTTTTGATGGAGTCTCGAAAACTCAATCCATTTATTTGGCGAACGATCCGTCTTCTGATGTTGAGCTACCACTACTTTCTCTTGAAAAGCGTTACTTGATGGAATCATTTCTAATTCTATGACTCCGTCACTTTCTGCATAGATCCAGTAACCTTCATTAGGATTCAGAATCTCTGCCTGTTCATAACCACTTCCTGAAAAACCAAATACAGGCGTTGAAGTGAGGATCTCTGATTCATCAATAATGTTATTCACAGAAACGGGAGCAGAAAGACTGCCAATTAAATTCCAACCTTCCTGAAGTTGAATAGTGGAACTTGTTAAACCCGAACCAGTGATCGGTAAAACTTCGGCATCAAATGTTTTCGATTTGATCCAGTACCCGCGAGTCGGCTCCAATTCTGATGACTGCTGGTAGTGGTTATTGAATGAAAATAAGGTGGCATTCTCGTGATTTGGAATCGCAGTGCCTATGGGGTTACTCACCAGCTTCCATTGAGAATTATCAGCAACAATCGCGCTGTTGTAGAAACTCACTACATCCGATAAATCTCCCTCAATGCCTTCTGAATTGACAGCAGATACAGCGTAAAAACTTGTCGTCCCTCCCGGGTTCGTGTCGGTGTATTGAAATGTTCCTCCCGCAACCTGCGCAATCTGATTCAAACTTGCAGATGCAGCTCCTCTGTAAATCAAAAACCCTGTAATATAATCGCCGCCGCCGGATTGCCATGCAAGTTGTACACTGTTTTCGTCACCATCTAATCCGGTAATAACGGGGGGGTCAGGAATTGGATCCGGTGCTTTTTCAAAGGTAATCTTTGGCTGATCTTGCAGCGTAACACCCGAAACCGTTACAACCACGGATACAGTTTCCGCTGTATTATTTGTCACCTCTCCTTGGTACAATCCAGGTTCTGTTTCTTTCAATGGAGAGACAATCCCATTCCCTGAAATCTTGATGCTGAACTCACTAAGGTCTAAACCGATAATCATTTGGTTTTCCGTATCCCTGAGAATAATGAAAATGACAGATGCATCTTCTCCATCGGCAAGGTGTGGAGTCGTTGCGGTCACTTCAGAATTGAACGCATCGACAAACTGCCCCGGTGCTTCAAACAAAATTTTCACCTGGTCATCCAGCAAAACACCTTGTGCCGAGATACTCAAACCGACTATACCTGCCGTATTACTGACAACGAAAAATGTATACACGCCGGGTTTTTTCGTTTCTGAAACATCCGAGATCTCAGCCGTTCCCTTTATTTCAATTTTGAAATCATTGGATGTAAAACCGCTGATGAGTTCTTTCTCTGCATCCCGAAGTATGATGGTAACCGTAGACGCATCCACTCCATCGGCGAGATGTGGAGAGGTGAAAGAAACGTCAGAAAGTGACGGATCGGCAACCACTTCCGGCACTTCAAATACAACGGATTCCTGATCAGAAAGGGTAATTCCTTTTGCAGTTACACCCAGAACAACCGTTCCAGGTTCCGAACTTGTCAGATTGAAGAAATAGATACCTGGTTTTTCAGATTCAGTGACTTCGCTTGGCGTTGCATCTCCTTTCAGGGAGATCTGGAAATCTGCATTTGTCAATCCGGCAACGGGCTCTCCTTCAATATCTACAAGATTGATCCTGATGGTGGAGGCATCCGCGCTGTTTGCAATATGCGGCGAAGAAGCAGTCATACTCGATTTTTCTCCATCCACAATCTGAACAGGGGTCTGAAAATCTATCTCTGGCTTGTCGGTCAGTTCTACTCCGCCAGCTGTAATTTCAACCGTCACGAGCTCATCAGATGTATCCGTTACTGTAAAACTGTATGTGCCGGGTGTATCTGTTTCAGCGATTTCTGAAGCTACGGCGCTGCCACTCAAATCAATCAAAAAATCCGGCAGCGAATATCCTGATATAGGGTCGTCCGCCTCGTCTTTCAGCACAATTGTTACGGTTGATATATCAATCCCATCGGCAATATGCGGAGTTGTGGCTGTGACTTCTGAGTTTGAAGCGGACACCACCTGAACCGGCGTTTCAAAATTAATAGTTGGCTTATCATTCAGTTCAATACCATTCGCTGTGATACTAACTTCTACCATTTCTTCAACGGAGTTTGTAACGGTAAAGGAATAGGTTCCTGCGGTACTGGTTTCGCTGATGGTGGATGCATCCGCACTGCCGGTTATTTCAACCAGGAAGTCAGGTGAAGAGTAGCCAATGACAGGGTCATCATCCTCATCTCGCAATACAACGGTTACGGTGGATTCGTCAACTCCGTCTGCAGAATGAGGTGAAGTTACGGTGACGACCGAATTTTCAGCGTCCACAATTTGTGGAGCGGAATTAAAATTGATGGCCGGTTTGTCATCGAGTTCTGTGCCATTCGCTGTAATGGATATTGTGACAACCTCTTCCACAGTATTGGTTACTGTAAAGCTGTATGTGCCCGGTGTTCCGGTTTCTGTAATCTCAGCAGCTGTAGCGCTTCCGCTTAAATCAATCGAAAAATCTCCAGACGAATATCCGCTTATGGGATCATCTTCTTCATCTCGCAAGACAATCGTTACAGTTGATTGATCAGATCCGTCAGCCGTATGCGGGCTCGTAGCGGTTACTTCTGAATCGGATGCATCCACAACCTGAGGCAGAGCTTCAAAATCGATTATCGGTTCATCATCCAGTTCTGTGCCATCGGCGGTAACTGTGACCGTGACGATTTCTTCTGCTGTATCTGTTACGGTAAAAGTGTATGTACCGGCTGTGCCCGACTCTGTAACCGCAGAAGCTGAAGCACTTCCGGTCAGTTCAACCGAAAAATTTCCATCGGTAAATCCAGTAATCGGGTCGTCTTCCTCATCACGTAATACAATAGTTATAGTCGATTCATCCACTCCATCGGCTGTATGAGGAGTTGTGGCGGTAACTTCCGAATTCGAAGCACTCACAACCTGAGGAGAAACGCAATCACCCGCAAGAGCATCACCGTCAATTGACCAGCCGTGATTATTGATCAGGTTATTTCTTGCGGCTTCTGCGCAGTAGGTAAGGCCGGCGGCTCCAAGAGTCAGATTCTCAGGCCCGCCATTTCCTTCAACCAATACGGACCATGCTTCAAGCAACAGATCATAATTTTCCCTGGAAAGGCCGGAATTATCAAATAAATTGATCATATCATTGCCAAAACTTCCGGTTACTCCGGTGATGTCCCAGCCGCTTAAATCCTGGTTAAAGCTCGTGGCATTCTCGAACGTTCCACCACTCACGCCATCGAACTCTCCCATATTTGTCACATTGCTTACATCCCAATCGCCAATATCCTGGTTAAATGAGGTAGCATTCATAAACATGCCTGAGAGGTCCGTTACACTGCTCATATCCCAACCCTCGCCTGAACCTGAATTATACCCGATATACTGATTAAAACTTTCAGCCCGGGCAAACATTTGCCTCATGTTCTCTACACCGCTAACATTCCAGCCACCGATATCCTGATTAAATGACGTGGCATGTTGAAACATCTGTTGCATGTTGGTCACATTATCCACATCCCAATTGCTGATATCCCCATTAAAAGCACTTGTCTCATCAAGTTTCCCCTGGAACATTCGCCGCATTGTTTCAATATTGGAAACATCCCAGTGATTCAGGTCACTATTCAGCTTCACAGCCTCTCCAAACATCCCTTCAAGCGAAGTTACATTGGTGAGGTCCGGCGCATCCGTTGCGTTAATCTCAAGATTCACAGCCCCGTAAAAAGCAAACACCATTGAACTCCATTCAATATCACCCCATTGTTCAATAGACATAAGTTCCTCTTTTTCTGAATCCGGATAATCAAAATTGGCAAAATGGATCCGGGGAAAGTCTTCGTAAATTTCAACACGGTAGATTCCCGATTCAGGTACGGAAATGGTAACATCACCGGTATTTTCGAGCAGAGTGCCATTCACATTGCTATCATCCTCCTTTTCCCAGTAGACGGCATAATTGTAGCCCGACCCCGAAGTTGGGATTTCGATGCTTGTATCATCCGTATCCCAAATAGTAATGAAGGGATCCATACCAGAAATGCTGCAACCCGTGGCGATAGAATCCCCGTTAATCGTCCAGGAATTGGGTGCGTCAATCAGTATCTGCCGATCGGCTTCGCTGTAACAATACTGCAGTCCATCGGCACCAAGTTCTACATTGCCCTGTACGGTTTGGCCCGCCCATCCTGAGAGAATGTTGTCATAATTCTCAACAGAAATCCCGCTGTTATCCAGCATAAATTCCATCAGAATCACATTTGAAATATCCCACATCCCAATATCCCGGTTAAAATTTGAAGCGCCCCGAAACATCGATTCCATCTTCTCTACATTTCCGGTTTCCCAATCGTCAAGAATTTGGTTGAAACTGGATGCCCCCCAAAACATGTTCGCCATGTTCTCAACACCCGATACATCCCATTGATTGAAACTACTGTTGATGGATGATGCATCCTGGAACATGGAATAAAGCGAAACGACATTGGTAAGATCAGGCGAATCCGGCGCATTGATTTCGAGATTGGATGCACCATAAAAAGCGAATTCCATCTCATCCCACATAATTTCTCCCCATGCTTCAACCGACAGAATCTTCTCTTTGTCGCCGGAATTGTTGAAATAGATCCGAGGAAAATCACCCCTGATTTCTACAGTATAAGTACCGGCTGTGCTGTAGGTGTGCTCAATAAAATGTGAGGTATTTGTTCCCGGATTCAGTGTATAAGATTCATCCAAGCCATCGCCCCAATCAATCGTAAAATCATATCCGTTTCCAAATAAAGGAATTCGAATTTGGTTGCTGTTTGAATCTCCCGGATTGGAGGTATTCCAAACGGTTGTGAATGGATCCGTAATAACCGGGCAACTGGCAGCAAGAGCATCTCCATTAATTGTCCAGCCTTTATCGATGAGGGTAGTCCGGGCTGATTCTGCACAATATTCCACGCCATCCGCTCCGAGAGTAATGCCGGAATTCACATCCTGAGTGGCCCAGCCTGTCAAAATACCGTCGTAATTGGGACGTGAGAGAGCCGTGTTATCAAACATATAAGTCATCGTGTTGGGACTTTCCACACTCTCTACATTCCAGCTCCCAAGATTCTGATCAAATGAAGACGCCTCATAAAACATCCTGTACATTGATGAAACGTTACCTGTATCCCAGCCGCTGATATCCTGGTTAAATGCAGTCGCGCCGCTGAACATGCTGTTCATATTTTCAACTTTTTCAGGTATCCAGCCGGTAATATTTCCGTTGAATGATTGTGTATTTTGAAACATACTTGCCATAGTCGTCACTTCAGAAACATCCCAGTCATTGAGATCCTGGTTAAAATCATCAACCGAATTAAACATTCCCCCCATATCTGTTACGGATGACACTTTCCAGCCACTGATGTCTCCATTAAATTTATCCGCATTTTGAAACATCCCGCCCATGTTCCAGACATTTGAGACGTCCCATCCTTCGCCCGTTCCAGAATCGTATCCAATATCCTGGTTAAATACGCTGGCTCCGTTAAACATTCGACTCATACTCTCCACACCCGAAACATCCCACTCACTGATATCCTGGTTAAAAGAACTTGCATTCTGGAACATCTCAATCATTCCGTTTCCCGTTACCCCAGATACATCCCAACCGCCGATATCCTGATTAAATGCATCGGCGTTGCTAAACATTTCACTCATGTTTGACACAGCATACACGGTCCAGTCACTGATGTCTCCGTTAAATGATATTGCCCCGTTGAACAAACTGCTCATATCTTCAACATTGGATACATTCCAGTTATTCAAATCAGAATTTATAGCCCGTGCGCTCTCGAACATTCTTGCCATTGAAGTGACATTGCTCAAATCCGGCGCATCCGTTGCATTGATCTCGAGGTACTGGGCACCTCGAAAAGCGTTCTCCATACTGGTCCACTCGATGTCTCCCCACTGTTCTACAGATAGAATTTTCCGGCGGTCTCCTGTTCCTGCAAAAAATATTCTGGGGAACTCTCCGCTAATCTCCACCCGATAAATTCCCGGGTCCGGAAACTGAATGGTAAAAAATGGAGATGTAAATGTTTCGGTGCCATTCACGCTTGAATTTGTAGTGTCCTCCCAATAAACTGTGAAGTTGTACGACTCGCCGTTTGCATGGGGAATCGTGATCTCATCATTCGCTGTGAATCCGGAATTTTCAGTATTCCAGATTGTGATGAAATTACCCGGATCTCCCGGAGTAATAGACGACTGCGCCTGTACACCCGATGCGGAAAGAATAACCGCAACCACTATTAATATGAATACTCGAAATTGCTTCATGTCTGTCGGTTCATTACTGCCTCTTGCAGAGATTAGATAAATCACTCTGTTAGTATTGCGAAGGAAAGAGGGGAATCACGACATGGTGAGGTGTGAAATTTTGGTGAGATATTAAACCTGACAGCACCTACTGGATCTGTCAGCGTTGATCTTTTTGCGTTGATCCTGACGCTGACAGGAGCTTCGCACGCTGTCAGGTCGCTTAATTATTGCTATTTATTCTCCAAAAGAGACTCTTTCGGGAATATTCTTTAACCTGAATTCTTCATGAGCTTGTTTGAAATTTTCCAATCCTCCAAACCTTGTTATTACCTCATCAACTTCAGTAAATGATTCCCGCTTTGACATAATATTATGAAAAGACGAATAGGGATAGTTAGAGTAGTTTTTTACAATATTATGATGAATTGGATTTCGATGTATATAACAAATCAGGTTCAAAAAATTAGATTCATCGATAATTCTTATTCTTTTAAACGGGCCCTCAATTAAAGTACCGGATCGATTTTCTTTTTATTTATATATCTGGTATAGCTATTCATCAAATGACTTATCTGTTTTGATGCGTTAAATGGTTTCTTTTCAGGACATATTTTTCCATGATAAACCCCGCTTTCAAATTTGTGTTTATTACTCTTGAAAAAACTTACCTGTTCGTCAATTTTTTTCACTCTAATGAGGCAATGAAAGTGGTTTTATATCAGGCACCAGGCAAACGTTTCGATAGCTGGACTTAAATAATACTCGTACTTTTTCAGGAAAATCCGATAATCACTTTTGTCAAAAAATAATTTATTTCTTCCGGCGCCTCTGTTGTAAATATGATAGTAGCATCCCTCTTTCAATGCTTCCATGGCATCTTCAGAATATTGATTTCTTGATGATTACGATTATGCAAAATGTAGTGGAAAGCAATAAATCTGACAATTTTTTGTGAAAACAAACAACCTGACAGCACCTACCGGATCTGCCAGCGTTGATTCTTTCCAAGTACCGTTTTGTCGACTGACGCTGACAGGAGCTTCGCACGCTGTCAGGTCACACTTTCCCTTTTTAAAAAGAGATTTTCAATCCAACAACGCCCTTACTTCCTCAAACTGGTTGGCGCGGTGAAGGGCATCAATCAGAAATTCTCTCAGTACCGGATTTTGTTTTTGATGATTGTACCTTTGCAGCCATCTTCCGCAAAGTTCATCAAGCTTTCCGTTTTTTTGATGAATGCGAACAAGTGACCGATATGCATCCTCATTTTGATCATCAAGCGTGAGAACGCGTTCGTATGAAAGAACGGCGTCATTAAATCGGTCCGATTTAGAATAGACGTGTCCAAGATAAAGATGCGTTTCCTCGTCAGCATTTCCGGTTCGTGCTGCACTTTCAAAACTTTTCAAAGCTTCTGTGTACTTTTCATGCTCATAGAACAGCAATCCTTCCTGGTGATACAGAAGTGTACTCTCTTCAAATTCTTCCAGACCTGTGTGCAGAACCTCCAATGCGTCCTCAAAAGAAAGTCTGTCTGATATCATTACAAACATATCCTGTAATTCACTGCTGATCTCTTTCAATTCTGTAGCATTTTGAAAGATTGGGGGATTCTTTGCCCGCAACTGGTTCAACCCGAATTGCACCTCTTCCTGCGTTACTTCTTGCCTGCTTTCATACAATTCAATCATTCCGTTCAGTGTATTAGTATAGGCAGATTTTCCTGCAGAACTGCCTTTCTGTTGATCCTTCAACAAAATCCATTCGGCCCAGCCTTGATAGATCGTATCTTTCAGAGGCTCGAGCACCTCTTCTTTTTCAACATCTTTATCTAACAACCGGGCATACTCGATTCTGATTTGGCTGTTTTCATTCTCCTCCAAAAACTTCCGGAAAATTTCTTTTGCTTTTTCATGCTTGCCATTTTCATTCAAGACTCTTCCAAAATCGGCCAGCAGTGTTGAGTCATCCGGCCATCTGTCCAACTGTTTTCTATAGATCTCTTCTGCCGCTTCATACTCCCGATCATATAACCATGCTCTTGCAGAAAGACCGGCGTATGCAACCTCATCATACTCAACAGCCAATGAATCAAAGTAGGTACTGGCCATCTCATATTTTTGAGCTGTGATTAATTCGGTTCCATACTCTTCCAATAAGTCACGATCATTTGGAAATTGCTCTTTTTCCATCTCCAAAACCTGCAGCAATCCGGCTTGATTAAACCGCTGACGATTGATATCGACCAAAGCCCTGTATAACGAGCGCTCTTTCGGGTGATCATTGATCATCTGTTGGAAAAAGAGGTTTGCCTTTTCAGCCTCATTATTTTTCAGTAGCGCTTTGCCATACAGAATTGCCCGATCCATATTTACTGGCTCTGACCTGTAAAGAGATTCCAAACTATTAACCATCTGCTCCGAATCCTCATTTCTTTCTGCAATCTGAGCTTTCATCAAAAGAAGATTCTCAGCCTCCGGAAACTGCTCTATCCCAACGTTAACGGCTTCTTCTGCATCGTCCCATTTCTCCTGCTGAATCAGGATATACGCCAGATTATTATGAATGGACAGGCTGTCGGAATGGATCTCTCTTGCTTTGTAATAATAGTCAGATGACACTTCCAGTTCTTCGTTTTGAAAAGCAAGAGCCGCTGCCCGTTGATAAAGCTGACCCAAATACTTTTGTATGATGTCACTTGTAATTCCATCAATCTCTGAATGCTGTGATTCATCAATCGTTTGATCAACTTCTTGAAAAAGAACAATCGCTTCATCTACATCGATATGAATAAGGGCTTCTCCTTTCATCACTTTCAAACGTAGAAAATCGGGGTACTCTTCGAGTCCTTCAGAAGCAATTTCAACCGCTTTTTCCGGCTGCTGTATTAATAGATAGGAACTTGTAAGATAGGTATACACATCCCGCGGCGGATTCTGGAATAGCAGTGACTGTTCAAATGATTGAATGGCATTTTCATACTCTTTCAATTCATAAAACGTCATGCCCTGCTGAATGGAATGCTGGAGAGTTTGAGCTTCGATTTTACCGAAAAAAATCAGCCCAAAAAATAAAACCAATATGATGTGTTTAACAGACATTCTCTCCTAATTTGTCACAGCCTGAACAGGCCTTGCCGTTCTTGCTTCTCTTCCAATCCCATCCACCGGAAATACCTTGAACCACTGGCCGGCTGTGCTTCCATTATGTGAAAACCGAGTGGTATCCTGTGACGCCTGACCAATAAGCTCATACATCCCTGTCGCAATATCAGACCGGTAAATATGAAATCCTGCAACCTGAGAGGGATCGATGACCTGCCATTGGAGCAAAACCTGCCCATCGGTAAACAACGCCTGTACATTTTTTGATGGAACCGGCGGATGGATTTTATGCACATTTAAAATTTCTGATGACACAGCTTCCGACTCATTTCCCAAAGAATCGACAGCCGTCACGGAATAGATATACTCTCCGTCTAATTCAACCATCCGATCCAGCAGGTAGCGATCACCCTTTCCATTTTCACTGAGCAATCGTAAGGAGTCTGCATTCATATCCCGGCGATAAACATTGTACGAAATCACATCCCCGGAAGAAGACGCATTCCACGCTACCTGAACTCGCTCGCCGCTTCGTATTTGAGCCTGCAGAGTTGTTGGAGGTTCCGGCGGGGTAAGATCCGGAATCTGTATCTCTACCCAGCTCGTATCACTTCGGTTTCCATTTTTACTGACAGCCACAACCCCATATTCATAGGACACTCCCTCCCTGAACCCATCAATGCCGTATCCAAAATCTGTTAATGAATTTTCAAGATGAGCTTCATCATTTAACTGTTCATACAGGTCTCCACTTTTTGGGTTGATCTGCCGCCGGAGAATCTGATAGGTTTGAAGCGCCCTGTACTCTTCGCCCGGACTCCATTCAAGTTGGAGGGCACTTAAATCAGTATCAAAAACGGCTGCAACGTTTGTAACCGGTTCAGGAATCCGATAATCCCAGATATACACATGCGCTGGGTTAGACAGCTCTCCCTCGTTTCCATTTTGATCTATTGCCGTTACCGCATACCGATACTGAACGCCCGGTTCTGCCGACTCATGAACAAAGGCTGTTTGAAGAGGGGAAAGGATTTCTTCGGTCAGCCGGGTGTATTCTTCTTCATCCGCCCTGGACATATAGACGTGATATCCGGCCAATTCGAGATCCGTACTTACCGGCCAGACAATCTCGCTTTGATAATCTTCCGTTGCGCTTGCGTCCACATCGGTGATAATCGGCGGAGGCACATTGTCTTCAATGCGCAACACCACACTTTCACTCGCAATTGACTGCCCGGAAATATCCACAGCTTCCACCCAAAATTCGTACTCCCTGTTGAGGCGGGGAACGGTAATATATTTTCGATGCTCGGTGTCATCACGGGTTCGGACGAAAATCGCATCCGTTGCATCTACCGTTACGTTGCTCTCTGTATCCCTATAAAATGTTTTGAAACGAATCACATTCCGGGTTTCCGGGGCGTCTTCCTGTGTCGGGTATTGCCAGTCGATGGTAACTCTGCGCCCTTCATTCGTACCTAAAATATTTGATGGAGGAGCCGGACTTTCAGAAACAAGGGGAGCAGAGCCTTCTATCGTTTCGCCGGTGGGTCGTTCCAGGTCGTTTACAATTTCAAACCGGTAGGATACTTGAGACCCAGACGAAATATTTTCGTCCAGGTAGGCCCGGCCCAGAGCTATTGCAAGTTCAGGCACTGCGGCATTAATGATCGCATTGGTTTCTGTTTGAGCTCTCAGCATCAGGAAAATCCGCTGCGGACTCTCTCTGTCTAATTCATCCTGAATCAACTCAAATTCAGGACCCATTGCCTGTTCAAGCTGAAATCCGTTTTGAGCGGGAAAAAAGGGCTCCGTTGTTAATCGCTCCCAATCTGCTTCATCAACTTTACGGTAAAGATGATATCCGTGAGAAAATGGAAGAGTGTAATTGTGAATGATGTAAACACTGCCATCATTCCGGGTAAGAATGTTCAGGCTATTTTCATTCACCACAGATTGTGCGACAGATACACATGGGCTTATAATAATCGCCAGCAAAAGATAGCCGATAAATTTAGACACTGATATACGCATAAAATGATCAATATGATAAAAGCTAATCTCCCCAGATCTTTCCCCAACGTCGGGGAGGGGAAATGGGGGCACATCCCCCGAGTTCTTCCGATTCCGATAAATCGGATCGGTTTCACTTTTCCCCTTCAAAGGGGGATGTTATCTAATTGTAGTGGGTTGATCGAGATACTCAGTCTTCACTCTGGTTAAACCCACTCTATTGGTAATGCGTATTTTTACACGGAATCCCGACATGGGTAGATTCCAGTCCAGTGGCGGGAGAGAGCCACGGGCGTTCATCACTCCATCAGAATCTCCCTGGGTATCCATATCTTGCGCCGGAATATAGACAGACCATCGACCCGGTCCGCTTTTCGGGCCATTTTCTACCCAATATTCAACCTTATCTATCCCAGACTCAGGATCCTGAATATTTGAAACATTTACGACTGTTCCACCTGATCTTTGATCAGCAATGGTTTGAATATTAAAATTTAATGGAACCGTGGAATCGAAATAGAGAGGCCCGCTTGCAGCCATGTTTGACACAGTTCCATCTTTACTCACACTTCTGTAGAATACATAGACGGGTCCATCCACACCTGCAAATTCAGATCTATCGATCGTTATGTACCGCTCTGTCTCTCCGGCCCCTCGCTGATAATATTGGTCGGAGGTTCTAAAATCCCATTCTAAATCAACTCTGTCAGCACTTTGAAATGGCCGAACTTCCGGTTCTCCATTCAGGGATTCCCCAATGGCATATTGAATCCCAATAATGTCGGATTCGGGATCATAAGGAGGTTCCACAATGTATAACCTTAGACCATCGTTATAGACTTTCGCTTGGGCTTTTCCGGGTTCGGGACGGGTCAAATCCTCAACCCTAAACGGACCAAAAGTATTGATAGAACTCTTATTTCCGGCGTTATCTACTGCACGAACATGCCAGAAGACTCTTGAACCAAAGGTTAATTCCGAGTCAGTGTATTCCAACTGTCTGGTTGTGGTTTCATAATCGCCTACATTAAAAAGATTGGTTGGAGCATCAGAATCTTCCGAGAAGATATACTCAAAATGCGAGATTCCGGATTGCTGATCAGTGGCCTCTATCTCATTAATCTTAATAGACGGTACATCATAGAATTCTTTCCAGCTATTGTAAACCGTTGGGTTTTGTGTGAATGGCGGTACTATGGTTACCGCATCATAAACATTTGTCAGGCTCGGATCCAAAAACTGGTCAGATTGCGTATTCAGATTATAACTAATAGATGTTGGCGCTTCCCCGTCATACAGAATCGGCTCTCTGAGTGAAGTCGGTTGACTAACTTGCCCAAGCGTATTTCTCACTCTTGCACTGATGTAATAATCCTGATCCGGCTCCATATTCAACGGTTGTGTGGGACCCGTCATTCTTTGTGCGGGAATTTCTGAATCGAACTCAATCTGACCTTGCAAAAGTGTCCAGTCCAGAACATCCGTCCTCCCCGGACTTGTACCTACACTGTATTCCCATTGACCAATCCCCACATTGGAATCGTACGCAAGAAGTACCAGATCAAGTACACCCGGTTGGTTTGTCCAAAAAGCTCTTTCTCCATCAAACTCAGCTATTTGGTAATTTTCGGACAGGTTAATGATTGGGGGTGCCGGTGGTTCTGTAGAATTGGGAACAATGCTTTCACCATAACCTGTAGGACTGTCGCCATCAGCTCTGACATTTACAGTAAACGATCCTCTTCTTATCGCGGTATTTCCCGCTGATCCCCTCACTCTGACTCCGAAATTAATGGATCGGGTACTTCCACCTATGCTGTGGGGGTAGACTGTAAAACTACTTCGGTTTCCGACTGACAGGTAATCGTCGAGACCCATGGTAATATCCGTATCATCCGAAGTCGTATAGATCATATTTACACTGGTCTCGATAATTTCATCCGGATGAGAAGCAGTCCAGACAATATCTGTTTCGTTGTAGTGTGAATTAGCCGGCAGATTTGGATAGATCGAAATATCGGTGATCTGTGGCGGCTCTAATTGTTCAGCCAGGAAATCTGCGGCCGAATCGTAATTGTTAAATCGACGGTCTTCAATCGTAACATTTTCTTCTGTATCATCTAAATCATCTGCATCTTTAAGCCCTTCACGCCATACCAGGTACTGATCCATCATGTTATAAGAGATGGCCGTTATATTCGCTTTAATACTATAGAATTCATCCAGCGTTTGTGTAATGTTGACCAGTGGAGTTAAGACCTGCTCTTTATAATCTGCATTGGTTTCGAAGATCAAATCAAACAAGACTGACAAACCTCTCTGTTTTAGGGTTAGCAATCCGTCCCGGTTCATATTATACCAGAAATTTTCATTGATCTCTTCTATTTGATCCAGATCGTTCCGCACATTTGAGCCCATCGGGACAGAGAAACGGTCATGAATTTGCTGAACAGACTCCGGTGCGCCATTTGATCCCGGATTAGGCAGATTGATATTTTGTACAAACTGCAACTGATTACTCCCCCGGGTAGTAGGGATCGATTCCTGTTCATATTCGGACATTGCGATGATAAAATTCTCCCTGTCCGCCAGGTCCCGCGCATAGTTATTGATCAGCTCACTGGGATAATAATTTCCCATGGCCTGTAAATTAAGATAGTTATCAATATGGTTTTCCTGGTCTTCAGACAACTGTTCAATGGCGTTCAAAATGGCAGAACTATACATATCCATATGATCTGCTCTATCATCCAACCAGAATTGTTCAGTCCAGAATTTATTGGCATCCAGGGCGAAATATCGCTCCATCTCTTCATAGATCTCTCCATAAGCATGAGCCATATTTATCAGGTGGAAATTATCAGCTTCCGGGGTATCGGTCTGCAGGAGGTTCCCCATCTCATTAAGGCTCGATAATACGTTTTGAATATCACCCCGCATCTGGGCGTCCATCAATTCCAGTTCAGCCTGGTACTCTTGCGTGCTTTGAATTTGCTGACCAGCCAAATTATCATTCACGTCAAAACCCACAGACTGCGTAGCATTTACCGATGGTGTGGGTTTTGTAATGCTTTGAACCGGGGAATTGGCCATGCTTGCGATCAGATTATCCAGAGTCTCTTGTGCAGAAGCCTGGAGTTCGTACGCCGTTACCATATCCTGTGTGATTTGGTCCTGTATCCCTTCCAAAATATTCCCGGCATTGGCGGCCGCATTTCGGTATGATGACGGATTTGGAGTTGGGTAGGATGGATCTGGAGCCCGCATTACATCATTCCTCACGTCCTGCAAAGCGGATGGGAGAGTTGCGACTGTTTGAGAATCATGAATTTCGTTATCCCACGCACGGCGCTGAGACTGATTCAGTTGATAGAAGTTAAACCCGGCTGCCGTCACTGTTTCGGAATCCGAAATGAGCTGACTCAGCGGTATGGGTAAAGACATTGCCTCGGCCGCGGCAGGAATATCAGTCATTAACGAGTAAATATGATCCTGGAACTGCTCTACCTGTTCACCTGCCTGGGCAACCAGATCCGCATGTGCTCCTGATCCGGTACCAAAACCGAGTCCGTCGCTGTTCGAGTACGATGCCCACACCGATCCGCATTGTTCAGAACCCAGCACTCCAACACAACCACGTACAGAGGCAAATAACTCGTATCCTGGACTTTTGGTAACAAACGCTGCCTTAGCCTCAGCCGATATTGTAAACACGGCCAAAATGGTTGCTTCCACATCAAACATAACATAGGCACCGAATGGATACTCATAATTCGAATCTGTAATCACCCAAACAGCGCCGGTTACATTACTCTCAATAGCCATCAGGGGAATATCCAGATTAAAGCCGAGACTCACTTCCAGCATGACACCCGGATTTCCGGCCAGGAAATTTCCCTCTCCTGTCAGGATTCCTTCAAAAACGTCGAACTGTGCATGTCCCACAATACCCCAGGCCCTGTCGTTGCCATCACCCGTCATAAAAAATTCGATTCCACCGCTTCCTTCAAGCACAACCGGCACCACGATATTGATCTCAATCCCAACCGCCATCGCAAATGGATTTCGCTGAATAGAAGCCGACATCTCGCCCTGTACCTCCGTTCCGGCAATGCTGTTTTCACCGTCTAGCCCCATAACGGCCACCCTCGCATCCATATAAAACGACTGGCTGGTAATCTGGAAGAATGTGGATCCCTCTACAACATATTGACCACCAGTCCCCGCAATCCCCACTGCGGCATAAAGCATCACGGCAAAGTCTGCCTCTCCCTGGATAGAGGCTGACTCCGGATCTACCAACTCATGTCCAAAAGCTGCAAGACCGTCATGAACCATTTCCAGGTCTTCCTGAACCGGCCTGTAGAAAAAGCCGCCGCCGGCACCGGTCAGCGTTACTACTCCGGGTACAATCGGAACTCCGGCATCGGCCTGCACGGCTACAAAAAGACCAAAACTAACTTCCCCGCCGATATTTGAAAATTTACCGGCTACCAGTGCACTTACCTGGTCCATAAATGTTCCGGTAGCGGCAGCCCTTAAAAGCACACCGCCATCTTCCTGCACGTAATTGATGCTGGCATGCATTTCAAAAATGCTGTCGATCTCGATAAATGCATTTTCAATCGTAAGTGATGTTAATCCATCTGCTGTTTTGTAAAACAGAATCTTATCCACTCCACCGCTTATTCCGCCGGAATCGCTATTCGGATTGGCTGCGATACTCAGGTGAAGTGCTGAGCCGTCGTTCGTTCCGCCAACTTCCTGACAAGGGCCAAAACAGAGAACTTCTTCAACACTGATACTATTTGTTTCCACTTCACTGGAATCGAAATCACCGCTTGCCTGGAGTTCTTCTGGTGATTTTTCTTCTGTATCCGCCAGATTTATCGTTGTGTTTTCCGCGTAAATGAACTGCCCCACTTGCAATGTGGCTACATCCGCAACGGTTATCGATCCGCCCTGAATATTTCCAAAATCTACCAAGCCTTCTTCCGTAATTCGAATACCGCCATAATTGAGGCTGGCTTCCACTTGTTCCATGTTTAAACCAGCTTCCCCGGAGAGTAAAATTTCAAATCCACTGTCGTTTGATGAGTTCACATCCGCTGCGACGGCAATGGTGAAGAAACTCAGTTCATATTCAAAATTCGCATTACCGGTAATGTTATATAGTATATCGAGTTGATTTCCGGCGTAGGTAATTCCAATTCCCGGGTTATTCGGAAAGTTTGCAGCTTCACCAAATTGGATAACCGGATCAGCTTGCTGGGGATCTGATTCATTCGTTTGCGTGTCTAAGTAGATATTTCCGTTGGCATAGACACCGGCTTCACTCCATTCAAACGGATCGATGTCTGCTTTGATTTTAGTGAGCTCAAATTCTCCAAATCCAAGCAGAGGAAATCGCTCTTCCAGGTCGAACTGCAAACCGGTTTGATCCACAACAATTTGGCCGTCTTCCCGATAAATATTAAGCGCTCCGATACTTGAGTATTCATTTGCCGGTGCCGGCAGTGTGATCTCAAGTTCAGATTCAACGCGAATGCCATCTTCAAACTGAATCCCGAGAGATTGCAGCACCAGGTAATCCTGGAATATTTCAATATCAGTGGCGGTTATCTCATCCAAAGCAAACTCTCCGGATGTGGAGATCTGAAGACCGGTATAGTCGATCTGCTCCTCTAAAAATTGGATATTTCCATCCGTACTCAGAGATAGTTCACGGCCCGTCAACGCAATCGTCGGATCAATCAGCCCAAGAACCAAAGCCCCGTCCAACAGACTTAACTCCTGGTTGCCCAACTCACTAATAGCCGATCCAATTCCGAAGTGAATCGTCGGTGAAATTTGATAATTATCCACACCGACTTCTAAATCTGAAATAGAAATGACAATCGGTTCATCCAGTATCTCTTCCAGAGAAATTTGTCCGTCGAGGTTCAGATAGAAGGAATTTCCATCCGAGACAATATTGATACCATCATATTCATTGAGGGAGAAAGTGGCCTGGCCAATTCTTAATTCATTGGTCATGCTGCCGGTATCCAAATCAAACCCCCACTCACCATCATTCCAGGAAGCGTTAAAAAAGACTGGGGCGTTTTCATCTTCCAGGATCAGGCTGCTGGCCAGATAACCTGCAAAACTGAGGCTGTTTCCGGAATTCCCAAACGTCGCTTCAATTCCCTTTAAACCGGCTGTGAACGAATCCGGACTTGAAGCGCCATTTACATTTCCATTTAAATTAAAGGTGAAAATGGGGTCCGTAGCCGGATTGTAAAAATTGCTGACTTCTCCCACAGAAAATGTGCCGGACTGAATTCCCGATTCATCTAAGGTGGCATATAATTCCGTATCTACATTCGCATCGTACCCGTTGAAAATTGAGGGCAGATCAAAACCGAGGCCGACCTCAAGCTGCACACCATCATCTACAATAAGCTGAAGCTGTTTCAAGCTGACAGGCAGGTTGAGCCGGTCTTCGAGAGACGTTTCCACATCAAGGGTAAGTGATCCGCCTGTAACATTAAAAGCGTCATCCGTTTCGAGGTTGAAGCTTACTTGCGTTGTGAGTGAATCGCCAGAGGATGAAAGCGATGGGAAAACAATCGGCAGAAAATCTCCATCTGTTGAAAGCTGATAGCCGCTTTCTGTTGATTCTGCTTCGATATAGGGATCTCCATTTTCATCCTTTAACTGGATATAGGCGATCTCTTCCGTCGGCAGTCCCAATCGGGCCGGAAACAGTGTAATAAGGCCTTCACCCAGATGAAATCCATCCTGATCGATATATGCAATGGGTTCTTCAGCGGGCTGATTATTCTGGTCCCAATAAAACTCAATCAGTCCATTTGATAGCGACAAGCCGTTTAAACTGATCGTAGCATTGTTAAGCATTTCCACTCGTAAATTCGAGTATTGCTCGCCGGCAAATTGCAGGTTTGCCGCTGATGAGCCGTTAAATCCAAGGCCATTTTGATCAAGTAAAACGGCTGCTGACAAATCCATTCGAAGAGCATCTCCTGCCGGCATGGGAGAATCTGAACTCACCAATTCGAACTTAAACGGATTTGGATTGAGCTGTATGGCAAAATCTGCATCAAGAGTCGCTGAACCGCTCAAAATTTCGAACGTTGAAAGGTCGAATAACAGATCATCGAACGTAACATTCGCATCCACATCTCCCTCGATTAAGCTCCCCTGTCCGCTGAAAGCCAAACCGCTCGAATCTAAAAGTGCTTCATTCACCGTCAAAGAAAATAGCGGAGTCTCGGCACCGAACGGCATATTCCACTCAAAAGGTTCTGTTATGCCGATGGAACCGTCACTTATTTCACCTGTGATTGCATTCAACTCTAGCTGACCTGCAACCGTGACTGGTGGTTCATCTCCCGGAGCAGGAAGTGTGATATTCACTCCGCCATCAATCGTAGCTGACTGACCGTCTTCCGTCTGGCTGAAAAACAGATCTGCGTTGGTCACTTCCATGGAGACCGGACCCAATGGAATATTTCCACAGGGCTGAATATCGTTAATCACTCCTTCAAAAAATTCTCCTTCTATAATATCCAGTGAAAACTCTGCATAGTCGGTGCAGGACTCAGGATTTTCATTTGCAAAGACAGGAAGTTGCGCCACCTCGCCGTTAATACTAAACGATGCTTTTTGCTGGAATTCACCTTCTTCCTCAATAACTTCAAGTGCACCGGATATCTCCTCAACCCGCAGTACTGGGGCGTATGTAGCATTGGAAACTGCAAGATTAACCGTTCCAAGCGGTGTGAACGGTTCCATCTCACCGACTAAAAAGCCTTCCTGTAATCCGACATTTGTGAAGAGGAGTCCGTCCGGTGGAATCAATTCATATTCCTGGAATTCCGGCAGGTCAACGGAGAAATCCATTGAAAAATCAGGATCAAAAGTGCCGCCTTCTCCCCAAGTGTATGTAATTCCATTCAGCGTTCTGAACGCTAAAAGGCTAAAATCAAAGTCGTTGATATTGATCGATGGCAAATTTAGTCCCGGAATACTGCTTTCGTTGATATCCTGAGGAGGGATGTAAATACCGTCATTTCGGAACTCAAACTCCCTGAACGGCACGGATAGTTGTTCTCCATTCGCAAATCCGGTATTGAAATGACCATTCAGTACAATCGCATATTGGAATCCTTCCGCTGTGTTGTAACTAAATTCTTCCATTGAAACAATCTGGTCCAGACCTAAACCATATCCATCAATGCCGATGGTTGGCGCCGGATTCAGTTCATAACCGGTAAAATCTTCAATTGCAACGTAGCCCGGCTGTCGGCGAAGAGTAAGATCCGCTCCGGTTTGATACCCGTCATCCGTGAGAATATCAAGACTTCCGGATACGCTGAAATCGTAAACGGGACTGCCTGAACCTATCACCATTTCAAAGTTTCCATTTAGCGAATCCACGTTGAAGATGACCCGATCTTCAGCTGCAAGCGACAACGGAGCGTCAATTCCGTTGGCATTGATATCTGCCCGAACATATCCATCACCCCGCAAATAGAACTCGGAGGGTTCATCACTTTCAAGCTCCTGCCCAAACAGGTTCAAATTCCCTTGGAGAAAAAGTGCTTTGGTCGGTGTTCCCTCAATATCCTGTACTCCATATTCAATGTAATGGGGTGTGAGAGGAATACCACGCGCTATGAGATTCTGAGCCAACGTCGGATCTTCCGGTGGTAAGTTTGCTACAATCGATCCGGAGACTAATTCGGCGTAAAACGGGTTTGGCGTGATGACCACATCGTTCATTGTAACATCTCCAATGGTAGGCGGAGAAGCCGGATCGAGATATGGCACAACGAGATCCAGCGACGTATCCGGTGGGGTTGAGATCATGATATTTCCATCATCCAGAGGAGTGATGTCAACCAAAAGTGAATCTCCTTCCCGCAGCTGTAAATACGCGATATCCATTGTGGGAAGCGGCAGGCGTTCCGGGATCAGGTACTCGGTGAAGAACGTCATGACCGGATGAAAACCGCTCGGATCGAGATAGGCAAAATGAGCGTCGTCAAAGTAGAAATCCACCTGCCCGGCGGTGACGCCAACCGGATTCAGAGACATCCTGAAATCATCGCCATATTCTGCTACCACCAGCGAATCGAACCGCTGATCGTTGAAGGCAACGGATGCAACGGCTGCCCCTGAGGAGCTGAATCCAAGAGAATCGATGTACGTCGTAGTACCGAGTTCCATTAATAGACCGGGATCCATGGAAAGTTCAGAGCCACCCGCCTTGGATTGGAAGGTAAGATCCTGCAGGTTGGATCCGATTCCGACTTCAAATGCAAACGAATCATCAAAAATAACCCGCCCGCTTTTTACAGTACTGTTTTGGAGATCGTATAAAAAGTTATCGAAGGTAACGCCCATGGAGGTATCCGGGAGCATGAATGATTGTCGCCCATCCACAAAGAACCCTTCTTCGGACAGTTCTGCATAATCCAGGTGAAAGGTGAGCACCGGCATTTCGGCTGATGGAATATGCCAGTCGAACGGCTCATCGATAATAAACGAGGCCTCAGTGAACTCGCCGGTCATCAGGTCAATTTGAACGATGCCGTCCACTTCCAAGCCGTCCGGCATGGTAATGACTGCATCGGCATCCATAATCGCCTGTTGATCGCCCTCAGGTGTCAGTGAGAAATCAACAAATGATTGCGTAACCCTGGCGTTAAACGGACCAATTTGCAGCGGGCACTCCGGAACCACATTATCAATACGTCCGCTGAATCCTTCTGACAAAGAAAGTGCTTCCTGTTCGAACTGAAACATCTGTTCTTCACCACAACTGAAAGGAAAACCGAGCAATAATTCGCCTCCGAGATTCAACTCACCAAATGGACGGATTTCTCCTAAACCCGGGTATTCAAGACCTGCTATTCCAGACAGAGACGTAAAATTCAGAACAAAACCCGGACCAAAATTCCATGAGAAATTGCCTCCATCAGGTAATGAAAGACCACTGGTAACTCTGTCCTGATCGATATGACCATCACTGACATCCAGTTCTTGCCCCGCCATCGATTCGGGTGCGCCAGATCCGGATTGTACATTCGCATTCCCGCCAAAACTGATATCCCAAGGACCGGGGCCTTCGCCGTTCCAGTTAAATAGAGGAAACGTAAACTCATTGAGCCGAAATGTACTCAGCTCCAATTGCAGCAATGGCGTATTGAATGTAGGCAGTGATGTAATACCAAAATCCTCTGCAAAATCGAACTCACCAAACTCAATACCTTCGCGGGTTACAACAATGTCACTCATGGTGAGAGATGACCATTGATCAAATGCCTCAATCTCCATCCGGGCATCCATCTGAAGTTCAAAATCCCATTCACCGGTAGCGGATGCGTAACTCAGGTCAATGAACTCGGTATTCTCAAGAAGGAGACTTGAAAAACCGAGATCGATCTTTGGATTGAATTCCGGGCAGTGATTGCCGGTTGCTAACGCCTCAAGACCACTCTCATCACTAATATCAACAAGTAGATTTACGCCGCAATACTCTTCGTTCGTCGTTTTCATACCCAGCGAACTGCGGAGTTCCACATCATATCCCAGGTCGTCTGTTTCAGCATTCATACTGAAACTTCCGAAAACACGGTTTACATCCATGACCAGCATGTCATTATGCTCAACAAGTGATACGCGAAAGGTTTCATTGCAGAGAATATCCATGTTTAATTGAGATCCCGAACTTGTGAAATTGCTCAATTCACAGGGAGTATCTGCACCCAGGATTCTGCCGTCACCGGTGGCCCACATTCTGTTTTCGGGATAGCTTAAGCTGAGGGTAGTCAGTTCGAATTCCAGGAATTCTTCGTTGAACTCAACAAGCGGATCGCCTGAAATTTCTACGGTTCCGCTTAGGCCGTTTCGATCCAAAACCAGTTCTCCGGCCGCATCAACCCAATTCTGATCCGGAGTTTGAAGGGATGCATCCACCGTAAAATTCTGACCGAAACTCCATGACAATTCATCAAATTGCACCCATGGATTTTCTTCAGGCAGCAGATCGGTCAGAAAATCAGCAAAAGCATTCAGAGAACCTCCCATCAGGATGGGATTTTCCAGCGATGTTTTTTGGATTTGAAGTCCCGTTACGTCAACCGTTGTCTCAAGAGTTTCCAATCCGTTGAATTCGAGAATGAGCGTTGCCTGTCCATTAAGCTCGTAATTGCCCGGGTTTTCAGTAATGGACAACGAACTTACATCACTCAGAGTGGCAAATTGTGGAATAAGTGTAATCTCATCCAAAAGAGCGATATCTCCATCTGGAATTTGCATTGGATTCTGAAAAATAAATGTGCGTATCTCTGTTAAGCCTTCGTTCTGAAGCGGTACATTTCCGATGGCGTCACTCGCCGTAATTTGCCATGCGTATTCCGCTCCTTCATCAAGCGGTAAAAACTCAGGTGTATAAGGAAGGGTAGTGATTCCGGTCATTGTTGTTTGCGCGTGTGCACGGTTACTGTTTATGGCCTGAAGGGGTGTCTGCCCGCCTAACACTTCTACCAGCAGAAAGTCGTACTCCAATTGAATACCGGCGGTATTTACCACGGGTGTCCACGCAAAAATGGGCACGTCCATGGTTACAATTGAACCATTCGGCGGAGATACCAAAATTGGAGGTGACGGATATTGAACGGAGAAATTGGCAATCCCGGGAATGGCTGCAATGTTTGAGGAAGCCGCCGGCCGGGCTTCTATTCGAATGGTATACTGGCCTTCCGGGATGGTTCCGGTTTGAATAATCTGGTTCTGAATTTCACTGTCCAGTTGCCGGTACACATCATCGGCACTTTGAGGAAAAATCAGTTCCTCGAAAAAAGAGGTAAACACATACGTTCCCGGAGTAAATGCACGTGGCAATGACTCTATTTCTATAATTGTGCGATTATTTTTTGATACCGTGAAATCAAAAACAAAATCGCCCGGCTGACTTGTAAAACTGGTGTAATTGAAGATGACCTGGTATTCTCCGGTTACAAAACTGCTTTCTATATCTTCGGCATAAGGACTGGATAAAATTGGTGGAATCCCGACGATGGTTACCTGTGATGAACTTTGCGCAAAAACCTGGTTAAAACTGCATGCCAGGACAATTATCATCCCGAAAAGCAAATAAGCTCTTTTAAGAAACGCGGCGGTATAAACTTTTCCTTTCATGATATTTTAAAATGTGTGCTGATAGCGGAAGCTCCCTTCCAATTCGGTAAACTCATTTCCTGAACCGTCCATCACCCGATTATTTCGCGACCGAATTGTGAGATTGAAGGTGTCTTTATCGGTGAGCCGGTACGAGGTATTTATACTTCCCGTTAGCTGCTGAAGCTTGTTCGTCATCGTTGGGGCGGAAGGAATCTCCCGCTCAAACCTGTTTTGATTGATGCCCACATTCACCGAAATAGTCAACTCCCTGTCAAAAAGGGCATAGCTTGATCCAAGATTTATGCCCACATTTTGAATCTCGCCGGCATCAGAAAAGTTGGTCAAATAGTTACCGGAACTGTTAATCGTAAAACCGGTGGGAAACGTAATGGCATATGTAAGAACTCCGGTGTAGGACTCCGACAAGTACGACATTCGGTCCATTTCTGAGCTGCCGGAAATATTACTTTCTACGCTCAGATATCCCCCCGCCACAGAAATATTGTGGACGAAATCTTCTCCCATGATGATAAAATTGGGTTGTAGCATAATGTTGTGAGATGTTTGAGATTGACCGCCTTCGGATTGCTCAATCCCTTCTATGACCTCAGAATCCACATCATTTAGCAGCAAATTGTAGGAAGTAGCCAGGTTAAAGGATTCGGAAAAAATCATCTGCATGCTGGTCACCACATTTGTATTCGACTGGGTTTGAAGCCGGGTACCCAGAAGGTTATCGCGAGAGAAGGAAACATCGGACTGAATAGAAAGGCGGTTATTGAATACCCGCAATGTTGGGCTAAAGTTGATCCTTTCCTGGTCATTACGAATTTTGCCACGGCCCAGAGAAATAAACCCCGGTTGAATGCGCTCATAACCTACCATCAGATCAAACGGGTTTGATTGAAAAGAAGCGGCGGCATGACCGGCATAATTGAGCCGTGTACTTACTCTTGGCTGGTAGATGGATGTAACGAAATAAGGAAGATCCAGATCGGAAGAAGAGAGGCTGCTGCTTTTGAGATCTCTTGTAAAAGCGGATACCGTTACCTGGCTTTCCACACTGAATCTGCCTCCAAAAAAATCGACTTTAAAATCCGGTGTGATGGAAAGATTCTCCTGCGGTTTGATTTCTATGACATCACCCTCCAGTGAGGCAACATTGTCTCTTGCATAAAAGGCACTTACATGAAGAAAACTTCCCGACGTGCTTCCAACACCAACTTTGCCGCCATAGGCCCACTGTTCAAAAGAGGGTTCGCGAAAACCCGTATCAAAACTCGGCCGGACCACTCTCCTGGATCTTCCGGCAACAAATTCAAAAATATAACTGCCGGGTTCTGCACGAATATATCCACCCCGGATGGTTGTACCATTTAAGCCATAATCAGATAATCGGGTATTTACATCGCCGGCCTGAAAGGTAAGCCATTTCCAGTTTGCACTGTAGCTCAGCTTATTCATGTTTTGCCGTAAACCGGTTTCATCTGTCGAGTAGTTGATGTTTAAACCGCTTCGCAACCCCAAAACACTAAAATTCATATTGGCAAAGGTTTGCAAAACACCGGGTGCTCGGCGGTTTTCAATTCCATTTGCGGTATACGCCGATGCTGTAAGCCCTACACTTCCTCCCTTTTTAAACGGCACCAAATCGGTGTCGTCCCAAAAAGAACTTCTTTGGGCATTGGCAGAATCCACCTTCAAAGTAATCCCGCTAACCGCCAAAAAAAGAAGGATTGCCAGGAATAACCGAATTGGATTCCCGGTTTTGGGAGTGCTTAACGTCTTCATACCAAGGCAAAATCCTTTGTAAACTTCACCATTAAAATTTCCTCATCAGAATCCTCTACAAACCGTTCAACCACTCTCATCTCCATGGAACTCATATGGATACAGTGGCAGACAATTGCCGGTTTAAAAAGCAGTGTATTGCAGATTTATGAATCAGAAGTTGCAATAGTTGGGTTTGTTGGTTAAAATTTTTGCTCAATTTGTTTCGCAGATGTAGCCACATTTTTTCTACATCACTATTGCGCACGAATCAATCAAATCACGACATTCACTATTCAGTTTTTTATCTATTGTGTGAGAAAGGCCATATCACCCAACTTTTAGTTGAAGCCAGAAATGGCAAAAAATCTGCTCTGGATTCTCTATATCCATATGTCTACAAGCAGCTGAAACAACTTGCCCGCCACCATTTGGCCAGCGAACGCCACGGACACACCCTTCAGAAAACAGCCCTGGTTCATGAACTTTACATGAAATTGATTGATCAATCAGAAGTTGAATGGCAAAACCGGGCTCACTTTTATTCGATTGCTTCTCGGTGTATGCAACAAATTCTTGTGGACTATGCGCGCAAGAAAAAAGCAGACAAGAGAGGAGGGAAGCATGAGGGAATAACCCTTGATGAAGACCGGTTGAACGTAGACCAGCATGCTGAAGAAATTATTGAACTAAACGATTTGATCGAAAAGCTGACGCAGCTTGATTCCAGGAAAAGCCAGGTGGTAATTATGAGGTTTTTCGGGGGAATGACAATTCCTGAAATTTCTGAAGTCCTTGATGTAACGACACGAACGGTTGACAGAGACTGGGCAAAAGCAAAAATGTGGCTTTATAACGAGCTAAAAGCTTCTTAAAATAGGTTCGCAACTTTAAAATCTGTTTTGGACTGAATACACATCGCTTGCAGAATAAGTGTAAGTGGTAACTCATGGGGTACCAACAATGAACCAAAAAGACTGGAAAAAACTGAGTCAGATCTTTGACAAAGTTTTGACGCTGCCACAAGAACGCCGAACGACTTATATAAAAAATATCTGTGGGAATGATCCGGAACTCGAGAAGAAAGTCCGGGATATGTTGGATAAAATGGAGGAGTCGGACCAGTATTTTGACCAGCAATTTAAGCAAAACCAGGCTGCACTTGATGAGTTAAACTCTCTTCTAAAAAATGAAGATGAGAGTGCAGACTTCTTTAAAGGAAAAACCATTGGCCGCTGGGTAGTTACCGAACTGATTGGCCGGGGTGGAATGGGCAGTGTTTATAAAGCACAGCGAACGGATGAATCCGGACTTCAGCAGGTTGGCGCACTCAAAATTGTGCATCACAGCCTGATTACCCCTTCCCATATCGAACGGTTCAAATTAGAGCAGCAAATTCTTTCCGGCCTGCACCATCCCAATATATCAGGCTTTATCGATAGTGGAATTACGGAGGATGAAATTCCTTACATGGTAATGGAGTATGTGGAGGGAGAATCCATTCTTACGTATTGTAACCAGCAAAACCTTTCGGTTGAGAAACGGCTTAAACTATTTAAGACGATCTGCCGGGCCATTCAATATGCACACAAATCACTGATTGTTCATCGTGATTTGAAGCCGGAAAACATATTGATCACAAAAGACGGACATGTTAAAATATTGGATTTTGGCATCGCCAAACTGCTTGATCCAAATCTGTATGAGGGTTCTGCCATTGAAACCACACCCGGCATGCGGCTGCTAAGTTTGGAATATGCTTCACCTGAGCAGATATCCGGAAAACCCATCAATATTTCCACCGATATTTACTCCCTTGGAGTTTTGCTGTATAAACTATTAACCGACCTGCATCCATTTGATACAGATAATCTTTCCTATCGCGAAGTTGAGAAAATTGTGCTCGACCAAGATGCTCCACTCCCAAGTACACGTCTTGCAAACCTTTCTGATTCAACCCTATTCAATGAAATAGCACAAAACAGAAAAGTGGAGCCGGGCGATCTGGTCAAAAAACTTAAGGGGGATCTGGATGCGATTGTTAACAAAGCTCTTCGAAAAGACCCCGAACGCCGGTTCGATTCTGTTGAGTCATTTCTCCATGATATTGACCGCTATCAAAATGGGCTGCCCATTTATGCCCGCCCGGATACGGTTGGATACCGCACACGTAAATTTATCCACCGCCACTTGTGGGCTGTAACGGCGGCCGCACTGGTTATTCTCACATTAACTGTGGGACTCGCCACCACGCTCTGGCAGGCTGAGCAGGCAAGAAAAAATGCAGAACAAGCTCGTCAGAATGAAGAGCAGGCAGAACAGGTTTCCGCTTTTTTATTGGAACTCTTTGAGGGATCTGACCCAACCAGTGCCAATGACGGATCTACAACGGTTCGTGAGCTGCTCGATCAAGGCTATGAAAAATTTCGCACGGAACTCACAGATCAGCCGGTTGTTCGTGCAAGAATGTTAGGAACTATCGGCAAAGTTTACAGCAATCTTGGACTTTTTGATGAGGCTCTCCCTGCTCTCGAAGAGTCTATTGCGGGCTTTCAAAACGTTGACGCTCAATCGACTGACTACGCCCTGGCACTTTTATTATTTGCCAATCTTCAATACCGGTTAGGGGAGTGGGATAAAGCTGAAACGGCTGCAAGACATGCGTATGAAATAAATCTCAACCATTATGAAGAAGACGCACCGGAAATGGCCAGTATTATGAATACACTGGCACTTGTACTGGAAGAAAAAGGTGAAATGGATGAAGCATACAAATTATATCGCCGGATTATAGAAATTCGCAGAAATCAGCCCGAACAGAATTCTGACCTTGCAATTAACCTCAACAATCTTGCGATTCTTCTCCAGCAAGACGGCGAACTGGATGAAGCGGATGAACTATTCCGGGAAGCCATTGGTGTAGTTGAGGAAGAGTGGGGAGAAGAACATCCCTATATGGCTTATGTGCTGAATGGATATGCAGGTGTACATGAAGATCGCAAAGATTTTGAACAAGCCAATGAAACCATGCAACGGGCACTGGCAATAGGCCGGGCTGTTTTTCCGGAAGAGCATCCCTTTATTGCCGTTGCCATTCATAATATCGGGCGGATTTACGAAAACATGGAAAACTTTGAAGAGGCTCTCAATTATTACAATGAGGGATTGTCCCTGCGCCGCCAAACATTGCCGGAAACACATGTGGATCTGGCCTCTTCCCTGGATGCCTTGGGATTGGTTTACATAAAAACAGATAAACCCGCCGAGGCCGAACCACTTTTGCGTGAAGCATTGGAGATAAGACGCCAGAGTATGGAAGAAGATGACTGGAGAATTGCACAGGTCGAATCTCATCTCGGACGGAGTCTCCTGCTTCAACAGAAATTTGAAGAAGCTGAGGTTTTATTGACCAAAAGTCGCGCCGTACTTGAGGAAACCCTCGGTCCGGAAAACATTCATACTCTTCGGGCTATTGACGACTTGAATGAGCTTGCCGCTCTCCGGGATTAAAAGATCCGGATCTCCTTATTATCGCCTCTGAGCACTTTCCAAAACAATTCACGGAACTCTCAAGAATCCTCTCCCGGATCGGGAGGCAACAGTTGCTCGGTATTGCGGCTGATGGATAGTGTTGTGATGGCTGGTGTTTGCCAGGGTTCAAGGGTGTTATTGTTTGGTTTCATACTGCTTTTTTGGTTTGATTAAAATGATGGGTTGATTGACTGTTTTGAGGTGGCTTTTGCTCTTGGTAAACAGGGCAGGCGTTTGGAGATTATGCCAAAGGCATCCCTTCGGGGCCGCGTCGTCGCTTCCGCTCCTCCTCGCAATGACGAAGGAAAAGTGAACCTGTCATTACGAGTGGAACGAAGCAATCTCTTACTGCCATAGTTTGTGTTATTTCACCACCGTTAATTTCTTCGTCATAATCTGGTTGCCCGCCGCAAGCCTGTACAGGTAAACCCCGCTGGAAAGATTGCTCGCATCAAAGTTAACGCTGTGCCGGCCCGCCGCCACTTGCTCGTTGACCAATGTTGCGACGTTTCGGCCCAGCATATCATACACCTCAAGCCGAACCTCACTGCTTACAGGCAACTGGTAACTAATCACTGTTGTCGGGTTGAATGGGTTGGGGTAGTTTTGCTGAAGAGTGAATTGATCCGGCAATGAACCCAATTCAGCTTCTCCATCTATGCCCGCCTTCGCTACCAGTAATTCAAATCGTGGTTCAGATTGCGAATTTTTTGCAACGAGCTGAGAAGTGCCCGTAAAAGGCGTCTCTTTTATTGATGTTGCTTTGGCTGTTTGGGTAGCTTCAATCTTAAAACTATAACTGGCACCATCCCGAAGTTCAGTCACTTCATGGGTCACATTATCCCGGAGGAAGTAGCTGCCGTTAAAGACATGGCTTTCCGGCAGGGTCCAGTTCAGCGTAAACCGACCGGCTTCGGTGGTTTGAAGATCTACCGGAATACTCACTTTTTCTTCCTGGGTGAAGATATTTTCCGGAAGACTCTGGAACGCATACGCTTTTTTAGTCTGATCCAGGGAATACAGAGACAGCCAATGATCCGCAAGCCCGGCAGCGCTTAGTTTTATCCCGTCCTGTGCATCCAGCCCGGCGGTTCCGTTTTCGGAGAAATGAATGTTCGCTGTGTTCGAAAATACCTGGTCTTCGCTGTTCACAGTCAAAGAGATTAAAAATTTATCTTCCTCTGCCGGGTTTTCTTTTGCGAGTCTGGTCGAATAAGCAGATTCAGGAACAGAGAGCTCAGGGTTGTTATCAGTGGTTCGAATCCAGAATGCCTGAAACGGTTCAATGGACGAGTAAATACCCTGACAGCTCTGATTCTGATACCCTCCATTTCCGCCATTTTCAGACGGATTCCAAACATCAAAGGTGCTGGCAATATTTGTCGCTTCATTCACCATCTCACAAAAATCAATAGAAACCGGGTGTGGATTGGCGATCAAAAAATGGCTGTCACCTTGGGGTCCCTGGGCGTCATCATAAAATAAACCACTATATGCGAATTCATTTTCAAGCGATTCCCAGTTTTCGCCGGAAGTTAACGTTGCAGAGTAATTTTCGTCATTGTTTGTGTATACATACACAATAAAACCTGATCCACGGCTGATTTCATCCGTCAAATCATCAAGCTCTTCCCATACATAATTTCCCTGATCCAGTAGCTGTACATTGGCAACATCTGCGCTGGGATTGTCTGACCCGGGAATTCCCTTGAGCCATAACGGATCAAGAAAATCTCCGAACTCATCCCCGATAGACGGATTGGTTAAAAAGCGCCAGCCTTCATCCTCATCAATAAACAGTTGTGCCCGGCCGAGATCAATCGTCATGGTATATGTATCCGTGCTTTCAGTTCCACCCGCATCTTTTACTGAGAATTCAAATTCACTGTATTCTGCAAATCCTCCCGAAGCATTGGTACTGTAAGTAAGATCTCCGTCATCAATATCTGCCACAGAAATTTCATCGTTTGCAGATACAGGATTGCCATCCAGCTCTAGGTTTCCGCTGGGAAGTGTTTTTATAACAACGGAGAAGGTGTTATCTGACTGATCGAAATCGGCCGGAGTAAAGGTGTAGCCGTTCAAATCACTTGCAAGAATGCGGCCATCAGAAGCCACTGCCTCGCTACAACCGGAAGCAAGGTCATCGCCGCTAAATGTCCAGTTATGGTCATCAATCAGTGCCTGACGCTCTGCCTGCGCCATACAATATTTAACCCCGGCAGCACCTATTTCTACATCATCCTGAACGCTTTGCGCTTCCCATCCAACAATTATAGCATCATAGTTGGCTGAGGAAAGCCCTGAAAGAAAAAACATATTGCTCATGGTGGTCACCCCGGAAATGTCCCAGCCTCCAAGATCCTGATTAAAGCTATGCGCATTCATAAACATTCCCGACATACTCGATAAGCTTGAAACATCCCAATTGCTGATATCCTGATTGAAGGCTTCGGCGCTGGCAAATAAGTTATTCACGTTTGTTACATTACTTATATCCCAGGCTTCATATTCATCAGGAGTACCGCTATTCGCTGTTTTGGTTGAAATATCCTGATTGAAGGCTTCGGCACTGCTGAACATGTTCATCATGGTTTCCACACTTGAAATATCCCAACTGCTGATATCTCCGTTGAAAACTGTGGCACCGCTAAACATAGATGCCATATTTTCTACTAATGAAACATCCCACTCATTCAGGTCCTGGTTAAAGGAACTGGCATGAAAGAACATGGCTCCCATTTTTGTAATCGTACTTACATCCCAGCTACTTATATCACCATTAAATGAACTTGCATATCCAAACAGGTAAGACATATCACTTACACCTGACAAATCAGGCTCATCTGTTGCATTATAGGTAAGATTTGAAGCACCATAAAATGCCTTATTCATCGAAGTCCACTCAATCTCTCCCCACTGTTCAATGGTCATAATCTTCTCTTTGTCGCCCTCATTGTTAAAGTATATTCGGGGAAAATCACCGGTAATTTCTACGGTGTACGTTCCGGCGCTTGCATAGGTGTGAGTGGCATCTCCTGTTTGGCCGGCATCACTATTTCCATCTCCCCAGTCTACATCGTAATTGTAGCCGCTTCCTTCCGTTGGAATGGTAATTTGCAGATCGCCAGAGGTGACTTCCCACGTGGTGATAAAACCGGGTGGGGCATCGCAACCGGTGCCAGCAAAGGTATCCCCGTCAAAAGTCCAGCTGTGATCATCTATAAGTGCCTGGCGGGCGGTCTCTCCGATACAATATTCCAGCCCTTCGGCACCCAGCTCAATTCCATTTTGTACAGCCAGGCTTTCCCAGCCAATCAACAAAGAATCGTAAAATGCTGTTGAAAGCCCGGAATTATCCAGCATATTTTCCATATCTGTGACGGCCGAAACATCCCAACCGCCAATATCCTGGTTGAATACGGAGGCATCCCTAAACATAAAAGCCATGTCTATAACTTCCGCCACACTCCAGTTACCTATTTCCTGGTTAAATGCTTCCGCATGGGAAAACATGCTGCGCATTGATTCGACTCCGGACACATCCCAGTTACTTATATCCTGGTTGAAAGATGTTGCGTATTGAAACATACTATCCATCTTCGTAACCTTTTCTACGTTCCAGGCGGTGTACTCGTCTGCTGTTCCGGAATTCACGACTTTTTCTGAAATATCCTGATTAAAAGAAGTAGCTCCGTGAAACATATCATTCATGAGAGTTACGGATGACACATCCCAGTTACCAATATCCTGGTTAAAAGTCGATGCACCATCAAACATATAGTTCATTTTTTCTACAGAGGAAACATCCCAACCGCCAATATCCTGGTTAAACGCAGTAGCACTGGCAAACATAAAAGCCATGTTTTTAACATTCTTCACCTCCCAGCCGCCGATATCCTGATTAAATGAACTTGCTTGTGTGAACATATTTTCCATCGTTGTAATGTTTTCCACATTCCAGCCGCCGATATCCCCGTTAAATGATGATGCACCAAAAAACATTAGAGTAAGGTTAGTCACATTTGACAAATCAGGCTCATCTGTTGCATTATAGGTGAGATTGCTCGCCCCGAAAAACGCTCCTTTCATAGAACTCCACTCAACATCTCCCCACTGTTCAATCGTCATAATCTTTTCTTTGTCACCCGTGTTGTTAAAGTAGATACGGGGAAAATCACCGGAAATTTCTACGGTGTACGTTCCGGCACTTGCATAGGTGTGAGTGGCATCTCCTGTTTGTCCGGCATTACTATTGCCATCTCCCCAGTCTACATCGTAATTGTAGCCGCTGCCTGTGGTGGGAATAGTAATATCCAAATCGCCGGAAGTAACTTCCCATGTGGTGATAAACGGATCAAATGGCTCTACATAATCACCCTGAAATTCGTAGGCTCCCATATCTACAATCTGCGTTGAGCCTAAAAATACACGCCCATTCCGGTTTAAATCTTCGGGATCGGCATTTCCGCCCGGATAGTTAGAAAAATCGGTGGATGGGTCCCCGGTATTAATGGCCGGTGAGCTTTCCGTAAGCTGCAGATCGCCAGCGGATGTGGGTGCATCATCTGGATCAACGGCCGTAACAAAAAGCGGATCTGTATCAATATTATTGCCGCCATCGGTCCCATAACTGGAATTCCAGGAATCGCTGCCGCCGGAGCCGTCTACCAGGCTGTAAGAAAAAGTGGGATCAGACGTGCCGTAATTAAAAACAAAAGATGAACCATCGTTATCCCATAGAATGGCATTTTTAAATGTGGGAGAACTGTTCCTGTTATAGATAGCCGCTCCCCCGGCATTGGATGCATTCCCGGTAATGGTTACATTCTCAAAATTCAAATCTGTATCCTCAATATTAATAGCCGCACCCGTATGAGCGGTATTGCCTGAAAATAAAGCATTGATGACTGATCCGGGTGTGCTCATAATTTGCATACCTCCCCCGCCGGTATTTGCCTCATTCCCCGAAAAGGATACATTCGTGAACTGCATGGAATCGTTTGAATCCAGATAGACCCCACCGCCATATCCCGCCGAATTGTCTATAAAGGAAACATTTGTTAAAAGAATGGTACCATCTTCGGATTGAAAACCGCCGCCGGTCAGACCTGCACTATTCTCCAAAAAAATAACGTCGGAAAGAGTCACATCTCCACCGCTTCTGTTCCGCACTCCGCCACCATAGTATGGTGTATTCCCGTGCTGAATTGTAACCCCCTCGATTTCTACATCCGTTGCAGGGTTCTCTATGGCAATCACCCGGTCTGAGGCTGAACCGGCATCCGCATGTGCCTGGATGATCGTGCTTTCAGATCCCACCCCCTGGATGGTAATATCTTTATCAACTACGAAGCTCTCTGTAAATGTCCCCACAGAAAGCCTTATGATATCTCCCGAGTCCGATTCATCGATTGCATGAGTGATGGTGATACATGGCGAAGTTGAACTGGTACAATCATTCCCTGTATCGGTTCCTCCGGTAGCTACAAATCGGGTCGTTTGTGCGGTTGCAGCAGAGGCAAACAACAGTACCATTAGCAGCATCACAACTTTGATCAGAATTGCGTCTACCTTCCTTTCGGTTATCTTAAATTCGTAATGATTTGGCTTCATCGGCTTGAAATATTTTGGTTCTGGCAGGTGGATAGAGCGCTTGGCAACTCTAAGAACTGCATACTTTTTTTAAGGCTGCCTCAACATTGATATATTTTCTGTGCAAACCCCTTCACTCATAAATACGTGAAGCATCGTCTGATTACGACATGACTTTTTTTTGATTTTTTTGTTGATGGATTTCTAACTGCTTTTCTCAGAGCGCTTTAGTACTTTTTAGAAAAGAATCAGAAACTTCATCTACTTGAGGCCCGCATTCTCACAGAATCTTGGCAGGAATGGAAAACAGAAATAAAATTACCCGTCTTTTAATCGACGTTCGCACAGGGGATAAAGAAGCTTACGACAGCCTGTTTTCCATCGTATATGAAAAATTGAAGGAGATTGCAGGATTCCATTTACGAGAGAAAGGAAGAAATAAAAACCTGACTCTTTCAAATACTGCTTTGGTTCACGAAGCTTATATGAAATTGATGGATTACACCGATGGCGAATGGGAAAACCGGTCTCACTTTTATGCGATTGCCTCTCGATGTATGCGACATATTCTTATTGATTACTGCCGGAAAAAAACAGCTGAAAAACGTGGCGGAGAACAGCAGGAAATTACCCTTCTGGAAGAGCATATTAACCTCGAAAAACATGCTGAAAAACTGATAGACCTGAACCGGCTGATTGATGAAATGGCTGAATTTGATGAACGGAAAAGCAAAATCGTAGAGATGCGTTTTTTTGGAGGGATGACCATTCAAGAGATTTCTGAAGTACTGAATGTTTCCAGCCGAACGGTAGACCGCGACTGGCTGAAAGCACGTATGTGGCTCTTAAAGGAAATGACTCCATAAATCATTTCATAAAAAGCTTTCTGCCTTTTCTTATTAAAAAATCAAAATTTTTTTCCGGTTCATCTTAAAACTACACATTTTAGGAGACCAAAAAATTTTAACAATCTTTCCGACTATTTTTCATGGATAAGAACAGGTGGAAAAAAATCAGCCAAATACTGGATGATGCAATTACGTATCCGGATGAAAAAAGGAATACATATATAAAACGTGCTTGCGGAGATGACACAGCTCTTCTGAATGAAGTAAAAGAGCTCTTAGCCTCCATGGAGAAATTTTACGGGAACGATGATAACCTCGAAGAAGAGTTGGAAAAAAACGAAGCTCTCTTCCATCTGGCCATGAGCGACGTAAAACCCGACGAAGATGTTTACCTGGCCGGAAATACCATTGGGCCGTGGAATATTACCGAGCTTATCGGGCGTGGAGGCATGGGCAGCGTGTATAAAGCGCAACGGAAAAATGAAGCGGGCATTCAACAATCCGGGGCGTTGAAAATTATTCATAAAAGCCTGATTACCCCATCTCATACCGAACGCTTTCGACTGGAACAACAAATTTTGTCGGGTCTTCAGCACCCGAATATTGCAGGATTTATCGACAGCGGTATCACCAGTGACGGCATTCCTTACATGGTGATGGAATATGTGGAAGGAGTATCGCTGCTGGAATACTGCGACAAAAACAAACTTCCGGTTTCCAAAAGGCTGGAGCTGTTCAAAACCGTTTGCCGCACCATTCAGTTTGCCCATAAATCCCTGATTGTGCATCGGGATCTGAAAGCTGAAAATATTCTGGTGACTGGAGAAGGCCACGTAAAAATTCTGGATTTCGGGATTGCCAAATTGCTGGATCCTAACCTGTATGAATTGTCTCCGGTTGAAACTCAGCCCGGCCTGCGGATGCTCAGCCTTGAGTATGCCTCGCCAGAGCAGGTGGCCGGAAAACCGGTCACCACGTCTACGGATGTGTATTCACTTGGGGTTCTTTTGTACCGGCTTTTGACGGGAGTTCATCCATTTGAGGTAGATGATCATTCTTTTCGGGAAGTGGAAAAAATGGTTCTCAAAAAAGATTCGCCGCTGCCAAGCCACCGATTTTCAAATCTACAGGATGGCAACAGAAAAAAAGAGATTGCCCGAAACCGCAACCTGGATCCCTCAGAATTAACCCATCTTTTAAAAGGAGACCTGGATGCGATTGCCAATAAAGCGCTCCAGAAAAATCCCGAGCGGCGGTACGATTCGGCTGAAGTCTTTACCACAGATATCGAACGCCATCAACAGGGCCTGCCCATTTCCGCCCGACCGGATACACTTGGCTATCGCTCGGCAAAATTTATATCCAGGCACCGCTGGGCCGTAACCGCCGCCGTATTGGTCATTCTATCTCTTGGCGTGGGAATTGTTGCCACACTCTGGCAGGCGAAACAGGCCGAACAAAATGCAGAACAAGCCGAACAGGTCTCTGCTTTTTTGCTTGAACTGATAGAGGGTTCCGATCCTACAAAATCAAATGAAGGTTCCACAACTGTTCGGGAACTGCTGGATCAGGGGTATAAAAAATTCAGAACTGAATTGAACGATCAGCCTATCGTTCGTGCAAGAATGCTGGGAATGATCGGGAAAGTATATGACAACCTGGGACTGTATGATGAAGCGTTACCAGCGCTTGAAGAATCCATTGAAGGCTTTCAACAGGAAAATGATCAGTCTTCTGACTATGCAACTGCCTTGTTACAATATGCGAACCTTCAATACCGCCTGGGGGATTCGGATAAAATGGAATCAGCAGCCCGGGAAGCATACCAGGTAAACCTGCATCATTTTGATGAGGACGCCCCTCAAAATGCAAGTATCCTGAATACGCTTGCAATTGCATTACAGGATAAAGGAGAAAAGGAAGAAGCCACTCAAATATACCGACAAATCATCAATATCCGGCGAAATGATCCCGAACAACAGTCCAACTTAGCCATCAACCTGAATAACCTTGCCATTTTACTGCAAGAGAGCGGCGAACTGGATGAATCTGAAGAACTTTATAAAGAAGCTATCCAAGTGGTAAAAAAGAAGTGGGGAGAAGAGCATCCTTATATGGCGTATGTGCTGAACGGATATGCGGGAATCCATGAAGACCGCAAAGATTTTAAAAAAGCAATAGACGCATTAACCCAGGCACTGACAATCGGACGGGCGGTTTTCCCTGAAGAGCATCCGTTTATCGCCGTCGTTCTGCATAACATAGGCAGAGATTATGAATATGCAGAGGATTATGAAACAGCTGTAGACTATTACCGGAAAGCATTGGACTTGAGACGAAAATCCCTCCCCTCCGATCATATTGATATTGCCTCTTCACTGGATGCCTTAGGATGGGTGGCCATTAAAACCGGTCAACCTACGGAAGCAGAACCTATGCTTCGACAAGCCTTAGACATCCGAAAGCAGACCTACCAAGAAAATGACTGGAGAGTGGCCCAGGTAGAATCGCATCTGGGGCGAAGCCTTCGGCAACAGGGTAAAATTAAAGAAGCCAAAACATTACTCGAGAAAAGCTATCCCGTACTTGAAGATTTCTTCGGGCCTGATCACTTTCATGTTCAAAGAACTCAGGAGGATCTGAATGAAATATACCAACAAGCCGGGAATCCGGTCCCGGCTCAATGATATATCATGTATTGTTTCTTTTATGAAGTGCTTACTCAGCCAGCGGAGACCAATGCGGGAAAAATGAGGCACTGTTATCATCCTTTCCGGTAATATTTGTCAGTCCCGAACCATCTGTTCCCACGACAAAAACATCGAATAAATCTGCAGAGCTATCCCTGTTTGAGTCGAATGCAATATGGCTCCCATCGGGTGACCATGACGGAAACCGGTGTGTAATTTGTTCATCACCCAGGTCTGTAAGACACTCAATATCGGAGCCATCCGCTTCTGCTACACAAATTTCCCAGGAAACTTCGGTTTCGAAATTGCTGCGGAATGCAATTTTATTGCCATCGGGCGACCATGAGGGATTCGCAAAAAACGTACTTTCACCCTGAAGAAGCACACTCCGTCCGGTTCCATCCACATTTATGGTACTGATGTAATGCGCTTTACCAGCTTCGATCGTATGAAATGCAATTTTATTGCCATCTGGTGACCAATCCGGCCACCAGTCTCCTGTGGAAGAATTGGTTACGTTGGTTTTGCCAGAGCCATCGGCATTCATGATAAAGATATCTCCTTCCCCACCCGGCACATATGAATGATAGGCTATTTGAGAACCATCGGGCGACCATGAAGGATATTCATAAAACCGTTGATTATCGCTAGTTAAATTTTGAAGATTTTGTCCATCAGCATCCACCATCCAAATTTGAGCGGTTGTAAATTCTCCTCCAGCTGAGGCAAATAAAATGTTCAGTCCATCCGGCGAAACAGCTACTTTCCAGTACTCTCCAATTCCAAAATCGGTCAATTGGGTTCTGTTATTTCCATCCGGGTCCGATTTGTAAAGGTTTGTGACTCCATTTTCATGTCGGGCAAATACAATCTTATTCCTCAGAATACCGATGCAATTCATGACAAAAGATAGATTTGCTGTTTCACTTCCGGTTATTTCAACAGATTGTGGATTTTCACTGGTTACGGCACAGTGATCGGCGATGTTGGTTATTTCAACACTATATGTGCCAGGCTCCAGGTTGCTAAATGTAGCCGAATCGTTGGCATCCACATTTTTATTCCCTTCACCCTGAAAAGAAACCAAAACGCCAGGAGGATTTTCATCTCCACCGGTTGTGGTTATCTCTACGTTCACTTGCCCTAAATCCGGATCTACATTTGTAGAACTGTCACCACATGCAATGTTGATCATCCATAGCACGATTAAAAGTGCTATCATTTTCGACCATCGATATGATATTTGTTTTGAGGAAATGGATGGGAGTTGTAACTGATTTTGCTTCATATAAATTTAATAAGATGATTTAATCTTGTTTGATTTCCTGAATCGGGTCTAACCGACCTGCCCATAGATGCAATTTTTTTGGGGCCTACGAGCTCATCCTTTTCTGGCAAAAAACAAAAAGGCTCCATCCGAAGCCTTTTCTAATCCACGATATTTAAAAAAGCATTGTTTTTAATGCACTCTCTAGAATGTTTTTTTGATTTAATAAACTCCATTCAAATGAAGGAAATCACTTCTTTTGGGACAGGTTTTATCTTATCACTTTTACTTCCAGTTTTGCATAGTGTTGTTCCGCCTCTGCCAATTGATTCATAAAAAATGCCACCGCTTCATTCTTGGTGGATTCATTCGCATCTAAATACACCCGAATGGACCCAACTCCAATGAAAAAAGCTAATTGTCCATTTACTTTATCCAGATCGGCTTCAGTTCTCACACGTGTACTTCCTCTGGAATCATCCTCGCGAATGTTTGTTAATTCGTATGCCGTAGCTCCTGACTGAGCCTCAAAATATGCCCGAAAACCGCCGTTTGAAATGTTATAGGTTCCGTCTGAATTCTCTATGACTGGAACATACTTTTCGAACTCAACATAAAAGACATCTTCGTTTTCATTTTCATCCGAGCCGGAATCACTCGGACATCCATAAAAAGAGACTAAAATGAATAGAGAGAAAACTGCTTTGAACGCTTTTTTCATAACTTAGGATACATTATTTGTTGCATGGATATTTTTTCGAAACAGAAAGAATCATTTCGTTTTTTTAACTATGCAACGTGTGATCGTAAATCAGCTCACATCCTTTCGTTAAATTTTGTGCCGTAAAGGTGGCAACCCGGATAAACCCCTTTTACAACTCTCTTTTATTTTTGTCTCTTCTTGAAAAAAAATAGGATTCACAATCAACAGGAGAGAAAAATTATAGCACCAATACCATTAGGATTGCGCACCCGCATCAGGCGGTAAGAGCTGTTCGGTATTTTTGATGGATAAGGTGGTAATTTCCGGTGATTGCCAGGGGATGTGGGTTTTGTTGGTTTTCATAATTGAGTTTTGTCTACGTTTGAATATGGGTTTCTTGTGATCCTGCTGAGGTGTAAAGCGGTCGGCGCAGAGCGTTTTTCTCCTCTACCGCTCTGCGCGGTGCTCTATGCCTTTCGCGCTTCGTTACTTCACCACTGTTAATTTCTTCGTCATAACCTGGCTGCCTGCGGCAAGCCTGTACAGGTAAATCCCGCTGGATAAATGACTCGCATCAAAATTGACGCTGTGCCGGCCTGCCGCAACCTGTTCGTTCACAAGTGTGGCAATCTGCCTGCCAATCATATCATACACTTCCAGCCTCACCTGACTTCTTACCGGTAACTGGTAACTGATCACCGTCGTCGGGTTGAACGGATTTGGGTAGTTTTGCCCCAGCTCAAAACTTTCGGGAACCGCTCCGAGCTCGGTAAAGCCGTCGATGCCGGATTGAGTGATCAGCAATTCGAAACGGGGACCCGATCCGTCTGACGGCTGCAAGGACTTCGGATGATTGTTCTCAGTCTCAGCTTCCTTCGTTTGAATGGCATCTTTCTCCGTTATCTCAAACCTAAAACTCGATCCTTCTTCGAGTTCGATAACATCCCCGGTTTGGTTGTCCCGCAGGAAGTAGCTGACACTAAAGATGTGAGATTCCGGCAAGCTCCAGTTCAACGTAAATTCACCGGACTCGGTCGTTTGAACATCCAGTGGAATCCGGAGTTTTTCGTCCATATCCAACGGAAGATTTTGCAAGGCGTAGGAATGATTGTCTTCGTCCAGTGAGTAAAACGCCAGCCACCGGGAGGTGAGACCGTCTGGACGTTTCTTTAACCCATCTGTTGGATCTAATGCTTTTGTTCCGGCTTCAGAAAATACGATTCGAGTGTGATTGGTGAAGAGTTGATCGGCACCACTCACGCTAAGGGTCACCACGAACCCGTCAGACAGGATACTTTGCTTGAAATATCCATCGGTGGCTTCGTTTTGATAGGTTTCTTGAACAAGGTTCATCTCCGGGTTCTCTCCGGTGGTTCGTACCCAAAACGCCTGGAAAGGAGCAATCAGAACCTCGCCGATGGAGCAGCTTACGTTTACGTAATCGCCGTTTCCCGAATTTGCTGACGGATCCCACAAATCGATATTATTGGCAATGTCGGCAGAGGATTCATCAAACACCTCACAAAAATCCAACGCAACCGGATGTGGGTTGGCCAGCAGGTAGGTGTTATCGGGGTTGTTGGTTTCCTCGTAGCCCAGCCCGTCAAAGGAGAAACTTCCATCCAATGGCAGCCAGTTATCTCCGGAGGCCAAGATTTTGGGGAACCCGTCGTCGGAGCCGTTGTTGTCATCATCGCCATACACGTAGACAATGAACGGCTGTCCTGCATCCGTAGAGTTATTCAGATCAGACGGCTCTTTCCACTGGTAGCCGGTCTGATCCAGATTGAACACGTTGGCAAAGGTGGCCCCGGGAGAATCCGAACCGGGCATCCCTTTGGTCCACAGGGGACCCAGAAAGTCATCGTAACTGTCTCCATCCGAAGGATTACCCACAAACCGCCAGCCTTCCCCGCCAGTGAGTTTAACTGTGGTAGCGGCAAGATCGAAAGTCATCGTGTAGGATTCTTCACTTTCCAGCTCATTTTCATCAATAAGTGAAAAATCAAAAGAAGTAAATGCATATCCATACTGACCGCCCGGCGGAGTCCAGGTCAATAGATTCTTTTCAATATCCACCATTGAAATTTCCTCATTTTCTGCGACCGGATTTCCATCCAACCGGAGGATTCCTTCATCCGGAAGAGAAATAATTTTGATAGAGTACTCTTCATCCACAAAATCAATTCCGGAAAAAATGTACTCTTCACTATTGCTGACCAACAACCGTTGATCGGATGTTTCAGGCCGGGCCACCGTAGTAAATGCAAAAACCTCACTCCATTCCCCGGTTTCTTCGTTATCCACACTTCGAACGCGCCAATAGTATAGAGTGTCCGCCTCCAAATCTTTGAAGCTAAGATTATATTCTGAGTCTGTTATCAAAGTTATTTTTAAAAAGAAATCAGAAAAATCACCGCTGTTGGAAATTTCAAGCTCGAAGCTGTCTACATCATCGGATACACTCCAGTCAAACGTAGGATTCAGAAGAACGCCAGTGGCTGCATTAACCGGTATTTCAAGAGTGGGGACCGGTATCTCGGTTTCGCCTGGAATATCCTGTGTATTGTTGCGTAATACGGGAAACCAAACATCCTCTTCAATTTGCCAGACAGTAGAAAAATCGAACCCGCTAAACGAGGCTTGCTTTCGCATTTCTTCGTCTGTACGGCCGGTTGTTCCACTTGATGAGCCATTTCCAACGGCATTCTCTCGGCCGGAAGTATCAGTATTCCAATAGCTATTTGAAACAGAAACATCTTCAATACTTCCAATCAAACCACCTGCATAACTGCCGATTACGTTTATAAATCCCGTAGCATAGCTTCTGTGGATTCCTCCAAATCCACTTAAACCTGTAATGCTTCCCACCAATCCGCCTACATTCGTTAGTCCTGACACCTCCCCGGTAGCATAGCTGTCGTTAACCGAACCAAAGGTTGCAACAGACCCAACCAGGCCACCTACACTAACACCTCCCTCAACATCCCCTGTGGCATAACTTTCACTCACAGAACTGCTGAAACCTTGAAATCTCCCTACCAGGCCGCCCACAGCACTGCCACTGCCTGATGCAATTACCTCAACGGATGCAAAACTTTTTGTAATGGGAGCAGACACATTTTGCCCCACCAGCCCGCCAACATCCGAAGAAGCCGTAACAGACCCGGAGGCTGAGCTATTTGTAACACTTCCACCGTCGATATTTCCAATGAGTCCGCCAACATCCGAGTTTCCGGCTATTTGCAATTCAAGCAGATGAATGTTTGCAATAACAGCAGAATTCGTTGCACCAAAAAGACCAATATAACTTGTGCCTGGCCGGTTGATGTTCAAGCCTGTGATACTGAATTCCTGGCCATCAAACGCTCCCGTAAATGGTATACTCTCTGTACCAATCGGTTCCCAACCTGCATCGCTATTTGAGGAGGAACTTGCATATGTATCATACCCGGGAGAATCCTTATCCAGATTGTTCATCAGAACATAATTGCCTTCCAGGTTATTGCGGACATTATATAAATCTGCCCATGTAGTAATCTGCGTTTGTGCATGAAGAATTCCCGGAGTCATCCAAAAAAGAAGTATTACCAGCACTCCGGGAAAGATCCGGGGCTTGTGTAGGTTTTTTTTGATGTTACCTCTTAAGCGGATTGGTTTCGCTTGTTTGAAATCTGTTAAAAAAAATATGGACGAAGAGTAGAATGGTTTGTTTGGCATTTTAGTAAAGGATTATCACTCGCTATTTGATGTCTCCCAATTCATTAGAACGCGCGCTTTGGGTTGTGTGTGGTTTGGACGAATAATAGAAAAAGAGGTCTTTGATTATGTTCGCAATGTCTTTAATATCATCCCGATCTGTTAATTTTCCTCTTCAATAAGCCTTTTGAGATGGCCTTTCTTATATCAGTTTTCTGATTCTTTTTCAGTCTTTTCTGGCGGGTTCGAGTGACGGATAGATTTATTTCTCAACAATGGATGGGCTGGCTCAGTTGAGGGGCACACGTTGAATGTTTATAAATCGGGAAATACGACTGGACTTTGTCCCAACCGTATTGCTGCAATGGCCTATTTACCGGATCGGGATGCATTGTGGCTTCTTCGTTCATACTGATCTCTCACCCGAAAGACCGGCGTTGCATTCCAAAATCTATGGTTATCGAGAAAGGCGCAGCACGTTTTTACAGAAAATGGCCGGTTGAAATTTAATGCCGGCTATTCGAATTCGGATTATTTTTCGACCAGTTTCAGGAAACAGTTCGGGGTAAGTCCTTCGCAGATAAAATAAGGTCTGTTGGCAGGACTTGCGCTACGACTGATCCCCTGCTGCCCCTGCACTCATCAGCAAGCATAAAATGATTACGAGGAAACTACTATGCCGGATTGTATTCCAGGCCGGAAAAATTGCAGAAAAAGTTGTTAATGAATTCATACCCATTGCCCGTTGATGTGTTAAAAAAATGCGCTTTAAAGGTTGCTGAATTATAGAATATGCTAACTTTGAAATTGTGCAGGATATCTTTAACATCGTGCATAAAGGCACTTTAATGGATCACATTCATATTTATGATTTCGCTATTTGTATTCCTGTTTTTTGTTTTTCAGGATATACCATTCGCATCGGGAGATGAGTTTCTTGTTCAAAAATATACGGTAGAAGATGGGCTGCCGGTCAATTCGGTGAATGGAATTTTACAGGATGACGATGGCTATCTCTGGTTCTCTACACTCGACGGGCTGGTACGGTATGATGGATATGACTTCAGGGTTTACAACTCTGGAAATACAGACGGGATGGTGATCAATCGTATAGGCGGAATGATAAAAACAGAGGCCAACGAAATTTGGATGATTCATCCCGATGGCACATTAACTCGAAAGGCTGGAGCCACATTTAAATCGTATAGCGAAGCGGAGGGTAATTTTGAAGGCCACGCAGATCGTGTTATAGAAGCAAAAAACGGAGACATCTGGATCTCCACCACAAAAGGTATCTTCCGGTTTGATGTTGAAACAGGCTCATTTATTTCCCCGGGAGCGCCACTGCTTCAATCCTCAACATGGGCTATTGAATCCACAATTGGTGGCGGAATACTCACTCTTAACGATCATGGACTCGTGTTATGGGAAGGCGGAAATGCATCGGTGCTCGTAGCTGCAGAGGATTTTCCCATTCCGGCAGAAAATATTCTTCACATAAAACAATTCAATATTTACGATGTTTGGGTGATGGGCGGAGGAGGCCTTTTCAAATATTCTTTGTACTCGAATGAGGTAGATTTCACCTTTCAAACGGATGCCCCACAATCCACAGTCTGGAACCTTCACCTTGATAATGATGGCACATATATTATTAACAGCTCGGAAGGGTTTTATTCCTGGGAGCCCGTCACCCAATATGTAGCAAAACTCCCGCTTGAAATCTCTACAACTATTGACCGGATCAATCTTGTTTTTCGCGGAGCTGAAAATGAAAGAATTTTGCTGGGAGATAATGAGGTTTTAATTGATGACCAAGAAGTATTTGATTTTGAAACGGAAGAAATTCAATCCGGATTTATAGACACCGAAGGTTCTCTTTGGATTTCAACCCTTCGGGAAGGCATTTTTCAAATTCGGAAAAGTGACTTTTCAAACATTACTTCTACGGATATTCAAGGTTTTGAAAATATCTATCCTATCATCCAGTCTTCTGACGGTAATATTTGGGCCGGAAGTTTTGTCAATGGAATTTATCGGCTGGATCAAAACGGAACGGATAACTGGCAAACTTCAAACAGTAACCTGACCGGAAATCTTTGCCGGTTTCTTTTTGAGGATTCGGACGGCACAATTTACGCCAGCATGTGGGGAGAAGGTTTGTGGCGCTATACCGGAACTGACTGGGAAAAAATCAATCGCATTGATGAGTTAACCCATCCAAATGTTACAGTCGAAGCGATGTTCCGTGATGAGAACAACCGCCTGTTTATCGGCACAACAGATCAGCTGCTGACCTTTCTGAATGGAAGTTATCAAACTTTTTCTGATTCTATATCCAATAAACTTCAGGGAGTACGGGTCATTCGTGAAAATAGTGACGGAACCCTTTTTATGGGAACAAACGGCAATGGCATTACAATCCTAAAAGATGGAATACAGCGAAACTACACGACCAGGAATAGCAATCTGACCAGTAATTTTATTCGTGATATTTATGTTCAATCGAACGATACGCTCTGGCTGGCAACGGAGAACCTGGGGCTGAATCGGCTCATTTTGGATGATGAAGCCAATCTCATTTCTGTAAAAAGTATTACGGAGAGGGATGGGCTAATTAAAAACTCACTTCACCGGATTATTGAAACACCCGACCACCATCTTTGGATCAGTTCCAATGGAGGAATTATGAGGATCGCAAAGAGGAATTTGAATCAATATACTGACGGTGTATCTCAGGGTTTGTCCATTTTATTTTTTGATGAAAAAGACGGAATGGTTAATCGGGAGGCGAATGGCGGAGTTCAAACGGCCGGCCTTTTGGCTTCTGATCAGACGCTCTGGTTTCCCAATCAAAAAGGAATTACGGTTATTAATCCCACCGCAATTTCCAGTGAAAATTCACAGCCTGCCCCCCGGCCAATTATTGAAGACGTTGTATTGACAGACTCTATACTTTCTGTTGAAAGCCAAACCGACATTCAAGTGCCTTACGGACAACGGAATATGAGAGTTAAATTTTCTGCTCCAAACTTTTTTGCTCCGGGCCGCATCAACCTTCGGTACAAACTTGATAGAGTGAATGAACAATGGGAGAATGCCGGGCAAAATCTGCAGGCCGTTTTTACGAATCTTCCACCGGGAACTCATGAACTCATTGTCCAGGCTCACCGGACTGGAAATCCTTCAGAAATTTCAGAATCGTCAGTTACCATCACTATTCCACAAGTGTTCTACGAAACTTACTGGTTCTATCTTACGATGGCAGTATTTGGCATTTTAGCCATTTTGGGAGGCATAAAATACCGGACACGAATTCTGGAGAATCGTGAACGCCGGCTTCAGCAACGGGTCAACACGCAAACCCGGGAACTACAGGAAGCAGCAGAACAAAAATCCCGGTTCTTTTCCGGAATTACTCATGAATTAAAAACTCCTCTCTCGCTGATCTCTGGTCCGCTTGAGGAACTAATTGAAAATTCAGCAGATTTCTCAGCAGAAAAAGTTCAGAACAGGCTCCAGCTGATGAACCGGAATAATAAGCGCCTGCAAGATTTGGTAGACCAGGTTCTTGACGTGACCAAGCTGAATGCCGAAGCAACTTCCATGACGCTTCAACCGGTTGAACTTCCCGCATTCACCCGCCAGGTTGCAGGGCAGTTCGACTCAACGCTCTCAGAAAAAAGCATTCAACTTCATGTTCATTCTGATCCAATCGAAGATTTCGTTTATGTAGATCCCGCCGCATGGGAACGAATTATTATCAACTTGATGAGCAATGCAATTCGATTTTCTCCCAAAGATTCCTCTGTTACTATCAACATTTCTGATCAGAAAAATCATGTATCCGTCAGTATAAAAGATGAGGGAATCGGCATCAACGAATCTGAAAAAACACGCATCTTTGATTATTTGTACCAGGTTGAGGGATCAAATTCTGCGCAGGGTACCGGCATTGGGCTTTACCTGGCTAAAGGCTTGGTGGAACATATGAATGGAACCATCAAAGTGAATTCCAAAAAGGGTAAGGGAGCCGAGTTTATCATCACTTTAAAAAAGGGAACTGATCATTTTCGGCAAAGTGATACCATCATACATGAACCGTTTATTATTTCACAAACCGAAGCTCAGGAAGTTGTCCGGCCCGAAATTGTAAACGGCAATCACAATCAATCTCCGCATTCTGATCACATACTTGTTGTTGAAGACAATGAGGATTTCAGGGAATATCTCCATTCAGTTTTATCAGAAAAGTACCGGGTTTCTACAGCGCCGGACGGATCTTCCGCGTGGGAGATACTTGCTGATTTAACTCCCGACCTTGTCATTTCAGATGTGATGATGCCCGGCATGAACGGATTGGAATTTGTAAACGATCTGCGAAAAAAAGAAGAACTTCCGCATCTGCCTGTCATCTTTCTATCTGCCAAAAATCATGAAATAGATGTAGAAGCAGGTCTTTCAAGTGGTGCTGATATTTATCTCACCAAACCTATTAAAAGCAGTTTCCTTCTTTCTCAGATTGAAGCCGTTTTAAGAAGGGAACGGTTGCTAAAAACCAACGATGTTTCTGAAGAAAGAAACGAGGAGAAACCTTTTGTCGAGCAGGTCAGAACCATTATTTATCGTCAGCTGGCAAATCAATCCTTGAATGTAGATATGATTGCTGATACTCTTTTTATGAGCCGCCGAAAACTCTACAACGAGTGGAAAGAAACGGGAGCCATTAGCCTGAATGATTTTATTAAAAAAGTACGCCTGGAAGAATCAAAAATATTGTTAAACGAAAAAGGGTTTACGGTGCAGGAAACGGCAATGGCAGTAGGATTTTCCAATACAAATTATTTCTCCACCAGTTTTAAGAAAGAGTTCGGCGTAACTCCTTCGGAGGTTATGAAGTAAAGGTTGTCTGGGTTCATCACAAATATTATTGAAATAAATTGGGGGAAATCGCCTGTAATTTCTACTTGGTAATTCATTCTTTTTTTAAAAATATTGCAGAGAGAGAAATTCTCCACCAGATTCATCCCATATTTGTATGGCAGAGAACGTTACCGAAATCCTTATAAAGGCAAGCGACGGCTCCGAAGACGCCTATAACCGGCTTTTTTTTGTTGTATATGACCAGTTAAAAAATATTGCCGAACAACAGATGAATTATGAAAACCCCGACCACACTTTTTCCCGGACGGATTTAGTGCACGAGGTTTTTATCAAAATGGTGGATAAAAACCGGATCGACTGGAAAAACAGAACGCATTTCTATGGAGTTGCGGCCATTTGCATGAAGCAGCTTCTTGTGGATTACGCCCGAAAAAAACTGGCTCAAAAAAGGGGAGGCGACTATTCCCGCCAAACCTATATCGATGAATTGATACCGGCCGCTTCCGAAGCAAAAAAAATTATCACTCTTGACAGCTCCTTAAAAAAATTGGAAGAATTTGATCAACGAATGGCACAGGTGGTGGATTATCGTTTCTTTGGCGGACTCACCATCAAGGAAACCGCCGAACTGTTAAACGTTTCTGCAAATACGGTAAAGCGTGATTGGGCCAAAGCCCGCGGTTTTTTGTTAAAAGAGCTGGAACAAGAACTCTGATGAACCAACACGGTTTTTTCTTACGCATTTAAAAACGAAACTCAACTTTAAAAAGGGTTCATTCTAAACCATCTGGTATGTATACACATTGGGAGAAGATCAACGAGGCGATTAATACAACGCTGACTCTGGATCGAGATGCTCGTATGTCTTATCTAAAACAAACCTTCCGGGACGAACCTGACATCCTCCAGGAAGCACTTGACTATTTATCTTTTATTGAGAAAGCCGAAGCCGAACAGTTTCTAGAGCCCGATCTGCTTTCGCAATCCAGGTTGGCTGATGAAATTTCCTCAATCATAAATCAGAAAGAATCCCTCAAACATATCATTGGGAAACAAATTGGCCCCTACGAAATCACCGAGCCGATTGGCGAGGGCGGAATGGGAGCGGTTTATCTTGCCGAACGAACTGAGGGTGGATTCGAACAAAAAGTGGCTATCAAATTTATGAAAAGCGGCTTTTTTTCGCTCTATCTGCGGGAACGGTTTAATGGCGAAAAACAGATTCTTTCGAAGCTCAATCATCCAAATATCGCCCGGCTTCTGGACGGCGGAATTACAGATGACGGTTCCCCGTATTTTATTATGGAATATGTAGAGGGTGAACCCGTGGATCTGTTTTGCAGAAATCACCATTTGAACCTGGCGGAACGAATTTCGCTTTTTCGTGATATTTGTAAAGCGGTTCAGCACGCTCATTCCCGTTTCATTATTCACAGGGATTTGAAGCCTGAAAATATCTATATCACGGGTGATGGCGATGTAAAGGTAATGGATTTTGGAATTGCCAAACTGCTTTCACCGGATGAACGGGAATCGACCGTACGAACCCGTGAAGGGCAGATCATCGCCAGTTTTGATTTTGCTGCGCCGGAACAGGTGGGTGCATCAGGTGATCCTTCCGTTGAAACAGATGTCTACGGATTGGGAGCTCTTCTCTATTTGCTTTGCACGGATGAACGGCCATTTCAGTTCAAGGATAAATCCCTGGCAGAGATTGAATCGGAAATTCGAGAAAATCCGCCGCAAAGTCCCGGTGACCGTGCAAAAGACCCTATCGGCCCGCTTCCAAAAGATTTGGAAGCCATCATTTTGAAATGCCTCCGAAAAGAGCCTGAAAACCGATATACATCAACCATTCATCTTCGGGAAGATGTGGAGCGGTATCAAAAAGGATGGCCGGTTCAAGCCAGAAAAGGAACCTTTCGCTATAAGTCACTTAAATTCTTGAAGCGGAATAAAGCTGTCTTGGCCGCAACTTCTGTGCTTTTAATTGCTACAGTAACCTTTGGGATTTATCATGTATACCAACTCAATAACGAACGTGAAATAGCTCAGCTAGAAGCCGATAAAGCGGAACAGGCTACCGCATTCATGGTTGATTTGTTCGGTTCCTCCGATCCTACTCAAAATATTAGTGATACCCTGAATGTTTACCATCTTCTGGAACAGGGAAAGGGAAGAGTAGATCAACTTAACCAACAACCAAAATTACAGGCTTCCATATTATTTGCCTTGGGAGAAGCATATCACCGGATAGGTGAATACGAAGAAGCAGAAATCTTATTAAAAGAGGCCGACTCGTTAACGAATGCTCATTATCCGCAGGATAGTTTTGAGGTAGCTGATGCCGCATTAACCCTTGGTGCGATACAGGCCTCAAATCAAAATTTTACCTTTGCCAGGGAGTACTTCCAAAAAGCGGAGGAAATTTTTAGAGATTTGCCAGATCAGCATTGGCAGAAGAAGGCTTATACGTTAACGGGATATGGCGACACGATGACCGGCCTTAATAAACCGGATTCAGCTGAAATTTTTATTGCACGCGGACTGGAGTTGCAATTAGAACATCAGGCTGCTGAAGAGGAAATATTATCGACAAAGTTAAAGTTGGCAAAAAGCTACCGTGGTCAGGAGAAAAATAAAGAAGCAGAAGAGGTATACCGGGATGTGCTGCACAATTTGGGAAAAACCGATTCTGTAGATGTAGATTTACACTTACTTACACTCAATAACCTTGCCTATTTACTTAGAAAACAAGAACGGTTTAATGAGGCTGAACAATACTACCGACGTGCTCTTCCACTTCATTCTGAAATATATGGTGAAGATCACCCGACAACGCTGATGATTCTCACTAATCTGGTGGCAGTCGTCTATAAGCAAAATAGAATGGATGAGACAGCTACCTTATTGGAAAAAAATTATCAACTTACGGAACAACGATATGGCACTCATTGGCGAACGGGAGTCGCGGCCAAAGCTATCGGTGATTTTTATTTTATGAATAAAGATTTTGAATCAGCCGAAAGGTATTTTCAGGAAACCTTAGAAATTTATCGCAAAACGATAGGAAAAAACCATCTGTGGACAGGCCGCCCCTTGTTGATGAGCTATTTTAGTCGGAAAAACATAAACCCCAACACTGTTGACAAATCTCTTTTCGTACAGGGATATCAAATTCTGCAAAATCATTCGACAGATTTTTCGCCCAATGACGTTGTCCTGTTTAATCAACTTATAGAACGGGTTGATACAAACTGTACCGTCGATTGTTCAGACGAGATTACCCAGCTTAAAACACTTCTCGCCACAGTTGATTAGTAGCAAACTAAAATCATATTACCGTGTAAAACTTACATATGATTTTGCTGATCTATCATTTCTCATTTCATCTTAAAAACGAATAACGTTGCCGAAACGCTTTAACCTGCACATATCCCTTCGATTCAGTATTATCCAATCTTCGAATTAACATCTAACCAGGTTTTTATTTCTTATGGGGATATTTTTGTGGCTTTTGCTTGTGGTTGCTTTGCTTGTTTGGGGGACCGTACGGTATAACCTGCATCCTTTCTTAGGCCTTTTACTCAGCGCCATTATTATCGGTTTTTTAGGCCATCTTGCCGTATCAGATATCATTTCTGCCATCGCCAGCGGATTCGGTTCAACCCTTGGCAGCATCGGAATTGTGATTGCAGCGGGTTCCATTATCGGAGAATATTTAGACCGAAGCGGTGGTGCCAAAGTACTCGCCAACAAAATTCTTGATACAGTCGGGGAGAAGAATGCGCCGCTCTCCATGAGTTTGACCGGGTATATTGTCTCTATTCCGGTTTTTTGTGATTCGGGATTCATTGTTCTCTCAGCACTGAACAAAGCGATCTCAAAACGTGCAAAAATTCCTCTGGCTGTATTGGCGATTGCCCTTGCGACAGGCCTATATGCTACTCACGTTTTTGTGCCGCCAACTCCGGGTCCGCTTGCCGCTGCGGCCACACTCGGAGCTGATGTCGGCTGGGTTTTGATTCTTGGTTTGATTGTATCCATTCCCGTCATAATCGCTGCTTTAATATGGGCTGTAACGTGGGGCAAAAACTTTACGATTGAATTTGATACCGCTGAAGAAAACGCCTCAACACCACAACAACCACCGTCTTTTTCTCTGGCCATCATTCCCATCTTGGCACCTATTTTATTGATCGCTTTGAAGTCCATCGCCGAACTTCCCGCCGCTCCTGTTGGTGAGGGATTCCTGTTTGATTTGTTCGTCTTTGCCGGAAATCCTATTATCGCGCTTTTAATCGGAGTGGGCCTCTCTTTCCTTATGGTTAGAGGAAGTAAAGATAAAGCTCACCAAACCTGGCTTGAAGAGGGATTAAAAAAAGCCGGGATCATCATCCTGATTACGGGAGCAGGAGGCGCTTTTGGATCTGTTTTACGGGAAACGGAGCTTGGAGAATTTGCCTCGCAATTTGCTGAAATCGGTGGACTTGGAATCCTGATACCATTCCTGATTGCCGCTTTTTTGAAGACTGCTCAGGGCTCTTCAACCGTTGCGATTATTACGGCTGCCGCCATTACAGCCCCGTTACTAGTTCCACTCGGCTTTGATTCTGACATCGGTTCAGCATTGGTTGTCCTTGCCATTGGTGCCGGAGCGTTGACCGTCTCTCACGTCAATGACAGCTATTTCTGGGTCGTCGCCAAATTTTCAGAGATGGATACCTCAACCGCTCTGAAAACTCACACAATCGCTACAGCTATTATGGGTGTAACGGGGTATTTAACGGTGCAGGTTTTGGCGTGGGTTTTGGTTTGATGAATGTTGATCAAAGATTGATGGTTTTTAATTTCAGAAATTTGCAAAACCGGCAATCGTACTCCGGATAGGAAACGAAAACAAAACATTATCTCCCTTGTAACACAAACGCTGCCCAGTTTCGTGGAGATGCAAATTCGGGTTGGCTGATCAAGTCCATTTTTGCCATTTGCAGGGATTCTGAATATGAGTGGCCGTCCCTGGCGTATTCATAAAACTGAATCATCAGCCTGGCGGTGGGTTGATCGTTTACCCGCCACATGGAAACCATAAGGTTAGCGGCTCCGGCATAGATAAAAGCTCTCGTAAATCCGATCATTCCTTCGCCTTTATAAACGGTACCCAATCCTGTTTCACAGGCACCCAGGGTAACCAGGTCTGCATTCAGGTTCATATTGTAGATATCATTTACGTAGATTATGCCGTCATCGTTTTCTCCTTTCCAGAAAGCAATTCCGGAAAGAGCGGGATCATCCTCATTCACAAACGCGTGTGTAGCAAAATGGATGAATCCGTAGTCATCAAATGATGTGTTTTCAATAGCTGATTTTGTAGCGTTCCGGCCAAGCAGAATTTCGGTCTTCTCAGGTGAGAAAAAGTTCCAAAAAGATTGACTCTCTTCAAATACATTGGCGATTTCACGGGTTTCATATTGGGTGAGAGGGAGTGGAGATAACCCGGACAGATAACGGGAAGGCTCCGCCTGATCTTCAAACTGCGCCGTCTCATTAAAAGGAGCTACGGCAAACAAATTTCGGGGATCTTCCACTTTTTGCTCTTCCAGCATTTGAAGCACAGTTGCCGAGGGAACGTATGATATTTGTAAATCCCGGAGAAGAAATGGCATTCTGTAATAATTAGCATCATTTGACTGCTCAGTCAAAAGCATTTCAAATGGTAAGTAGAAAAGCATTTGATCCGGTACAATAATCAGCGATTGAGATTTAATTTCAGGTAAAAGTGGCTCAACCAACTGTTGATATAATTGGTGGGCAACGGCTGAATATTCTTCACGATTATTGGCTGAAACAGCCTCCCGAAGTGTCTTAATCTGTGCGGATAAAAAATCCGGAGTGCCCAACGTATGAAACGAAATATTCCTTTTATCCAAAACCAGTGCATAAATCTCATCCTCGCTGACAACATAATTTACAAGCGTTTCGTCATCATCCAGTAAATTCGAAACCGTTTTACGATCTGCAAAACTCCGGTCATATTTCAGCTGATAGTAATCGCGATAGTTTTCCTCAAGATCTTCGGTTAGCGAAGTAAGCTTTTGTCGCGATTCAAAAAGTGAATCGCGGTATGCAGAAATGATGTCTTGGCTGGCTTCAAACCCTTTTTCCTGTTCGGCGTGCAGTTGCTGGTAATAATCGGCTATTTTTGTGTTGATGGACTGTTCCTCTTCAAGAATATCATCCGGAACCCCGGCAAATGTTTTTGCTTCCATATCCTGCAACAACTCAAGGGCAATGCGTGACCGGCTTAATTCACTGACTCTCAAGATCTCATTCAGCCAAGCTTCATTCCCTGTTGCTTCATACAGCTTATGGTAAGCTTTAATCGTATTGGTAAAGATGGAATAATTTTCATCAATAAGATTTAATTTTGAAGCTTCGCTTTGATACGAATGCTGCAGAAAATCCACAATTTTCATCGCTTTTGAGTAATTATCAACAGCCTGGTGTAAATGCATTACCTCCCTTTTTTCCTCAAACTGCTGGATATTCATATCTCCAACCTTTTTGGCAGCCCTCAAAAAATGAAGGGGATGTGAAAGCCGGCCGGCATCAAAATTTGAATTAGGTTGAATACCACTTGTAGTTGCGATTTTTTCGTAGGCCTGAAGATAATTTTCACGGGCTTGATCGTACTCCTTTTGTTCTTCGTATGTATCTCCAAGTTTTAAAATCACTTCCCACACATCCGGATGGTTTTCACCGAGGCGGCTCTCCGCTATTCGCAAGGCTTCCTGGTATTGATCTCTTGCAAGAGAAAAATTTTCTATCTCAGTATAAAACTCACCAAATTGAATATAGGGTGATATGAGGTCCGGATGATCTTCGCCATAAATTTTCTTCCTAACCCTCAGAGATTTTTGGATATTCTCCAGAGCAGCATCATACTCCTTATTTTCCCGATAGATGGATGCAAGATTGGAATACCCGATGGCTGTATCCATGTGGTTTTCTCCAAGAGTTTCTTCTTTGATTCGCTGTGCTCTCTCTAATATTTCTGCAGCTTTTTCCAAGTCTTTCATCTGCATGTATGCAACCCCCGCATTATTGTAACCACCGGCCACGCGCGCATGGTTCTCCCCGTAGTTATCCCTAAAAATACTGGCTGCTTTCAAAAAATGGTCCGCAGCCTGTCCATAATCTCCTAATCCGTAATGAATAGCCCCGATATTGTTATAAAGTAGTCCCATTTCCGGATGATTCTCTCCATATAAAGATGTAGTTACTTGGAGAGCTTTTTGATAGTAACCCATAGCTTCATCAGCCTTTCCCAAACGCCTCAACAAAATACCCATATTGTTGTACGTAAGGGCTAAAAGCCTTAGAATTTCACGGTTTCCCTCCAAGTGCTGGATGGATTCCACAGCAGCTGAATAATATTCAAATGATTTCTGAAAATTGCCCACGGCCTCTTCAAGATAGGCCGGAGCTATAAAAGCACGTGCCCTTGATATTTCATCAAGCCCATCTGAACCGGCCAGTTCCAGCGCCTGGTTTGCGGCTTCCCGTGCTCGCTCAAAGTCCGTCATATCTACAAAAAGGTACACCTTTTGCCGGTATACTCTTACTTCAAGGGGATGGGGCCTCGTTAATTCTTCAACAGAAAACTTTTCGGCTTCCGCAATTGTATTCTCGGCTGTCTTAAAATCACGATTTCTCCTGGCAATATCGGATAAGTATATCTTGCTGGAAATACAATTCTCAATCCATTCCGCCATCGAACAGACTTCATCCGTTACATCGGCAAAAATCTGTTTGGAGTCCTCATAGTTGCCGGCCTCATATAACTCTACCGCTTGTTTATATCTGTTTTCAACATCCGATAGAGATTGCCCGACCAGCAATACCGGAAACACAAACAGAAAGAGAGTTAACAAATATCTGAGAATGTGAAACACGACCACACGAGTTTTTAAAGTGAGAACAGGTAAGTAACGCTTCTTGAATGTATCCCTGCAACTACATTACTAAACGATTTTGAGATTGTAAAGCGAAGTTATAAAACTCCCTTAATTATTTATCTATTTGTGGTTTCTGTAATGTAGATGAGATACTTTTTTCTAAATAATCATAGAAATGATAAGAGTAGTGAGTTATTCGTTTCAAAAATCATTCATCGAATCAACTCCACAATCTATACCTCTAAGGGGATTTTTTAACCTTCACCAAAAAGAGCTTTTACAAAGGCTTCTCTCTCGAACACTTGCAGATCTTCAATTTGTTCTCCTACCCCAATGTATTTCACCGGAATATTAAGCTCGTTGGATACACCGATCACAATTCCACCTTTGGCTGTTCCGTCCAGTTTGGTGAGGACGAGTCCGGTTACATCCACTACATCCGTAAAAGCATGCGCCTGCTGCATGGCATTCTGACCCGTTGAGGCATCAAGAACGAGCAGGATTTCGTGTGGTGCACCCTCTACAACTTTGCCCATCACACGTTTGATTTTGGCCAGTTCTTCCATCAACGATTTTTTGTTGTGAAGGCGGCCGGCGGTATCTACCAACACCACATCGGCTCCCCTTGAATTTGCGGACGCCACCGTATCGTAGGCAACGGCAGCGGGATCGGCATTTTGTCCCTGCTGGATGATCGGCACTTCTGCGCGTTCGCTCCAGATTTTAAGCTGGTCAACCGCTGCAGCCCGAAAGGTGTCGGCGGCTCCGAGCATTACGTTTTTGCCGGCTCTTTTATATAGATGAGCCAATTTCCCAATCGTTGTGGTTTTCCCGACACCATTCACGCCCACAATCATAATGACGTGGGGTTTGGTTGGAAATTCAGCATCGAAATCGGCGGGCTGACCGGGCCGGTTTTCTTTCAGAAGAGCGGTAATTTCTTCACGCATAATCTGCTGCAACTCATTTTGGGTAATGAATTTGTCGCGAGCAACCCGTGATTCAAGCCGGTTGATAATCTCAATAGTTGTTTTTACACCCACATCCGATGTGATCAGCGCATCTTCGAGGGCGTCAAGCGTGGCATCATCCACTTTATCTTTTCCGGCAATGCTCTTTCCAATTTTGTTGAGCAGTCCCTCACGGCTTTTTTCGACGCCTTTATCGAGTTTCTCTTCTTTCTTTAAACCAAGTTTATCTAACCAGCCCATTATTTTTGTTTGTTTTGGGGATCAATTTTCTTTGCCTAAATATACGGTGTTAATCGTGAGAGGTGAAATGCAAACATTTGACCTGACTCGTCTCATGTAAAGTTAATTAAACTCTGCACCGGCCATAATTTTACGATAACGGATCGTGTATTCAATAAATGAATAGACCATCAGGATAACGGAGAGTATCATCAGGTAAAAATGAACCTTGGCTGCATCGGGAAAGAAAAATACGCTGAGCCAGTATAAAGCCATACCATTCACGGATATTTTGCCCGACATAATAGACATTGCTACTTTGCCGCGTTTCTTTTTGATGCGTGCCGATCCCCACATAATAAACAGATCGCGACTGACACCCAGACAAAAGTACCAGATTGGAATCCAATGAAGAAAGAAAACCGTGTAGAGAAACAGGAAAAACGCCATCAGTTTGTCGGCGATGGGATCGAGCATTTTCCCCAGTTCGGATCTCTCATTTCTCAGGCGCGCCACAAGTCCGTCGAAATAATCGGAAATACCCCCGTAAAGAATCAGGGCAACGATGGACAAACTTGGTTCGTAGTTATTCTGCACATGCAGGTAGATAATTGGAGCCACTATCAAGACCCTTGTAAAAGAGATAAAGTTCGACCATGTGTAAATGTCGTTGGTAACCAATACCTTCTTACCATCAATATTTGATGCAGCTTCTCTCATTCACGTAGTTGCTTCATGTACCAGGTTTACTTGTGTGTAATAATACAGTTTTTAAAAGAGATATATGCAAATGGAATATAAAGATTTACGCGACCGCAATCAGGCCGATACACTTCTCCGGGAAAAAAGGCTTACATCAGAAAAAGTATTTGACGGCAAACTTCTTCAGGTTTACTCAGATGAAGCCGAACTGCCCGATAACTCCACCTCCGTACGCGAATGGATCAAACACCCCGGAGCCAGCGCAGTTGTACCGGTTTTTGAGGACGGTACCATTATGCTTCTGAAGCAATTTCGCTATCCGCCAAACAAAACATTTATCGAAGTTCCGGCGGGTAAGATTGATCCGGGGGAAGACCCAAAAACCACTGCCGGGCGCGAACTGTTTGAAGAAAGCGGTATAAAATGTGAAAATCTGCAGGAGGTGGGATCGTTCTATCCCGCCATCGGTTATGCTGATGAAATTATTTATGTGTATGTGGGGTGGGGTTTGACGGAAGAATCGCAAAGCGTTGATGACGATGAGTTTCTGTTGAAATACCGCATTCCATTTTCGAAAGCCCTGAATATGATTAAAACCGGCGAGATTTCTGATGGAAAAACCATCTGCTCACTAATCCAGGTATCGCTCTGGTGGAAAGAGAATGCGCCGTTTGAGGTAGATTTAGAAGGTTGATGTTTAGTCATTCTGAATCGACTTCAGAATGACTTTCATCTGCATTTTCAATTAATCTTCTTTTATAACTCCTTCCTGCAAAGCCAGGTTATACAACGATTCGTGCAGGTTCTCCCGGTCCAAATCCCCGCGATTCATCAGGGATTCAATCTCATCCCCGGTAAACATCATCAGCATGCCGTGATTCCGAAACTCCTGGTCGATATTTCTCGGATCCGTCAATTTCATTTTGTTGATTTCCAATCCATTCGGACTAATCCTCTTGTCGACCAGGCAGTAATACTGGTCAACAGGTTCATTGCCGAATTCTATATGTTGTAGTGTTGTGTCTTTGAATTTCATGTCTCTGAATACCTTTCAATAAAATCTCGTGCCTTTACAATCTCCAGGATTTCGCCCGTGTCAGAATCCGTAATCTGCACCTGGAACAGGCTGATGATTGCCTGGTCGTTCAAACAATCTAATGTTTCGGGAATGGTTTCGCACTCTTCGGTTTCACTTACCAAATCATTCACGCCCTGAACCACATACTTCACATTTTGCTTTTTCTGTTTGGGAGTTTCTTTCTCCGGGGGATTAAAATACTCGCGGATTGCTTCTTCCGTCACAAACCACTGAACCCCTAATTTTCGTCCACGGATTCGTCCTTCCCGCAGGTACGCCCGCAGAGTCATTTTACTGATGCCCAGCCGTTCGTGCAGATCATCAATAGAATAGAGCGTTAAAGAACCAATTTTCTTAGGCATTTGTAAATTTATTACCTGTTATTACTTATCATTAGTTATAGAAAGAAGAATAATAAAATTAGATTAGTAACCATTGTCAAGCCGTTATGAATTTCATTTGGAGCGAATACCCTTAACCCTTTATATTGATAGTAATTGATCGAAACGAAAAGCCCACCTGCGATCAAATTTCTCCCATTCTTTACTGCCCAAACGGAATAATTCTAATCCATTTTCTAAAAGTTTTTCACTGATTTTATTTTCTACAGAATAAAAAAACGCTGACCAGATACTCCAATACTGAAGTTTCTGACCAGCGCTGTTTTGGGTCTTAGCAGAAAATCTATGTGGGTTGCGTAGCTACATTCTGTGATGATTTTGCCCATTCGGCTCGTTTCTCTGCCACGAATACCTTCACTTTGTTGGCTGAGATGTATACCACAGGAATGAGAATAAGTGTAATCAGTGTAGAGGCAGTTAATCCACCAATTACAACGCGGGCAAGTGATGCCTGGATCTCGCCGCCGGCGCCCCATCCGAATGAGAGTGGAAGCAGGCCGAGAACCGTTGTTAATGTCGTCATAAGAATCGGACGCAACCTGAGTCTTCCGGATTCTATCACAGCTTCCAGAACACCCATATTTTTATCTCTTCGCATCAGGTTAATGTAATCTACAAGTACAATGGCGTTATTTACCACAATCCCCACAAGCATGATGATTCCCATAATACTCTGCATGTTAAAGGTTGTGCCGGTCAGCAACATAGTTGGGATAATACCGACAATGGCCACGGGTACGGCAAACATCACAATCAACGGATCAAGATAACGCTCGAACTGAGCAGCCATCACCATGTAAATGAGAACCAGTGCCATGATAATGGATACGGTGAAATCACGAGCTGCTTTTTGCTGCTCCTCATATTCCCCACCGTAAACAATGGAAAATCCTGATGGAAGCGACAGATCCGAAAGTTCTGCTTGTATCTTTTGAACAGCTTCACCCAACGGCACTCCGCTTTCAAGATTTGCCGTAATGTATGTCACACGCTGGCCATTAATTCGGTTAATACTAACCGGCCCTTCGGAAGATCCCTGGTCAATAACTGTAGAAATCGGAATGGTTTGTCCGCCCGCGGTTCGCACCGATATATTTTCCACATCAATGGTACTCATTCGGTCGGATTCCTGCAGGCGAACGGTAATTGGAAACTCCTCGCCGCCTTCACGAAAAACACCTGCCCGAACGCCGCCAACATTTGCCTGCACAGCCTGTGCAACTTCGCGCGCCGTAAGACCGAGTTCAGATATTTTTTCGCGGTCGAAAATAATGTTTTGTTCGGGACGACCCTCTTCCCGGTCAGATCGAACACCCCGCACTTCAGGAATGCGCTCCATACGTTCACGTATTTCATCGGAAAGTTCAGTAGCTATATCTATATCATAGCCACGAAGTTCAAGTTGAACGGCCGCTTCACCGCCAGATCCAAAAATCCGCCGTAAAATCCATAAACCGGATTGAGCCTGAACACGGAAAAATCCACCGGGAATACTTCCTTCAATATTTTCCCGAATGTGGTCGGCGAGTTCATAAGAGTTGACGGTTCTTTCAGATTCATCGACCAGCGCCAATTCCACTTCGGCATTTCCATTTCGAACCTCCGTAGATACAAATTGAACCTGATCCATCGGGGTAATTGCAATTACTTTCTGCTTCAATTCCTCGAGATATCGGTTTGCCACGGCAATATTCATCCCGTCTTCCATATAAAACTCTATGCTGATCTCGTCCGCTTCTGTTTGAGGAGCCAATTCAGCATCCACGAGGCCCGCACCAAAAACAGATGCAATGATTAACACTATTGAAATCCCAAAAACCAAATATTTTCTCTCAATCGCTTTTCTGAGAAAATCACTGTATCGGTTTTCAGCATTTTCAAAGAACTCCTGGAATCTTCCCTTTTTTGATGATTCCAATTCTGAGTCCGGCTTCACACTCATAAACTTGCTGGCGAGCATGGGTACCAACGTCAACGCCACGAGAAGAGAACAGAAAAGTGCAAACACAACAACCAAGGCAAGTTCCTGGAAAAGCGTTCCGGTAATGGTCTGCATAAACACAACCGGCAAGAAAATTACAGAAGTAGTAACCGTTGAAGCGATAATTGCGCCGGATACTTCCTGCGTTCCAACCAACGAACTTTCATCAAGTGATTTCCCATTCGTCCTAAGCCGGACAATGTTTTCCAGCACCACAATTGCGTTATCTACAATGAGGCCGACGCCAAGCGCCAACCCTCCGAAACTCATCTGATTTAGAGTTAACCCAGTAAAGTAAAGCAGGCCAAATGTAGCAATGATAGATACAGGAATAGCCAAAGAAATAATAAAAGTGGTTGAACCATTTCTTAAAAAGAGATAGAGAATGAAGATAGCGAGAATAGCTCCCCAAATTGCAGATTGCTGCACATTATCAATAGAGTTTTGTATAAAATCACTTTGATCGGTTACAACCAATAGCTCAACATCATCTCGCTGGCTGTTAATTTGCTCCACTTGATCGCGAATTTGTCTGGCTACTTCCACCGTATTCGAGCCGGTCTGTTTTCGAATCCCCATCCGAATCATCGGCTTGTCGTTTACATTCACCACCCGATTCAAATCCTCGTAGGCATCTTCTACTGTAGCCACATCATGAACCCGAACCGGTTTACCATCAATCCGGGTAATAATGGTTTCAGAGATCTGCGATATGGATGTATATTCTCCAAGTGTTCGAATATACACATCGGTAATTCCGCTTTTTACATTTCCACCCGGAAGTGTCGTATTTTCAGCAACAATAGCATTTTGAACATCAGCGGCGGTTAAACCGCTGGCCATTAATCGATCTCTTTTTAGATTTACCCGAATCTCCCGATGCACCCCCCCCCAAACATCAATCGCTCCAACACCGGGAATTTGTTCAAACCGTTTAGAAATATCCCTTTCCAGAACCCTCGTCAATTCATCCAAAGGGCGGGTTGATTGCGCACCTAAGATAACAATGGGGAAATCGTTAGGATCGTATTTGCGAACTTGTGGTGGTTCTGCTTCCTCCGGCAAATTATCTCGAACACGATCTAACGCGGCACGCACATCATTTGCAGCTTCATCAAGGTTTGTATTCTGAGAAAATTCAAGAGAAACCCTGCTTTGCCCCTCTTCCGACTGCGAAGTAATCTCTTCGACATTTGCCACACCACTCAGTGCATTCTCAATCTGATCGGTGACAATTGTTTCAATTTCTTCAGGTCCTACATTTTGATAATCTACAGAGACAGATAACCTTGGATATTCAATTGGCGGCAGAAGGTCAACCGGCAAATACCTGAATCCGGCAATACCCAAAACAATAACGATGAGATAAACCATCGTAATCGCTATTGGGCGGTGTATGGAGGTTTTTGTGATTGGCATTATTCTATCCTGTTAAAGTTGTGAACTGGTTGAGGATTGGGTTGTTTCAACTACTCCGGTATTCATAATATCTTCGAGGAGATCTTCCGGGCGCAGTTGTTGCATTTCCATAATATTGTTCCAGGTTGTAGGACGAACGCGTGCCTGGCCACTGTTGTCCCGTTCAAGCAAATTGTGACCCACCGTTACCACCCACTGGCCACTTCTGATACCTGTAACACCAGCCGCTTCACGCCCCTGGGCAATGACTTCAATCGGCACAAATTCTACATCTGTTGGGTTGCTGAGATTCGCTTCTGAGCCATCTTCCGGTTGCTCCATCAGCTCGGATTCGATACCGAAACTTGGCGCTATATATACACCTGATACTCCAGTCTGTGGATTTCTGTGAATAGAACTAAGCGGAATAATTGTGGCTTGTTCACTTTCGCCGTACAGAACATCTACAGTTACAAACATTCCCGGCATTAACACATTGCCTTCATTCCTGATATCAATTTCCGCTTCTGTACTGAAATTCCCTGCTCCCAAAAAAGGAGATATCCGTGAAATTTCTGCTGTTAACACCGTATCAGCTAAATTTTCGGAGAAGATCCGCACCGATTGTTCCGTGCCAATATAACTCAGCATTCGTTCGGTCAGATTGATGGTAATTTTCGATTCGCTTAAGTCACCAATCGTAAAAAGCCGTGTACTTGAATTGACCTGCATCCCGATTTCTGCATTTCTTTGGCCCACAGTACCGCTAACAGGCGCTAAAATTTGAGTTTGATCAAGCGCATCTCTTTGCTCTTCCAGACTGGCGCGGGCCTGTTCCACACGGGCTTGTGCCAACTCATGGCTTGCTTCAGCAGATTGCAATTGAGCTTCCGACTGTTCAAGTTCAAGGTCGCTGGTTAAATCCTGCTGTGCCAAAATACGAATACGTTTCAATTCAGCCTCTACCTCTCCCAAAGCGGCCTGTGCCTGCTTTTCCTGGGCAATACTGATTCTCAAATTGGCTTCAGCCTGGCGTAAACGCTCGCGGTATTCGCCATCGCGCAGTTGCACCAAAACATCTCCCTGATTTACCCGGTCACCATTTTGCACATAAACCGTTTCAATCGGGGCAGAAATCTCCGGGTAAATATCTACCTGGTTGGCAGCCCGCACAATTCCGTTAAGTCTCTCTTCTAAAGGCAGCGATCCGAACTGAGCCTGTACAGCTTCAACCGCAGGAAGTACCCGGCTGAATTCATCTTCACCTCCTTCTTCAGAACCACACCCCTGTAACAGAAGCAAAAGAAATGCTGTAATCGTTATGTATGATAGAACTTTCATAATTTCATTATTATTAATTGAAACAATAGAATAACATTATTTCTTAATATTCATTCACTTCTGATTGTTAAAAGGTTTAAAAATATTTTATTGATTTTTTCAGGGATTTCCTTCAAAATATCCCTTTTTCCCGAACCAGTAATTTTCTAAATCTACAGATCGATTTCTCCGGATGGATTCAATTACTCAAATAGCTCTTGGAGCAGCCATAGGCGAGTCTGTTCTTGGAAGAAAAATCGGTATCCGGGCAGCCGCATGGGGCGCCCTTTTGGGAACACTTCCCGATCTTGATGTACTTGCCAATCCGCTTCTTGATAACGTTTCAGAACTCGGCTTTCACAGGAGTTTGACACACTCATTTCTTTTCTGCTTTTTGGCTTCTCCGTTGTTTGGCTATGCCATCAATTATGTGCAACAAAAATGGGATGTGGGTTGGCGGCGGTGGACCAAACTCGTGTTTCTCGTCTTTTTCACACATATCCTGCTGGATGTTCAAACCACATACGGCACACAAGTATTTTACCCATTCTCTGACTGGCCGATTACAACGGATTCTATTTTTATCATAGATCCTGTTTATACGCTTCTGCTTTTTTTCGGGCTGATTCCCGCTCTTTTTATGGAGTGGTCGTCCCAAAAGCGGATGATACTAAACCGTGGCGGACTCCTTTTGAGTACATTTTACCTTGTGTGGGCGTTGGGAATCAAGGCCCATGTTCACAGTGTGTACGATGCTTCTTTTGAAAATCAGTACGGCTATTATGATCAGATCAAAACCACACCCAACGGGCCAACCACTTTTTTATGGACAGGATACATCATTCGTGAAGATACCGTTTATCAATCCGTATACTCTATTTTTGATGATGATACGGATCTTGAATTCCGGGTCATCCCAAGAAATACAAATTTAATTGAGCCATACAAGAATGACCGGGGTGTGGAGACTCTGCTGTGGTTTTCCCGGGATTATTACAGCGTGGGAGAGAAGGACGGCGTTCTTGTTTTTAACGATCTAAGATTTGGACGCAGTGATTTATGGCTGACAAATAATGAAGAAGCCGAGTTTGTTTGGCAAAACTATATCCTTCTTGATGATGAAGGAAATGCCGCATCATTTGAACTCGCCACCCCATCTTTCAGCACACGATCTTCTATTCTCTCTCGTTTTATCGACCGTATAAAAGGTGAGTAAATCTTTTTATATTTGAACCTCCCTTTGATGAGGGATCTTGTTTAAAAATCCATTTTATCAATCATAACCATGAACAGAAAAATCATCATCGCCCTGCTGATTGCCGGCTTTATCGGCGTTTATGCGTATTACTCCTTCCAACAGGTTTCTCCGGATGAAATTGAAAATGCCCCGGAATGGATCCCACTGGAAACAGCTCAAAAACAGGCGTCAGATCAGAACAAGCTCATCATGATTGATATCTATGAAGTGGGTTGCCAATACTGCCGCGCAATGGAGAGAGAAGTCTATCCGTCACCAAGCGTTCGGGCTGTTTTGGACCGAGATTTTGTCCCCGTAAAAATCAACGGACATTCCGAAAATACGGTAATTTATAAAGGAGAAGAGATGACTGAGCAGCAGTTTGCCAGCCAAATGGGAGTAACCGCCTATCCGTTTACAGTGATCATGGATGGCGAAGGTAACGTCATCGATTCCCGCCGCGGATATATGAACATCGTAAACTTTTCCCGGTTTTTGAGAGATTCGGTTGAAAAGGCTACTTAAATCATACTGGTAAATATCTGGCTCTCATATTATAGAATGTGAGTCGCCATGAAACTCTGAATCAAATTCAGAAGTTTTTAGAACACCTGTAGTTCGCCCCGCGCTCACCTTTCATCACGTATCTGATTAACCGTTTCTGGGAATGTTCTTCTCCTCTCAACCTGTTCTACCATCAGCTACAAAAATAGACTCTCAAATGGCTTTCTTTCTTATATTTATATGTCTTGAGAAAGATTCTTTAACCAAACACTAAAAATTTATTCGACTATGAATTCAATTTCATCAGTGTTCAGAAAATCGGGGTACCTATCTGTTTTTATTCTATTCCTTTTCAGCTTCCAGGCAACGGCTATCGCTCAAAATGTAGTTACGCCACAACACATTGCGAGCATGGAATCCGTATCCAGCACAGTAATTTCCAGTGACGGACAACACATCGCATATACCGTAAGCAAACCTGCCGATCCCTATAAAGAAAACGCGGCAAACAGTTTACACTTGTATGTTCTTGAAGTAGAAGAAGGCACAACCAAACCCTATTACACATCCGGATCTGTAAGCTCCGTGCAGTTTCGGCCGGGACAAAACACCCTTACATTTCTTACCCAGCGAGAAAATGATGATACCCGATCACTTTACGAAATTCCCCTGGATGGAGGAGAGCCTGTAAAACTGTTCAGCTTCAGTCAAAATATTCTCTCTTATTCCTGGCATAACGACGGGAACCATATTGCGTTTATGGCCAACGAGCAGAAAGAGAAATCAGCATCGTCGCTTCCCTACGAAGCCGATGTCTACGAAGAAAATCTTGTAAATCGCAGGGGATACATTGCCAATGTCGCGGTCAGTGCACAAAGTGCGCGTGATATCGCCGTGGAAGGTTCCATTTATATGATGGAATGGAGCCCCGATGGAAACCGGCTTGCTGTTTCTGCTGCTCCCACGCCGCATGTGGACGATCAGTACATGAGCCAGAAGATTTTTATAATCAACCCCGATACTCAACAGGTTATTTCCGAAATCAACAATGAAGGAAAACTTGGGCAGATTGAATGGAGTCCCAACGGGCAGCGTCTTGCTCTTCTTGCCGCATCGAATATTAATGATCCGATTGATGGGCGAATTCTGATCGTTTCGGCCAGGGGAGGTGTTCCGCAGATTATCGACAGAAATTACCAGGGAATGTACAATCAAATTAAATGGGTGGAAGAGAATTATATCCATTTTCTTTCCAGTGAAAGCGCCGCTTCCCGCCTTGGTAAAATTCGCTTTGACGGTGCAGAAAAAATGACGCTTTTCTATTCGGATGAACATGCCATTTCATCCTTTTCAAAATCCGACACAACCACCTTCTCTTTTGTAGCGAGTTCCCCCAGTCATCCGGGCGAAGTTTTTTATCTACCCAATAGAGAAAATGCAATGCATGAACGCATGACTTATCACAATGAATGGCTAAACAGTGTGGAGCTGGGGCGTCAGGAAATGGTTTCGTACCCGTCCAGAGATGGAGAATATACGATTGATGGAATCCTGATTTATCCTGTTGGATATGCGGAAGGAACTCAGGTTCCGGTAATTACACAGGTTCACGGCGGGCCCGAATCGCATTACGATAACGGCTGGCTTACAAACTATTCCATGCCGGGACAAGTGGCCGCAGGTAAAGGATACGCCGTATTTTACCCTAATTACCGAGGTAGCACGGGCCGCGGAATTGACTTTGCATTCAGCAGTCAGGCCGATCTTGCGGGCGCCGAGTTTGATGATATTGTGGATGGAGTTGATTTCCTGATTGAACAGGGAATTGCCGATCCCGATCGCATTGGCGTTACCGGCGGCTCATATGGCGGTTACGCCTCTGCCTGGATGAGCACGTACTACTCGCACCGGTTTGCAGCCGCCGTCATGTTTGTTGGAGTAAGCGACAATATTTCGAAATGGGGAGAGAGCGATATTCCCGAGGAACTTTACCTGGTTCATGCCCGGAAACGACTTTGGAACGACTGGGACTGGTTTTTGCAACGAAGCCCAATTTTTCATGTTGAAAATGCACAAACTCCAATCCTCATTATGCACGGCGCTGAAGATCCGCGCGTTCACCCCTCCCAATCACTTGAACTCTATCGCCATCTGAAAGTACGCAAACCAAACCTTCCGGTTCGGCTTGTTTACTATCCGGGAGAAGGGCACGGTAACAGGCGTGCATCCGCAAAGCTTGATTATTCCTATCGCATGCTTCAGTGGTTTGATACCTACTTGATGAGCGGCGATGCCACTGCACAAAAACCATCCTGGCAGTCACCGGTTCCTGAAAAAGAATAGATTTTACGATCTCTGCTATTTTTAATTATAAGAGTTATTATTTAATCTAATCCCCGTTCTATACGGGGATTTTCTTTTTTCATCTCAACAAATACTTTTTCATACATTTTAAAAATCACAAAAGTGGTTTCTACAGGCTGAAACAAATGTAAAACCCGACTGTTAAACAGTTACTATGTTGAAAAAAACGTTGCAAATATTCGGATCGGTACTGCTGGGAACAGGGTTTTCGCTGATCTTTTTTATTATGGTGCTTCGCTGGATCAATCCTCCCTTTACGGCTTTCACACTACAAGCTGACTGGAACGAACTTGACCAGGACTTTTATAGCCTCCGTTCAACATGGGTTTCCGCTGAAGAACTTCCCGAACAGATGGTCTGGGCTGTTGTAGCTGCAGAAGACCAACTTTTTTTTGAACATCATGGTTTTGATGTAGAATCGATTGAAGATGCCTGGGAAGATTACCAGGAAGGTGAACGTACGCGGGGTGCCAGTACCATTTCGCAACAGGTGGCAAAAAATCTTTTCCTTTCGCCCGCCCAATCGCTCTTCCGGAAGGGAATTGAAGCCGGTATTACTGTTTTGATCGAGCTGTTCTGGACCAAAGAACGGATCATCGAAATGTATCTTAATATTGCCGAATTTGGACCGGGAGTTTTTGGAATAGGAAAAGCGTCTGAAGTTTACTTCAACCGCGAACCTGATCAATTAACGCCGGAAATGGCCGCTCGGTTTGCAGCAGTTCTGCCAAGCCCGAAACGGATGCGTGTCAACCCTCCATCACCTTATACACAAGAACGCAGCCGGTGGATTTTACGCCAGATGAATCAGCTGACGGGCAAAATCTATTATGCATTTGAGCAAAATGCTTCACAGCCAGAACCTTCACCAGAAGAGCCTGATTCAACCGTTTTTGATTCGACTGGAAATTCAACCAATCCGGATTCTCTGGCAGTGGATTTGTCTCCGGATACTCTTTTCCGGGAATTACCGGATTCCACAGTATCTGTTTCTGACACAAGCGATACAACTCAGGTCTTTTAAAAAGTTAAAACAGTTTCTTCAGCCAAAACCTTAAATTTGCTGCATTATCATTTTATCATCAAAAAATAGAGTTTTTTAAAACTTTAGAATATCTTAATAGTTTATGTGGATATTTTTAGGACTATGGGTTACTCTCAAGTCGATAAATTAAAGACGGGTTTATCAGCGGGTGCTGTACTTTTCTGCCTGATAATTTTTTTTGGGTTCGGCAACAACATTCAGTCGAGTGCCCGAAGTATATCTGAGAACGGGCCGGATGAGATGGCCGTTCGCGACACTACCTATGTAAGAAAGCTAAACGAAAGCGCCTTAAACTTTTTGGAAAGTGGAAGGCTCGATTCTGCAGCGGTTCTAATCCACGAAGCATACAGCCTTTCAAGTATTTTAGATGATGTTGAAGGTGAGGCCTTTGCCTCTGCCAATTTGGCCAAGTATTATGATATGCGGGGGATGCCCGATTCAACCGTTTCAGCACTTGAAGAAAGTCTTTCCAAATATGAGGGCACCCAAAAATATACCCGCCTGGGCAATCTGATTGCAACGGCCCATCACCAGCTAGGTAATTTCCAGCAGTCCCTTGATCTTTACCGTGAGCTGCTGGACGTCTCTGTCCAGGAACAGGATACATCTATGCAGGTTGCTCTGACCCAAAATATGGGGAACAGTTACAGCTCTCTGGGAGATATTCCTTCCGCCATAGACAGTTACCTGAACAGCATGCAGATGGCGGAAGAAAATAAGGACACTCTTGCATTAGCCGTAGTTCTGGACAACTTAGCTTCCATCAATGCGGAAGAGGGTAATTTTGAACTGGCCGAAGAATACCTGTTCCGCGCACTCGATCTCAATAAAGAAATAGAAAACTGGCAGAATCAGATTACCAATCATATGAGCCTGGGTATTCTCTACAAAGATTGGGATAAATTTGACCTGTCTCGCGAAAATTATGAACGTGTTCTTGAACTGGCAGATGAAACCGGAAACGTAATCAGCCGCATTCAGGCTATTTACAATCTAGGAATTTTATACACCTCAATGGGAGAAGCCGATCTGGCTATGGAATCATTCCAGGAATCTCTGAGGCTCAGTGAAGAGAACAATATTCCCATCGGATTTTTCTATAACAGGGCCGGCATTGGGGATTTGCACGTTGAACTTGAGGAATACGATCAGGCAATCGACAATTACCAACAGGCCCTTGAAATTGCCGAAATGGTTCAGGGTTCTGAACTGATTCGAAATACCCTTCAGAAATTATATGAAACAGCAGACAAAGCCGGTGATACTCTGCTTGCATATCCATATTTGCAGCGATACCTGGCTCTTGTAGACAGCCTCTCCCTAACAGAGAGGGAAGCAGCCCTTGCCCGGCAAGAAGCTATGCTCGGGCTTCGCAGCGAACGAGAGCAACGCGCACTGCTCGAAGATGCCATTGAAGCTCAGCAAAGAAACTCTTTCATTGTGTGGACATTGTTGGGAATCATTGTAATAGCTTTAATTGTCGTGATTCTACTCTATCGAAATGTCCGTGAGGCCAATGTTCTTCTGCAAAAGAGAACTGATGAGGTTACCGAAGTAAATGAAGTGAAAGACAAACTTCTGTCTGTTCTTGCTCATGATTTGCGTACACCCATCTCAAACATTCAGGGAGTAGTTTATCTGATTCGTGAAAATTTACTCGATAAGGAAGATCTCGATAACGCACTGAATCACATAGACTTTCAGTTGCAGCAAGGCATAAACACACTTACCAATTATCTTGAGTGGGCTCAGGATCACCGTGGCGGGATAACCGCTGATATGGAAAATTTCAGTCTGCTTACTGTCATTGAAAATTCCATTCATGAAATCAAAAAAAGTGCTGAAAATAAAGGCGTTATTTTGGTCAACAAAGTAAATCGTAAAACCGCCGTCTATGCCGACAAGCACATGATGAATGTGATTCTTCGAAATTTACTTTCGAATGCTATCAAGTATGTGGATGATGGCGACAGTGTAACAATTGACGCAAGGGAAACGGATTCCGACATTAAACTTTCCATTAAAGACACGGGACGAGGCATCCCGGAAGAAAAACTGAAGAATCTCTTTAAACCATTTAACCGGGTTACACGCGGAACAAAAGGTGAAATCGGTACCGGTCTCGGACTTGCACTTTGTAAAGAGTTCAGCGAAAAACAGGGAGGAACTATTCGCTGTGAAAGTGAGTCAGGGAAAGGAACTACATTTACCGTAATTCTTCAAAAAGTAAATAATAAGGCTGAAAAGCTGGAGCCAGTTGCTGCAAATAAAGTGAAGAATAGTTAGAAGTCTTTCAGGACTGGATTAAATTTCTCGCTTTAGTTTCATCAAATATTCTTCCATAAACCGAACCCTTACGTGCCCTTCTTTTTTCGCAGCTTCTGTGTGCATCATTTCGGGTAATTTGAATAATTTTTTGTAGAAATGATCAATCGTCCAGATGGTATCATCCGGATCTCTTTTTTCGCAAAACGGGTCGTCCTCATTGTAAAGCATCCGATCCAGTTTACCGCCTACCATAAAACATCGTGCAATTCCTATTGCTCCGATAGCATCCAACCGGTCGGCATCCTGTACAATTTTCGCTTCGATAGATTGCGGGGAAATTCCTGCTGAAAAACTGTGGGCTTCAATTGCGTGTTTGGTGGCATCCGTTTTTTCTTTTGGAAACTCAATTCCTTTCAAAAAGTTACCGGCTTTTTCTGCGGCAAGCATTGAAGCTCGTTTGCGGTCGGGATGATTTTTCGGAATAATGACACAATCGTGAAGCCATGCAGCAGCAATCACAATTTCCGCATCCGCTTCTTCCTGTTCTAAAATGAGCTTAGCATTTTTTACCACACGCAACATGTGGTTGAGATCATGAGCAGAGTCATCCACTTCAGAGAGAACACCTTCAATAAATTCCCTGCACTGTTGCTCCAGTGTTTGAAATCCGAAGCTAATCTGATTCTTTGAATCCATAACAAATCTTTATTGCACCACTACCGACTCTTCCCGATTTCCGTATTCCTCCCAGGAGCCTTCGTACGGGCGAACGGAATCGTAGCCCATCAACCGAAGTGTAAAGTAGGTGTGAGATCCCCGGACGTTCGACTGACAATGCGGAATGATCTCTTTATCTGGCGTAAGGCCCGCTGATGCATAGATTTCCCGGATTTCGTTTGCGGGTTTAAAATAGGGGATGCCTTCGGACTTCAGGACATCACTCCACTCTAGGTGAACGGCATTCGGAATGTGCCCGTTTTTATCCGCCCGTTTCACTTCACCGGTGTATTCGCCTTCTGATCTCACATCAAGAATAATTTTATTCGGATCTGAGGATGCCAAAACGATCGTTTCGTAATCGCAAAAACGGGCCGGCTGAACTTCCGCTGCAAAATTTCCGGGCTCTGCCTGATTCGGCTCTTCAGATGTTGGATATCCTTCCTCAACCCACGCTGCCAGTCCGCCGTCTAAGATGGACGCATTTGCAAATCCGTAATACTCAAGTGCATAAAAGAGCCGGGCAGCATCCAGGCTGTTTCCTTCATCCATGATGACCACTTTATGATCCTGATTCAATCCCAACGCTCTCATTTTTTCCTCGAACGCAGCCGGCCCAATCAGGAAATTATTGACAGAATGATCCGGATCACCAAGCTCTCTTCGGGCGGAAAAATGAACAGCATCCGGAATAAATGAGCCGCTTACGTCACTCCGCGCATCAATTAAAAATGTATCTTCATCGAGCAGCAGGTGATTCAGTTCGTCCACATCCACAAGCAATTCGGCATTTGGATACGGCACAAACTCCGTCAATTGCTCTTCCTGGGGAGATTTACAAGATGACAAAACTAAAATGGAAAGAAGCGGGACAAGCAGAAATAGTTTCTTCATAAAGCGAAATGATTTCGGATAATTTTTATTCCTAAAAAGTAATAAACTTTTGGGGTCTGAACAGTGTCGAAAATACATTTCAACTTCCCCTATTGAAAGACGCTGTGACTCTCCTTCAAAATTTATTCTATTTTTTCTTTTTCACCCTTTGGCAAGCGTTCTTCCTGAACCTGCGCATGATTAAGAATAGCCACAAGCAGAACCCCGCCAACCGTATTCCCTACGATCACGGCAGAAACCACACGTCCGTATTCGTACCATTCCACAACGCCTTTAAACACTACAAAAAACATTTCGCATGAAGCAATAATGCAGTGAAAAAGATCTGCAGAAGGAATCATAAACATCAATACATACACAGTGATAAACCGTGCCGTCATATCGCGCGCGGCATGAATCAGCCAAACCATGGAGGCAACAATCCATCCCGCAATTACTGCTTTCCAAAACAAATCCCACCAGGATAATTCCACAGCATGCTCTCCGAATTTTATGGCAGCGGCAGTAGCATCGGCATCAAAAATACCGGTATTAGCCAGGATAAAAGCCATGATAGAAGAGCCAAACAAATTTGCAAAAAGAACAACTCCCCAAAGCCTTAATAATACGGGAAGGTTGGTCAATCTTGTTAATACAAGGGTGACGGGCGTAAGCGTATTCTCTGTAAACAGCTGATACCGACCTAAAACGATCAACAAAAAACCGAGTGGATACAACAGGTTCCCCAGCAGGCCGCTGTAGTCATATGGAAGCGCCCCTGTGAAGGTAGAACGGGCTACAAAAGTAAGGCCCATGGAAAGCCCTGCAGCAAGTCCGCTCCAGAATAACAGACGGTCGGACCGGCTAAACTCCTCTTCTGCCGTAGCGGTAATGCGATGGAAAATTTCATCCGTAGAAAACATATCACGAATTGCACGGCCTCCGGCGGGCGCTCCGCTTTCGGATGTATCTACTTCATTTTCTTTGTTATTTTTTGCCATATTTATTCAACTTGCCACTAAAGAAATCTTCTGATAGCCGGCTTGTTCAAGTATCGATTGTTCGTTCCTTTGTGGAACAATCAGTTAAATAACAGATTTTATGGATTGTTTCGTGCGGTTTATTTCGTGCAAAATTTTTTGAGGATAATATCTGTTACATTCAATGAGTATTAATCGAAATCAAAAGCAAGGAAGGTCTGACATGAAATCTTATGTGATTACAATCATTTTGTTTGTTGCATGTTTTGCAAATGTGGAAGCCCAGCAAAAGCATTCCGTTATCATGACGGGCCTGGATGTTGTGCCTGATGTGCATACACCCGCCAGCGGAGGCGGCGAAGCCTGGGTTGAATCAGATACTCTTTACGTGAGATTGAAGTTCGAAAATTTACAAGCTCCTTACTATACCAGCAATATCCATTATGGTGAGGAGGGAGAAAACGGAAATCCAATCTACAAATTAACTCCCAGCCTCTCGGAGGATCACCTGAGCGGCACCTTTGATCCGGAAAACAACAAATTTGCGTTAAGTGATGCTATGAAGGAAGCCTTTGAAAATGGAAATCTCTATATCACCATCGCTTCGGAACAGCATCAACGGGGTGAGCTCCGAGGACAAATTGACGGCTTTTAACACCAAATAGTTAAAATGAAGATTACAGTTGTAGGTGCGCACGGACAAATTTCAATGCTGATGCATCCCAAGTTGATTGCAAACGGACATTCTGTTCGCGGAATCATCCGAAAAGAAAAACAAGCGGCCGATTTGAAAGAACTTGGCGTTGAACCCATCGTCGCAGATATCGAAGAGCTGGATGATATTTCCGATGCGGTGGGAGATGCAGACGCCGTACTTTTTGCCGCCGGTGCCGGACCGGGAAGCGGAGCCGAACGAAAGTGGACGGTTGACCGTGACGGAGCCATCAAACTGATTGATGCCTGTAAGAAAAACGGCATTGACCGATACGTCATTATCAGCGCGATGGGGCTCGATAATCCCCGCGGGAATGACGTCTTCCAGGTCTATCAAAAAGCAAAAGCGGAAGCGGATGAAGCCCTGAAAAAGAGTGGGTTGGATTATACCATCGTTAAACCGGGTCGTTTGACAGACGAAATCGGAACGGGAATGATTTCAGTTGGAAAAGATTTGGATCGGGGAGAAATTCCCCGTGAAGATGTCGCCTCCGTTTTGGCAGAAATTTTTGATAAATCCGAAACCATTGGAATGGAATTTGATCTACTTTCCGGCGATCAAACGATAGCAAATGCACTCGCCGAATGGACTCAGAATACTGGATAAATGAATAAACCCGCTTCAACTCTTTCCATTTTCTGGAGCAAACCGCTGAGCCAAAAACTTCTTCTGATTCGGGTTTTTCTGTTGTTATGCGTAGCGGCTGTGGCAAATTATTTGCTGCCATTTAAGATTTACGCCCGATTTCTGGGTGAAATCAATTCGGAATCAGCCAAAAATCCACAAGGTGTTGACTGGGATTATGTAGACCAAATTGCCCAATCCGTAAAAAATGTAAGCCTTGCCGGTCCGTTTGACTTTAAATGCCTTGTGCAGGCCACCGCCGGGAAAATCCTGATCGCCAGAAAAGAAATTGAAAGCACCCTCTATTTTGGGGTGAAAAGGGATGAATCCCAACAGATGAAAGCGCATGCCTGGTTGCGGGTGGGATCCAAAATTGTGCTTGGCGGTGAGGTAGCTGATGAGTATAATATAGTTTCAACATTTTGCTGAGCTGAATTTTTTATGACACGGGATACAAAAATTGTTCGAACCAACCGGGCCCTGGTCTCATCCATCAAAGATGAGCTGGTCATGTTTGATGTAAATGCCGGCCAGTATTATGGCCTGAATAACGTGGCCACCGCCGTCTGGAACAACCTCGAAACCGAAAAAACGGTAGACGAACTTTGCCAGTCTCTCACACAAGAGTTTGATATTTCCCTGGACGAGTGCCGTGAAGAAATGCTTGCCTTCTTGCCTGAATTGGAAGAGAAAGGATTGATTGAGGTTGTGGGGTAGACTAAGCGTCACCACAAGCAAACGAAAAAGTCGAGGGGATTGCCACACTTCATTCTCCCGACGGCTGTCGGGATTATTACGTTCGCAATGACACATATAAGTCCATCCCGTCATTGCGAGCAAAGCGAAGCCCCTATAGGGATGCCTTTAGCACAATCTCACATCACTGAATATTGAGAAATTGCCACGTTGTCGATCCGCTCCTCCTCTAAACTTCATTCATTATTCCCGTCATCGCGATCCCCGAACGTTAATAGAGAAACAGGCCTAATTTCACTCGGGGATTGCCACGGTCGCAGGCTCTCTCGCAATGACTTTTTTTGCAACTATTGTCATTGCGAACGGAGTGACGCAATCCCCTAACACTGTTCACCTATTCCTTTCCATCATACGCCCCATAAACCGCATCCCGGAAATCTTTATGCATCTGGTTGGCAAACGGAAACTTCTGCACGAAAAAGACGGCGGTCAATTCGTTTTGCGGATCTACCCAAAAGAGCGTACTCGCAGCGCCGTCCCAAAAGAATTCACCGACGGTACCCACATTCTCTTCCGGCGATTGTGGCGGACGAAGCCGAACCGCAAAATCAATTCCAAAACCAACCTGACCTTTACTTGGCAGCCACAGCCGTTCGGTTACATCTTCCGAAAGATGATTCGTTGCCATCAGCTCTACAGTTTCAGGTTCTAAAATTCGTACGCCGTTCAATTCTCCTTCATGAACCAGCATTTGCGCAAACGTCATATAATCGTCAAGAGTAGACGTAAAGCCAAAACCTCCGGGTGTGAGCGGCCACTCGCTGGTATTGAAAGCAAGAATCTGCTCGTCCGGAATTCGGGTAAGAGAATCGCCTTCCGCGCCGGAATAGACAGCTGCCATTCGGTTGCGGTCGCCTTCAGGGACAAAATATCTCGTCTCATCCATTCCCAGCGGATCGAGAACATGCTCACGCACATACTCATCAAACGGCTGGCCGGAAAGACGTTCTACCAAAAATGCCTGCACATCTACCGAAGGGCCATAATACCACTCATCGCCGGGATGAAAAACCAGCGGCAGACTTCCGAGTTTTTCGGCGAATTCCGTCAGTGTATTTTCGCGGTTCATGGGTTCGGCCTCCGCCAGCAGTGGACCTACATATTCCGCATTGGTATCATTTGCAAAACCGGCTGTATGCCGCGTTATATCGCGGATGGTAATTTCCCGGTTTGGCTCAGCCAATATGGGATTTCCATCTTCATCCATACCTTCGTAAACGGTCATATCGGCAAATTCCGGCGCATATTGGGAGAGAGGATCGTCCAGTTCAAACGCACCCTCTTCGTAAAGCGTCATGAGTGCAACGCCGGTGATGGGCTTGGTCATGGAATAAATCTGTACCAGCGTATTTCGTGCCATCGGAACACCTTCCTCACGATCGGCCTGGCCTACGGCATTGAAGTAAACCTCCTCACCGTCTTCATAAATCAGCGCGGACACCCCGGCTGCGGCTCCCGTCTGCACAAAACTCTGCAATGTTGAATCGATACGGGCAGCAGCCGTTTCATCGATGATTTGGGTTTCTTGTTGTTGATTCCCTGAACAAGCGGTTAGGAGGGCGAGGCTTAGGACCACATATGTTATTTTGTTCATAGTCTTTTGGATTGATAAAAATTGGATACCTAAACTATCTAATTGTAGAATAGATAAGCAGAAGAGAAGGTACTAATTTATTTTTTAGGGCTAAATATTAGCTATTCATCTTCATTATAGTCTGCAACTTCTTTTCTATCATTCAATTCCATGATCACAGGTTGTTTAAGCTTTAAAGCCTTACCTGTCACTACTGCATGTCTCTCTTCAAGTGTTGGTAGTACATTTGAATATTCGGAACCGATGTAGTTTTCAAGAAATTGTTTCCCGGTATCATCAAAAACTCGCAGTGCAAATATTGTATTACATTGATTCAAAATGCTTTTGCTAATATTCGCAGTTCTTTGAGTAACAACCATTGATCCCATACCAAACTTTCTTCCTTGTAGAATTACTTTAGCCGTTCCGTTTGTAGCACTCTTATCCCCTTCATTTGCAACAGAATTCCATTCTGGAACTAAGGAGTGAGCCTCTTCAAAAACCATTAAATACTTAGCATCAGTAGTTTCTCCTTTACTTCTTGCCATCAGAAAAATCCTTTCAGAAATAATTCTCGTTTTTTCCGCCGGTGTTAAATCATCTTTATATGTAACTTTATATTTACTGCCTGCTTTTTCTACGCGATGCCAATCTGGATTTAATATAAATATCCTTTTTCCCGATTGATCAAACTTACTTAATTCATCATCAAGTATTGATTTATATAAACTCTCATTTCCCCAAGTTTCGGGATTATCATAATCTTCTGCTCCCTTATGATGGCGTAATTGCTGCTTACTTGACTCACTAATATCAATTTCAATCAAATCATCACTTATATATTTTGGCAATGAGTCTTGGTATTGATTTGTTAGATCGATACAGAAAATTTTCACATTTGTTGATAGAATTAACTTTTGAAGTAATTCAAATGTCAAACAAGATTTTCCAATTCCCAAAATTCCTAATATTGCAGTGTTATGGGTTACTAAAGTATCAGGCTCTTTTATTGGAAATCCGTAGTTAGTTTTGGGGAGTCTACCTATAAACCTACTTGCATCATATTCAATTTCTTCTGGCTCTAATAAGAAGATTGGGGTGTATATTTCTGGAAGCCATTTAACTGTTTCTAATTCATTATTGGTAGTATCATATTCTCCCAGTTTTTGGGCAGTTCCAATTGTATAACCGTGGGAATTTTGCTTTTCCAAATCTTCTTCTTCGGTTCTACCATCAATTATTTGATAAAGAACTGATTTTCCCACTATTGAGGTCTCAAGAATTGTTCCCTCCCCAATATTTTTATCTCCCAAAGTTTCAGAATCGAAAAGAGTTAAAAATCTTATTTGTTTTATTGTTGAGCCTTTCCAAACGTAACCAATGAAATTTTTAAAGTTTTTGTATACAGAATTTCTTTCAACTTTCTCCTTTACTACATCTTCCAAATCATCTTTTTTGATATGTTTTACGGAGTGTGTTTTTGAATAGATAGTTTTTTCTCCAGAAAGCGGCTCAAATGACTTTAAATCAAAGGTTATAAAATTATTCTCATTTCCACGAAGTGAAAAGATATAAGCCCATCTTTTACCTACTAAATACTTTTCGTCAACTACTATTCCAATTATTCCTTTTTGATCACTCTCCAAATAAACTAGTTCACCTTTTAGCGACTTTAAACCTTTTAAAGTATCTCCAGTTATTTCGACTTTATAGAAATCTATACTATCATGACCAATTACTTGACCCAGTTCCTCTCCTGTTTCCTTACTGCTAGTTAGGAAGGAGAAGGTTCTCCAAATTCCTAACACCAGATAATTAACTGGCTTATTAATCAACAACAAAAACCCAAAACCAATTAATAACGCATATTCGAAATCAGGGATGCTATCTGTAAAAAAAGAGGCGACAATAAAAAAATAGAGGATTGAAAAAATTATTTCTGGCCTTGAAATTTTACAGATGATATCGGTTAAAACTTTTCTAGACTTAACCAAATTTTTACTCTGATAAAGAAAAATCAAAAGTAGTGCAGTAACGAGAAAAAATATCGAGACATAAATCCAATAATCGTAGAGAAGAAATTCATTTTGTTCACTTATGCTGAATAAAAAAAGTAGAATTGCAACCCATCTCGCAACAACTTCAACTGGTCTAGAAAAAAAGGGCTCAATTATATATGAACCTAGTACAAGTGATAAAGCTGTTACTATAAGTAAGTAGTTCCACTTGCTCGTAGTATCGAATATATTTTCAGTATCCCCACTAAAGTATAATCCTAGGAATAAAATAATCCCTAGATAAATAAATGCCGCAAGGAACCTCTGTTTAATTGTCAATTTCATAGTACCCCTCTCTTACAGATTTGATATTTAAACAATTGGACTTAACCAATCTAAGATTATATAAAAAGAAGATGAGTTTCGGAAAAAGAACTCGAACGAAAGCTTACTTCCCAAAATGCCACAACCGCCAACAAACCTAAAATTGCCGTGTCGTTACTCCGTTCCTCATCGCAATGACTGGTTTCATGCCATGTGATAACGCTCTATTTCGGAACAAAACGAGATTTTTTTGGATACCAATACTATCTTTTCTGATTTTATAGAAATCAATTTTAAATGAACGATCTCCGCTCAGGAGAACTTTTTTCAATCTCATTATATATAATGAAAAAAATTCGATTTGGTGTTTTAAGTACGGCGAAAATAGGCGTTCAAAAAGTGATCCCGGCCATACAGAATTCTGAACTTTGTGAGGTTACGGCGATCTCTTCCCGAACCACGGAGCGCGCTCAATCCGTGGCGGATGAACTTTCCATTCCCAAAGCATATGGTTCGTACGAAGAACTTCTAAACGATCCGGATGTGGATGCGATCTACAATCCACTCCCAAACAATCTTCACGTAACGTGGTCTATCAAGGCGCTGGAAGCCGGCAAGCACGTGCTTTGTGAAAAACCTGTCGGGATGGATGCCGAGGAAGTCCGTCAGTTGGAAGCTATATCACACAATTTTCCCGGGTTGAAAATATCCGAGGCGTTTATGTACCGGCAGCACCCACGATGGAAACGAACCGTAGAACTGGTTCGGTCGGGCGAAATCGGAGACCTGAAAGCCATTCATTCGTTCTTTTCGTATTACAATGACGATCCTGAAAATTACCGCAACAGCGCTCATATGGGCGGGGGCGGACTGATGGACATCGGTTGTTATTCCATCTCTCTTTCGAGGCTTTTGTTTAACAGTGAACCCGTTGCCGTTCACGGCGAACTGGAGTACGATCCCGAATTTAAAACTGACCGGTTGGCGTCAGGATTGCTTCGTTTTGAAAATGGAACTTCGGTTTTTACCTGTTCCACCCAAGCGTTTAAAGACCAGTATTTGAAGGTTTACGGCACAAAGGGAAGAATTGAAATGAACTGGCCGTTTAACCCGGATTTCACCCAAAAAACAGTGCTGAGGATTACGGTTCATGATACAGAAACTGTTGAGGAGTTTGATCCCTGTGATCATTTTACGCTTCAGGCAGATGCGTTTGCGACGGCTATTTTAGAAGACGGCCCTGTACCCGTTCCGCTGGAGGATTCCATCCGAAATATGGAAGTGATTGATGCGATGCGGAGCGAATCTGGCGCTGCACATTCAATGTAAATCGATTCATCCCGGATTCACTGATCCCAGAGGTTTCCTTTGAAATCGACGGACTAAAACTACGATCTATTTTCCAAGCACCGAATCTACAATTTGTTTCGCTTCCTCCTGAATTTTCTTGAGGTGATCAGGTCCTTTAAAGCTCTCCGTATAGATCTTGTAGATATCTTCGGTTCCGGAGGGGCGCGCTGCAAACCAGCCGTTTTCCGTTTCCACTTTTAGTCCGCCAATCGGTGCGTCATTTCCGGGAGCACGAGTGATTTTCTTCTGAATCGGTTCGCCGGCAAGAGAATCCGCTTTCACCTGGTCGGGCGAGAGATCTTTCAAAATGGCTTTTTCGTCGAGTGTTGCGGGCGCATCCAGCCGTTCATAGACCGGGCTTCCGAATCGATCTTCCAATTCTTTGTAATGCACATCCGGGCTTTTACCGGTTTTTGCCGTAATCTCTGCGGAGAGAAGATTTAAAATAATTCCGTCTTTATCGGTGGACCAAACGGTTCCGTCTTTTCTCAGAAACGACGCGCCGGCACTCTCTTCACCGCCAAATCCGAAAGATCCATCCAGCAATCCATTTACAAACCATTTAAAACCAACCGGCACTTCCGCCAGCTTTTTGTTGATGGATTTTGCAACCCGATCAATCATACTGCTGGAAACCAGTGTTTTTCCAACGGCGGCGCCATCACTCCAGCCCGGCCGGTTTTGAAACAGATATTGAATGGCAACTGACAAATAGTGATTCGGATTCATCAACCCGGTTTTGGTCACAATTCCGTGACGATCAAAATCGGTATCATTTCCGAAGGCAATATCGTATTTATCCTTCAGGTCAATCAGGCTGGCCATGGCATAAGGAGAAGAACAGTCCATCCGGATTTTTCCATCTTTATCCACCGTCATAAAGCTGAATGTGGGATCAACACGCGGATTTACCACTTCCAGGTTCAGGTTATACTTTTCAGCAATCGGCTCCCAATACGCAATTCCCGACCCACCCATCGGATCGGCACCGATTTTCAAGCCCGACTCACTGATCACATCCATATCAAGCACGTTTTTTAAGTCATCCGTATACGGGTGGATATAGTCGTGTGTCTTCGTAGAGTTTTTAGCGAGAGCTTTCTTCAGGGGAATCCGGCGAACACCTTTCAAATCCGTTTTCAGATATTTGTTGGCTGTGTTTTGAATCTCATTCGTGATGTCGGTTCCCGCCGGACCGCCATTGACGGCATTATATTTAAAACCACCGTCCGAAGGAGGGTTGTGAGAGGGCGTAATCACCACGCCATCGGCCATATTTTTTGGATCGGATTTGTCTTTGTTCCACGTCAGAATAGCATGTGAAACGGCCGGAGTGGGTGTATATCCAAAATCATTTTGGTAGCGGATTTCAATATCGTTTGCTGCTAACACTTCAATGGCCGAAACCATTGCAGGTTCGGAAAGGGCATGTGTATCCATCCCCAAAAAAAGCGGACCGTTAATACCATTTTTATACCGATAATCGGCCACAGCCTGGCTGATGGCCAAAATGTGGTGTTGATTAAAAGTAGAATCCAGAGCTGTTCCGCGATGGCCGGATGTTCCGAACGAAATCGCGTGTTTTGGATTCTCGCTATCCGGCATTTTGCTGTAATACGATGTAATGAGTCTCGGAATATTTTCAAGTATAGTATGGGGTGCCGGTTTACCTGCAAGTTCGTGGGTCGCCAAAATGATCCTCCCGTTATATTCTAATTTCTATCAGTCATGGTTCAGCACTCCTCCGAAAATGGCTGTTATTACTAAAAATGGCAAGTAACTCGACACAAAAGTAACAGGTATTTTTTGATGCGTTAGCAAAGGCATCTCTTCTTCTCACACAAACGTAGCTATCTCTTCCAAAGGCTTTTTAGTGATATCGGGTACTTTTGCATTCTCCGCGGGATGACCGGTTACCAAAATTAAATACGCTCTTTCATTTGACGGACGGTCTAAAACCTTATTCAGAAATTTCATCGGATTCGGTGTGTGTGTCAGAGTTGCGAGTCCCGAATGATGAAGCGCCGTTATCAATATTCCTGTGGCAATGCCGACAGATTCCTTCACATAATAGTGCTGAATTTTTTCGCCGGTTTCGGTTTCTTCATAATTCTTCGAAAAAATCACAATCAGGCAGGGAGCTGTTTCCAGGTACGGTTTGTTTTCGTCTGTTCCCAGAGGCTCAAGAGCATTCAGCCACTCTTCGGGGGCTTTTTCATTGTAAAACTCCTTTTCAGCTTTTTCGGCCTCAATCCGAATTTTCCTTTTTACTGCGGGATCAGAAACTACAACAAAATGCCACGGTTGCAGATTGGCCCCGTTAGGCGCTGTTCCGGCCGCTTTAATTGCGTCCTGAATCACTTCAACCGGAACCGGCTGATCAGAAAAATCGCGAACTGTTCGCCTTTTTTTGATTTCCTCATAAAAGTCTGCGGCCCGCCTTTTCATTTCTTCGGGTGGGAATTGACGGTAGCCTGGCAAAGGAATAAATTCAGGTTTTGGCATTATGGACAGGATGTATTTTCTGTGAGACCCATTTAAAATAGGAAAGAGCCAAGAGACTTTTAAATCAACTGTTCATCCACTCTTTAAAATCCTGCGAGCGGCTGGTGCTCACCACCGTATCGATATTCCGCCCGGTTGATGGCTTCAGTTCCAGTTTAACGCGGCTTCGGGTCCACGCCATCATGTTTTCAATTGATTCTATGTTGACCATTAGTCCACGGTTAATTCTGAAGAATCCAGCGGGGTCCAGTTCTTTTTCAAGAGCGTCGAGAGAATAGTCTACAGGCAGTTTTTTGTTATTGAAAGTGACTATAAACACGCTTTTATCCTCCGCAAAAATGTAGGAGATTTCATCCGTATTTACTTTTTTCATGATGTCGCCAATTCGAATCAAAAACCGCTCTTTGTACTGTTTTGTTTGATCAGAAAAAACGGCCAACAGTTTTTCTACATCCACCGAAAAAGCTTTACCCATGGTTTTGTATTTCTGAAGGCTCTCCTCCAGCTCTCTTTTTTTAATGGGTTTAAGCAAATAAGCGATACTGTTTACCTGGAATGCTTTAATGGCATACTGATCATAAGCCGTTGTAAATATGATCGGAGTCGTAATATTTACTTGCTCAAAAATGGAAAAGCTGAGTCCATCCGAAAGTTGAATATCCAGAAAAATGAGATCTACTTTGTGTTTGGAAAGCCATTTCACTGACTCCGTCACCGAACCGATTTTCGCCAGCACCTCACACTCCATATCGATCTCCATCAGCATCTCTTCAAGCCGTCGTGCAGCGATGGATTCATCTTCGATTATCAGGACTTTCATCTCATTACTGGTTTTGATTATTCCGTCATTAACGGTAGTTCCACTCTGTATACATCCGTTCCAATATTAAATTGGGGGATCCTTGCACAAACCATGGCGTATCGTTTCTCTAAATTCTTTTGGCCGATTCCGGTGGATTTTCCGAATGTCATTTTGGGCTGTAATGTGTTGGTTACGATTAAATCATCTTCCTTATCGAAGATCTCAATGTGAAGTGGTTTTTCCTTGCTGACCTGGTTGTGTTTGATGGCGTTTTCCAGAACCACCTGCAGCGACAACGGCGGCAGATAGCACGATAACAATTCCGACCGGATATTGACATTGTAATTCAAAAAATCTCCGTGACGAATCTGTTGCAAATACATGTATGATCGCGCGAATTCAAGCTCCTTTTCCAGCGTAACCACAGGCTGTTCAATAGTATCGAGTACGTACCGATAAATGCTTGAAAATTCCTCAATGAACCGTTGCGATTTTTCCGGATCCGTTTCGATCAATCCTGTCAAAACATTCAAACTGTTAAACATAAAATGCGGATTCATCTGGTTTTTCAGAACCTCAAACCGGATTTGTGTGAGTTCTTTCATCAACTCCTCATTTCTCTTTTCAGATTCCGCTTCGGCAATGAAAAAAATCCACGCCTCAAAAATAATCATGATGGAAACATTGCAAATAGCTACAACAATGGAGTTGAACACGTAAGTTCTCAACAAATCTTCTTCGTAATTATTGATGAGGTGAGCCAGTGTTGTAACGGCTACTGCTATAATCACGCCTATCGAAATGGCGGCCATTAACTGGATTATACTTCTCTGAATTGCCTTCTTCTTCCAGGGATAATTCCGGTTCAGGAAGCGTATCAAATACAAGTCCGGGTAGGCTAGAAGAAAGGCGGCAACCAGGCTCAGAAAGGTTCCAAAAATCAAGCGAATTGCAGCTTCACCGGCGGTTTCAATTGTGTAAAATCCGCTGAAATGGTTGTAGGAAATGATGATAATTTGCATGGAAAATGCAATACTCAACAACAGCAGGAAAAGCTTTTTAAACGGAATGATGGTATGCAATTTTGAAGAAGCCATGGTCTACCTGAAAGTTACTGTTCTGTTATCTCTTAATTAAATAAAGATTGCTTTGTGAAGCCTGATCTGCACTTTAAAATCAGGCTTACAAAGCATTGAGTTTGGTGATTTGTTTAGAAGGTTTTGTAGAAACCAATCTGGGTTGATAGGGTGTTCAGTTTTGAGCTGAACTCGTCTGCACCCGATTCAAAATCTCTGGAGAGTGAACTGAATTTTACTGAAGGGACCAATGCCCAGGATCGCCCCAAAGGAAGTTCTACCCCGCTGGCAAGTTGCCATCCCAAACCATGTCCGGTATCGGCAACGATATCGCCATCGTTATTTTCAATTTCTACGTGATCGTAAATTCCACCGGCCCGAAGCACGTAGTTCAGCTTATTATTCATCAGTGGATGCTTGAACTGAATACCAAACGTATAACCGGTTTCTTCAAAGTCCATATTGGTTCCGGCAAAAGATTGATCCACACCAAATTTTTTCCATCCCCAGCCGAGGTAAACACCGGTGTGATCCATGAACCTGTAATGGAAAGTTCCTTCAAAGCCCAGCCCGGTTTTAAGGTTGGCATCACCAATATCGGCGGTAGCGTAGGATGCGCCTGTTGCAAATTCGAATGCCCATCGGTTTTGATGGGTTTGTGCGGTTGCGTTCAGTGCCAGGACTGTCAGTATTGTAATGAGTAAGAATTTTTTTGTTTTCATCGTCTTGAGATTTAATTGTTACGGTTGCTTTCGTAGCTATGGGAAATGTAGGAGGGTGTGGCTGGCGCAACAATTTGATCCCGATGAATGCGCAAACAGAAAAGATGAATTCGTAAATAGTGAAGATGAACAGATCCGAAGTTTTGACTTTCTATGATGTACTGTTTGAGACGAATAATCGATAGAAAAGTCTTTTATACTTGGGCAAAGTAAGTCTTCAGATCAGGATAAATTTTGGCGCATGTTCAGAGATCTATTCAGGGCTTTTTACCCTACCATGTCTTTCAACTCCAGAGCGTTCTGCGGAGCAAATCCCTGCTCATCGTTATCAAAATAGAGATACACATCTTTATCTTCATAACGCCATTCGTGGAGGCGATCTGTCCACCACGCCAATTGATCGTAATTGTATTTTCCCTGATATTTAAAATCAGATGGACCATGAAGCCGTACATACACAAAATCAGCAGTCACCTCCATCGGGCTTTGATAACCAGCCAAATCATAAATACAAAACGCCGCATTTTTTTCTCTCAAGATGTTAAATGTTGCATCGTTGATCCAGCTTTCATCCCGGAATTCAAAAACAGTCTTCACGTCATCGGGAAGAAGTTCTGTAAAATTTCGCAGTCGCTCTTCATTAAAGTTCCAGTTTGGCGGGAGCTGAAACAGAACCGGGCCCAGTTTTTCGCCAAACGCCTCAAATACGTTGAGCATGTTATCGAGGCTCTCTTGCGGTTCTTTCAGCTTTTTCATGTGAGTGATATAACGGCTGGCTTTTGCTGAAAATTTGAAATGATCAGGCACTGTATTTTTCCAGTTCTCAACTGTTTCCGGATTGGGAAGGTTATAGAATGTGTTGTTTACTTCTACCGTTTCAAACTGTCCCTGGTAATGTTCCAGCCATTTGTCTTTTGGAAGTTCTTCAGGGTAAAACGGTCCGCTCCAATGATCATAATTCCATCCGGAAGTGCCGATGTGAATCTCTGCCATATTGATGAACTTTCTTTATGCAATGAATAGAGTAAAAAAACTTATTTACTCGCTTTTCTCTTTTTCTAAAATTCTCTCGATACGATCTCTTGCCATTGTTATAATCGGATCTACAGAGGTGTCTGTTTCTTCCTCTAATTGAGTGATGATCCGTTCACCAAGTTTCTCATAGATCTCTTTCCAAAACAGGTATCGTTGGTTTCTGGCAACCTCTTTGGCGAGCAATTTTTGATGGGCGTCACCAATCACTTCTTCTGCTTCTTCATGTCTTTTGCAGACTTTCAGGGTGGTGAGCACTTCGTTTTTCAAATCATCCAAACTCATTTTATTTCTCCCTGGAGTTTAGTTTAAACCTCTTCCACTATTATCATATTCAGATAACAGCCATTGGGTTCCATTCGGTTTAAAAAAAGAAGTATGGGTACCGTTTGAGGGGAATTCTTATCAATAAACTTCTAAGAACATTCTTTCGCTGGCTTTCACCTCGGTTTTTAACTGGTCTCTCGTCCAGTCCATTGGGTCCACATCTTTAATACTGTCTTTAAGCTCAATGTAATCGAACAGCCCAAGCATTCCCAAAATCTGGAAGATTCCGGTTTCCATTCCTTTTAAACCGCAGACGTAAATCAGGGTATTATCTTTTTCAAGAATGGGAAACAGCAATTCTTTTTGATCGAGGAGTGAATACTGAACATATGGCTTGGTGCCGTCCGGGCGTGCATCTTCCCGTGATATTGACTTCAGGTAATGGAAGTTTTTGTGTTTCTCGTCCAAATCATCAAACAACTCTCTGTATAAAAGGTCTGTTCGGTATGGACATCCAAAAGCCATTACCACATCATTTTTTGTGTCTGACCGCATCAAATCCAGAACCATTCCCCGGAAAGGAGCGATACCGGTTCCCGTAGCCATAAATACATAATTATAGTCTTCCGGGTTTTCCGGAAGAATGAATCGTTTCCCGCTGGGGCCGGTCATCCAAAGTTTATCGCCAGCTTTTTTATCGCAGAGGAAGTTGGAGCAAACACCGAGAAATAGTTCCTGGGTATCCCAGTTTTCGTCAATTACCCGTTTAACGGTAGTTGCATAAATTTTGCCATTTCCATCTTCGCCTCCGGTGGGAGAGCAGGTTGAGTAGAGACGAACTTTATGGGGACGACCATTTTCATCTTCACCATCCGCCAAAACACCCACAGCCTGGCCGGGCACAATACAATTTTCAAGTAGTGTACCGGAAACATCAAACTCAATATGTCTCACAAAATTTGGACTGGCAGCATCGGTACAAATCTCACTTTTTGTGATCGGTATTTCCACCGGATTTCGTGGCTTGTAATGGTGCATCTCCACTTCCGGCAGGCGCAAAATTTTTTCGGTGACTTCAGGCATAGCTCTCAGATTAATTTCTTGTTTGGGTTTAAAAATTCCTCTTTTCCCGAAAGAATCCCTTTGGGAGAAGGGGCGCAGGGTGATGCATTTCGTAAAACCAGCTTCGAATTTATATACCGAATTAAGTCCGAGAGGTCATCCCCCTGAATCAACAACATTGATTCATTCCCCTTTTGAAGGGGAAGTTGTCAATTAAAAAATTTCTTCTCAAAAATCCTATTTAACTGTTTGATGTGGTTTGTAGCTTTGCAGAATTCTCAAGTAGTTTGCCCGTTCAAAAGCAGCCGGTTCTGCAACAGAAGCCGAACTCATCGCTCCCTTCATTTGATAAACGGATTCGTACCCTTTCATCTCCATCCAGTTCTCAAGATCCCTAAGCAATACACTTACCTCCTGGATTCCCTTTTTGAGAAGAAGCGATGTTGCCATAGCCACATCAGCGCCGGCCAGTATCATTTTGATTACATCTTCTGCTGTATGAATGCCTGTTGTAGCGGCCAGGCTGCAAGTTATATACGGTCGAAGAATCGCTATCCAGCGCAATGGCAATCTCTTCTCAAACGGATAACTGAGCTCCAGGCTTGGCAAAACTTCCAGGTTTTCAAGATCAAAATCCGGCTGATAAAAACGGTTGAACAGAACCAGGCCGTCAGCACCTGCTCCCTGCAACAGTTTGGCCATATTGGCAAACGATGTAAAGTAAGGCGAAAGCTTAATCGCCACCGGAATATGAACTGATTTCTTCACAGCACGCACATTATCGTAATACATCTGCTCAATCATGGCCGAGGTTCGATCCGGATCAGCCGCGATGTAATAAATGTTCAACTCAATAGCATCCGCTCCGGCCTCTTCCATCTTTTGTGCGTATGACATCCATCCGCCTTTTGACACGCCGTTCAGGCTCCCGATAATTGGAATATCAACGGACTCCTTTAGAATCCGGATATGCTCCAGGTATTCTTCGGCCTCAACATTGTTGAACTCCTCCGGTTCAGGGAAATAGCTGATCGCCTCCGCGTAACTCTCCCCGGTTGTGGTCAGAAAGTGATCCAGTGCACGGTTTTCTCTCTCGATCTGCTCTTCAAAAAGTGAATAGAGAACAACGGCCGCGGCTCCCATATCTTCCATCTTTTTAACGTTTCCAACATCACTGGAAAGCGGAGATGCCGAAGGCACAATTGGATTTTTTAGTTTGATTCCGAGGTAGGTGGTTTCAAGATTCATACATGTGCTCCATCTTTTCGTATAGTTTCCAGCGGTTGTCTACTTCGTGCTGTGCCTGTTCCATCATCACTTTTGCAGTTTTGGGATCAGACTTGCTCAGCATCAGGTAACGCATTTCGTTGTAAGCGTAGTCCTTAAATGGAATTTTTGGTGCTCGCGAATCAAGCTGGAACGGATTCTTACCCTCATCAGCCAGAAGCGGATTATACCTGAACAACGGCCAGTAGCCGGAATCCACTGCCAGTTTCTGCTGATCCAATCCATACTTCATATTGTACCCGTGAGCAATACAGTGGCTATACGCAATAATGAGAGATGGTCCCGGATACTGTTCGGCTTCTATCATGGCTTTCAGAACCTGTTTGTCATTGGCTCCCATCGCCACCCTGGCCACATATGCATGGCCACTGCTCACCGCCATCAATCCAAGATCTTTTTTGGGTGATTCTTTCCCGCCGGCCGCAAATTTGGCAACGGCTCCTAACGGCGTTGCTTTTGATCGTTGTCCGCCGGTATTGGAATAAACTTCCGTATCCAAAACCAGGATGTTCACATCGCGGCCACTGGCCAGTACGTGATCGAGTCCGCCATAACCGATATCGTACGCCCAGCCGTCTCCGCCGATAATCCAGACGCTCTTGCGAACGAGATAATCGGCAAGGCTTGCCAGCATATGAGCTTCGGATGAATTCAATTCAGCCAGGACTTTTTTCAGCTCTTTTACCCGGTTTCGCTGATCAAGAATTCCGAGTTCTGAAGATTGATCGGCTTCCATCAAACCGTGCTTAAGTTCCTCGGAAACCGATCCGTTCATTCTATTCAGAAGGTGTAAAGCCTGTTCTTTCTGTTTATCGATAGTAACCCGGAATCCCAACCCAAATTCGGCATTATCCTCAAACAGAGAGTTAGACCATGCCGGACCTAACCCGTCCGCGTTTTTCGTCCATGGTGTTGTGGGGAGGTTGCCACCATAAATGGATGAGCAGCCGGTTGCGTTGGCTACCACCATTCGGTCGCCAAAGAGTTGAGTTGCCAGTTTAATGTATGGTGTTTCACCGCACCCCGAACAAGCCCCGGAGAATTCAAACAGGGGTTGCAAATACTGTGACTCTTTGAGCACTCCCGGATGCAGTTTGGTTCGATCGTATTCCGGCAGACTTTGGAAAAATTCCCAGTTCTCTTTTTCCTGTTCCATCACTGGTTCAACCCAGTCCATGTTTAACGCTTTCAGGCCGACTTGCTGCCTGTTTTTCACGGGACAAACTTCTACGCACAATTCACATCCGGTACAATCTTCCGGCGAAATCTGGATCGACACTTTTGTTTGATCGGGCCACTCCCGTCCTTTGGCATCCATATATTTGAAGGTTTCAGGAGCCGCTTCGAGGTAGGATTCATCATATGCTTTTACCCGAATCACAGCATGCGGACAAACCATCACGCACTTGCTGCATTGAATACAAATGTCGGGATCGAGCACGGGAATTTGTTGCGAGATGTTTCTCTTTTCCCACTTGGATGTGCCGCTGGCAAAGGTGCCGTCTACCGGGAAAGCACTTACCGGCAAGTCGTCTCCCTGTCCGGAGATGATTTCGGCAATTACTTTTTGAACAAATTCAGGGGCTTCCTTAGGTACAATACTTCTCATACTTCTGGCTGATGTTATGGTATCAGCCCCTGAATCTGTTTTTGGTACATCTATTTCAAACAGGTTTGCGACGGCATTATCAACCGCCCTGTAATTCGACTCAGCAATCTCTCTTCCTTTTTTGCCATATGTTTTTTTAATGGCCTCCTTAATCTGCAAAATTGCTGTCTCTCTGTCAAGAATATTAGAGATACCGAAAAAACAAGCCTGCATTACGGTATTGATACGATCACCAACGCCACTCTCTCTTGCTACTTTATAGCCATCTATGCAGTAGAATTTGAGGCCTTTCTTGATGATTTGCTCCTGCACCTTATCCGGCAAAAAATCCCAAACCTTGTCTTTTGGCCAAGGGGCATTCAGCAAAAATGTAGCGCCTTCTTTGGCATATTTCAGCATATCAAACTTGTCGAGGAATGTTTGCTGATGGCATGCTACGAAATCAGCCTCTTTTATCAAGTATGTAGAGCGAATCGGGTTCTCTCCAAAGCGCAGGTGCGAGGTGGTCATTGCGCCCGATTTTTTTGAATCGTACACAAAGTACCCCTGTACGTGATAATCTGTATTCTCCCCGATAATCTTGATGGAATTTTTGTTGGCACTTACGGTTCCGTCTGATCCCAGCCCGAAAAAGACAGCTTCAAACGCTTTTCCTTCTCTCTCGGTTTTCTCACCGTTGAAAGGCAGGCTTGTATTTGTAACGTCATCATGAATACCGACCGTAAAATGATTTTTCGGTTTTCCTGATGAAAGCTCTGCATAAACGGATTTCACCATTGCGGGTGTAAACTCTTTTGATGAAAGCCCGTACCGGCCGCCGATAATTTTTGGTGTCTCTCCGAATTTCGGCTTCTCCTGATCTGTTTGCTCTCTGAATGCCGTTATAATATCCGCGTAAAGCGGCTCTCCTGTACTTCCGGGTTCCTTGGTTCGATCCAATACTGCAATCGACTTCACAGTTTCGGGTAGTGCTTCCATCAAGGCGGAAGTGTCAAACGGCCGGTAAAGGCGAACTTTCAATAAGCCAACTTTCTCTCCCTTTTTAGTCAGCGCGTCCACGGTTTCGTGGGCGGTTTCAGTGCCCGATCCCATCATGATGATGACTCTCTCTGCGTCATCTGCTCCATGATAGTCAAACAGGTGATAGGACCGGCCGGTTAGTTCGGCAAATCGGTCCATCACTTTTTGAACAATTTCGGGACAAGCCAAATAGTAGTTGTTTACGGCCTCTCTTGATTGGAAAAATACATCCGGGTTTTGAGCGGTTCCCCGGACAAATGGTGCGTCTGGCGTTAAAGCTCTGTCTCGATGCGCAATCACATATTGATCATCAATCATTGCGCGCATCTGTTCTTCGGTTACTTCAACAATTTTCTGAATTTCGTGCGAGGTCCGGAAGCCATCGAAAAAGTGGATAAACGGAATGCGTGATTCCAGGGAAGCCGCATGTGAAATCAAAGCCAGGTCCATCGCTTCCTGAACACTGTTGGATGCGATCATTCCCATGCCTGTTCCGCGAACGGCCATTACATCACTGTGATCCCCAAAAATCGACAGAGCGTGTGTTGCAACCGATCGTGCCGCTACATGAATAACCATAGGAGTTAGCTCGCCGGCAATTTTGAAAAGATTCGGCATCATAAGCAGTAGCCCCTGCGATGCCGTAAATGTTGTGGTCAATGCACCTGTTTGCAGAGCACCGTGAACAGTTCCTGCAGCGCCTCCTTCACTTTGCATTTCCACAACATCAGGCACTGTACCCCATATATTCTTTTTTCCGGCCATAGACCAGGCATCGGCCCATTCGCCCATTGGAGAAGCCGGTGTGATCGGGTAAATAGCGATCACTTCGTTGACCTTATGCGCCACTCTTGCTACGGCTTCGTTAGCATCTAATGTAGTTGTTTTGAGATGTTTCATTATCCCTCCGGCTCTCCATTTTCGGGGTTCTCTGTCTTTTAAAATAATTGATGAGAACCGCTTCCAAAACAAGGTATAATCTGAAGTCTGCCTAGGGGAATTGCTTAGTCTAAATCACCTTCTTCGGATGAGTCATTTCAAAGAGGATACGAAATACCCCGCCTCTTCTTTTCCTTTTGGATAAACGGTGACTCTGCCGGATTCCCGAACAACTTGTGCTTTTTGAAAGTCGGGCTGAATGGCAATTGCCCCTGCCTCCATCAACGCCGGAGCCAGGCTTTCTTCGTTAATTCCAACCACTGTGCACCCAGCTTCTGATGCAGCTTTCACACCACTAACAGAATCTTCAAAAACCAGTACTTTTTGCGGATTCACTTTCATTTTCTTGGCCGCAAGAAGATAGCATTCCGGATTTGGCTTTCCGTTTTTCACAAGATTAGCGGTGACCATTACCTCGAACGGAGATGGAAAACTTAATCCCTCAAGCATGATGTCAACTTTGCCGGGCAGGGCGCTCGTCACCAGGCCAATGCGAATTCCTTCATCCGAGCACTGTTTTAAAAAACACTCCACACCCGGAATCATCGGGTATTTCTCAATGGATGCATCATATTCCCCGCACTCTTTAATAATCTTCTCTCGTGTTTCTTCCGGCAAGTCTGCAAAAAGATCATTTACCGTGGGCCTTGCAGGTCGACCGTGAAATTTCTCTTTTCTTTCATTCACCGGGATTTCAATATCATACTCATCCAGTTTGTTTAACCAAAACTCCTCAACATGCTCTGCGCTGTTGATGATTACACCATCCATATCAAAAATAATAGCCTCGTACAGGCTGGTATCCTTTCTCATTCTCCGTCTGTATTTGTTTGTTAAAATCAGCAATCCGGATGAAAAATCTCATCCCGTTATTTCTCAAACAGTCTTTAAAACAACGAAACTTTCGCAAATAGTTCGGATATTCGGACGTTTCCTTTCAGCACGTCTGATACCTGAAATTACAATAATCCGGTTTCCCCCGCTTTCATGATTTCCCCTCATTTCGGTTGTTTTCCCTATAAATTTATTTTATTCATTTATTGACTCACGCGTAGTGGAAAATCAATCCGGATTGTAGGAAAAATGATTACGTCTCTGATATAAAAATCTGCACATCGCCCGGTTGCCAATACTTACAGATGGTTTTTTGTCTTTTTCGAATATTACGTTTGGTAAAACCCGAACCAGATTTTAAGACCATGTTAACTCATCATATTAATGTTCCGATTGAAGGTGGATATATTGAGTCCACGATCCATAAACCGCCAGAAGCGAAAATCATTGTTTTGATTTCATATGCACCCGGAAGCGGCCGTTTTAACGTGAGAAACAGACGGCTTGTTGAGCAACTTGACAATGCCGGTTTTGCCACACTCCTGTGTGACTGGACCCAGGTAAAAGAGATGAATGAGCATTTCGATCATTTAAAAATGGCTGAAAGTCTTGCCGTCATTGTTCGGTGGTTAAAAAATCACCGTGCCTTTAAAAACTTATCCCCAACTCTTTACGGTTCCGGCACAGGGGCTGCTTTCTCAATGATTGCCGCTTCAGAAATGGAAGATTCCATCAAAGCCGTAGTGACCCGAAACGGCAGGCTTGAAACCGCCGAGCCGTACCTGGCAAAAATAAAATCGCCAACCTTTATCACTGTTGGAGAAAAGGATTTTCACTTACTCCAATCCAACAAAAAAGTTTATGAAAAACTTGATTGCCCCAAACGGCTGGTCGTTTTACCGGGAATCACTCCATTCTTTGAAGAGCCGAAAAAAATGGAGCGTGTTGGAAAATTGTCAATCGAGTGGATTCAAAAACATTCGCTTTCCCGAACTGATTCCTCAGCACGGGAAGATATGGCTCAGCGTACATAGGTTTTTGTCCAACCGGTTACGCTCTGCCACTTTCTTCCCAAACTTTAAAATTCACTCTCTATCCATTTAACTGCGTTGAACATCAACTCGGTTGAATTTTTGAAATTGAGTTTGTCCTTTATTCTGGAGCGGTATGTTTCAATAGTTTTTGGAGACAGGTGAAGTTGCAAGGCAATCTCGTTACTGCTCATTCCTTTGCCGATCAGTTCAAATACTTCAAGCTCTCTGTCGCTTAATACTTCCAAAGGGGAAGAGAGCACTTCCTTTTTCCCCTGAAGTGTGTTTAGCAGCAGCTTTTCGCTCAGCTCCTCACTAACGTATAAACCTCCATTTAACACTTTTCGAACGGCCTTTACCAGAACTTCACTTGCTTCAAACTTCATGACATAGGCTTTGGCCCCAGCCCGCAACGCTCTCTCCGCATAAATGGATTCTTCGTGCCTGGAAAGGATTAGTATTTTTTGATCCGGCTTTTGAAAAATCACATTTTTGACAAGCTCAATTCCATTCATGCCGGGAAGCGAGATGTCCACAATCATCAAATCAACCGCCACCGTATCTATAATTTCGAGGAGTTGCTCGGCCGTCTCAAGCTGATGGGTTACTTCCAGATCCTTCTCCAACTCCAAGATACCGGTGATTCCCTTTCTCACCACAGAGTGATCATCAACAATCAGAACCTTCTTTTTGAATATTGATTGATTGGGTGCCATGATTTCTCATGCCATGTTTAAACCGAGCTGCATCACAATAACAATCGGCTGATACAGACTATATAATCAATCTATTCATTTCCGGCTTTATATCATAAAGATATGGGTTACCACTTTTGAAAAGTACGGCTTCGCATCCTCCAACTTTTATCTCGAATGCGGGTTCATTTAACTGCTGATATGTTTATAGAGAATGTCAAAAACGTCCGTCGGCTTCACTGTATCACCTTCGGCTATCAAATCTTTCTGGCGGGATGAAATAAACGCACCTTTTCCGGGAGAACTGTGCCGGCCATGCGAACCTTTTACTCCTTCAGCCCTCAATGGAATCAAATCCATTTTGTATCGAAACCCAAGTTTTTTTTGAAGTAACCTCAGACCGGCTTTAGCCATCGGGAATCGAATGGAGGGGTCTACCAAAAGCTCGGCGGGATCGTATCCCGGTTTGGTGTGGATATCGACCGTGGGAGCGAAATCGGGCGCTTTATCATCCTCCAACCAGTAGTAATAGGTAAACCATGCATTCGGTTCTGCCACGGCTACCAGCTCGCCCGATCGTTCATGATCGATCCCTTCCTCTTTTTTCTCCTCGCTTCCCAAAATCCGGTCCACACCAGGGACTTTTTCCAGCAACTCTTTGATTTTGGGAATTTCGGATGATTCCCTGATATAAATATGAGCAACCTGGTGATCGGCTACCGCAAAGGCCCGGCTGGACCCGGGAATCAAAATCTCACCGCCCTTTTCTTCACGAACGGTTATATACCCATTTTCCCGCAAAACCCGGTTTAGAGAAACCGGCTGATCAACCGAATCGATTCCGTACTCGGAAAGGAGCAACACTCGCGTATCGTGTTGTTCATAAAATTCAATCAAATTTTTGCACACCGTGTCAATTTCATTCAGGTCTTTTTTGATTTCACGATCATTTGGACCGACTCTTTGAAAGTTGTAATCGAGGTGCGGAAGGTAAATCAGTGTGAGAGTTGGATCGTACGTTTTAGCCGCCATCTTAGCCGATTCGGCAATCCATTCTGTGGACTCTATGGATGTATTCGGTCCCCAAAACTTGAAGAGCGGAAACTGGCCGAGGGAATCCTGCAACTGATCACGGAACGACATCGGCTTGGTGAGAATGTCGGGAATCTTTACACCGTCAGCCCGGTAAATAGGGCGGGGTGTGATCAGATAATCAACTGACGAATTCATGTTGTACCACCAAAACAGGTTTGCACAGGTAAAATCGGGATTTTCCTTTTTGAGCACATCCCAGATTTTGGGAGCCTGGACAAGCTGGTTCGATTGCCGCCAGAATTTGATTTCATCCATCTCCCGGAAATACCATCCGTTTCCAACAATGCCATGTTTGGAAGGCAATTTCCCGGTCAGATAAGTTGCCTGAACAGAACAGGTTACGGCCGGCAGAATTGACTCAACCGGTTTGATTATCCCTTTCTTTGTCCACTCTGCAAGAAAAGGCGTATGCTCCCCGATCAGATCGGGAGTCAGACCCACAATATTCAGAACAGCCGTTTTATTCATGGCTCTTCTCCGCAGAATTTATGACACCCACAAACCAGTCAATCTCCCGTTCAATACTATCTGCCAGATTTACTCTGAGCGATTCCGGCAGAACTTCCCACGTGTAGGTTTCAATTTCGTAATGGCGACAATCACTGTAAGTTTGCAGGGCTTTAAAAGCGCCGGAAATATGGTCACGGGTTGAGTTCAGCTCTTCCATCTCACCGGTAAAAATGGGTACATGAAAGTGAATGCGCCATTCTGTGGCTTCCTCATCAAAAATGAATTCCAGAGCTTCATCAAGATCCCTGTATTGTCGGAGTGAACCATTGGTTCGTCTTTCCACAACCTGGTGCAGGTACGTTGATTCAACAAACTGTTGAAGCTTCTGTTGAATCGATGTGCGCCTTTCCTTATTTCCCAGATCGGTTTTTACCGCGGCACTGATCTGTGCTTTTCCAATTCTAATTCCGGCTTCAGTAATTTTTTGAACAGCCGTTTCGGGATTTTCATATTCCACCGCAAAATGGCAAGTATCATAGCAGAGACGGATGTGATTTTTTAAAATCTCAACCCCTTTTTCAGTTGAAATGCCTTTTTCATTTTGCAGATATTCACTGCCTTGGGGCCAAAGGTGATCCTGAAAAAACCGAATCGATTCCTCACTGTTTTCTATCAGGCAGTCGGGTTCGGGTTCAATATCCAGATGCAGCTCATTTCCGTCCTCTTCAAAAAACCGATGCATCTCAAATGCCACTTCTGCAAGATGCCCGCAGGATGATTCTATCAGCTCCCGTTTTTCCTCTTCATTCCGGTTCCAGTACTTGTAGGATATCGGCGAAGTAGAGATACCGCCGTCGACATCATCGGGCAACAACTCATTCAAAATTTTGGACAGATCAAGCGTGTATTCCAATCTTTCTTTGCTGTTCCAGTCCGGCTTGTACACGTTGTCTTTCACTTTTTGATGATGAAAAGAGCCGTACGGAAACCCATTCATCGTAAAAACATAGAGATCATTTTCATGCAGCCATTTTTTGAAATGGGGAAGATGATCTCCATCTAACAAATCTTTCGCCGCCATGGCAGAAAGCCTCAAACCAACGCCAAACGGAGCCTCCGGCGAACATCTTTTTTTCAGTTCAGGAAGATAGGTTTTCAGCTCTTTGAAATGATCCTCCCAACGTTCGCCCGGGTGAATATTTGAGCAGTAGGTCAGATGCTGATTTTTACCCGTATTAAATTTCATTGTAATGAGTTACAAGTTACACCGGTTTCTTTTCGAATTTCTTTAACACATTCACAGCTTCCTTGCAGGTTTCCAAATCCATACTGTGAACATTCACGCCTTTCCCGATCTCTTCAAGAAGCATAATTGTCAACTGTCCGCCAAGGTGTTCCCTGAACTCTTCCAGTCCGTGAAGAATAGAATCCTTTGATTCAGGTTCGTCAATCTGATGTCCAAGCTCCGGGACGAACAGGTCAAACCCGCAAGCGGCAAGCAGGTTCAGAATCCGACTCATTTCCTCTTTTGAAATCATCCCTGCGAGATGGGAATAAACGGAATCCAGAGCAATACCGATCGCCACCGCTTCTCCATGACGAAGGCGATAGCCGGTCAGGTGCTCCAGTTTATGAGCCGCCCAGTGTCCAAAATCCAGTGGTCGTGAGGACCCTTTTTCAAACGGATCGCCCGACGTTCGGATGTGTTCCAGGTGAAGTTCTGCACAGCGATAAATCAATTGCTGCATGGCATCCATATCTCGTTCAACCAGTTTGGATGCGGTCTTCTCAATCTCTTCAAAAAAGGCGCGATCTTTGATGAGCGCTACCTTTATGGCTTCTGAAATTCCGGCACGCCAATCCCGGGTTTCAAGAGTTTTGAGAAATCGAACGTCGTTGATAACGGCATCCGGGATCGTAAATGTGCCGAGAAAATTCTTCTTCCCAAATGCATTTATTCCATTTTTTACGCCAAGAGACGCATCGTTTTGGGCAAGAACGGTTGTAGGAATACGAATGAGGCGAATCCCGCGGTGAGCTACGGCGGCGGCATAACCTGCTGCATCAATCACGGCACCGCCGCCAATTACAGCAAGATAGGAGTGACGATCAATCCCGTTTTTCTCAACGGCTTCAAGAATCGTATTCTGAATTGCGGGATCATTTTTAGCAGCTTCTCCTCCGGGAATTACAATCGGCTCCGGCACCAGTTGAAAGACAGAATTGTGTATAGCATGATACGCCCTGATATCATCAAACAGCCCGGGATGTTGGTTGTACATTCCTTCATCAAAAACAAAAAGTACTTTGGAAACCTGCTGTTGGTGGGCTTCCCGGGTAATCAGATGCACGAAAGATTGGTTCTCTTTATCGAATATTCCGCTTGTAAAAATGACATCATATGAATAAGAAACTGAAAAACGCTGCCGAATTGTTTTCATGTAAACAAAAGGTAAATATCGAATCAAAAAATCATTGTGCGAAACTTAGTCCATTTCTTTCAATTTATACACCTTTTATAAACCTTTTTAACAAATCATTTTTACTTTCAACTATAATTTATTTGATTTGGATTGATTGTATGTAAAGTGAACGTCAGTTTGAGTGCAGTTTCGAGTGAAAATATCATCGACATCACGCTCATATGACGTATATCAAATTTCTCAATCCCAGAATGGATATTAAGCTCAAACAGTAAACGAATGTCTGCATATGACTGACTCTCAGAAAGGCCCCGATACAGAGCAAATACGGACCGCAATTTCTGACTGGCTGAAGAAACGTATCTCACCGGAAGCTCACGAAAAAATCCAAACTACCGCTCAAAACCTTGCCGGTGATGCCGAAGACTGGGAGGTTTTTTCATCATTCAGCAAAGTCCCCCGCACCACTGGGAAAGAATATCTCAATCTTAGTGATGAAGAACTTAATGAAGCAGAGAACCTCCGACCGGGTTGGAATCCGTCGCAGTGGCGAATGGATCAGCTTGCACGAACGCTCCTGGTTCTTTCACTTGCTGAACGGGACAAAGACGAATTTCTCGACAAGCTGGAAAAAATGTTTGTCTCCAGCGATATGGGTGAGGCCGAAGCACTGTATCAAAGCCTGCCGATTTTGCCTTGGCCCAAATCGCTGAAAGCCCGTGCGGCCGAAGGAATCCGAAGTAATATCACCTCTGTGTTTAATGCCGTGGCATTGAGAAATCCCTATCCGGCTGATTATTTTGATGAGGATGCCTGGAACCAGGTGGTTCTCAAAGCGCTGTTTGTTGGAAGCCCGTTGTATTTAATTTCGGGGCTTGATAAGCGCGCGAACAAAACGCTTGCAAACATTCTGATTGAATACGCCCACGAGCGATGGTCGGCCGGAAGGGTAGTATCGCCCGAGCTTTGGCGGCCGGTGGGAGCGTTTATCGACGAATCGAATATCGGCGAACTTAAAAAAGTGTTGGAGAATCCTGATCCCATTCAACAGAGAGCAGCCGTTTTGGCTCTTCAGTCTTCTGATTCTACTGCCGCATCAACTTTTTTGGATGATTTTGAAAAAACGGCCGCGAACATTGATTTATCCGCTGCTGATTTAAATTGGAATGAGATCGGGAAAATCTGGGATGAAAAAGAATCCTGAAAAGAAAAAAGAGTCCCCTTTCGAGAGGGGATTTAGGGGTGTGTTGAAACGAGAAAAAACTCCAAGAAACGCACAGAATTTTAACATTTAAAAAAACGAAGTTTATATCTATGGACGACATGTTTTTTATCGACCCTCATATTCACATGATATCCCGAACTACCGATGATTACCGGGCTATGCGAAAAGCCGGTGTAGTTGCTGTGATTGAGCCGGCTTTTTGGATCGGTCAACCGCGAACCGACTCCGCTTCCATGCTCGATTATTTCAGTATGATTGTGGGATGGGAGCGATTCAGGGCAAGTCAGTTTGGAATCAGTCACTATTGTACGATCGGATTGAATGCGAAGGAAGCGAACAACGAAGCTCTTGCGGAAGAGACGATGGAATTGCTTCCCCGTTTTGCCAGCAAGGAGGGGGTCGTAGCTATCGGGGAAATCGGTTATGATGATATGACCGATCTTGAGGAAAAATATTTTCACCTACAGCTCGATCTTGCCAAAAAGATGGATATGCTGGTTTTGGTTCACACACCTCACCGAAATAAAAAACAGGGAACCATTCGCAGCATGGATCTGTGTGAAGAACACGGACTCGATCCCACCAAAGTAATTATCGATCACAACAATGAAGAGACTGTCAAAGATGTGTTGGATCGTGGATTCTGGACAGCTTTCACCATCTATCCCGGCACCAAAATGGGAAATGAACGAATGGTAGAGATCGTAAAAGGGTACGGAACGGAACGCATTTTCGTCGACAGCGCTGCCGACTGGGGACACAGCGATCCGCTCGGGGTTCCCAAAACCGCTCAACTGATGTTGCAGCGTGGCATCCCAAAAGAAGATGTGAAACAAATCTGCTACCAAAACGCACTCGATGCCTACAGCCAAAGCGGCGAGATGAATGAAGATGACTGGCTGAACCGCCCGCTGATTGACCAGCGCAAAACCTTCTCTGGAAATACTGTTCTCCGCGGCGGACATAAACCTTTTGTTGAAGAGGAAAAAACCGATAAGGATGATGACCTCATCATTGAATAAAATTCAGTCGCTTGAATCCATCAACGCCTTCTTCTGAAATCACTTTTAGAACACGGTTTCGTGCGGCTCTCGAGCTGATGCGGCCTGCCAACATCATCACTGCATTTGCAGATATTTTGGCGGGTGTAACTATCGCCGCCGGTTCCCTGGTTTCGTCAGATCTTCCGTTTTCTGAAATCGGGTGGCTGCTCCTTTCCACATTTGGCCTGTATGGTGGCGGTGTGGTTTTAAATGATTTTTTTGATGCAGAACTCGATGCCAAAGAACGCCCCGAACGAGCCATTCCAAGTGGACGCATTTCCGCTTTTACAGCCGGAGTATTTGGCTTTTTGCTTCTTTTGGCAGGAATTGTATCGGCCTTTCTGGTGAATATCACCGCGGGTTTTCTTGCAACAGGCATCGCGATCTGTGCGGTTTTTTATGATTCCAAAGCCAAGCATTCCGCATTCTGGGGTCCGTTATTTATGGGAAGCTGCCGGGGTGGAAATCTGCTCCTGGGAATCAGTCTGATTCCGGCAGTTGTACCTGAAGTTTGGTTTCTTGCATTGATTCCACTCCTTTATATCGCGTCCATTACGTTGGTCAGCCAGGGAGAGGTTCACGGTGGCTCCCAAGCTTATGGATTTACCGCACTTGGATTTATTCTGTTAATTGTCACCGCTTTCCTGCTCCTTCCACTTTTTGAGCTCCCTTTCTCGCTTTCAACCGCACTCCCGTTTCTTGTTGTATTTGGTGTATTAGTGATTCCACCGTTTTATAAAGCGGCCCAAAACCCGGTTCCGTCACTCATCAAAACAGCCATTAAACGAGGTGTTCTTTCACTGGTAATTCTGAACAGCGTATTTGCAGCAGGCTTTGGAGGATTCTGGAGTGGAATGATTGTTGTCCTTCTCTTCTTCCTTTCTGTAGGAACCGCAAAACTATTTCAGGTAACCTGATTTTTACTCTATCCCTTTACGAGAGAATACCATCAATAATGAATGGTTTTTTTAATGTAACTGCTTTTTTAAAAAACAGTTTGATACCTGATCGCCATATCTACGATTTACAAACAAATATGAGATAGCTTTACACCACGCATCAGAAAAAGTATTTGATTGATTTAAAATCGCTCTTCTTTGAAATATGGCAGTCGACAAGGTTTTTCCGCGTATTAATTATTGAATCCCTGGTATTTCCAGGTTAAGTAAAAACACTCATCAAAATTTATTTAAAATGATTACTTCAAGACTTCACTATCTCATCTCCATCATTCTTCTTCTTTCTTTCATTACTATTGGTTGCGAAGGTCCGGCAGGCCCGGATGGAGATTCGGGCCCTCAAGGTGAACAAGGTCCCGAAGGCCCCATGGGCGAACAAGGACTCCAGGGAGAAGAAGGTCCGCAGGGACCTGAGGGGCCTGAAGGACCTCCCGGAACGGCAAACGTTATCTATTCCGACTGGATGGACATTGATTGGAATCGGGATGACGATCCCACATACAAGGCAATGTACATCCCTGAATCCCGTGTAATGGGCGACTTTATAGCGGAGGGGACTCTCATGGTTTATGCAAAAGAAGAAATTAGCGGTGATGCAATTGTTGTCCCTTTACCTTATGTGAGTGGTTCGGATTTTCTGTCCTTCGCTATTGCAGATCTTCCAAGTGATGGGGCTCAGGGAATTATAGTGGTTCTTACCTCAACGGATGGTAGCAATGTTTCTGACTTTACCGGTGCACAGGTTCGCTATGTGATGATTCCCGGCGGCGTACCAGCTAAAATGAAAAATGATTTCATGGAAGATTACCAAGCCGTAAAAGACTACTATGGCATTCCAAACTGAGATTCAGAATACCCATTAGATATATTTCTGAGTCTTGTTTCTATTTGAAACTCATCGGCAAACACCCCAATGTTTGTTGATGGGTTTCTTAATTGAACTCTCCTTCGTTTTCCAGCGCCTGTTCAATGTGGGCCAGATGATGCCGGCAATGCCAGGCATATAATCCGAGCATAAATGTCAACGTCAGCTCGCGGCCTTGCTCCGGGTGAAAAAGCTTCCTCTTGAAATCATCTTCACTCATCGATTTCAGTAAAATTGCCCAGCGGGCATGAACGCCTTCAAGCAATGAAATGGATTGAGAAACAGGCGCTTTTGAGTCTTCCAGCTCCGCCCATTTATCTTCAAAATAGGGTTTGATGGTTGGCACATCTTCCGTGAGTGCCAGTTTAAAACGGATAATTGAATTGATGTGACTGTCTGCAACATGATGAACCACCTGCCGAATGGTCCAGCCTTCCGGGCGATATTTCCAATCCAGTTCTTCGGAAGAAAGATTCTCGGTCAGTGCTCGCACTTTTGAAGGGAAGGATTCGATCGTTTCAATCCACTCGGAAACCTGTTCTTTCGATACATCTTTTGGGACATTAAGTTTGCCGATAGGATAGCGGAGGGATTCTAAATTGAAGTCTTTATTCATTTTTTATAAACCAATTGAAATGATTCTTAATTTGTGAGTGGTATAATATTTGATCTTCAATCTGTTCTTGTAATGAGTTTAGATGAGTAATGTTCACATTTGCCCTTTTGATATTTTTCTCATTCTGCTCTGTGAACAGTAAAGATCTTGCTTTTTTTAATTCATTAATTCCTTGTTGAAAAGTTAAACCCTGCATAAAAATGTGCTGACTTGCGTGATGTTCCTTCACATATTTTTCTAATTCGACAATGAGTTCGTTATTAACTTTTCTCCCAAGTTTAAATGTTTCTAAAAGACGATTCTTTGTTTCCTCTGGTTCAATGACATATTTCTGCAAATATGTAAAGAAGGCTACCAAAGAACCTATAATCGTAAAAAAGAGCAGCGTAGTTTCCATCCCATATGATTTAATCCACCAATCGAATTTGTAAAATAGCTACCAAATTCCAAAATGCTTCAAAACCCGCATGGCTCTCAGCGTATTCCATCGGCCGGGTTTGCCGGCTTGGTCCATCGTAAAGTGAGTGAGGCCGGAATATTCCGCGTATTGATTCCACGTTCCGTCTTTGTTCTGTTTTTTCAGGAGTATGTCGATTGCCGGCTGCATTCGGTCATCCCATTCGGCTCCGGAATACCGGAAGTAGTCGAGGGCTTTCAAAATGTCATATTTCCATCGCGGCGGATAGGGAAATTTCAGGAAACCCTGTTTGATGATCTCTCCGGTTCGGTCAGATATAAAAAGTTGGTGCATCAGGATAAACTCCTCGGCCGATTTTCGCGCTTTTTTCAGTTCATCAGACCGATACAAATAGCCATTCTTTTCATACTCGAAAAATCCTTCTGCAACTGAAAGCGTGGAATGCAGCGAACTGTGTTTTGCACCCGACCGGTTAAACTGACAATTGAATCCGCCATCCGGCAGAGTCTGATCCAGAATAAAATCAATAACCGATTTCAAATCCTCTTCATCCGCACCAAAAAAAGCCGCACAATTCAGCATCATTCCGTTCATGCAAACATCACTCTCTTTGATATGTCCCGATGGATTGATTCCGCCGTCCGAACCTTTTTCATTCTTTAGAATCATGTCTATTGTTTCTCGTACGAGTGGATGTTCAGCCGGAAACCACATGTTTCTCAAATCAAGAATAGAATAATGCGAGGAAATCCATTTGGGTGAATAATAGCCCTTGCCCCAGTGTTTGTTCGGTTTTCTTTTTGATAAGATCTCCGCTCCCCAGCCTTCAGTTGCAATTCGTTTTCTCAAGTCATCACGTTCTTCAAAAAGCAGGTCCCGATGCACCTGGTATTGAATGGAAACATCTCCGTTTAGCAGCCACTTGATTCTCTCATCGGTTTTCATACCAAGCCATGTACTTTATCTTTTTCTTTCGTTTAAAAAACACATCACTTCTACACTTTAATATAGATTCACCTATAAAATCGTGCAAAACCACCTTTCATTTCTTCTGAAGGCCGATTTGAAAATTCAGTTAATTTTTTGGATTCAAGAGGTTACATTGGGTAGTCTCTCTTCAATAACCTCAATGTACCATAATTCTGAACCAATGATTTTTCCTTATTTATTTTCCAGTCATAACAGAGGGTTTTTACTTTTCATTAGTTTTTTCATTATCACATCTTTTTTCATCAGTTGTTCAGGAGAAGAAGAAAATGCCGGGCCGGTCAGTTTCGATCCGCAGGAGATTCGCATTGAAGGCGATCAGGCGGCCACTGAAGCCAGCGAAGTCACTCAAAATATCCAGGCAGTGCCGGCCGACGGATTGGAACTTTCGCTTTGGGCCTCCAATAAATTATTGGGCGATCCCATTGCCATCCATATGGACAACCAGGGACGGGCACTTATTACCGTGACCGACCGAAGCGGCAACTCGGAATTTGATATTCGCGGAGTAGATGACAGCTGGCGAATTGAATCCATGAAATGGGAAACCCTTCAAGACAGGCGTGAATTTCTCCATACGGAACTGGCACCGGAAAAAAGCGAACAGAATACGTGGATTCCGGACAGAAACGAAGATGGTTCGCACGACTGGCGAGACCTGGCTGTCATTAAGGAAGAAGTCTGGAGAATTGAAGATACCTCAAATGACGGCGTGGCCGACTATGCACAGCTTTTTATTCAGGATTTTAATACCGAAGTAACCGATGTTGCCGGTGCAGTCGTTGAATATAATGATGATGTGTTTGTAGGAGTAGGCCCCGATCTGTGGCGAATCCGGGATACAGATAATGACGGTATGGCCAACACGAAAGAGTCTATCAGCCACGGTTACAATGTTCACATAGGTTTTAGCGGTCATGGCATGTCGGGTTTGACGGTAGGGCCGGACGGCAGAATCTACTGGGGAATCGGGGATATGGGATTTAATGTGGTAGACAAAGAAGGCATTCGATGGTATTCTCCGAACCAGGGCGCAATCCTGCGGTCTGATCCGGACGGAAGTAATTTTGAAGTCTTTGCATCAGGAGTCAGAAATACCCACGAATTTGATTTCGACAAATACGGCAATCTCATTTCTGTAGATAACGACGGCGATCACCCCGGGGAAGAGGAGCGGCTGGTTTACCTCATTAATGGTTCAGACAGCGGCTGGCGAATCAACTGGCAGTTCGGGAAATACGGCGATCCAAAAAACAACGAATACAAAGTGTGGATGGATGAAGAATACTTCAAACCACGATTCGAAAACCAGGCGGCTCACATTTTACCGCCCATTGCCAATTATCATGCAGGCCCGGCCGGATTTGCCTATAATCCCGGCACGGCTTTAAGCGAAGAATGGCAGGAGCATTTCTTTGTGATGTCCTTTCGCGGATCCATAGCTAATTCACCTATTTATGCGTTTACTCTAAACCAAAAAGGAGCCGGGTTTGAACTCGAAACCGACCAGGAAGTGCTAACCGGAATTCTGGCCGTTGGCCTCGACTTTGGTCCCGATGGTGCACTTTATATGACCGATTGGATTGAAGGCTGGGGACAAAATGAAGAAGGCAGAATCTGGAAACTCGATGCTGCCGGTCAGTCAAATTCCGCAATCCGAAGAGAGGTGAAAGATCTGTTGGCGGAAGATTTTGGTGAGAAAAACGAGAACGAATTGTCATCACTATTGGAGCACGAAGATATGAGAATTCGCCAGAAAGCACAGTTTGAATTGGTCAGCCGAAAGGCAAATGATGTATTGCTTTCCACAATCGAAAACAGTTCCAGCCAACTGGCCCGAATTCATGGAGTTTGGGGATTGGCTCAACTTGGCCGGGAGAATACAGATGCGGTTGAACCATTAATTGAGTTTTTGGACGATGAAGATTCTGAAATCCGGGCGCAATCCGCAAAAATGCTCGGAGATGTTCGGTACGAGCCGGCTGCTGAACATATTATTCCACTTTTATCTGATGAAGGTGCACGGACGCAGCTTTTCGCTGCGGAAGCCCTTGGAAGAATCGGTTATGAAAACGCCGTTAATCCAATTGTTGAAATGCTGGAAGCCAATAATGACGAGGATGTTTACTTGCGCCATGCCGGAGCAATTGCATTGGCTCGAATTGGGAATGGCGAGGCCGTCACCAACCTGGCCGATCATCCGTCTCGTGCCGTTCGAATTGCTGCGGTCGTTGCTCTGAAACGAATGGGCGAGGCCGGTATCATCGAATTCCTGGATGACGAGGATGAGTATATCGTCACCAATGCGGCGCGGGCAATTTCAGATGATCAGTACATCGAAGAAGCGATCCCGGAACTCGCCAAACTTTTGGACAATCCACGATTTACAAATGAACCTCTCATTCGCAGGGTCATCAACGCCAATCTTTACAGCGGAACAGCAGAGGATGCCGAACGACTTGCTCAATTCTCTCTGAGTGAAACCATTCCTGTTGAATTAAGAATGGAAGCCCTCAATACATTGGAATACTGGGATAATCCGTCCATTTTTGATCGCGTAACCGGACGACATCGCGGCCAAATTTCCAACAATCTGAATGATGCACAGGAAGCCATCGCCGGAGTAATGGAAACGCATCTCTCATCAACCAATGAAAATCTGAAATTAGCTGCATTAAATGCCATTGGAAATCTTGAAATGCCAAATGCGGCTCCTCAAGTTTTAACCCTCGCTCAGAAGGATCCTTCTGCTGAAATTCGAAGCACAGCCCTCCATACACTTTCTGATTTGAATTATGATGAAATGGACGAAGTACTCGCCTCCACCATTGAAGATTCAAACCTTGATGTTCGAATGAAAGCACTGGCTCTTTTGGTGGATTCAAACCTGTCCGTCGAAACAAAAGTCGCTCTCTTTACAACTGTAATTAAAGGAGGATCTGTTGATGAAAAGAAAGCGGCTTATGATGCCTTATCCCGTTTGGATAGCCCTGCCGCCGAAGAGCTTCTTTTGGGAGAGATGAATGAACTTATGAATGGAGACCTGAATCGGGAAATTCAACTCGATTTGATTTTGGCCATAGAAAATAGTGGCTCAACAGATCTGCAGCAGGCGCTTGATGAGTATAATAATCAAAAACCACAAGGTGAGATGGCGCAATATCGAGAATCTCTTTATGGTGGAAATGCGGAAAACGGAGCACAAATATTCTATTCGGATGTTTCTGCCCAGTGCACTCGTTGCCATATGGTAAGAAATTTTGGCGCTGAAGTTGGACCTGATCTGACAACAGTAGGAGACAGGCTAAACCGCAATGAGCTTTTGCTTTCTATTATTGATCCCTCGGCCCAACCTTCCGCCGGATATTCACCCGTGACTGTAACAAAGACAAACGGTGAATCTGTCAGTGGTGTATTTCATAGTGAAACAGACACCCAATTAACTTTGACGGTTCGGGGCCAACAGATGAATATTCCCAAATCTGAGATTTCCGAAACACAACTGGCGCCATCCGCCATGCTGGATATGAGTGATCGCCTGACCAAAAGCCAAATCCGGGATTTGGTTGAATTTCTTACAACCCTTCACGAAGAATAAAAGAACTCCCCGGCCGAATTCAATCGGTGGGGAGTAGGTCATTTCGGCTGAACAGCCGAGGCATCTTTGATTATCTTATAATGTCATTGCGAGGGAATGTAACAACTGCGGCAATCTCCTAACTCTGGTTTCTTCGCAACAACCACTTTTCCGGGCATTCTTTTAAATCTTGCTTACCCTTTTCGTTTTCGCAGGTACACATCACCGCTAATAGATTCCAGCCGAAGCATGGGGCCGCCGCTTCCAATCTCTCCGCGAAGTTCATATCCCACATGAGGAAAAAACTCCTGGCGATTTTTAAAGCTCAGGTTTTCAAGATCGCTGTACGCTTCACCGGTAATTGTTTTGAGGGATATATCCGCACCGTTTCTGTCAGGCCAGCTTAAATCCACGAAGCCGCTGATGGATTTAGCATCAATCGGCCCGTTGAGGTCATAAAGCTCCACATCAGCGGAAATTGTTTCCAGTTGCAAATCGCTGTTTCGGGGCACATACAATTCAAATGTAATATTGCTGCAAACCACTTTATGTTTTTTGCCATCATTCCACGAGTAGGAACCATAGCTTCTGTCCGGGCAATCTTCTGCCCGGCCATCTTCCAGTTTATCTTTATCAAAATCTGTATCAATGCGGATTCCACTGTTGCCGTCGGAGTAATTTGCAACAAATGCATCATTCAGCTTGCCGCTATTAACTTCTACTACCGCACGAAAAGATACTTCATTTCGGTCCCAGCCTTTTACAACAATACTATCACCAAATTTAAGATTCAGCCGAATCTTTTCTTCTGAATTGGCAGAGAATGTTTTTTCCACGATTCGCTGTTGAGCAAATATTTCCCCTGCCATCCATATACAACTCACAAAAACTGTAACGAGTAAAATCGCTGCCTTTTTCATATTCGTTCTCCTTTAGAGAAAAGCACAGATGGCTATTTGATCCGTGCTTTTCAGATTCATTTTCGTTACTTGCCTCTCAGGTAAATATCTCCACTCACCGACTTCAGCCTTACCTCAACGCCCCCGCCATTCAGCGTTCCGTTGATTTGTCCACTGCCGCCGAGACGTGTCATGTTGGTATTATTTTCGCGGCCTTCCAGTGCAATATCCAGGTCTGTGTAAACCTCCCCCGAAATGGAACCCAGGTTAAAATTTGCGCTGGCGTTTGCAGGAAGGGTGATGTCAATAAATCCGCTCACAAGAGAAATTGACGTTGGATTTGCCTGGCTGAGTTGCGAAAAGTCAATTTCCACATCGCCGCTTACACTACTTGCCGTTACCGGTCCGGTAATATTTGATAAATTGATATTCCCGGTTTTGGATTGAATTTCAATTTCTCCGCTGTGGTCGCTGATTTCAAAATCGCCACCGCCAAAATTTACCTGTTCAATCATCAGCCGAACACGATTGGGAATCTTGACTCGGTATTCGCTGTCATCCCGTGACGCAGGAATAATTTTAAGGATTCCGTTTTCTTCTTCAACAGACAGGCCAATACCGGTGTTGTCTTCTGCAGAGTAGTAAAGTGCCCGTAAACCTTCCGCCCGTTCGGGTCTGCTGTTCTGTTCATAATCAAGATTTTCGATAACCAATTCGGAGCCATCATATCCTTCGATAGACACATCACTCTGGCCCACGGAAAATTCCACTGTCATTTCCGCGGAGTTTCCCAGGTCGTATCTGTATTCCTGTGCATTCGCTTGTTGTACCAAAAACATCAACAATACAGTTGCAATAAGTTTGATTGATTTTTTCATGATTCTTCTATTAAGTGTTTGTGTTTTGAATTTGTTTTTTGCGACCTGTCAGCGCCACGCCACGAATACCGTCCCGAACTCTGACAGAACATTGATGGCGCAAGCATCCTGCTTGTGACACGTGTTAGCACAAGCGAGACGCTTGCGCTATCCATTTATTTACACTTTCAACTCGGCGATACTGCTTTCTAATCTCTGTTTTACAACGTCCTGCGTTTCTGTCCGGAGAAGCATTTTCTGCATTTCATTGACGGCAGATTTTTGCTTCATCTCTACCAGCATATCAATGAGGGTGATCTGCATGAGCGGGTCATTTTGTTGCGTTAAAGAATTTGTCAGGGCTTTCCCAATTCTCGGTTCATTTCTGAATTTGAACAGGGCTTCAGCCGCAGCCATCCGCACATTTACATTTTGATCATTATTCATCGTATAGATCAGGATGTCGGTAATTTCTGCATCCAGTTGAGGATTGCTTTGTTGCAATCTTGAACTGGAGAAGACTGCTGAAATTCGTTCACTCGCCGAAGCATTCTGAACCGAACCGTACATCAAGGCATTTTTCATCTGGCTGATTTCTTCCTGCATCGCCGCCAGTTGTTGATCAGACGCTCCTTCTTGTTGGTTGAGCAGGAGCCCTGCGGTTAATCCGGTTAATACCAGGATGATGGCGGCGGCGGCGCGAAGGGTCCAGGTTATGAACGTTGACCGAGTGGTCATCAACCGACGACCGGCTGATGCCGAACTCTCTTCCTCCCGACGTTTCGGGACAGGCTCCTCAAAGGGAGATTCATTTTCCTGCTCTTCAATTTTGGCGAAGGGATCAATATTCGTTTCGGCTTTTTCCAATGTGTTCATGTAAGAGAACTGGTCGGTATAGCTCTTCAGGTGCGCCGGAATCTCTTCCTGCCGAAAGAACTCGCGCAGTTCCTTTTCTTCTTCGAGGGAGGATTCTCCTTCGAAGTATTTATCAAGCAGTTGTTCAATTCTTTCGGTGTTCATAATTCTGATGCTTTAAGTATTCTTCGCGTACGGTTTTTCGGGCCCGCGAAAGATTAACCCGGATGGTGTTGACGGTCAGTCCCGTCATGTCACTAATTTCTTCGTATTCATAATGCTCCACATCCCGCAGGTGAATGATGAGCTTTTGCTGCTCGGGCAGCGTTTCAAAAATGGTGTGGATCGTTTTCAGGCTTTCACTGAGTTCCGTTTCCTGCGCCGGATCGGGACTCCCGGAATGAAGCGTCAGCGTTTCCACCTCTTCATTATTCTGATTACGATGTTTGTAGGATCGCAATTTATCCAGGCAGAGATTTTTCGTCATTGTCATTCCCAATGCTTCCACACTGTTATATTCTGATAACCGACTCCGCATATTCCACAACTTCAGGAACGCATCCTGTAGCGTATCTTCGGCTTCCTGGCGATTCCCAAGAAGCGAAAAAGCTACTCTGAAAAATTTGTCCCGCGAAGGCAGAACCAGGTTTTTAAATTCTTGCTTTGTCATTTCTGTTGATCAGACGAGTGGAATAGAATTTCATTACAGGAGAGTACGAAATTTTTTCTTAGTCATTGCGAGTGAGCCTGCGATCGCGGCAATCTCTTGGTCTTAATTAGGATTCGGAAATTGCCGCGTCGTCGCTTTCACTCCTCCTCGCAATGACAGGAAGTGGTTTCATGGGATTAATTTTGTCATTGCGAGCAAAGCGAAGCAATCTCCAAACTATAGAGGCTGGATATTATTACAGATACACGCCCCTTCGCAATGACTTTAAAATTTTTTCTGTAACCTTTCACTACAGCAACAGTGTATCCTCATGAACAGGCTAACAAAAATATTTGATCGGTTGGATTCGAATTCGGATAACGCTTTAATGATGAAAGTAAGAGACGGCGATCTCGATAAACTCGGGTTGCTGTTTGAGCGATACAACCGTCGCCTGTTCGGGTTCTTTTACAGATTGACACACCGCCGCGATATCAGCGAGGATCTGGTTCAGGGTGTTTTTGAACGGATTCTGAAGTACCGCGAATCCTATAAAGGAGACGGCGCTTTCTCAACATGGATTTTCCAGATCGCCCGAAATCTTCATATCGATTATTACCGGAAATATTCAAAAACCGATACGGAAGATGATTTTAGCGACTGGGATTCTCTCGAAGCCGATGATTCAGAAATCAAACTGAAATCAGAAGATGAACGAAACCGGCTGCTTCTGAAACGGGCTTTGGATCAGTTGGATGAAGAGAAAAAGCAGACGCTTATTCTAAGCCGTTTCGAAGGATTCAAATACAAGGAGATCGCTGAGATTATGGATTGCACGGAAAGTGCCG